>CANPYY010000092.1 GCA_947588675.1 uncultured Lachnospiraceae bacterium | reverse complement strand
ATATGGCCATATAGTTTTACTTTTGAAAGGCATTGTTATGCCTTATTTGAAAAAACTGAAATTTCAGATTGTTTATTTATTGTAACACAATGTTTTGCGTAATGCAAGAAGTTTTTACTGCATCATACGAATTAAAATTTTTCGCTCTGAACCACTTCCCATCAAACAGTGATTCTGATAAGACTTATTTCTTATAGACTTTCCCTCATGTTATGAAGCCTCACAAAGTCAAAAATAAGGGCACAGCCTGAGCCAATGCCGCATGACCTCACAAACAGGTCTCTGCGGCATTTGGCATCTGAATCCTCGGCGTCAGTGTATTGACTCCATCCAGTCATTTACAAATCGGACAGCCGAATCCTTAACGCCTCCGACAACAAGACAGCGTATCTGTAATGTTTCAAACTAAGACTTTTTCCTTTTGGCTATATTTGTCACAATAAACCAACTCGTTGCCAAAAGCGCCGCCGCAATTCCTATCGGATAAGAAAATCTTCCTGCTATTTTCAAGCCCTCATCTGCCATAAGTATGTATGTTATGGAGACCGCCGTCATAAAGGCCGCAGGAACCACGGCTATAAAACAATACATTTTCCGCTTTGCGTTTTTTGCAATATAGACTGCGATTGACCATAACACAATCATGGCAAGCGTCTGATTAGACCATGAAAAATACCGCCATACCACGTCAAAATCAATCTGAGTCAAAAGCGCGCCGACCAAAAGCAGAGGCAGCGCCACGGCAATTCTTTTGCCAAAATTCTTCTGGTCAATCCCGAACCAATCAGCAATCGTAAGCCTTGCGCTGCGAAAGGCCGTATCCCCGGAAGAAATAGGGCATATCACCACTCCGATAACAGCAAGAACACCGCCTATGATTCCTAATAATCCTATTGATATATCATAGACTACGCCTGACTGTCCCATCTCTGCGAGCGCATTAGACAGCCCTCCCGTGCTTTCGTAGAAAGCTACACCTGCAGCCGCCCATACCAGGGCAATTACGCCTTCTGCAATCATTGCGCCGTAAAATATTTTTCTGCCGCTCTTTTCACGTTTCAAGCACCTTGCCATTAAAGGCGATTGCGTGGAATGAAATCCGGAGATTGCCCCGCAGGCTACGGTTACAAACATATAAGGCCATATCGGTTTATTATCAGGATGAAGGTTCTGCATTGTTATCTCAGGAATTGTGTACCCTTTAGCAAAAATACCGACAGTAATTCCCACCGCCATTATAATCAGGACTATGCCGAACACCGGATAGATTTTTCCAATCAGTTTATCAATGGGCAGTAACGTTGCGAGAAAATAGTATACCAAGATTACGACAACCCAAAAAATGCTATTCAGCCATTCCGGCGTAAGATTTGCGATTAGCGCAGCAGGGCTGGTAGTAAACACTGCCCCTACCAATACCAGTAAAATTACGGAAAAAACACGCATGATTTGTTTTGCGCCATTGCCAAGGTATTCTCCGACGATTTCCGAAACAGATGCTCCGTCCATACGAAGAGAAATCATGCCGGTAAAATAATCATGAACTGCGCCGCCAAGAATGGAACCGAATACAATCCACAAAAAGACCACCGGTCCGAAAACCGCGCCCATTAAAGCGCCGAATATCGGTCCTGTCCCCGCAATATTTAATAGCTGAATCAAAAATACTTTCCAGTCAGACATAGGAACATAATCTATTCCATCCGGATGGGCTATAGCCGGTGTTGCCTGTTTTTTTGGAGAAAAGACCTTTTCAACGATCATACCATAGAATAAATAGCCCAATATTAAAATAATAACTGCACTCAAAAAAGAAATCAAAATTGTTTCACTCCTTCCTTCACTTCACTTTAATTCTGCCCTGAGTGGACGAATAGGCGGAAAGATTTCCACCCAAATTTTCCTGAATATAGTTTGCCAGCATCTGATAATCCGTCATGCCCTCATCAATCAGCAGGGTATTATCGGCAAACATACTGTACCCGTCCCCATAGTCCTTGATGATGTAATCTGTGGAGGCTACTGTGTAAATTTTCTCTAAATCCAAAGGAGAATAACTGCCTTCCGCATTAAGCACTTCCACATTTGACACACGGTAGTCGCCTGTCACTTCAACAAACATCTCATTTTCATCCTCGTAGGTTTCTTTGACGTTCGAAACAAATTCTTTTTTCCTCCTCGCAAACAGTTTGTGATAACATCATCATCTTGCTCGTCCTAACAGTCTAATAATGTTATTTCGCGACAGTTCTTAATGCGTCACAAAGAACATGACGGCAAAAAGCACCGCGATTATCCAGGTTCCTGCTTTTACCTGCTTTGCTTTTCCGGTAAACACGCTGATAAGCACATAAGAAATCACGCCGAAGGCAATGCCATACGAAATATTATAGGTCATAGGCATCATCGCCAAAGTCAGAAACGCCGGAACCGCCTCCTCTATTTTCAGCCAGTCTATATTTCTGGCGCAGTTCATCATCATGATTCCCACATAGATGAGCGCCGCCGATGTCGCACATCCCGGTACAAGCATCGCAATCGGACTTAAAAACATGCTGACAAAAAACAACGCCCCGGTCACCATGGCGGACATGCCTGTCTTTCCGCCTTCCGCAATGCCCGTGGAAGCCTCCACATAAGAGCTTACCGTGGATGTACCGCAAACCGCGCCGCACGTGGTGGCTATGGCATCCGCAAGCATCGCTTTATCCATGTTGGGCACTTCCCCTTCTTCGGTCAGAAGATTTCCCCTTGCGCAGGCTCCATACAGAGTACCAATCGTATCAAACATATCCACCAGACAGAACGCAAGCGC
>CANPYY010000091.1 GCA_947588675.1 uncultured Lachnospiraceae bacterium | reverse complement strand
CGATATTAAAGATTATTATATTATTAGATACAGAGATGATTATAGAATTTTTACAAATAATCAACAATCCGGAATGAAAATAATAAGATATCTTACAGAAATACTTATAGAATTTGGATTGAAACTAAATTCCACAAAGACAACCTATAGTAATAATCTTATATTGGGAGCCATAAAAAGAGATAAGATAAATTTATTGACATCTATATTAAGTAATCAATATTTAATAAATGAAGATAATGATAATACATCTAAAGAAACACGATCTAAAATTAAAAAGCATAACAATCAACGTCTTCTTTTGCAATTATATGATTTTGCAGAAAAAAAATCAAAATTCTGGGCAATTAAGAAAAATTTTAACAAAATTTTTTAAAAAACTAACTATAGATTGCCAGAAGGATAATTTACCGGTATTGATTAGTATCATTGTTGATTTGGCATATAATAATCCGTCTACATATCCTATTTGTGCTGCTATTTTAAGCAAAATTATCAATTGCTTAGATACAGAAGAGAAAAAAATGGATTTTATAAAAAAAATAAATAATAAATTCAAGCAACTACCAAATACGGGTTTTATGGATATTTGGTTACAGCGAATTAGTTATAATATTAACCCATCATATGACTATGGTGAAAAACTATGTAAAATAGTAAATGAAAAAGAAGTTAAGTTATGGAACTCTGAGTGGTTATCGAATGAGTTTAAACAAAAAATTGAACGCTGTAGTTTTATTGATAAGAATAAGTTAACAGAAATGCCTCCTGTTATTACTCCGCAAGAAGTGGATGCATTTAATTTCTTTGTTGCGTCTGATAGCTTTGATTTGTTTGACAAAGACGATATGTAGCCTTTATAAGGCATGACAAATATATGGTTTATTTGTTTGAAACACCTGTTGACAGAAATAAAGTCATTCAAGATGAGAAAGATTTTTTAACCATTGAACTTTATTGTCGATTATTCAGTAGTTTGAGAAAAAGAAGAAATAAAATTTGTTGATGCTGTGAACACGGTTATAATATTATGCAATGGGAAGTTTTTAGGGATATGAGAATATTTTTAATCAAATAAAAAGTGCCAAATTTTGACATTTTGTAGGTTTAAAAGGATTTATCAATTCCTAAATGGGAAATAGAAATAAGCATATATCGAGTTATTTTTTTATTGATTTTTGTAAGTTAATTCTTTATACTATTATTTGTATATAGTATCAAAAAGTAGTTAAGTTTTTAAAAATGAAAAGAAAAAATGAAATAATAAAAGAAAAAGGTCGAGTTTATACGCCAGCATTTATCGTTTGTACTCTTTTAGATTTAGTTGGTTACAATGGGGTAGATGTTTTAAAAAAAAATATTATAGATAATAGTTGTGGAGATGGAGCCTTTTTAGTAGAAGCTGTAAAACGATACTGTGAAATAGCGATTCAACAACATATAGCTATTGAAGATTTAAAGAAAGATTTAGAAAATCATATTTTTGGTATAGAATTAGATGTTAAAGAGTGTTCACGATGTATTCAAAGACTTAATGAAGCATCGGCTGTGTATGGGTTAAAAAATGTAAATTGGAATATTATATCGGATGATTCATTAGTTGTTGAGAAATATAATAAAATGATGGATTTTGTTGTGGGAAATCCACCTTATGTCAGAATACACAATTTAAATAATTTAGAGCAGATTAGAATTTTTAATTTTACAAAAAAAGGTATGACTGATTTATATATCGCTTTTTTTGAAATAGGAATTAAGATGTTAAATAATACCGGCATATTGGGATATCTTACTCCATCTTCTTATTTTACTTCTAAATCCGGTTATATAATGAGAGAATATTTTTTATCTCATTGTCTTTTACAAAAGATAGTAAATTTTAAACATAATAAGGTATTTAATGAATCTACATATACTTGTCTTACTGTTTTGAAAAAAGATAATAGTAAAAAAGTAATTGATTATTATGAGTATAATTTAGATGGAAAAAATCTTACTTATATAGATACATTAGCATATAATGATTTCTTTATTGATAATTGTTTTTATTTTTCAACAAAAGAAAAGTTAGAAAGATTAAAAAAAATATTATTATATATTCCTTTATTTCAAGATGATATAATCCAAGTTAAAAATGGATTTGCTACTTTATGTGATAGTTTTTTTATACAAAATAATTTTAGGTTTGAAGATTACGTTATTCCTGTATTGAAAGCTTCAACTGGAAAATGGAAAAAGTGTTTTTTTCCGTATGAAAACGGAAAATTAATATCTTTTAAAAAATTAAAAGAAAATAAAAATATTGAAAATTATTATTCATTAAATGATAAAGTGCTTAGAAATAGGAATCTTGAAAATTCAGAAGAATGGTGGGGGTTTGGTAGAAGCCAAGGGATACAAGATGTTAAGAAAAAAAAATACTCTATTAGTTCTTTATTAAAAACAGTAAATGATATTAAACTAATAGAATGTGGAGAAGGAACAGGAGTATATAGTGGTTTATATATCATAACAAAAATAGATTACGATATTATTAGAAGTGCTTTAATCTCAAATGATTTTATTGAGTATATCTCTTTATTGGGCAAGTATAAAAGTGGAGGATATTATACATTTTCATCAAAAGACCTAAAAAAATATTTGGATTATTTTTTATTAGGAGGTAAATAATGAGAACAAATCAAAAATTTTTAAATATTTTAAAACATTCTTTTAGGTGATATTTAGAAACCAGTGAAAGAAGCAATGAAAAGTTAAAAATTTTGCATTCATGTATTGCAGAAGATTTGTTTAATAAACTTAAAAAAGAAAATTTTAGGGTTTGTTCACTTGGTTTTCAAGCTGGACAAGAAAAATTTATGAAAGGTAGATATTTAGATAAAAAAGTGGATATTTCCATAAAAAATACTCAATC
>CANPYY010000090.1 GCA_947588675.1 uncultured Lachnospiraceae bacterium | reverse complement strand
AAGATAATTATGAAAGGAGTTTCAACATGATTTATTCAAAAGAAGTAGAAGAAATGTGTCCGGTTGCTCAGGGCGTTTCACATGGATGTGCCCCGATTCCGGAAGAAGCAAAATGGGTAAAAGCAAAAGATGTTAAAGACATTTCAGGTTTTACACATGGAATTGGCTGGTGCGCTCCGCAACAGGGTGCATGTAAGCTTACGTTAAATGTAAAAGATGGTATTATTGAGGAGGCGCTTGTTGAAACAATCGGCTGCTCGGGAATGACGCATTCCGCAGCCATGGCGTCAGAGATTCTGCCGGGCAGAACAGTTCTTGAAGCCCTCAATACTGACCTTGTCTGCGATGCAATAAATACTGCAATGAGAGAATTGTTCCTGCAGATTGTATATGGAAGAAGCCAGTCAGCATTTTCAGAAAACGGACTTGCAGTTGGAGCAGGCCTTGAGGATTTGGGCAAGGGTCTTCGCTCGCAGGTAGGTACAATGTATGGTACTAAAGCAAAAGGACCGCGTTATCTTGAGATGGCTGAGGGTTATGTAACAGGTATCGCTCTTGATGAGGATAATGAAATTATTGGTTATAAATTTGTGAGTCTTGGTAAGATGACTGACTTTATTAAGAAAGGCGACGACCCTAATACCGCTTATGAAAAAGCAAGCGGACAGTACGGCAGAGTTGCTGACGCAGTTAAAATTATCGACCCAAGAACAGATGAAGTGATTGAATAATTAAGGAGGAGAGAAGAAATGGCTTTATTTGAATCATATGAAAGAAGAATTGAACAGATTAATAAAGTATTAGGTGATTACGGTATCTCCTCCATTGAGGAGGCAGAAAAGATTACAAAAGATGCCGGACTTAATGTATATGATATGGTAAAAGGCATTCAGCCGATTTGTTTTGAGAATGCCTGCTGGGCATACACTGTAGGTGCAGCAATTGCCATCAAAAAAGGATGTAAGAGAGCGGCTGACGCAGCGGCAGCAATAGGCGAGGGACTGCAGGCTTTCTGTATTCCGGGTTCTGTTGCAGATACACGTAAGGTTGGACTTGGACATGGTAACCTTGGTAAAATGCTTCTTGAGGAAGATACAGAATGTTTCTGTTTCCTTGCAGGACATGAGTCGTTCGCAGCGGCAGAAGGCGCTATAGGTATAGCAGAAAAAGCTAACAAGGTACGTAAAAAGCCGCTTAGGGTTATACTGAATGGACTTGGAAAAGATGCCGCTCAGATTATATCGCGTATTAACGGATTTACTTTTGTTGAAACAGAATATGACCCATACACCAATGAGGTAAAAGAGGTATTCCGTAAATGTTATTCTAAAGATGCAGACAGTCCTCGTGCAAAGGTAAACTGCTATGGTGCTAATGATGTATGCGAGGGCGTTGCTATAATGTGGAAAGAAGGAGTTGACGTATCCATAACAGGAAACTCAACTAACCCTACCCGTTTCCAGCATCCTGTTGCAGGTACATATAAGAAGGAATGTAATGAGAAAGGCAAGAAATATTTCTCTGTTGCTTCAGGCGGTGGTACAGGACGTACACTTCATCCTGATAACATGGCAGCAGGACCTGCTTCATATGGTATGACAGATACTATGGGACGTATGCATAGCGACGCGCAGTTTGCAGGTTCTTCATCAGTACCTGCCCATGTTGAAATGATGGGACTTATCGGTGCAGGTAATAACCCAATGGTAGGTATGACCGTTGCTGTTGCTGTAAGCATTGAGGAAGCAGCTAAAGCAGGTAAATTCTAAGAAATAATGTAAAATCAAGGGCTTCCGCCAGCGTAAGTTGTTGGCGGAAACCTTAAATTTTGCCACGTAGCACACAAATAGAAAGTATAGAAAAGACCGTTACCAGACAAGAGGGCAGCGGTCTTTTTCTACCATTTCTGCAATTCAAAAGGACGAAACACATTATAGGGGTTATGTTGATTTACAAGTTATTTGGCATAGCAAGACTTCCTGTAGCATTACATTGATCGGGCATACACCGCAGAAATTTATTCCTGCCAATGGTGCGGCTGTAGCAATGTCATAGTAAGGCGGCAGTCCATACGGTTCTTCTATTTTAACGGAATTTTTTCTTGAATTTATCAGGGGAATGTGCTATCTTATAGAAAAGGGAACTAGAGAAACTGCTACCCTCAACAGCTAAAGTTTATACCGTTATAAACGGCGGCCGTCACTATTGTGAGTAGTGGCGGCTTTATTTTTTGTCCTTAAAGACTGTATAGCACAATCCGACAAGGGCAACAATGAAAATGCAAAACTGAAAAAAATCAGTGTATGTAATATTCATAAGCATACCCTCCTTTCTTTCGTCTGGAGGGTTCAGTCCCTCCGATAAGTAGAGGGTAGCCGCCTTTGACTCTCTAGTTTCCCGTGCCACAAAGTATAACATAAAGACATCTGGTTATCAATTCTATTTTTATTCGCAGTATCAAAAGTAATATATATCAAAACAGTATCAAAAAATATTAACAACAACAATAACAAGAAATATGGATATTGTAGAATCAGTACACCAAAGCAAAATATTGATAGGCAAGAAAGAAATATCAAAGCTAAATATCCAAACAACCCCTTGGGGGCTACATAGGAACGCTGCATAGTAGTGGTAGTTAGCTCCTCAATTAACCGTAAAATTTGAAAAGTCTTAATCCTGCTGCCGGAATTGCAAGCCAAATATAAGAAAATAATAAAAACATATGAGATATGTTTATAAGTTGTTTTTAATGGTGCAAAATTTTGTCCCATAACACACAGATAACACACAAAAGCCCTAAAAAACCTTAAAATCAATAGTTGCAGTTTCTATTGAGGAAGCAGGTAAGTTCTAATAAATAACTGAAACTCATATATTAAAAAAATATGAGAGCGACCAATTTATATGCAAAGGTTTGAAACGCAGTACATAAATTAAACAAAAAAGTTCTTGCATTACATATATGTATGTGTTACAATAAATGTACGTAAGATTCCCCGGAAGTATTTTAAGGGGGTTTAGATGCGCGAAATAAAAAAAGGTAAGGGCAAAAATGAAACAAATGCAAGAAAAGCATTCAGGGAGCTTACAATAAAAGATAATT
>CANPYY010000089.1 GCA_947588675.1 uncultured Lachnospiraceae bacterium | reverse complement strand
GGAACTATGGATGATGTTACGCCGGAATTAAAAAGACTGCTTGATTACATAGACAACAATGAACCCGAAGACGAGTATACAAGGGAACTGGAAAAGGAAGTAGAGTCCGTAAAGAAGAATGAAAAATGGAGGCTTAATTATATGACATTACAGATGCGGTATCAGGAAATATATGAGGAAGGTCTGGAGTGCGGGCTGGCGCAAGGATTAGAACAGGGCGCACATAATGAAAAATGTAAATCAGCTATAAAAATGTTAAATGCAGGTAAGTTATCTGATGAAGAAGTTGCCTTATATTCCGGGCTTACTCTTGAACAGGTGCTTGAAATAAAGGAGGACTGCGTCAATTACACGGACTGATTCAAAATAGGTTTTACAAGGTATAATACAGGTTGCCGTATATCGGGTTTAAGATATGCGGGCAGCCTTTTTGTAAATAAAATATTCAAAATATCTTAACAAAATCCGGTTTACCATATATAATAAGCTCATATAACTGTAACAGAAATGAGGTAAAAAATGAAAAGACTTAACAGAATATTATGGGGAATTGTTCTGGTTGCGTTAGGAGTTATATTTGCACTGAATGCGTTTGATATTATTAAAGTAGATGTATTTTTTGACGGCTGGTGGACTTTGTTTATTATAGTACCATGTGGAATAGGGCTGTTTTCGGAAAATGATAAGTCAGGAAATCTGATAGGTCTGCTTATAGGCGTGCTTCTTTTACTGAGCTGTCAGGGCATACTAACTACGGCAACAATTTGGAAACTTATAATTCCGGTTATTATAATCTTTATAGGGCTTAAACTTATATTTGGAGGAATGTTTGGAAATAAGGCAGAAAAAATATTTTCTAAAATGAAGGATAACGGTGAAGAACCTAAAGTAAGTTGTGCTGTTTTTTCGGGACAGAACCTTAATTTTAATGGAGAAGTGTTTAAAGGGGCAGAGCTTACCGCTGTATTTGGCGGTTTAAAATGTGATTTGCGGGGAGCTGTTATTGAGAATGATTGTGCAATCAATGTGTCGGCTATATTTGGAGGAATTACAATATATGTTCCTTCATATGTGAATGTAAAGATAAACTCAAATTCAATATTTGGGGGAATATCAAATAAGGCGATAAATTCACAGGCAAATAGCATTACTGTTTATGTGTCAGGTACATGTATGTTTGGAGGGGTTGATATCAAATGAAACCATGGCAGAAGGCGGTTAAATATCTGGCTATGGTATTTGCGGTTTTTTTGTGTGTGAATATCTTAGGAGGTATTTTAAGTATAGCAGGTATATTTATAAATGACGATGAGGATAATCCGGGTGATATGAAGGAATATTCTGTGAATGAAACAGTCAATAAACTGGAAATAGATATAAGTGCTGCGGACTTTAAAATTGTCTGTGGAAGCGGTTTTAGTATAAAAAGTAATATTGATAAGCTGAAAATATATGAGAAAGACGGATATCTGAAAATATCAGAAAAATGGCATGGCTGGCTTGCCAATATACGTAATAACTCTAATATTATTTTAACCGTTCCTTATGGAACTGTATTTGATGACGCTGATATTGAAACCGGTGCAGGTAGTGTGGACATAGATGCTCTGTCTGCGGATAAACTCAAATTATCGCTTGGAGCCGGTAAAGTGCACATAAATGAGCTGAATGCGTTTTATGAAGCGGAGATAGACGGCGGAGTAGGAGAGCTTGTTATTAAAAACGGAAACTTAAATAATCTTGAACTTGATATGGGAGTAGGACAATTAAACTTTACAGGCGGGATAAAAGGAAACAGTTCGGTTGATAATGGGATAGGAAGTTCATATTTTACTCTTGCCGGCTCAAAAGATGACTACAGAATCCATATTGATAAAGGAATAGGCAGTGCCAGGATAGATGGCGAGAAGATGAAAGATGGAGACGTATATGGACAGGGTAATAACAGGATTGATATAGACGGAGGTATTGGGAAAATAAATATAGAATTTGAATATCAATAAATTCCGGGTAATACCCGTCAATTGATTTTTGGGAGAAAAAGAAAATGACGACATTTGAAAAAACATTTGATAGCGCAGCTTTGGATTATGATAAAAGTCGTCCCGTATATATAAAGGAAATCTATGAGGATATATTGCATTATGCACTAATCAATTCTGATAGCAATGTACTTGAAATCGGATTAGGGACAGGAAAGGCATCGCAGCCTATACTTGATACGCAATGCCATTTTGTCGGAATTGAACCGGGGAAACAATTGGCCGATTTAGCGCGGAATCGATATAAGGCTTATGAAAAATTCTCCTTATTTAATCAGACGTTGCAGGATTTTGTCAGTGCTGATGAGTTATTTGATCTTATTTATGCAGCAACAGCATTTCATTGGATTCCGGAGAATTATGGGTATAACCGGGTTTTTAATCTGTTAAAACCGGGCGGTACATTTGCCCGATTTGCTTATCATGCAGGGGCAGATAAGGAGCGCAGAGCGCTAACCGATGAAATACAGGAATTTTATCACAAATATATGCACAGTGAGAGTCCGCCCGCTGAGTTTAGCAGTGAAGATGCGCAAAAGCTGGCAGAAAAAGCGCTTGCGTACGGTTTTGTTGATGTAAAATATACGCTGTATCATACAACAAAAGATTTTACGGCAGACGAATATATGTCATTATTGCGGACATATCCTGACCATATGAAAATTCCCGCATCAGACAGAAAAAAACTTTTTGAAGGTATTTATTCTGCAATCAATAATCACGGCGGAATTATGACAGTATACTATGCAATGGATTTGGAATTGGCGAGGAAACCCTATTAAGTTTATGAGACGTCCGGTCTGCGTACCGGTATCTGCCAGATGGTGCGTCTTATCATGTTCCTTTAGAACAGCAAAATCTTGAATATCAGCATATTGGATCATTCAGCACCTCCATAGCTTAGCGTCAAACAGAATTTTTCTTCATCTGCTTGGACAGATACAATACAAGCTCATCGTCATTGCGACAATCGGCATAGGGCTCACAAATCTGATCTTTATACCAGACGCCGCTCCCGTCCGGAATGTATCCTCGCTTGACATACATTCTCTGGGCGCTTCCGTA
>CANPYY010000088.1 GCA_947588675.1 uncultured Lachnospiraceae bacterium | reverse complement strand
CTTGGGCAGCCCCGAAGTCTCTAACGCGTATGCTGCGGCTCGTCCAGTTATAACTCTGTCATCTGAAGCATCTGTTATATCAGGTACAGGAGCAAGCTCAGATCCCTTTGTTATTGGAGGATAAAATTATGTAACAAGCTTTTCAAAAAGATAGTGTATAATGATAGTGTATAATCTAGTGTGTAAATTTAAAAAGTACATACTAGATTTTTAATATTATGGAAAAAGGAGTAAAAAAAGAAATGAAAAAAATAAAAATGAGCGAATGTTCAAAAAGGAAATTGGATGAATTATATATAGTAATACATGCAATAAAAAATGAAGTTAATATAAAGAAGGCAGATTATATAGAAAAAACAATAGTATATACTTTAGTTGGAATTGATATTAAAGGATATAGACAATTAATAGATGTGTATCAAGATAAAGTAAATAATAATAGATATTGGTTGGATTGCTTTGAATCATTAAGAGGAAGAGGTTTAAAAAAAGTATTATTTTTATCAGTAGATGATAATAAAAATATGAAAAGAGCTGCTAAAATTGTATTCTCTGATATAGTTTTTGTTGATTCACCTACAGATATAGTTCCAAAATTTTATAAATACACTTCTGAAAAAAGTGGAAAACAGGTTGGAAGTAAATTGTTTAAACTTTATACTCAAAAGACATTAAGTGATTTTAAAGAAAAATTTGAAGCATTTAAAAAAACATATAATAATGTTATTCATCAGAAATTAATTGAAAAATATTTAAAAAATATTGAGGGATTATATAAATATAGTTGTAATATTAGACATTTGTTATTTAAACATACCGCTAATGTATATTTATATGATAGAATAAGATTAGGATTTAATCAACGTTCATGTTACATAAATAAAATAGATGAAATATATGATCAATTGGGTGAACTAACAGATTATTTTGGATTTACGTCTTTTACAAAAAGTGATTGGACTTTGATATTAAATGATTTAATCCAAATGTATCCAGAAATAGATTTTATATAAATTAGGAGTTAAATATGAAAAAGGAAACAGAAAATAAAGACATAAAAGAAATATTAATTGATGAAGCAGTAAAACAATATAAAGAAGGTAATATAAAAAGTAGTATGGATGTAGAGAACTTTATAGATAGTCTTCTTCAGCCATTAATGCAAAAATTATTAGATGCAGAACTTGATAATCATTTAGAATACGAAAAATATGAACATAATAAAAATAAAAAAGATAATAATAGTAGAAATGGTTATTGTAAAAATAAACAAGTAAAAACAAAGTATGGAAGTATTTCAGTGAAAACACCAAGAGACAGGAATGGTAGTTTTGAGCCGGCAATAATAGAAAAAGGGCAAACAAAACTAACAGGATTTGAAGATAAATGTGTTACATTATATGCGAAAGGAGTAAGCTTAAGAGATATAGAAAATATATTAAGAGAATTATATGGAGTTGACATTAGTAAAGATGAAATAACAAAATTAATTTCAGTAGTAAATGAAGAAACAAAAAAATGGAGGGAAAGGAAATTACAGCCACTATATGTTTTTACTTATGCAGATTGTTTGTATATTTCTATGAAAGATGATTTAATAAGCAAAAAGAAAGCCGTATATGTAATTGTAGGAGTAGATGTAAATGGATATAAAGATGTTTTGGGCATGTGGATAGATAATACAGAATCAGCGAATTTCTGGACAAATGTATTTGAAGATTTAAAAACAAGAGGAGTGAAAGACATATTATATATGAGTAGTGATGGAATAGCAGGATTTAAAGGATCGTTAGAGACAGTATTTCCTAAAACGCAATCTCAAAGATGCGTTGTACATTTAACAAGGAATATAGCTAAATTATGTCCTAGAAAACAATTAAAAGAAATAATAAAAAGATGGAAAGAAATCTATACTAATTCATCACTAGAAGCAGCTTATGTTTGTTTAGAACAATTTAAAAAAGAATTTTCTAAATATAAAGCAGTAGTAAAAAAAGTAGAATATTTTATGCAATATTTAGAACCATTATTTGAACTACCAGATGAAATTAGAAAAGCAATATACACATCTAATGCAGTAGAATCAGTAAATTCAGCATTAAGAAAAGTTACTAAAGGAAAAGGATCATTTCCTAGTGAAGAATCAGTATATAAAATACTATTTCTAAGAATAAAAGAATTAAAAGAAAAATGGAATAAACCAATTAGAATTTGGAAAACAATTCAATTACAACTAATTGAACTATTTAATGAGAGATATACTAAATATCTAGAAATATAATAAAAAATTGTTCTTTGAAAACCTAATAATATATAAGAAATGGAAAGATGATAAATAACAATGAATTTAACATAATAGAAAAAGGATTACCATTTTAATAGTAAATCCTGATAAATATTTTATTGAATCTATGATTATAAATAACATTATTTTTTAAAAGTATTTTATAAATTTACACACTATTCTTGACAAGGTCTTACTGTTTTTTCTTTATTTTTATTGGTTTTTATTAAAACTGTCCATCATTCAGGATAATTTGTACGGATTGTCTAAAGTGCCATCGCCTTTAGTTACAACAGCTTCAGATGATATTGTTATAACTGGACGAGCCGACACCACATTTGCGACAGTGACATTGCACCAGCTCAAGTACAGATTGGAAGGATCCCATCGGAACGCGTCAGCGTTAGGATACGGCGAAATAGTCCAAAAATGGGTTTTATTGTCTAAATAGGTTGTATTGCCAGTTATAGTATGTTTCAAAAGAGTACCTGCATATACCATTTCATCTGCTGTAATTAATCCTGCTTTTGCTTCTATTATGTCACTTTCTTGCTCACATTTTAGTGTTGGTTACTTAATCTTTTTTGTGCTGCAGAACTACTACCAGTAAAATTTTCTCTATCATTACAGAATTTTGTATTTATTACTAAATCGTCTAACTTCTTATCTACTCCAATTGTTTCATCATACCATGTATCTACCGTTTTCTTGATGTTGCTATCTGTACCATCTGGATTTACATAGTCTGGTTTATTAGTTGAATTAAATCGATGATAGTATGGAGTTTTATCCCCAATATTATGCTCTGCTATTAGTCTTATACTTCCATCTCCATTTATTCTTACTATCCTCCATAATA
>CANPYY010000087.1 GCA_947588675.1 uncultured Lachnospiraceae bacterium | reverse complement strand
GGATCTGGATAAATACAACAAAGAATATTCGGTTTGCGCGCGTCTCTATAACCTTGTAACGGGACAGACAAAAAAAGCAAAGATCACGCTTGAACAATACATACAGGCTGCAGGATTTAATACTATTATCAAGGCTGCAAACAGAAGACTTTATCCTATGAGCGACGGACAATATGAATTATACAGGAAAGATGACGATTTTGGAAAGAAGAGCAATACATTTCTTGATCTGGAAGTGCTGGATAATTTTACGGGGCACAGAAGACCGGTCGGCAACCTTTCCGGAGGAGAGAGCTTTAAAGCTTCATTAAGTCTTGCACTGGGGCTTTCGGATACAGTTTCATCAAATCTTGGCGGTATACAAATGGACGCGTTGTTTATTGATGAAGGGTTTGGAACATTGGATCGAAAATCAATGGAAAACGCAATGGAGATACTGGTAAATCTGTCAGGAGCTAACAAGCTGGTCGGTATCATAAGCCACCGTGAGGAACTAATGGATAATATACCGCAGCAGATCAGAGTAAGTAAAAATAAAAACGGAAGCCAGATATTAATTGATAAGGGGCTTTAAGATGATTAGATTGCATATAAAAGGAGGTGTTTTGTGATGGCTTATATTGATACAGAAAGGTTAAGAAGTGATCTGGAAGATTATTGTGGTACAGGCGCATTTGGCGGTTTTTCGGCAATGTTTTCAGAAGTTAGCAACATAGAAAACGCGTCTGATGAAGAGCTTGTCAGAATGGCAAAACGGGAGAACATAGATCTTGCCAAGTATATGAGATAAGAGATGTGTGATGGATAAGTTTTATAAGCTTAACCTTATAAAGAGAAGTAATATTGACAGACGCAGCAAAATACCGAGTCACATCTACAACTTTATCTAAGGATAAATAGGTGTTTCCGTGAAAAAGTTGTTTGCTATGAAATCTCGCATAATTAGCATCAATAACAACACGGCTGTATACTCGTTGTAAACATACGCAAATGAAATAAAAACAAAAGAACAGTTTATATCATTAAAATATATATGTTATAATGAGGGTCAGTTTTATTATATTGGGAATATTTATCAAACATTTGCAGGTAAGGACATCTATCCTACTTTAGAGGAAAAGGCTGCGCATTTATTGTATTTTATTATAAAAAATCATAGTTTTTATGATGGAAATAAACGTATTGCAGCCACTATGTTTATATAGTTTCTCAAATGATTGCTGAATCCAGGCCAGAGGAGATGGAAATGATGATAACGGTTATTATGAATTGTTTGAATTATCGGGAGTAACAGGGCTAAAATTGAATTATATATTGAATTGATGATGCTGCGCAGGTGTGAACCACACCTGCGTAGGTTTTGTATTGGAAGTAATCTTTGAAAAACAGAGGAATAACTAAAAGAATAATGTAACAGAACTAATGTTCGCAAGAATGTGCAATTTAATGATAAGATGCAAATTGACATTAGTATAGCGGGATTTTATAATAAAAACAGTAGTGAAATTTATTTAAGGAGGAATTTTATATGTTTCAGAAAGCTAAAGACAAGTATATAAAAAAGGGATTGTTTTTGTGCCTGTTCGTTTTGTTTATTGCAGCGGTATATAACAGGGGGAACGTAGCGTCTGCGGCGCCGAATGCACAGAATGATTATAAACAGGGAAAGGTATATAAGATTACTCCGAAGACGGAACCTTTGGAAGCTTCAAAATTTAAAAGGTCCAAAGCGTATAATTCAAAGACAAAAAATTATTTTACAATCTTATCTTATATGAGACAGTTTGAAAAAGCCGGCAAAGGAACGCTCGTACTGAAAAAGGGAACTTATTCTATTACTAACGTAATATGGGTGCCATCTAACGTGACTATTATTTTGGAAAAAGGGGTAAAGATAGTTAAGGGAACGAAAACTGCAAGGAAAGAAATGCCTGCCTCAGCTACGATTTTTCAATTGAACAGGCCGTCCAAGTCTAAAAAGAAAGCGGTGTATGGCGGTCATAACGGAGAAAAAAATATCCATTTTGTAGGAAAGGGCAGTGCCACTATAGATTTAAAATATGTTCAGGACTCCATTGGAATTGTTATGGGACACAATGTCAATGTGACAGTTGATAACATTAATTTTATAAATATGAATAACGGTCATTTTATGGAAATTGACGCAACAAAAAATGTCAGGGTGACTAACTGTACTTTTAAAAATGCTAAAATGAGAAACGATATGGCAAAAGAAGCAATAAATATTGATACGCCGGATAAGACAACAAACGGGTTTAATAATGCCTGGTCAAAAATGGACAAAACCCCAAATGAAAATCTTACTATTGAAGATTGTTCTTTTTCATTGCTTGGACGCGCCGTTGGCACGCATAAATACAGCGTCAAAGACGGCGAACAGGTATATCATACAGGTGTAGTAATAAGAAATAATAAGATTAGCGACATGTATTGGGATTCCCCGATTCGCATTTTAAACTGGAAAGATTCAATTGTGGAAAATAATACTGTTGATACTATTCTCCATGCTGAGGTTGATAATTCCAGAGCCATGCTGGTAAGCGGCGCGGTCAATGTATCAATCAGGAATAATACTATTATCAATACGGACAGGCCTATCCAGTATATGGCGTGGGAAAATAATGATGCGGGTTCGCAGTATCCTGTTACTTATAATTCGCTGACGGAGAAAAACCTTGCTGATTTATCCACTAACAGGGCAATAAATATGTATTCAGGGGAATATTATATACGTATCAATTCTGAATATGGAGTGTTTAATGTTCCGCAGACAGTGGACGTCATTGGGGAATAACATGTGTATACGCCGCATTATGCACAACACATGAAAAACGTATTTCAGAATATAACGGAAGTTCCCGGATAGATATTGATATCTTGTCCGGGACTTTTTATTTTGAATGGAAAGACAAATAGTTTATTTTGTTATTGAAACCACAATAGAACTAATGTTCGCAAAACACCTATACAAATTAAAATATATATGTTATAATGAGGTCTGGTTTTATTATAACTGTTGGAGGTGGATTATCCCTATGGAGTTCAGATTACACAGCGAATACCAGCCGACCGGAGACCAGCCGGAAGCGATTGATACACTTGTAGAAGGATTCAGGGAAGGCAATCAGATACAGACGCTCCTTGGGGTTACGGGTTCCGGAAAGACATTTA
>CANPYY010000086.1 GCA_947588675.1 uncultured Lachnospiraceae bacterium | reverse complement strand
AGTTTCATATACAAAATATTTAAAACCATAAGAAAATATGGAGGAAGTGCAGTAGCAATAACACAAGATATATCAGATTTATTTAGTTTAGAAAATGGAATATACGGCAAAAGCATTTTGAATAATTCAAGTATAAAAACTTTCTTCTCATTAGAAGAAGAAAACATAAAAATTTTAGCACAATATTCAAATTTATCAGAAAAAGAAAAAGTTGAAATAAAGTCTTTAAAAAGAGGGGAATGTTTAATGTTCGCAGGAGAAAATCACATTTTAACAAAAATAGAGTCAAATGAATATGAAAAAGAAATAATAAGCGGATAAAAAGAAAGACAAGGAGAAAAATATGAAAACAATAATTACTGCATTATTAAATAAAACAGTGAACGATAAATTAAAAGAATATAATGAAATACAAGTTATAATGAACGACATACAATATCAAGATGGAATTATAGAAGCATTAGAAACAAATAATAATATAGACTATATTATTTTAAGTGAATTATTACCAGGCGAAAAAAACATAAATGAATTAATAAAGAAAATAAAAGAGATGAGAAAAGATATAAATATTATTTTAATTCTTGAACAAGAAAACAAAGAATTAGAAAATGATTTAATAACAAAAGATGTAACAATATTTTATAACAATCAAATAGAAATAAAAGAAATAGCAAATCTAATTATACAAAATAATAAAAAACAAGAAATGGAGGAGGAAATAAAAGAACTAAAAAAAATTATATTTGAAAAAGAAAATAGAGAGAAATTAAATTTAAAAATACAAAAATTATCAACAATAACAAAAGAAGAACAAAAAGAAATAGAAAAGGAAATTGAAATAGAATATTTTGAAAATACTTTAAAAAATAAATTAATAAAAAGAATATCTACAATATTAAAAAAAGACAAAGAAAACAAAAACACAAAAATAATATTCATTTCCGGAATACCGGGAGTAGGGAAAAGTATATTTACAATAAATTTAGCAAAAGCATTATGCAAAAAAAAGAAAAAAACATTAATAATAGATTGCGACTATATAAACAATAGTATAAAAATATTATTTGGAATAAAAAACAAAAATGAAAATTCTTTCGAGCAAATAACAAATGAAAATATAGAAAAATTTTTTCAAAACAATTTTGAAAAAGAAACAAAAGAAGAAAAGAAAATTATAAAAATAAATTCTTATATAAAACTATTATCTATATCTGAACAAAAAAACATATTTTATAATAATGAAATAGAAGAAGAAAAATTACAAAACATTATAAATGAATTAAAAGTAAAATTCGATGTTATTCTTATAGATACAGAAAATATAAACAAAAATTTAGACTTAGTTATGCAAAACAGTGAAAAAATAATTTTCATAACTGAACCAAATATCTTACAAATAAAAAAATCCAAAATTTTATTAGAGAAGTATATTAATGAAAACAAATTTGAAAAAGAAAAATTGTATATATTATTTAACAAAGTAAAAAATGGTTCTATTACCTTTAACATATTAAAAGATGTATTCAAAAACTACAACATACTTGGAAAAATAGATTATATAAAAAACTGTGATTTACTAGTAAATCACAATATGAAAAATATATTTTTAATAAAACAAATAAAAAAGCAATACGAAAAAGTTGCAAAAAACGTAATAAAAAACAATGATTTAAAAAAATACTATATTAACAA
Source organism: uncultured Lachnospiraceae bacterium (assembly GCA_947588675.1). Lineage (GTDB taxonomy): Bacteria > Bacillota > Clostridia > Lachnospirales > Lachnospiraceae > V9D3004. Next base: position 1,559 of record CANPYY010000086.1, on the reverse strand, counting down.
AATAAATGATAATTAGGAAGTGATAAAATGGAATTACAAATAGAAAATGAAAGAAATAACAATCAAAATTTAGAAGTTACCAAAGAAAATCAAAATGAATTTCTAGGAACAACTCTAGGTAAAACTATAAATTCTGCAATTAATGTTGGAATAAGATACTTATTACCTAATGCAATAGAAAATCAAATTATTGAAATTAAGGATACAATAATAAAAGAGGGATTTAAAGAAGGAATAAATAAAACGGTAGAGTCAGCAATAGACGTAGGAAAAAGTGCAATGGGAATACTAACAGGAAAATTCGATAATGTGTCGCAAATGCAAACAGCCGTAGAGGAAGGAGGATTAATAGATACATTATCAGACTGTATAGATTTTGGTCTTAAAGTTGCAAAACAAAGTGGATTATTACCAAAGGATGTTGAAGGAATAATAAAAAGCGGGAAAGATATAATAGTTAGCAATATACAAAGTAATATAGAAACTACTTTAACTACACAACTAAAAGGAATAGAAAAACTAAATCAATACATAGAAGATTGGAATAAATATTATAAAGAACAAAACTTTCACAAAATGGAATTAGAATACGATAAAATACAAACTAAAATAAAAGAACTTGTTCCCATAGAAGAAACATTTGAAAAAGCAAGGACAGTACAAAATTTACATAAATTAATAAAAAGTAAAGGAATAAAATTTGAATTATCAAATGAAGAAATAGAACTTGCGAAAAAATTAAATTAAAATTTCTCGTTTTTCTTGCAATTTTTAGCACGTTAAAGTATAATTAAGAAGGTTAAAAATATACAAAAAAAGAGGGAGTTTAATGGATAGACCAGGTGAAAAAATAATTGAAAGAGATATTGAAAATGAAATGAGAACATCATACATCGATTATGCAATGAGCGTTATAGTACAACGTGCATTACCAGATGTAAGAGATGGACTTAAACCAGTACACAGAAGAATATTATATGCTATGCACGAAGAAGGAATTACATCAGATAAACCATACAGAAAATGTGCAAATACAGTAGGTTCAGTTCTAGGAAGATACCATCCACACGGAGATTCATCTGTATATGATGCAATGGTAAGGCTTGCACAAGATTTCTCAATGAGATATATGTTAATTGATGGCCACGGAAATTTCGGTTCAATAGATGGCGACGGAGCAGCAGCAATGAGGTACACAGAAGCAAGAATGGCTAAAATATCAAACTATATGTTAGCAGACATAGAAAAAAACACAGTAGATTTTATGCCGAATTACGACGATAGACTTCAAGAACCAACAGTTTTACCAGCAAAAATACCAGCATTATTAATAAATGGTTCATCAGGTATAGCTGTAGGTATGGCTACTAACATACCACCACATAATTTAACAGAAGTAATAAATGGTATTATAAAGATAATAGACGAAGATAATGTAACAGACGATGAACTAATGCAAGTTATAAAAGGACCAGATTTCCCTACGGAAGGAATAATTTTAGGACGTGAAGGAATAAAACAAGCATATACAACAGGAAGAGGAAAAATTACAGTAAGAG
>CANPYY010000085.1 GCA_947588675.1 uncultured Lachnospiraceae bacterium | reverse complement strand
GGAGGTAAAAGTAAAGGACAGGCAGAGCCTGCTCGACATGGCCGTCCAGACGGCTGGCAGCATGGAGGCCGCTTTCGACCTTGCAGCCGCCAACGGCGTGAGCCTTACGGACACCCTCGCGGACGGGCAGGTGCTTGACACGGTAGCTGCCGAGAATGCGGACACGGTGCGCCGTTACAGCGTTCAGGGCATCCAGCCCGCCACGGCATTGAGCGAGGAAGAAATGGCCGCGCTCGCGCAGGAGGGCATCAACTTCATGGGTATTGAAATAGATTTTATTGTAAGCTAAATAATTAAAGGATATGGCAAGGACAATCGCAGACATAAAAGACAGTATGACGGCCGATTTTATGCGCAATTCAGACGTGGCGCGTGCCTACGGCTTTGAAACGGGCGCGGCCTTTTCCTCGCATTTCAGCAAGGTAAGCGTTGAGAGCCTGTTGTTCTATATCGTGGCTTGTGCCACATGGGTGCTTGAAAACCTTTTTGACAGGCATAAAAAAGACGTGGAGGAACGCATCGAAGCTATCACGCCCCACCGTCCGAAATGGTACAGGGACAAGGTGCTGGGTTTCATGAAAGACAAAACCCTCGTTCCCGACACGGATCACTACGACACGGAGGGCATGAATGACGGTGACATCGAGTCCGCCCACGTGGTAAAATATGCCGCGGCCACAGAAAATGCCGATGCTTCCATCCTTACCATCAAAGTGGCGGGTGATGCCGAGGGAAAGCGGCAGCCGCTCGATACCGATACGGAGGGACAGCTTGCGGCCTACATTGCGGAAATAAAAGACGCTGGCGTGCGTGTGAACCTTGTAAACCAGACCCCCGACGCGTTCAACTGCGAAGCGGACATCTATTTTGATGCTATGTTGTTGTCTGAAAATGTCGAGACGGCCTGCCGAGAAGCCATTACCGCCTATATTGAAAACCTGCCTTTCAACGGAGAATATACTAACATGGCACTTGTGGACTGCCTGCAAGCCGTTGATGGGGTGCGCATCGTCGAGTTGCGCGGGTCTGAAACGATGGTAAGCGGCGAGGGCACGCCCACGAAGATAAACGCCCGTTACACACCTGCGTCGGGTTATTTCAAAGCAGGAAATATCAAACTGAACATGACCCCTTACAAATGAGCCTCTATGACCTTAAAATAAAACGTCTGGCCTTGCTGTTGCTGCCCACGCATTACCGCAGGCCTCTGATTGCCGCCTTTGCTCAAAGCATGGTGCAGGGTGTGAACATCGTTTACGGGAATTTCATGCGCTGGCGTCAGGACAAGCAATACAGGCTGTCGCATAACGGACAGGTGTGCCACCTGCGTGCCGTTCTGAATGACACTTTCGACCCTGTGGAACGCCGTATTCTTGTGGAGGACGAATGGAGCGCGTCGTTGCAGGGACAGCGTATTTTCCAGCGTGAGCAGGAACGGTTCATACTGATACCGACCCGCATCACTGGGACGGCTTTCATCCTTAACCGCCGCGGCTTCGGGGGTGTGAACGGTTACGATTTTTGGGTCACTGTACCGATAAGCCTGCGCGGGCAGGTAAATGAAAACCGCCTGAACGCCATTGTGGACACTTACAAACTTGCTTCAAAACGTTGGACTATAAACTACAAATAAACAAGATAATGGATAAAATCATAGGTAATTACCTAACGCAAGGAAACAAAGATTTTCCGCTGGATTGTGAAACGCTGGACGCCTTGCAGACCAATATCGCGCTTGTCGCCATATTGGGCAATATCGCAGGCGACAAAGTAATTCTGCGGGGTTGCGACCTTTCGCAGGATGGCACGAAGCGTTCAGAGGGATATGTATTTGTACGGACGGCGGCCTTTCCCGCTGGTGAAGTCTTACGCTTCGAGGGCGGTGCGGTCGGCAGCGGCATGTATGTAAAACAGGAGGATATACCCGTGACGGCACAAGGGTATGATTATCCGAAAGCCTACACGAAACGGACGCTTGCCGCGGGTGTGGGCAATGAAAATTTCAGATGGGAGGACTTCAAGAACGTGCAGACCTCCGACGCGCTTAATCAGGCTATTGCCGACCTGAAAGAAAACCTGCAAGAGGAGGCGGCAAAATTCGCCCCCGCGCCTTTGGGTATCGTGCAGCTATGGGCGGGAAAAACCGAGCCTGACGGTTACGCCCTTTGTGACGGTCGGCAATTAAGCACAAAGGACTATCCCGAACTGTACAAGGCTTTGGGGACGACCTTTAACAATGCTTACAGTGCCAACGGTACACGGTACACTACGACCAGCGGTTTTTTCCGTCTTCCCGACCTGCGCGGCCGTTTTGTCGTGGGCTACCATGACAGTGATAATGACTATAAGACGAAAGGCACGGCAGGCGGAGAGAAAAAACATGCCCTTACCATCAATGAAATGCCGAGCCATGCGCATACGTTCAAGGATTATTATTATCCGGAAGCGCACGATGGCCAGAACTACGACACCATTGTGACGAACAACAAAATCGGGTCAAACAAGACGGATTATGACAACCACCATCTGTTTTATTACAGGCATGACACGGAAAACAAGGGCGGTGGTTTGCAGCATGAAAACCGTCCCCCGTATTATGTGCTGGCTTATATCATGCGACTTAAATAAATAACATTACAATGGCTATCAGATTACGTTCAACATTAAAACAGTGGTTCAAACGCGGGAAATACCCGCTTGAAGAACAGTTTGCGGACTGGATAGACAGTTTCCTGCATAAGACGGAAGACAAACTGCCCCTTGCCAATGTGGAGGGTCTGCCTGAACAATTAAACGCTAAATACGACCACGCGTCTGGTGTGGCTTTGGAAAAAAAGCACAACGCGCTGCGCACGGAGTTCGACCAGCACACGGCTGCCTCCGCGGAGGAGTTCAAGCGCATTTCGGAGGACATAGACGACCTGCAAGCCGAGGACGAACGGCAGCAGGAAGAAATCGACGCTTTGGAGGCCGAGGTTGAGAACATCCATAAGAAAGACGCGGAACAGGACAAGGAAATCACCGCACTGCATAAGACGGACATCGACCAACAGGCGGAAATCGACACGGCCAACGCCAATCTGGAACACCTGCGGAAGCGTCTGCACCCGACAGCCGTTTTCGGCTCTCTGGAAAGCACGTTTTCCGCGCTTGGTGCAAATTACAGCACTTTGTGGGCTTTGGCCAACACGCTTAAAACCTTTCTGGAAGCAAAGGACACTGCGGACACTACAATAAACCGCTGGCAGGAAATCGAAACCTTTTTGCAGGGCATCACCGACACCGAAACC
>CANPYY010000084.1 GCA_947588675.1 uncultured Lachnospiraceae bacterium | reverse complement strand
TTTATAAAAGAAAGAACGGAGATGATTGGTATGCCGATATCGATATTTGAATACGACAGGGAAGAAGAACTAAGAAAGGAATACAGACACGGAAAACGAGACGGAGAACGTATAGGTGAACAGCGCGGCGAACTAAGAGGGGTGGAGCGTGGTAAGGCGATAGGCATTAAGCAGGGTCTTTCTCAGGGCATTTCCCAAGGTGTATCCCAGAGCCTGCTCAATATTCTTGAATCATACGGTGAAGTTCCTGAAGAATTAAGAAGCGGAATATCAGGACAGGGGGACATAAAAGTTCTTAACAGACTATTTAAAACAGCATTGCAGGTATCTGATGTTTCAGAATTTAGGTGTAAAACAGGACTATAACAGAAACTTATACATACATTTAAGCATTGCAGTATATGTAAAGATTCCCGACTAATACAGTCGGCATAAATTATATTTAATTAGTCAATATTATTACACATATAATTGCATATACAAAACAGGGTCTGTCCATAAAATACTATATGGTGCAGACCCTGTATCATTTATATAATTATAATTTTATACCGGATAAACCTTATCTTCTTTATCAGCAAGTGTTGAATCCACGCCTGTTGACTGTGTATCACGGTATTTGAAAAATTCTGTAGCTACCTGTGGGAATAACGCATATGAAAGCACATCTTCGTCCTGACGTTTCCACTGGCTGCATTCAGCCTCAAATTTAGCAAGTCCCGGTTCAAGGTCATCAGCAGGACGATAAGTAATAGGTTTAGTATCACCAAGCGCTTTCTTCTGAACCTCAGGATTCATAGGCTTAACAGTCTGGCCATATTTACCTGCCAGAAGATCTCTGCTTTCCTTTGTAAACTGTTTATAACGTTCGCCAAGTACTACATTAAGAACTGCCTGAGTACCTACAATCTGACTTGAAGGAGTTACAAGAGGCGGCTCGCCAAAATCTTTACGTACCCTTGGTACTTCCTCAAGAACTTCATCAAATTTGTCTTCCTGTTTCATTTCAGCAAGCTGTGAAACAAGGTTACTTAACATTCCGCCCGGCACCTGATAACGAAGCGTGTTAATGTTAACTCCCATAACTTTAGTACTGTAACGTCCGCTTGCAATCCATTCCTCACGCAAAGGTTTAAAGTAATCTGCAATCTCTGCAAGAAGATCCTGATCAAATCCCGGATCATAAGGTGTATTTTCAAATGTTTTAGCCATAACCTCTGTTGCCGGCTGGCTTGTTCCCATTGACAATGGCGACATTGCCGTATCAATAATATCACATCCCGCTTCTACGGCTTTCATATAAGTCATTGCGGCTACACCTGAAGTATAGTGCGTATGAAGCTGGATAGGAAGTTTTGTTCCTTCCTTGAGAGCTTTAACAAGCTTTTCTGCCTCATAAGGAACCAGAAGTCCAGCCATATCCTTTATACATATTGAATCTGCACCCATTTCTTCAATTTTACGTGCAATATCTCTCCAGTAATCAAGCGTATAAGCATCGCCAAGGGTATATGACAATGCAACCTGCGCATGTCCCCTGCCTTCCTGCTTTTTAAATTTATTAGTAGCGTTAACCGCCGTTTGAAGATTTCGTATATCATTAAGGCAGTCAAATATTCTTATAATATCAATACCATTTGCTATTGACTTCTGAACAAAATATTCAACAACATCATCCGGATAATGGCTGTATCCGAGAATGTTCTGTCCACGGAACAACATCTGAAGCTTTGTATTTTTAAATCCTGCACGCAGTTTACGAAGCCTCTCCCATGGATCTTCTTTAAGAAATCTAAGTGATGCATCAAATGTAGCACCACCCCAGCACTCTACTGAGTTATATCCTACTTTATCCATTTTTTCGATGATTGGCAGCATCTGCTCTGTTGTCATTCTTGTTGCAATCAGAGACTGATGAGCATCACGAAGTATAGTTTCAGTAATTTTTACAGGTCTCTTTTCTTCGGCCATCATTCATACCTCCTAAATTATTATATATTTTATATTACTCCAAATATAGCCATAAATACTCCGGCTGCAACCGCTGTTCCTATAACTCCGGCAACGTTAGGTCCCATAGCATGCATAAGAAGGAAGTTTGTAGGATCAGCCTCTGAACCTACCTTCTGTGACACGCGGGCTGCCATTGGCACTGCCGATACTCCGGCTGAACCAATAAGCGGATTAACCTTACCTTTAGTTGCAAAACACATAAGTTTACCAAATAATACTCCGGCTGCTGTTCCCACTGCAAATGCAACAAGTCCAAGAATAACTATTGCAATTGTCGTAGGTTTAAGAAATGCCTCAGCGCTTGTAGTAGCACCTACTGATGTTCCCAGAAGAATAACTACTATATACATAAGCGCATTTGAAGCCGTATCTGCAAGCTGTTTTACAACTCCGCTTTCACGGAACAGATTTCCAAGCATAAGCATACCTATAAGCGGCGCTGTTGTAGGAAGAATCATTACCACAACTATTGTAACGATTATAGGGAAAAGAATCTTTTCAAGTTTTGATACAGGACGAAGCTGCTCCATTTTAATCTTACGCTCTTTTTCCGTTGTAAGGAGTTTCATTATAGGCGGCTGAATAATAGGAACCAAAGACATATATGAATATGCTGCTACTGCAATAGGTCCCAAAAGTGCTGTCTGACCAAGTTTTCCTGCAAGGAATATAGATGTCGGTCCATCTGCACCACCGATAATTGAAATAGCTGCCGCTGCTTTATCATTAAAATCAAGTATAGGGAATACAGCATCCATTCCTATAGCAAGCAGGTAAGCCGTAAAAATACCAAACTGCGCCGCTGCTCCAAGAAGGAAACTTTTTGGGTTTGCAATAAGCGGACCAAAGTCCGTCATCGCTCCGACTCCCATGAATATGAGTGAAGGAAGGATTGACCATTCATCCAGTCTGAAGAAGAAATGAAACAATCCTTCTGTCCCTTTACTTCCATCAGCCATAATATCAGGATATATATTAACCAGAAGCATACCAAATGCTATCGGTACCAAAAGAAGCGGTTCATATCCTTTCTTAATAGCTAGGAAAAGAAAAAGACAAGCTACTGCAATCATCAGATAATTGCCCCAACTAAGGCTTACAAATGCTGTCTGATGCCACAGATTATTTAACGTATCTAATACATAGTCCATGTAATATTACCTCCCGGTTTATTTTCTAAGCTAATTCCATTAATTGAGCGTAGCTAAAACATCACCGGATTCAACCATAGCGCCTTCTGCAACATTAATGCTTGCAACAGTACCATCCTGTGGTGC
>CANPYY010000083.1 GCA_947588675.1 uncultured Lachnospiraceae bacterium | reverse complement strand
AAATAAAGGAAAGAAATGATCAGAGGAAAAATGAGATTAATCTTGTATGGCTTGGTCGTCTTGCGTCAGGTTCCAAAACGAATTCTCTAATTAATATCATCAATAATTTTTATCAGTATAAAACCGATAAAAGGAAGAAATTTCACATTATAGGGAATGGATTAAGGGAAGACTATATTAAGAATTATATAAAACAATATCAAAAAAACATTCAATTTATTTTTACAGGCGCTCTAACTGGAGATGACTTAATCAAGTATTTAACGGAAAATGCGGATGTGGGCATCGCCATGGGGACGAGTATGCTTAATTTCGCCGCCTTGAAAATACCAGTCATCGGAGCGCACGAGGCACGGAAAGAAAATTTTCATAGTAGGAATTTCTTATGGCTCTTCAATATGTATGAATATTCTTTAAGTGCTCCGGCGGAAGTATGGGGGAAAGAAGATAAAAGGTTTGAAAAAGTTGAAGCCTTTGATGAGATGTTAAACCAAGTTATGATGGGAAATAACCGACGCATATATGGAAACAAGTGTTATGAGTACTATAAAAGCGTCCACGGGGACATCCGCTCTATTGGCCAGAAGTTTGTAGAGGCTTTAAACCGAACGACATTAACCTTTGGGAAGCTAAAAAAATGCTTCCACTTTATTCCCTACGGAGGAGCTATAGGAATAGCCGTCCACACCTATACATTCGGACTCCCTTTATTTAAGGCAGTTCATCACTTTAATAAAGTCAGGTATTATTTTTGCGGTATACAGGTTGCCAGAAAGGTTGTAAATAACGGGGACAGTAGATGGCGAGTATTAGGTATTGAAATAAGTCAAAAATGGTGGGGTAGATACAACTTCCCTCATCTCGTATCTCCTGAAATAAGAAAACAGTGCAAAATTCTGTACTCTATTGATAAATGTCTACCTAAAGAGGGAGGAGCCCATGAAAGATCTTAAGGTTTCCCAACGACTTTACAACGTAGATTTTCTGCGTTTGCTATTTGTTACCCTGATTGTTTATTATCATTTCATTCCCCAGGATTTTGTCCAGAATTCGGCTATTCCTATGCTGATCTGGATGAAAAACAACAGTCGGTCAATTGGTTTTTTGGGAAATGCAGGTCTGTTCATCGTGTCGGGCTTTTTCTTGGCGCCAACTTTGACAAAAAATGGGTATACCTTTTTTCAATTTGCCACGCACAAATTGATGCGGTTCTGGCCGACATTGTGTTTTGCATTCACGTGCATGGCAATTATGGGAATGTTTCATTTGGTACACCACTTTGATGTCGGTCAAAATATTCTCAATTTACTACTGATTCATCAAAACGGTTCGGGGCTGACAACCAAGTTATCAAATTTGAATCCTTCGTGGTTTGTCTGCACCTTGTTCTGGGCTTCTTTATTCTACTATGCCTTGTGTAACAGTTTGAAAGAAAAGAACAGCTTCATTTTCATTACTGCCCTGATTGTGTGGTTCAGCACCGTACTGTATGAACATTCCATCGGTATCCCGGATTACAGGGTGGTGTATGGTTTTTTCCCTCGAGCCGGAATGTTGGCGCTTGGAATGATAGGTTTGGGAATTCTGTTGAGAGCATTCTTAAGTGAAATAAGAATCGAGAACAGAAAAATCAATTACTGGATAGCTTCCGTTCTTGAAATACTGCTGTTTTCTTATTTGATGTACGGGTGTCTCATCGAACGATTCAAAGAAACTCACATGGTCTTAATCGTCGCCTTTAGTGCCTTATTCGTTTTATTCATCATGCATCAGGGCTTTCTATCTCAGCTTTTAAACAAACCATGGGTTAGCAAGATTGGTCGGTATGCGTTTTCCATTTATATCATGCAAAGCGTCGGTTTCGTATGTATGAAGTATTTGTGGGCATATATACGGGGGGGGGGGTACAGGCTCTGTTCTGTTGAGTGTCTTAATCTGCATTTTCATAGGAGTCGTCACCTACCATTTGATAGAAAAGCCTGTTTCAGATTTTTATCGCAAAAAAATAGAAAAAGTAAAAGTGTAATCTATCCGCCAGCAGTATTCCGTTAACGATAAATAGATGCGAAAAGTTGTGACAAGTACGTCAAGAAAATATCCTTATATAGATGCTTATCTAATCGGGCTCAAGAAAAAAATTGGGCTGGAAAGACAAGTGGACTGTATAGAGACTCTGATTCTGGGAAGTTCACATGGGCAGTACGCCTATGTTCCCCGAAGGGGGGAATATAACCTATGCCTGCCGAGTCAGGATTTGCATTACTCGTATGCTCTTTATAAAAAGTACAGAGCAAAATTTAAAAAACTCAAAAACGTCATCTTGTTTTATTCTGTATTTTCACCCGGATTTGACGTTTTGAAGGGAAGCGAGAGTTACCGTGGATATCATTATGAGCAAATTTTCGGCATTAAACCGAATATACGAGGATTTTCTAAAAAAATGCATGGCTTATATGATTCTTTTTGTAAAAACATTGAAAAAGAGGCAAGCAAACTGAAAATTTCAGAAACCTATCGCGGCAGGAACCCTGACATCAAAGGAAAAAATGTTGGGAGACTCGGCGTGACAAATTATGTCAAAAGGGCGGAGTTTCACCTAAAAGGAAACCTCAGGGAGAGCAGACAAACCCCTTATGTCGAGAAGTTGATTCAATCCGCCCAGCAGCGCCAGGTTCGTGTAACGGTTGTTTTGTCTCCGGCTCATGTGAAGTATAAAAGTGGTTTGCCTGCCGCGGCTGAGCTATTTGCGGATCTTTTTGAGCTGTTAAAATCTCACCCGGAAGTGAAATTGGCAGATTTCTATTCTCAAGATGTTTTGGCAAATGACGACTTCTGGTGGGACTACGATCATTTAAATCCGGCGGGGGCCAGACAATTTACACAACTTTATCATCAACAAATAAAAGAGCAATGATACCATTCTTAGATCTAGGAAAAGTCAACAATCGCTTTCGGAAGGAAATGGGCGAACGGATTGCCCATATTCTTGACAAGGGCTGGTATTTGCAGGGGGAGGAAAATGAAAAATTTGCCCGACATTTCGCCAAATATTGCGGAGCCAAATATGCTTGGGGCGTAGCGAACGGTTTGGATGCTCTCCGATTGATCATCAAGGCATCCGGCTTGGGAGCGGGCGACGAAATCATTGTTCCGGCAAACACCTACATTGCCACGATACTGGCTATTTCCGACAACGGCTGTACGCCGGTGTTGGTCGAGCCCGACATCAACACCTACAATATCGATCCGGACTTGGTCGAGGAGGCGGTTACCCCGAGGACGAAAGCCATTATGGTCGTCCACCTGTACGGACAGGCGGTGCCGATGGAGAAGATCTGGGCAATTGCGGAAAAGCATCACCTGAAGGTGTTTGAAGATGCAGCGCAGGGGCAC
>CANPYY010000082.1 GCA_947588675.1 uncultured Lachnospiraceae bacterium | reverse complement strand
AGAGCGTAGCCAAAATAAAGAATGACAGGGAAATGGAGGGAAACTATATGCTGCTCGAGGAAATGCTCAGCGATGAAAGGGAAGAAGGATATGCTTCCGGCAGAGAGGCAGGAATTATTATTGGTAAAATGGAAGATATATTTGAACTGCTTTCGGAACTGGACAGTGTACCTGACGATATAAAGGAAAGTATTGAGGCTGAAGAAGATGTTGACATACTTAACAGGATTTTTAAGATGGCAGTAAAAGCGGACTCCATGGAGGAATTTATAAAGAACTATAGTGAGATTGCATGATATTCTGGATATCGTAAGTTAATCAGACAGGGCATAACAATGCCTTTCGAGAGTAGTAACCTGACCGAATCGGTCATAGTCGTAAAGTTGTACAGGGGAATCTTATAATAAAACACAGGACATCCAAAGTTCTATATGTGAATTTGAATGTCCTGTATTACTAATTTAAATTCTTACCAATTATTTGTAACACACAATCTTGCCAAAATCAGCTTTAAGTGATGCTCCGCCTACAAGGCCTCCGTCAATGTCAGGCTGTGCAAAAAGCTCTGCTGCATTTCCTGCATTAACGCTTCCGCCGTACTGGATACGTACTGCTTCTGCCGTAGCTTCATCATACATTTCAGCTATGCAGTCACGTATTCCCTTACATACTTCTTCTGCCTGTTCTGTAGTAGCAGTTTTACCTGTACCGATTGCCCAGATTGGCTCATAAGCGATAACCATCTCTTTAACCTGGTCAGCAGTTACTCCTGCAAGGTCAGATTTAATCTGCAACCTTATCCAGTCCATAGTAACGCCCATTTCTCTCTGCTCAAGTGTTTCACCACAGCAAAGAATCGGTGTAAGTCCTGCGTCAAATGCTTTCTTAACTTTTTTATTAAGAAGCTCGTCATCTTCTTTGAAATAATCACGACGCTCTGAATGTCCTATGATAACATATTTTACTCCGGCGTCTACGAGCATCTCTGCTGAAATCTCTCCGGTATATGCGCCTTTTTCCTCAAAGTACATATTCTCTGCACCAACGCACACATTAGTTCCTTTAACTGCTTCTGCTACAGGAACAATATCAATAGCCGGCACACAGTATACAACGTCAACTTCATCATTTTTTACAAGATCTTTTAATTCATCACAAAGGGCTACAGCCTGTGATGGAGTCATATTCATTTTCCAGTTTCCTGCGACAATTTTCTTACGCATATTATTATCCTCACCTTCAAAATAAATTAATTATTTGTTATTAGCTGCTGCAACACCCGGAAGTTCTTTTCCTTCAAGAAATTCAAGTGAAGCGCCGCCGCCTGTTGAAATATGGCTCATCTTATCGCCAAATCCAAGCTGATTTACTGCTGCTGCCGAATCGCCGCCGCCAATAATTGTAGTAGCGTCAGCATCTGCCATTGCTTTTGCAACTGCAAGAGTTCCTTTTGCAAGCGTAGGATTCTCAAATACGCCCATAGGTCCGTTCCAAACTACTGTCTTCGCTGAAAGCACTGCATCTGCAAAAAGTTCCGCCGTCTTTGTACCAATGTCAAGACCCTGCATATCAGCAGGAATAGCATCCGATGGAACAACTTCGATATCTACAGGTGCGTCTATAGGATTCGGAAAATCCTTTGCAATGGTTGTATCTATTGGGAGAAGCAGCTTCTTTCCAAGTTTTTCTGCTTTTTCCATCATGTCTTTGCAATAATCTATCTTCTCATCATCAACAAGTGAAGTACCGATTTCATATCCTTTTGCTTTAAGGAATGTGTATGCCATACCGCCACCGATAATAAGCGTATCACATTTTTCAAGAAGGTTATTAATAACATTAAGCTTATCAGCAACTTTTGCTCCTCCAAGAATTGCCACAAAAGGTCTTGTAGGATTTTCTACTGCATTGCCAAGGAAATCAATCTCTTTCTGCATAAGATAGCCTACAACAGCGGTGTCAACAAGCGAGCTTACGCCTACGTTAGAGCAATGAGCTCTGTGAGCCGTACCGAAAGCATCATTTACAAACACATCACAAAGCGATGCAAGGTCTTTTGAAAAAGCTTCGCCGTTTTTGGTTTCTTCTACTCTGTAACGTGTATTTTCCAAAAGAACTACATCTCCGTCCTGCATTGCAGCAACTGCAGCCTTTGCATTAGGACCTACAACCTCAGGGTCTGCAGCAAATTTAACTTCCTTATCCAAAAGTTCTGAAAGTCTCTTTGCGACAGGAGCCAGAGTAAGCTCAGGCTTAGGCTCTCCCTTAGGCTTGCCAAGATGTGAGCAAAGAATAACTTTGCCGCCGTCCGCAATAAGCTTTTTAATAGTAGGAAGCGCCGCAACCAGACGATTTTCATCAGTAATCTGTCCGTCTTTCAGCGGTACATTGAAATCACAACGTACAAGTACCCTCTTTCCTTTTACATTAATATCATCAACTGTTTTTTTATTTAACATTATAAATAACTCCTTTCAGATATTTACAATCAAAAAGAATCCGGTCCTTTCAGACCGGACCCTTTATGAATCTTATTAATTCATGTCCGTATATTACAATATATGGCTTAATCAGCCTAACTCTGCAAAATACTTAATAGTTCTAACCATCTGGCTTGTATATGAATTTTCATTATCATACCATGAAACTACCTGAACAAGATTATCTTCTCCAACCATAGTCTGTGTAGCATCAAAGAGTGAACCATACTTCATGCCAATGATATCTGAAGATACAATCTGTTCTTCATTGTAACCATATGATTCATTAGCTGCTGCTTTCATGGCTGCATTAATTTCTTCCTTGGTTACTGACTTCTCTACTGTAGCAACAAGAATTGTTGTTGAACCTGTAGGAGTTGGAACACGCTGAGCAGAACCGATAAGTTTTCCATTAAGTTCAGGAATAACAAGTCCGATTGCCTTAGCAGCTCCTGTTGAGTTAGGAACGATGTTAACAGCGCCTGCACGTGACCTTCTTAAATCACCTTTTCTCTGAGGACCGTCCAGAATCATCTGATCGCCTGTGTATGCATGAATTGTTGACATAATACCTGACTTGATACCTGCAAGGTCATTAAGAGCCTTAGCCATAGGAGCAAGGCAGTTAGTTGTACAGGAAGCTGCAGAAATAATCTTATCATCCTTTGTCAATGTTTCATGGTTTACATTATAAACAATAGTTTTAAGGTCATTACCTGCCGGAGCTGAAATAACAACTTTCTTAGCGCCTGCATTGATATGAGCCTGAGCCTTATCTTTCGATGTATAGAAACCTGAACACTCTAATACAACGTCAACGCCAATCTCGCCCCATGGACAATTATTAGCATCCGGCTCTTTGTAGATTTTGATTGTCTGGCCCTTAACAGTAATCGTACCGGCTTCATCATCAGCCGTTACCTGATCTTCTTCACCGATAGCCACATATCTTCCCTGTGAAGAATCATACTTCAACAGATGAGCAAGCATCTTAGGGCTTGTCAAATCGTTGATAGCAAC
>CANPYY010000081.1 GCA_947588675.1 uncultured Lachnospiraceae bacterium | reverse complement strand
ATTGGGAATCATTGACGGCATCGAAGTTCCCATCCCATTTAATTTGAATTCTCTCTACAAGGCATTTCCGTCGAAGCTGGCTGAAAGACTGGAAATCAAGCTCATTGACGAATTCGGATACAACAAGAAAGTTCCCATTTTAGAGCTGAGGAACACTCAGGATAAAGAGTTGAACTTTTTAGCTGAATATATTTACAGGAAAGTATTTCTGGGGTACACCGTCAAACAATGGGATGCCACCCCTGAACAGCTTGATGCAAGCGTGACGGGATCCGTGCCGGTCTCTATCAGCCGTGATGATCGCTATTTTCAGGAAAAATATCAGGCGATTCCCAAGGAAGGCTATACGCGAATGTTTGGGAATATGCTGGCTCACCCGCTGATAGAGTGCCGCCTGAATACGTCTTGGCAGTCTGTCAGAGAGACAATTCAATACGAAAGATTATTTTTTACGGGTGCTATCGATGAGTTTTTTGACTACAAATATGGGGAATTGCCCTACCGTAGTTTGGACATTCGTTTTGAAACGCTTGAGATGGAGAAATACCAAAATGCGCCCGTCGTCAATTACCCGGAAAACTACGATTTTACGCGAATCACCGAATATAAGTATTTCCTGAATGAAAAATCCGACAAGACGGTTCTTTCGTATGAGTATCCTGAAGCCTTCGCTGTCGGCCGCAATGAGAGAATCTACCCCATACCCAGCAAAGACACCCAGTCGAGATATAATCAGTACCTAGAGGAAGCCAAGAAACTGCTACATGTCGTTTTCCTAGGTCGTTTGGGAGCCTACAGATACTACGATATGAATCGGACGATTGCTGGGGCATTTGAAACGTTTGAGAGATTGACTCACGGAAAGCATAAATAACAGTATACATAAAGAGTCTAATATGAAGAGCGAAGTCGAGGAGAAAGCATGCGGAAATTATCGGATTCTTCAGGTTCAAAATGCAGACGGGGAAAAGGATACGACAGCACAAATTATTGTGCAAAATGAAATCAACTATGAGCCGAAAGTATCGGTAATCATACCCGTCTATAATGTGGAAAAGTACTTATCAAAATGTCTTGATACTATTCTTAATCAAACACTCAAGGAAATAGAAGTTATTTGTGTGGATGATGGCTCCACGGATCATTCATTGGAAATCTTAGAGGGGTACGCCCGACGTGATAAGCGAATAACGGTTTTATCGCAGGAAAATTTACATGCGGGAATAGCGCGTAATGCAGGATTGACTGTTGCAAAAGGGGAGTATCTATTTTTCGGAGATTCAGATGATTTCTTTGAAAGAAATATGTTAAAGGATTGCTATTTAAAGGCAAAAGAATTAATAATTGATATCGTGGTGTTTACGCATAATTTGTGGGATACTAAACTTAAAAAAACTTTCCAAGGGATCCCAATGAATTCGGTGTTTCGGGATAAAATTTTAGCTTTTGAAGATTATCCTGATACTATTTTCATTGCCACTCGCCCCCCCGCATGGAATAAGTTGATTAAATCTTCTATAGTAAAAGATAACGAAATCAAATTTGAATCCTATAAGAGTGCGAATGATCTAACTTTCTCTTGCTTGGTCGTTTCATTATCTCAAAGAATTTATTTTATGAATAAAGCTTTTGTGAATTATAGATTTAATTCTGGTACGAATGTTAGTTTAGGAAGAGGGGATAGAATTGACTGTTTTATTGATGCACTGAAAAAGTTAGAGCAAAATCTGCGAAAGTATGGAAAACTAAATGAGTACGAAAAAGCTTTCCAGAAGTTAGTTTTAAGCACTGCAAGCTGGGAGCTAAAGCAGGTCTCCGCTCAAAAATTTGACAATGCTTTTAGTCAAATAA
Organism: uncultured Lachnospiraceae bacterium; assembly: GCA_947588675.1. Classification (GTDB taxonomy): domain Bacteria; phylum Bacillota; class Clostridia; order Lachnospirales; family Lachnospiraceae; genus V9D3004. Next base: position 1,679 of record CANPYY010000081.1, on the reverse strand, counting down.
AAACTTTTCTTCCTGCCGAAGAACAGACCATATTAAAACAAAATCTAGACGTGAAAATATCAATCATTGTACCGGTTTATAATACAGCCAAATACATTAAATCTTGTTTGGATAGTATACTCAAGCAAACGCTGAGGGAAATAGAAATCATTTGCGTCAACGACGGCTCTTCAGATAATTCCTTGGAAATTTTAAAAGATTATTCTTCTAGAGATGTTAGAGTCAGAGTTATTAACCAAGAAAACAAGGGAACTGCGGCTGCAAAAAATGCTGGATTGAAAGAAGTAAAAGGCGAATTCATAGCATTTATGGATTCTGACGATTTTTATCCTTCTAGTGGTGTTTTGGAGAAACTATACAACACTGCCCTAAAACACCATGTTGATGTATGTGGGGGTTCTCGTCTCATGACTGTTGACGCTGAGGGTAAACAGATGAACCTTAGAGACAATTTGTTCGCTGATAAAACGCAACCTATTTCATACATAGAAACGCAGCAAGATTTTGGATACACTCTCTATATTTATAGAACAGAACTGATTAAAAATAACAATATTTCGTTTCCTTTGTACACTTTTTGGGAAGATCCGGTCTTTCTCGTGAACGTTATGTACGCAGCTTCAAAATTTTATTGTATTCCTGAAGTGGTGTACTGCTATAGAAAAAATCACAAAAAAAGATTCTTCTCCGAAGAAAATGTCTTTCATTTGTTAGCTGGTTGCTATGATAACCTGCATTTTGCCAAGAAACACCACCTAAAGATTCTATTTGAGAAAACAGTAGAGAGATTAAAAAAAGAATATAATCGCGTGGTTGCAAAGTATAACACAGAAAGGATTAAAAATTTAAAGAAAAAAATTATTGATATCTGCACTCAGTATGCAAGGGAGAACTTTAAGCGCCTCAATCATCCTGTCCGTGTTTCGATCATAGTACCCGTGTATAATGCGGCAGCTTACTTGGAAGAGTGTTTACAGAGCATATGTGAGCAAACTCTTAAAGAAATAGAAGTCATCTGCATCAACGATGGCTCAACGGATAATTCTCTGGAAATCATTAAGGAATTTGCTCTGAAGGATGAACGGATCAGGTATGTTGACAAACCGAATTCAGGCTATGGGAACGTCATCAATATCGGACTGGATCTTGCAATGGGAGAATATATGGGCATTGTCGAATCAGATGATTATGTGGTTCCTTCCATGTACGAAACCCTCTATAAAGCGGCGGCATCTGAAAAATTGGATATCGTCAAAGGGAATTTCAAAAGATTTTATGGAGAAAAGAACAATAGACGATTCGAAGATGTGTATATATCACGAGATGGATCCTTTTACGGAAAGATTCTCAATACAGAACAGAAGATTGATTTATTCAATGTAAAGAACATAAATTGCAATGGCATTTTTAGAAGGAAGTTTGTAGAGGAGAATCACATCCGTTTGAATGAAACGCCCGGAGCTTCCTACCAGGATAATGGGTTTTGGTTTCAAACTTTTACTTTTGCAAAAAAGATTCTACTATTGCCTGATTTCCTTTATATGGTCAGAAGAGATAATCCCAATTCTTCTGTAAAAAGTGAAGGAAAGGTTTATTGCGTCTGCGATGAGGCTGCATTTATTCGTGGGGTGTTGCTTCAGAGGAATTGTTCGAAGGAAGTCATAGCTATGCTATGGAAA
>CANPYY010000080.1 GCA_947588675.1 uncultured Lachnospiraceae bacterium | reverse complement strand
GAAGAGGCGGATCTGCGTCTGCTGGCGGATTTCATCTATGAAAAGGTGTTTGCCGGGTATACGATGAAGCAATGGGGATTGACGGCAGAGCAGCTGGATCCTTCCGTGAGTGGACGCGTGCCGATACGCATTGGACGGGACGACCGTTATTTTCGCGACACGTATCAGGCCATCCCATCCGAAGGCTATACGGCACTGGCACGGCGTATGATTGATCACCCGCTCATTGAAGTACGGCTCAATACAAATTGGGCGGATGTGAAGGAGGCGATTTCCTATGATCGTCTTTTCTTCACAGGACCGATTGATGAATTTTTTGGCTACGAGTTTGGCGCACTCCCATACCGCAGTCTGGATATTCAGTTCCGAAATCTGCCGCGTGAATTTGCACAGTCTGGCCTTCAAATCAATTTTCCCTGTAACTATGACTTCACTCGAAGTGTGGAATACAAGTACTTCTTGGACGAGAAAACACCGCATACGACCATCTCGCGTGAATACCCTTGCGCCTACTATCCCGGCAAGAACGAACCCTACTACCCCATCCCGTCCGCTCAAAACGATGCCCTTTACGAACGCTATTCCCAACTCGCATCTTCCTTCCCCAACACTCACTTCCTAGGTCGCCTCGCCTCCTATCGCTACTTCAATATGGATCAGATAGTGGGAGAGGCCTTGCAGCGTTTTGAGAAAATAGAACAGTAAAGACGCAACCTGATTTTTATCTGTTTTGAAATGTTTGATAAACAATAATTAATGAAGTAGATAATTTTTATTGAATAACGAAAGAGAAAGATGAAAAATAACAAACAAACAAAGGTAAAAAGAATCAGTAAAGTCAGGCGAGTCAAATATTGGCTCCTGTACAAAATGAGACTTATCAGTGGGCGGAAGTATGCGGAAAAGTTGAGGAAATGGGGTATTTCATGCGGAGAAGAAATCGAGAGGAGAGGCGCGAAAAAGGGGTTCGGTGAGAGGCTGAGGTACATATGGGAATACCCGATACGTTTGCAGGAGGAATGTGATTATCTGGAGGCCGAAATTGAAGAATTGGAGAAAGAATACGGTAGAGGAAAGTGATGGAAAATCTCGTGGTGGAGTGCGTTTTGTTCGGTACTGTGTTGGCGACAGAGGAATAAACAAATGAAAGACAATAGGAATTAGGAAGATTATTATGCAAAATACGATAGATTATGAGCCAAAAGTATCGGTGATCATACCGGTTTATGATGTGGAGGCTTATTTGCCAAAATGTCTGGATAGTGTTCTTAATCAAACGCTCAGGGAAATAGAAATCATTTGCATCAATGACGGTTCTCCGGACAATTCCTTGGAGATTTTGAGGGATTACTCCTTAAGGGACATCAGAGTCAAAGTTATTACCCAGGAAAACAAGGGAACTGCTGCTGCCAAAAATGCAGGATTGAAAGAAGCAAGGGGCGAATTCATCGCGTTTATGGATCCTGATGATTTCTATCCTTCCTGTGATGTCTTAGAGGAATTTTACAACTCGGCTATAGAACATCATGTTGACGTTTGTGCTGGCTCTCTCCTGAGGATTGTTGATGCGAAAGGAAACAAAAAGAGAAGAACAGATAATTTATATGCTGCTAGGCAACAGCCTGTTTCATACACAGAAACGCAACAAGATTTTGGATACACTCGCTATATTTTTAAGAGGGAACTGATTAAAAAAAATAATATTTCGTTTCCCTTGTACACTTTTTGGGAAGATCCGGTTTTCCTCGTAAAAGCCTTGTACGCTGCCTCAGAATTTTACTGTATCGACAAAGAAGTATATTGTTACAGAAAGGGACATAAGGAGAGATTTTTTGCCGAAGAAAATGTTTTTCATTTGTTAGCTGGTTGTTATGATAATTTGTGTTTTGCTAAAGAGCATCATCTAAAGATTCTATTTGAGAAAACAGTAGAAAGATTAAAAAAAGAATATAACCGTGAAGTTGCAGAGTACAACACAGAACGGGTTAGAAATTTAAAAAAGAAAATTATTGATATCTGCACTCAATATTCAAGAGAGAATTTTGAGAAGCTCAATCATCCTGTCTGTGTTTCTATTATTCTGCCTGTATACAATACAGAAATATATTTAAAAGAATGCCTGAAGAGTGTTTGTAATCAGACACTCAAAAATATAGAAATTATATGCATCAATGATGGGTCAACTGACAATTCTCTGAAAATTATTAAGGAATTCGCCCAGAAAGATAAGCGGATCAGGTACGTTGACAAACCGAATTCAGGCTATGGAAATGGTATTAATATCGGACTGGAACTTGCGATTGGTGAATATATAGGCATTGTCGAATCAGATGATTATGTGGTTCCTTCCATGTACGAAACTCTCTATAAAGCGGCAGCAGCTGAACAGTTGGATATCGTCAAAGGAAATTTTAAAAGATTTTTTGGAGAAGGATCAAATAGGACATTTGAAAATGTAGCGATATCGTCAAATCAATCCTTTTACGGAAGAGTTCTGAATACAAAAAATGAAATTAATTTATTCAAGGTGAATAATGTAATTTGGAACGGTATTTTCAGAAGAGAGTTTATAGAGGAGAATTGCATTCGTTTAAATGAAACGCCCGGAGCTTCGTATCAGGACAATGGATTTTGGTTTCAAACGTTTACCTTCGCGGAAAAAATCTTACTGTTGCCTGTTTTTTTATACATGCTCAGGAGAGATAATCCCAATTCTTCTGTAAAAAGTAAGGGGAAGGTTTACTGCGTCTGTGATGAGACTGCTTTTATTCGTGGGGTGTTACTTCAGAGACATTGTTCAAAGGAGATCATTGCCATGCTATGGAAACGCATGTTCGATAATTATACCTGGACATATGATCGGGTTGCTTCGGAATTTAAATTGCAATTTCTGAGGCGTTTTTACATTGATTTTTACGCAGCAAAAGAAAATGGGGAGTTGGAGTTCTCTCTCTTTTCCACGAAAGAAAGAGAGATTCTAGAGCTTCTTTTTACTAATTATAAATTATTGCATACAAAATTGCAAAAAAAACGGAAAGGGACAACGAAAGGGACATATGAAAGAGGAGTTGAATTATTTTATAGGAAGGTGACTGGGAAACGTCTTGACCTCAACAATCCTCAAACTTTTAGCGAGAAGATTCAGTGGCTCAAGCTCTACGATTCCACTCCCATCAAGACGAGGTTGGCCGACAAGTATCTGGTGCGCGAATGGATAAAGGAAAAGATCGGTGGGAAATATCTTATCCCTTTGTTGGGCGTTTATGATCGATTTGGAGACATTGATTTTAATCAATTGCCTAATCGATTCGTACTCAAATGTAACCATGGTAGTGGGTATAATATTATTGTTAAAGACAAATCTCGACTAGACCTCGCCGGTGTAAAATCGAAAGTAGATGCATGGATGCAGGAGAATTTTGCATTTAAGTACGGATTTGAGCTCCACTATCGAGATATTGAACCCAAAATTTTGATAGAGCAGTATCTAGAAGAAATCAACAAAGCTTTATACGATTACCGTTTTTTCTGTAGTTACGGAGATGTCAAGCAAATATGGCTTGATATGGCGAGCGGCACTCCTCAACACAAACGAAAAATCTACGACAAGCAATGGAATGAGTTGGATTTCACCGTCACGTGGCCTCGCTTGGAGCAGAGTGTTCCTAAACCGAAACATTTAGAGACA
>CANPYY010000079.1 GCA_947588675.1 uncultured Lachnospiraceae bacterium | reverse complement strand
TACTTCGTTCAGCAAATAAATAAATCTGAAACTTTACCATATACAACCATGAAAATAAACTACACGATCAAAATCGGGAGTGTTGCTTTGGCTACGCTATTAACTGCGCTGATGAACTCCTGTGCTTCGCACGAAACAGGCGTTGTTACACCTGTTAACTTGCCAAAAGTTCAACACACGTTAGCCGCGCCGAAGTCGCTTGAAGGGGCATGGATCAGGTTGAGAGTGCACGGATCTTCTTCTCCGGAATCTTACGTAGTTTGGTGGTACATGAAAAATGGAGAAGCTTACTACTACGGCGATGAGACAGTAGCGGAAAATGGTCATCCAGTTTCGCCGACAAGCATGGGAACCCCCGAGTACGGATCGATGCGTATTCCCCACTGCGAAGATAATCTCGGACGCTCTTATCTTTTGACTTATCATACGTACGTCCCCTCTGGGGCAACGGCAAAATTGTACATCGAAAACAATGACCGTCATGGAACAACCTTATGCCGTTCTGTACCAATAGAGGATGATTATGTATATTCAATTCCCAAAGAGCCTGCTGTAATCACATTTAAATCTGAAAATCAGGGTGTATACGAAGGATCGCTGAAGGGATGTCTCGCTCCGGAAGGACCCGCAAGTTGGGTGCGGTACGTCGACTCTATTACTATATTCACGAAATAAGCAGTGTTGAGTGGGGTAGGAAAACAGATATGAAAAATACATTTCTTTTCACATGTGCGGTCTGCGTGGGCTTGTGCATCTTTGATGCAGAGGCACAAGTCTCTCGTCTGGACCGTCGGTTTAACATCAAGCGCTCTCAGCCGGTGAGGACGACTGGGAGGACGACTCCGCAGAGCAGACCTGCAAGGATGGTCAACACGGCGCCTCTGAAACCTCGCGTGCAGGAATCTCCCTTTGTCGTCATCACGGGACTATACAACGATGAAAGTGTGCGTTTACCAAAATGGTATCTGGAGGAAATGGGGGAGCTGCTTGGAGAATTAAAAGAGAAGTTGTCACCCGGCGATTATTTTGGATTGCTTCAGCGGGAGGAAGCACGATTCGGGGAATGCTCTGTACGAAGCCAAAAAGAAGGGGAACTAAATCAACAAAAGGAAAAATTACGAGCAATCCTCAACGAACCAAGCGATACGAGCCTATACGACTGGAATTACTTCTTGAAGCCGAACAGTATCGGGATCACGTTCTATCCGAACCTTTCCTATATCAACCAACCGATTTTAGCGAGCGATGAAGACTATGTTGTTACCCCTTCTCCCCTTGCACCGAAGCCAAATGTGATTTCGTTTTGGGATTCACGGACGGGAAGGATCTACAGAGAACTTTTTATAGCATGCAGCGATGGTATAGATTTCGGTCCTGGTGTGTACGGTATTAAAATAAATCAGCAAATTGTTGGTTACTTATTTTATGGATTTTCTGGAATAGGTGATAGCTATGAACCAGGGATGGCATTTCCAGATAAGCTATACGTACACACAAGTCGTTGGGGAAATTTTTCGCCTAACTTTTGCAGACGGTATGGGATTTCAAAAATGATGTTTGATAATTTGGATAGATGGCAGGGTACGGGTACTATTGGACAAGCAAGCTACTACACCAATCGAGACGCAGGACTCATGCAATTGCCGATCATGCGTAATCAGAGGTTATTGGAGCAAACATTAAGAGGGACTCGTGAGGGACAGATTAACCAAGTAGAGGCAAAAGATGAAGCTACAGTCATCGTGCGAGATATGTGGCAGTACAATCTGGCAGTTTCGCTGGATTCCTTACATTGCTATGGCGTCCCTAATCTAACATCGCCAGCTACAAACGCTACCAAGGGTCAGGAATTGAAAAAGACAATTTTACAAAAATTGACCGCAATAGGTTGCCCTCCTGGGGAAGATTACGGCGCCGAATTTTCTTCCTTTAGCGATATGGATTCAATAAAATTGGACGATGAATATGAACTCTTTTTATGCAGAGGTCTGGCATATGAAGAGGGTTTTGAACATATGGTCACGTTAGGATTGATCAATCGTCGGACGGGGGACGTCATGTTTTTCCCATGTAAGTCATTTGATGAGAATTGTACGATTCTTCCTCAAGCCAAAATGATATCCATGAAGAATCTAAACAAAGGATTTGCATTTATGTCATCAAATGAACGGTTACTCTTTGGAACAATCGGGCGCAAGGGAAATAACCTCTTGATAGCGTATACGACAGGATCTTCGTTCGAAAAAAGAAAGCGTGAATTTAATATCGTTGAGCTACATCCAGAGGACTACACGTACGAAATCATTGCAACACACAAAAGTGAACCTTCCACGTTGCCTGATGCCTTCGTTCCAGAGAAACAGTTGATATTGCGGACAGAAGGAGATAACAAGTACAGCATTGAGGAGCTCAATTCATGGGGGACGAATAGGAAGATGGCAGACATGTACATTGACCCTGCGCAAGGGTACTCCATCGCTTTGTCCAATGGTCTCTATGCAGGATCTCCCGGGTGCGAGAAGTTTCTCCAGTATGGCGACGGAGAAAGCGTTGTCGGCATGCAAGCTCTGGCGCCTTGGCGGAACCGCCCGGCGGAGGTGTTGGAAGCGCTAGGCGGGAATGTGGATGATATAGCTGCGTTGAGGGAGACAACGAAGAGATGGCTGCGCAAGCAAGGCTTCGACCCGGATAACATGCCATCGGAACCTTCTCTTAAGGATTTTCCGGCAGTGGATGTGCACATGCCGAATCTCTTCAGTTCGACGGATACGGCACGTTTCACGGTGACTGCCAAAGCTACGGCAAACGACATTGCCAAGGTGATTGTGCGCGTGGACGGCGTGGAAGTGCCTCAAAATTGGAGCAGCGGGCTAACCATTGCTGCGGGCGAGCAGGAGGAGCTGACGGTGGAAGTGCCGCTGGCAAGCGGGCAGAACTGGATTGAAATCACGCCGGTGGACAGCGAAGGCATATCCGGCGATACGTTCCGTTTCCGTACTATTTACCGGAGCAAGGCGAAGTCCGATCTCTATATTGTCGCACTCGGTGTGTCGGATTACGATAATCCTGACTTGCAGCTGCAATACGCCGCCAAGGATGCCACGGATATATCCAAGGCTTTGGAACAATACGGTTCCGGTGAGAAGCATGTGTTGCTGCTGACAAATGAACAAGTGAAGGATCGTAGCGCGCTGGAAAAAGTGCGCGACTTCCTGTCGAACACGACGGTGAATGATCGCGTGGTCTTCTATGTGGCCGGGCATGGTATGTTGGATGATAAGTACAATTACTACTACGCCCCTGCCGGGTTTGACTCAGAGCGGATTGATGAGACGGGGATTGCGATGGATGAACTGACGGCGTGTCTGCAAAACGCAAAGGCGCGTAAGAAGTTGCTGCTGCTTGACACCTGCCACTCCGGCATGCTCGGAGAAGAAGGGGAGGAGAAACTTGCCATGAGTGGTGTGCAACTGCCGCACGGTGTACGGGCGATTCAACACCGAGGCATGAAAGTGAAGAAGGCTATAGGCGCTCTCAACACGAAACAAAAGAAGCGCTACATTGAGGATTTGTTTTCGCGTGGCGATGTCCAGCGCGGCATCAACATCATAGCCGGAGCAGCGGGAGCGGAGTACGCCCTGGAATCGGGCGCGTGGAAGAATGGCGTATTCACGTCCACGATCATCCAAGCCCT
>CANPYY010000078.1 GCA_947588675.1 uncultured Lachnospiraceae bacterium | reverse complement strand
TTTTTTTAAAAAACAAGTTGACGGATTGTAAGTGTTGTGTTATTCTAGACTAGCGATGAAATAGGTCTTTTTTTTTTTGCACTTTATTTTCCAAGAAAATAATACGGAGGTGACGTAAATGAGAGTTAAGATTACATTGGCCTGTACAGAGTGCCGGCAGCGTAATTATGATACGACAAAGGAGAAAAAGAACCATCCGGACAGAATGGAAACTAAAAAGTATTGCAGATTTTGCAGAAAGCATACACTGCACAAAGAGACTAAGTAATAAGGAGGAGTTTTGTTATGGCTGAAACAAAGACAGATACAACTCCAAAAAAGAGCTTTTTTAAAGGACTGAAGGCTGAATTTGGAAGAATAATATGGCCGACAAAAGATAATGTGTGGAAAGAGTCGGTAGCTGTAATCGTTGTTACCGTAGTTTTGGGACTGGTTATTGCAGGGATGGATTTCCTTATCCAACTGGGTCTTGATGCAATTCTGTAAGAGTTCTTTTATTTAGTGCAAGAGATGCACAAGGAGGTTAACATGTCTGAAGCAAGATGGTATGTGGTTCATACTTATTCTGGATATGAGAATAAAGTAAAAGCCAACATTGAAAAAACAATTGAAAACAGAAACCTTCAGGAACAGATACTTGAGGTTTCAGTACCGATGCAGAATGTAGTAGAAGAAAAAAACGGTGCTAAAAAACAGGTTCAGAAAAAAATGTTCCCGGCGTATGTTCTTATTAACATGGTCATGAATGATGACACATGGTATGTTGTAAGAAATACACGTGGGGTTACAGGTTTTGTAGGACCGGGTTCCAAGCCGGTGCCATTAACCGATGAGGAAATGGACAAAATGGGTCTGATGATTGAAGAACAGTCTGTTTCATTTAAGGTTGGCGATAATATTGTTGTGACGTCAGGCGTATGGGAAAATACTACCGGAGTTGTCCAGAGTGTAAGCGAAAGCCGTCAGATTGTTACAATTAATGTAAACATGTTTGGACGAGAAACACCTGTTGAGATTGATTTTGTCGATATTGAAAAGGTGTGATGTCATCACGTAATCTTTGTGTGTAAGACAGTTATTCAAATGAAGTATTTAAGGAGGCATTTATAAAATGGCTAAGAAAGTTGAAGGATATATTAAGTTACAGATTCCTGCCGGAAAAGCAACGCCGGCTCCTCCTGTTGGACCGGCATTAGGTCAGCATGGAGTAAATATTGTACAGTTTACAAAAGATTTTAATGCAAGAACAGCGGATCAGGACGGAATGATTATACCTGTAGTAATTACTGTGTATCAGGATAAGAGTTTTAGTTTTGTTACCAAGACCCCTCCTGCCGCAGTGCTTTTAAAGAAGGCATGTAAGATTGAAAGCGGTTCAGGCGTGCCAAATAAGCAGAAAGTTGCTACAATATCAAAAGCAGAGGTTCAGAAGATTGCTGAACTCAAAATGCCGGATCTTAATGCGGCAAACATTGAATCTGCTATGAGTATGATAGCGGGAACAGCAAGAAGTATGGGAATTGTTGTTGAGGATTAATTATCGCATTGGAAAATAAATTTATAAAAAGACTATTTCATGTTGAACGTCGTGGGAGGGCGTAAAAAGCTCCCGTTAATACCACAAGGAGGTAATGAGAATGAAAAAAGGGAAAAAATATGCTGAAGCTATGAAATTGATTGAACGTGAAAAGCAGTATGAAACTGCAGAAGCAATCAGCATTATCAAGAAGACAGCTACTGCCGGATTCGATGAAACAATTGAGGCTCATATTCGTCTTGGCGTAGATGGTCGTCATGCAGACCAGCAGGTTCGTGGCGCAGTAGTATTGCCGCACGGAACCGGAAAAAAAGTTCGTGTACTTGTATTTGCAAAAGGAGATAAAGTTACTGAGGCTGAAGCAGCAGGAGCCGATTATGTTGGAGGCGAGGAACTTATTCCGAGAATCCAGAATGAGGGCTGGCTGGACTTCGATGTCGTAGTAGCTACTCCGGATATGATGGGTGTTGTAGGTCGTCTCGGACGTGTACTTGGACCTAAAGGGCTTATGCCTAACCCTAAGGCCGGAACTGTTACCATGGATGTGACAAAAGCTGTTAATGATATTAAAGCAGGTAAGATTGAATACCGTCTTGATAAGAGCAATATTATTCATGTGCCTGTAGGAAAGGCTTCCTTCACAGAGGAGCAGCTTAATGAGAATTTTGAGACTCTCATGAACGCTATTGTAAAGGCTAAGCCTTCATCTGCCAAAGGTCAGTATCTGAGAAGCGTAACCCTGGCTGCAACAATGGGCCCGGGCGTGCATCTGAATACTAACCAGTTTGCATAAAATAATACTTGACAAAGTTAGAAAATATATATAGAATAGCAATTGCATTGTTACCTAAGACAGCAGGTACAGTATTGTTTAATTGGTTTACAGCCTGCCGAGGAGAATGATACCATTGGATTATTTTCAGGTTCTTTCCGTGTCTTTGGGAAAGAACCTTTCTTGTATACAATGCAAAATAATACAGGAGGTATATGCAGATGGCAAAGATAGAACTTAAGAAACCTGTCATTGACGAGATTAAGAAGTATACCGAAGACGCATCATCTATAGTGCTTGTTGATTACAGGGGACTTACAGTTGAACAGGATACGGTTCTCCGTAAAAAACTTCGTGAAGCAGGCGTTGTATATAAAGTGTATAAGAATACAATGCTGCGGATTGCATTTGAAGGAACAGATTTTGAAAAACTCGATTCTAATCTTGAAGGTCCTACCGCTGTTGCATTCGGAATTGATGACGCTACGGCGCCGGCAAGAGTTATCAAAGAGTTTGCAAAGGATGTACCGGAAATTGAATTTAAAGCTGCAGTAGTTGAGGGAACCTATTATGATGCAGAAGGTGTCAACGTTATTGCGGACATCCCATCGAGAGAAGTGCTTATTTCCAAACTTCTTGGAAGTTTGCAGTCACCTGTTACGAACCTTGCCCGCGTACTTAATCAGATTGCGGAAAAAGGCGTAAGCGCAGCAGCAGAATAACATTATTAATTTTAAATTTACAATTAACAAAACATATTTTTATTATGGAGGTAATTAGAAATGACTACACAGGAATTTATCGATGCAATTAAAGGCATGACAGTATTAGAGTTAAATGATTTAGTAAAGGCATGTGAAGAAGAATTTGGCGTATCTGCAGCAGCAGGAGTTGTAGTAGCAGCAGGAGCAGCAGACGCAGGAGCAGCAGCAGAGGAGAAGACAGAGTTTGACGTAGAACTTACTGAAGTTGGTCCTAACAAAGTTAAGGTTATCAAAGTTGTACGTGATGCTACAGGACTTGGACTTAAAGAAGCTAAAGAAGTTGTTGAGGGAGCTCCTAAGGTTATTAAGGAAGCTGCTTCAAAAGCAGAAGCTGACGAAATCAAAGCTAAGCTTGAAGCTGAGGGTGCAGTTTGTACACTTAAATAATTTTATATTTGATTTGATAAGTAATTTGATATCCCTGCCTGTCAGTAATAAATGACAGGCGGGGATTTGCTGTAATATAATCGGATTTTCGTTTTTAGTAAAATAAAAAAGATGCTTAAACGGCATCTTTTAATATTCTAATAATTTTTTCAGATTTTAGCTATAAAACTCCCATAAAAAATATATTGACTTGGCAAAAAAAGTATGGTAGTATGGAATGTGCTCATTGTGGTGTAG
>CANPYY010000077.1 GCA_947588675.1 uncultured Lachnospiraceae bacterium | reverse complement strand
GACTCCCTCCTCGACACTCAAATTTTGCCCGACGGTGAGGGTATGCTCGCCTAAATCGAACGTATAACTCTGCGAACCACCCACGCCCTCACCTTTTTTCACGGTCATGCCACGCTGCAGCGTGATGTTCTCGCCCAGAGTCACAGTGATCGGCTCCGTGCTCGTGCCGGCAAAGATCACATCTTTGGATGAACTATATGAACCGTCGTATCCACTTCCCCAGACATTATCCTCCCCCGACCACGTCATCGTCGTCTCGCCGCTACTCCATGTATTCGAGGTATCAATCGCAATCGTCAATGTTCCATTCGAAGCCAGCGTGCAGACGAAACCGTCCGCCTCAATGTTCCCACCTATGGCCTCCACCAAAGCCTCCACTCCATTGCCCGTGAACAATCGCAGTTCGTTGGTTTCGGCATGTGTCTCAAACCAAGCATCCAGACCGTCCAGCTCCAGTTTCAAAGATTGTCCACCAGGCGTGAATGCGCCGAGTGCCAGTTGTGCAAACCCGTCAACGCCCCCCCCCATCCGGAGGGTCACCCCGCTCGCCCCCAGCTCCAACGTGCCGAGCTTATTCTCGCTGCCGTGCAACGTCAGGCTGCTGCCGACAGCGCTCATCTTGACCGTCCCTTGCTCTGCCTCCAGCGCCCCGGTGAGGGTCAGATGGCATGCGCCCTTGCTTTCCACCACGGAGCCTTGGGCAATGCCCAGTCCCGTGAGGCTGTAGTCCAGCGCACTTTCCTGCCCACTCTTGCCGAGTTCCACTGCCCCCCCTTGCACGTTCAGCGACCAGTTGCCCGCCGCGATGCTCCCGGCCAACACCAGTTTGCCTGCCCCCAGCTTGGCAATGCTGCCGCTGCCCGTAATGATGCTCGACGTGTCAAACTGGATGGTGGCATGTTTGTTGTACACTCCATTATTATCATGTTCGCTAAAGGTCGCATCGATGGTGACATCCGCATCATCCCCCATGGCCACTGTTCCCCGGAAGATGAGATCCAATCCATCCGTTACGGTCTCTCCTTTTCTCTTGGCGGTGAATGAGGTGTAACCGGTCACGGTGCCGGTGATGATCAACTGCCCGCTGTTGCCCGTCCATGAGCTGCCTTTGTTCGGCCAGCCTGCCGTGAACACACCATTGTCCAGCGTGAAGGAATGATTCGTGCCCTGAGCCGTGAGGTTTCCTATGCTCACGTTGGTGCCTGCCGGACCTCCCACCCACACTTCAGAAAGACCGATGGCTTCTGTTACCGTGAGACCTCCCGTCGTCAAACCGGCCACGAGGACGCCCTCTCCGGTGGCCGATTCTACGCGATTCAACGTGATGGCGTAATTTGCTGCCTCATCACCGCTTGCCCCGAAAACGCCAAGCTTCTGCCCGCTCTCGCCAGCCAAGTTAATCGTACCGGTGAAGGAACCTCCATTGCTCACGCGCAGCATGGTGTCCCCGGTGAGAGAAATTTCTCCGTCCGTTGAACCCGTCAAGTTGATAGTGCCAAGGTTTTCCACGGACTCAACGTTGCCGGTGAAGGAACCGCCTGCCAGTCCCAAAGCTCCCCCCTCCTTCACCTTGATCGTGCCCGAGTAATCGCTTGTGTTTGCCGCCCCATCTATTTGCAACACACCGGCGCTCACCACAATATCTCCCGAGCCGACCAGCGAGCCGCCCGCATCCAACTTCAAGGTCCCCGCCCCCTTCTTCGTAAGGGTATATGTTCCCACGTTCAGCTCCTTCATCAACGTCCATTCGTAGACCCTCCCCCCATCACCTGTGTCCTTCAGCACACTGATGCTCGTGTTCGCCTCAGCCGTGACATTCCAGTAAATGCTGCCCGCATGATCTTCGTCTCTATTACGCCCCAGCACCAACGCTGCATCGGTAGTCACCTCGCCTTCATAGGATGCTTCGGTATACGTACCGTTAGAGCCGTCCCCTGACAAGTGCAAAGTGCGGGTTTGTGTGGTGACGCCAAGCACTCGGCTGCGTAGTACCAGCGAGCTGTTGTTCTCTACCCAAAAGTTCTCGACAACGCCGATACCGTGCCCGCTCGCGTTCCCCATCTCGCCGTCTATAATGAGAGTCGTCTTGTTTGATCCCCCTTCAGTCGAGCGGAGTTTCAGGTTACCGATGGTCTGCCCCGAATGCACGGTTTCATTGTTCCAGAAAAACGCCCACAGGATGCCCGCTTGGTTCACGTCATTCCGTAAAATCCCCGCACCCTCCAACACGATGGAACCGGCCCCACTCGCGTAATTATTGCCCGAATTGGTCAAATCCCAGCGCAGGTAATTCGCCGCATCGGCTCCTCGAAGCACCAGTTCAGTTCCCTCCCCCAGCTCCATGTGCTTGAAGATGTATTTTCCATTGTCACTCGGCGCAGAGGTAATGACGAGCTTCGTTCCCTCACCCACTAACGACAGGCCATTAGAGTGGACGTACCCCGTGCCGGAGAGCGTGAGTTCAGCCGAGGCTACTTCGCCTTCTTGGGTAAACTCGCCGCCCACAGTAATTTTGCCCGTGGCAGACAAGTTTCCGGTTCCGTTGAAGACCCAGCCGGTTCCTTCCCCCACTGTCACATTTCCCGGCGTCAGATCTCCATCAAGTTGCACAGTTGTACTCACACCTTCCCCGGGCATGAAGACCACATCACTCCCCCCGGTGAAAGAGGTAGCACTCCCGCCCTTTCCGTTCTTCCAATCTTGAGTACCCTCATCCGCTTTCCACACATTATTGTCTTGGGTGCCTGCCCAGTACAAGCCCTCCATATCAGCAAACACCACATTGTTCCCCGAGATCTTCAGGCGGGAACCGTAGGTCGCATTGTCAAACACCACATGATCCTGCCACGGAGTACCGTCAACGAACAGTTCGTACCCGTCCTTCCCAAACAGCTTGGTCTTAATAAACTCGTCGGAGAGAGCCAGATGTAACGTGCCATCCACCGAGGATGCCTGCAACTTCAGCCCATCGAGCATACCGTTGAGATTCAATACGGTATCCCCTGCGGATACAGTAAGCGCTCCGAAGTTGAGCGCGCCGTTGGTCAAACCCGTCTCCACTCTGGCTCCGGCTCCCAGAGTAAGCGAGGTGAGACTTCCTGCCGCCGACAATTCAAGCGTGCCGTCATTCAGGCGGATCGCCCCGGAGGTGTAGGAACTCAGTCTCACCGTACTTCCCTGCCCCACCGTCAGAGAACCGCCGTTACCGGTGAGCGTCCCAATGGTGCAGGCGCCGGCGCCGCTGATCGTCAAGGTCTTTTCTGCCGCAAGATTCACTGATGTCAGGTTCCAGGAAGAAGCCGCTTCCAATTGCAGATTACCACTGGCTGCCTCTCCCCCCACTCCGACGCTTTGGAGCACGCCGCCCGTGCCCTTCAATTGAGCCACGGCCGCTGCATTCTCAAGGCTCAAATCGATGTTCTGCCCGTTCGTGCCGTTCAACACGAGTCCACCGTCCTGCAGCTTGATTGTTCCGGTGTACCCGCTCGTATTGCCTTCAATGCGCAAATCGCCCGCGCCCGTCTTGACGATGGTTCCGTTGCCGGTGAGGCGGGATCTGCTGCCCAATTCAATCCAGCCGTCCTGATCCGCGGCGTTCTTTACAACGTTGAAGGTCGTCTCTCCCTCCAGCGCCAGACCGGCATTGAAAGCGTATGCCGCGCGCCCGCTCGTGCCGGAATAGTGCGATATGTTGTACTGATTTGCCGACGTGACGAACGAGGTAAAGCCTGATACATTGCCATCAAAGACCAAGCATGCAAAATAACCCGCTC
>CANPYY010000076.1 GCA_947588675.1 uncultured Lachnospiraceae bacterium | reverse complement strand
TTTTTGGCCACCATATGATGGCTTATTTGTGATGTTCAATTTTATACTCTATCCGCTATCTTTTAGTTTCAAACTTTATTTCTCCTATCTTGGTTCAATATATTTATTTTGTGTTTTTGAGGCATTTCATTTTATGTTTTTGAGATTTTGGATTTTCAGCGAATCAGCAATGATAATTTTTTACCGCAAAAAATACCTGCCAGACAACAGACAACGCTCAAAAATATGTAAATTCCTCCAGACAGATAAGCTTTGTCTTCAAACAACGCAAACGCTTCAAGTGAAAAAGCAGAAAAGGTTGTAAATCCACCGCATACGCCTGTTTTCCAAAACAAGACGGTATTCGGAGATACTTCATTATTATTGCTTACAATACCTGAAATAAATCCTATCAACGCTGCACCTATAATATTTGTAATCAGCGTTAATATAGGAAAACTAGTTTTAAACGGCAAAAGACTTACCGCATATCTTCCGGCTGCCCCTATTGCTCCACCAAGAGCGACAAACAAAAATCTCATCATTCAGCCTCCATATTCTTTGTACTAAACTCGCTAAAAATCTTTATTATCTTCATTAGCCATATTAATCACCTTACGCTTATAGCAGATTTCCGTCAGTATCGTAAAACGCAGCGCAATAAACAAGTTTTCCGGAAACCTTACCTTTTATAGATTTATCCAAAAATAAAATCTTTAAATGTTCGTTGTCAAATTCATTCTCTGATACAGTAATCCCATAAGGTTTTCCATTTTCAAATCCAAACCGGAAATAATAGTTTCCGCCCAATAAGGCAATCCAGGGAAACCCTGATTTTTCGGCTCTTTTAATACACTCTTTCACAAGCGCAGAACCTATTCCTGTATTCTGATATTCTTTTCGTACCCCCAACGGGCCTAAAGCCAGACCCGGAAAATCTCCTATTTTTGCTTTCGTCAGTACATTGTAACCAACTACTTTTTCTTCATCTAGCGCAATTACGCATAATTCCTGCAAATAACCATTAGATTTCAACAAGGTTTCCGCAAATTCCCATTCGTTGAAAAAATCATTGCTGTTTTCATAGTAAAATGCACTTTTTAATGCCTCTTTTGCCCCATGAAGATATGAAAGCTCAAACGTCTTTATTTCCATTTGTTTTTCCTTTCTCATCCATTTGTATGATGTTGTTTCTCCTTCCTGAAGGGAAACAGCAGACTTATTGCAATCGGTGACGCATAAGAAATTATAGTATATCGCTTTTCATAAGCAGATAATCTCCGTCAATATGCCTGACCAAAATTTTCTTTCTTAATAACGATTCGTCGTATCATATATATATCTAAACCTGAAATTACCAATGTACGAATTTTCCGCCAATAACTCCGTAAATATTATCATCTGACAGAATACCATATTTGTCGGGATGTCTGTACTTGTCTCCCATAATATCGTTGTTTCTATGAGTTCTTAAATGGTCTATGTCAAGCTCGGCAACATAAACGCCGGCAGTTTCGGGTGCTTCAAAAACACACATATCTCTGACTCCATCAGTCTGCCATGGAACGCCATCGAAAAGAGTGGAATGTCCGTTGCAGTCGGGATGCCCCTTAGGATAGTTACATGTCGCTACCGCAACCATGTTTTCATATGCTCTTGACCTTAATGCGGACAGTCTGTTTATCTCCATCGGACACGCATTCGGGGCCAGAATGAGTTCAGCCCCTTTTAACATTAATATTCTTGCGCTTTCAGGAAACTCCCTGTCAAAACATATCATAGTTCCAATCTTTACTGTTCCCGTTCCAAAGTCCAAATCTGCAGTATAAAAATCATCCCCGCAGTCTAATACTTTTTCAAGATCAAATGCGCAGGTATGAACCTTTGAATAATGAAGGATTTCCTTTCCTGTTCTATCAAAAAAAATAACGGAATTTAGCGGCTTCGGACTATGCGCTTCAAGGAATGTTATCCCTATCGCCATCTGCAATTCTGACGCAAGATTGCGAAAGTCCTTCAAAAAAGAGCTTTCTTTTTCAATGGCCAGATGATTTAATTTACTGTATTCCTGTGGCAGATTGTACCCATCGCTCCACATTTCCGGAAAGAGAGCGATATCCGCTCCTTTTTCCTTTGCTTCTATACAGGCTTTTTTCCCTATCAAAAAATTTTCGTTAAGATTCTTACCCGGCAGTATCTGTAAAAATGCTATTTTAAGATTCATATTGTTATTCTCCAGTCAATTTTTGTTTTCCTTATCGTCGGTTTCCACGCCAAGAGTCGCTTTTGTAAATCCTTTTACCGCAAATATGAAACCCTGTAATGTCCTATTATATCTCCGGCTGTATGCGAAAAGTAAACATTCAGGTTGCGTACACGTCTGAAATCTATATTTTTATCAGGCTTATCTTCATAATCATCAGGATGCGCCATTATATCCTGATTTACAAGCTCAATAAGATTGTAGCCTGCTGAAAGCATTGCAAAACCTATAACATCAGTGCATACGCCGTGATTATCATCCGGGAATCCTCCGTCGTAATATATGCTTTTATATTTTGGCCTTGTCTTTATATATGCTAAAGCACCGTTAAGGATATCCGTCTGGTCGTCTATACCGTCTTTATCGCAGTCGAAGCTGCTTTTATATGTTTCGACTGTTCCACCGTATCTGTCTTCTAAACGTTTATCTGAAGGAGGCAGGTAATATATCGCCGCGCAGGTTGTAACTGCAGCTGCCGTAAAAAGTGCGGCGGCAAATAGTATTATTTTCTTCATATGGGTTTTCGCCTTTCATTGCGGTTCTGTTTTATATCTTAACACAGTATGTAAATTTTTAGTAGAATTTATAGCGTAAATATATTAAAATATTTTCTGTGTATATAAATCAATATGAAAGGAATTTATAACGATGCGGGAACGAATTACAGGACATACACAGCTGCTTACCCTTATGGCATATCCGATACGTCATTCCAAATCGCCTGAAATGCACAACGAAGCCGCGGCTTATCTCGGGCTTGATTATGCATATCTGTGTTTTGACGTAGATAAGGACAATCTTAAAGAAGCAATTTCAGCCATGCGCGCTCTTAAAGTACGCGGTGGCAATATTTCTATGCCTAACAAAATTGCTGTTATGCAGTATCTGGATAACATTTCAAGGGAAGCGCAGATGTGCGGCGCAGTAAATACTATAGTTAATGACGATGGCGTGCTTACAGGTTATATCACAGACGGCATTGGTTATATGCGTTCACTTAAAGATAATAATATTGATGTTATCGGGAAAAAGATAACTATTGTTGGCGCCGGCGGCGCAGGTAAAGCAATGCAGGTGCAGGCGGCGCTTGACGGTGTAAAGGAGATTTCCATTTTTAACAGACGGGATGAATTTCACAAGCGTGGTATTGAAACTGCGGCAATGATAAATGAAGAAACAGGATGTAAGGCTAATTTCTATGATCTTGAGGATCTGGACAGGCTTAAAGCAGAGATTGCCGACAGTTATCTGCTTGCTAATGCCACCAGTCTTGGCATGAAACCTCAGGAAGGTCTGACATACATACCCGACGTCAGTTATCTGCGTCCTGACCTTATTGTTACCGACGCCATATATTCACCTGAAGAGACCGAGCTTCTCAGGCTCGCAAAGACGGCAGGATGTAAAACGATGAACGGCAAAGGCATGATGCTCTTTCAGGGCGCTGCTTCATTCAGATTGTGGACGGGCCTTGACATGCCGATTGAACATATGAAAGATTTTTTAGGTGTAAATTAATACAAACGGAGGTAAATGCAATTGAAAGTATTGAAATGGCTTGATGAAAACCTGGAAGAAATGATTCTTATCTTTCTCCTTATCTGTATGGTATTTATAATGGGAATACAGATTCTTGCAAGATATTGTTTTAACACTTCACTCAGCTGGTCGGAGGAACTTACGCAATATTTATTCGTCTGGTCGGTGTT
>CANPYY010000075.1 GCA_947588675.1 uncultured Lachnospiraceae bacterium | reverse complement strand
ACTGCCATTAATCATTGCCTCCTTCATTGTTTTTGCAATATTTGTTATCCCTCATATATTTACAAGCTTTACTATAATTTTCACCGTCAAATATTATATCCATATTATTTATTACTTCTTCTCTGTTTTTGTTTAGCAGGTTCATGTTTATGCCTAATTCACTTGACAATACTTGTGCCTTAGCCCACTTACTATAACCCTTATATTTAAAAATATCTGTGTCACTGTCACATTCAGGTCCAAGCTTTATTTTCAGGAACTTATAAATCGAATCAGGTATTGCGATCTCAACGTGTTCACATTCTTCTTTGGAATCGATATCTATGATGATCCTGAATTCTTTTTCATAATTCCATGGATAGTCTTTTATAAAGTAATTATCCTTTTCAATATTATAAGGATCGCTTATCGCATACCAGTCATTCTTATAGTTTATCTTGTTTTTTTCACCCGTTTTCCTGTAAAAGATCCAGCCATATGCAATCTTAAAATCATTACCTCTAATCAGTGTCTTTTTTCCTTTGTCATTATCATATACAGCTTTTACTTCATTGATAGACTCTATAAAATCCCGCATTTTTGCCGGCGTGAACCCTATGCTTGCCCCATTTCCCTGTATCCCTCCGTAAAGATACCACATGGGTATTTTTTCACTATTGCTGTTGCAGAAGCACAATATATATTTTCTCTTACCGGCATCATCACTTTTATGTAGATCAGTCTCGTTTATATCGTTCATTTTATCCAATCTCCCTGCCCAAAAACATTTTGAGTCAAGAATCTTATCAATGGTATCAAATTTCGAATAATGCCAGAAGCTTGTTGAGGAAAATTCTTTTAAGTCATCATATGACTCTATTTCTCTATTATTAATCTGTTTTATTTCTTCTGCCGATATCTTTATGTCTTCCATATTTACCTTCCTTTCATCATCTTACACTTCGTATTTCTCTCATTTATCATGACCACTATCCCGTCAGCCATCTCGGATATCGTATCGCTATTACCGGTCTCTGCCTTATTTCCCATCTTTACCTCTTCAGCAAATCGCTCATACCTATCCTTTATCTGCATCTCGATATCTTCCAGCCGCCCGTCAGTCACCGGGTCTGAATACCTGAACGCTTCATATACCTTTTTGCAGGCTTCTTTTACGGCATCTGTCTTTGCGTATGGCATAAGGCTTTTCGCCTCTGCCGTTATCGTCCTTATGAACTGCGTATCCGCCTTTATCCTATCATCAATACTTTCTGCTATGTCTGACGCTGCTTTCGCTGTTATCACTGATACCGCCGTAAATGCAAGTATCAATATTCCTGCAATCATCCCTATAAAGTTCGGGAGCTGCGGTATCGCCATACATAGCACATCGACAGCCATGGTAATGACAAGCCCCGTATAACTTATCCTTATCATCGGTATGTTATAAAACAGCTTTGTCTTATCATCCGGTTTCAGCGCTATATATGCGCATATAAGCTGCCCTATAAATGAAATGTCAATAAATATATAACCTGACCAGAATGCTCCGCCGTATTTGCTCATCCCCGCCATCTCGGAAGGTACTGCAAAACATACTATATTGAATGCCGCAAACAGTATCAGCCATATGAGAGCGTAAAACTTAAACCTTCTGTTCATATCAGTGATCCCCCTATCTTTATATGATCTCCGATAAAAGCTGCGCCTTTATCGTATTAAATTCCTCATCCGACAACATCCCTGCTTCTTTCATCATGGACAGCTTATCTAACCTTGCCTTAAACATGTCAGTGCCGTTTCCTGTCTGTACGGGCGTATCTTTATCCTGCGTCTGGTCTATCGCGCCGCCTACCGCGTTCCCGACAAGTCCGCCTACTGCTCCTCCTACCCCTGCCATAGTGCCGAGACCCACGCCCATGTTCGTAAACTGCCCTACCGCTTCATTTGAGGCAACTCTCTCTGCCACATCGAACCCTCTCTCCTGCGCATACGTATAACCTTCCTGCTCCCTCTTTGTTGCGATCGCTTTTGATGCTATCACTGTTTTCTGCGCTTCCGTCTGTGCATATATCACATCGGTCTGCTGTCTTAATTTTGCTTCGGCTATGTCTGCATACTGGCGGAAATGCAGTTCCTTAAACTTTTCATACTGCCTTTCGCCGTCAGGCTTTACTATGTTCGTGACAAAGAACCTTTCAAGCGCAACACCGTAATCGGAAAAATCCTTAACGAGCAGCTCCTTTATCGCATCTGAAAATACCGTAAGGTTTTCGTCTATCTCAAATATGTTTATGGAATTGGATTTCATTATCTGGGCTATGTATGTCTTTACTCTCGTCATAAGGAAAGACCTGAAGAATCCCGTGAGTTTTTCACGGGTAAGGATGTTTTCAGTCCCTACAAGATTTATGAGGAGTCTCCTTGAATCCTCCGCGCGCAGGCTCATCTCGCCTGAAGCTCCTATGGATATCGGGAAGCCGTAAGTCGGTTCCATATACTGGACCTTTGAATCAGTACCCCATTTGATGGACATATGCTCCGCCTTGTTGATAAAGTATACTTCGCAGTGAAACGGCGTCCTGCCGTCCGTGGTACGGTTAAGTATCTTACCTATCTTTGGCGTGTTCTGCGTTTCAAGGGTGTAGCGCCCCGGTCCGAACAGATCGAGCGCCTCTCCGTTCATAAAGAAAACAGCCTCCTGGCTTTCGTGTACGATCAATTGAGTAAGGCTGTTAAAATCTTCATCGGGATGCTTCCATATGAATACGCTGTTGTCACCTTCGTATTTGATGATATCTGCTATCTCTGACATTATAAGTCCTCCTCTCTAATTCTCCCCTTCAGCAACTTTTAGTTGGCAGTACATGCAACATAATCGATATT
Organism: uncultured Lachnospiraceae bacterium; assembly: GCA_947588675.1. GTDB lineage: Bacteria > Bacillota > Clostridia > Lachnospirales > Lachnospiraceae > V9D3004. The sequence continues at coordinate 1,338 of CANPYY010000075.1, read as the reverse complement.
ATGTTGTATAAATATTTCATCTGAATACCGCATAATCTTTTTTAGAGAAAAACAGACTTAAAAACGCAAAAAAAATGTGCACAAATATAAGCCATTGCTGCTCGGATAAAGAGTTTTTCAGACAACGGTCTTTTTATTGTGCACATTATTCAACAATTTTTTATATAAACACCTTTTTTTCGACTGATATTAATTGCGCCACTTACAATTTTATGTTATATTATATTAAATATAATTTTTAAATTACGTTTACTTAAGCAGAACTTTAAAAATACTGCAACATAATATCGATTATGTAATCAATCAACATCTCTCAGATTATAAGCCTTAAACTTTCCATCCGTTTCCTATGTTCAGCTCCCGTGCTTATAATATATAACCTCGTCGTATCTATACTGCTGTGTCCAAGAATATCTGCCAGTTTTACAATATCTTTTTCGGCATTATAAAATATGCGCGCAAACAGATGCCTCAGATTATGCGGGAACACTTTGCTTTGATTAACTCCCGCTCTGGCGCATAGGCTTTTCATCTCACGCCATATATTAGTTCTGTTCATTGGTTTTCCTGTGCGTGTGATGAATACGGGACCGGATTTTATATTCTTTTGCGCTATATATTTAAGCAATCTTTTTTGCAGCTTCTTTACTATAAAGATACTTCGCATTTTCCCTTTAAGGCATACCCTTGCTTCACCTTTTTTTACTGCTTCAACCGTAATGAATTCAAGCTCGCTTACTCGTACTCCCGTGCCGCATATTGTCTGAAGTATCAGATATGTCCTGCTGTTGTCTTTTTCTTTTGCAGCATTGCATAATCTCTCATATTCACTCCGTGTAAGTTCTTTGTTCTCCGAACAAAATATCTGTTTCTGTGCTTTTAATGACCGTACCTTAAAATCATTCCAGCCGGCATACGCAAACAGGCTGTTGAGCGAAGCTATCATTGAATTGATACTGCTTACTGCATACCCATCTGCAATTAACTTTTGTTTGTAGGCAAGCACTGTATGTTTGTCAATTTTCAGTCCGCCGCAAAAATTTTTCAACGCTTTTACATCACGTACATACTTATTGATAGTATTATCGCTCTTTTCCTCTGCAGACAGGTATGCTACAAATTCTTTGATAAGGTTATCTGAAATATTCTTTTCTTCCAATGTATCCACCTGTTATGAAGCGACCTCTCGCAGAAATTCAAGAAATCACAACACACTTTTCCTTTCATTAGATTTATATCTCAAATCTAACATTCCGCGGTCACTGTTGCTACTTGTCAGTGTACCTCTATCAAATGTCTTGTCTTTTTGATCTGATACTGCAGGCAGGGCGGCGTCTG
>CANPYY010000074.1 GCA_947588675.1 uncultured Lachnospiraceae bacterium | reverse complement strand
TCAGGGTATGGCTTGGCAACGGGCCTACGGGACGTTCCAACATACAGATATTCGAGAACCTCACGCAGGGAGACTTTAACGAGACGTTTGACCTTACGGCAACGGGAGAGGGCACAAGGATAACATTCAAGAGCATAACGCAGCCGGGAACGAAGCCGATAGACGGACTGTCAATAGAGAGCATAAAGGTAGTAAGAAAGGGCGGGGCAGCCACGGCTACGCCAAAGCCGACAGCTACACCGAAACCTGCAACGGAAGCCCCTGCAACAGAAGCGCCTGCGCAGGACCTTAAAGTAAACCTCACAAAAGCAAACGAGGCGTTCTCGGCTACTGATGGAAAGACCGTGTATAATGCAGACGGAACAGTAGACGTTACGCTTGGAAAGGCAGACAGCGGACACGGCGTATGCTACTATTTTAATGATGAGCATACCGCAGTAGACCTCGCGCAGTACAAGTCTGTTATAATAAGCGTTAATTCAAAAGACGCATATCAGGTAGCGATAAGCTTAAAGAACGAGATAAAGACAAGCGACTACTGGGAAGGACATAACAGCCCGAAGGTAGGCAGTGAGCAGTACAGTTCGTTTAAGAAAGGCGAGCAGGACTTTACGCTTGACATATCAGGCATAAAGGACCCGGCAAGCGGCATCTATATCAAATACAATACGTATGATGTGAGCAGCGAAGACCTTCCGAACACGCCGGATATGGAATTTACGCTCAAATCGATAACGCTTGTGAAAGACCCGTCATATGTACCGCCGAAACCAACGGCGACCGTGGCGCCTACTGTAGAACCGGGAGGAGACGCAGGGGAGTTTGACCTGAGCGCGGACGTGGAATACTATGAGGACTTCGATACGGCAAACGCTACGCTTGATACGATACAGCAGGCGGGCGTGATGTCATGGAGCTTTACCAACCCCACGGATTCCGGATTCTGCTCGCTTAATACTTCCAGTTTCGTTAAGATATATAAGAATTTCGGAGCCTTTAACCCGGACCCAAGCATAAAGACTACCGCACCGAAGAGGACGGCAGGATTCCAGGGATTCTTTGGGGATACAAAAGATTATCTCCAGTTTAAGGTAAAGAATACCGGGGATACGGAAAAGACGTATACGTTATCATTCTTGTTCCGTTTTGCGGATATAGATTCAGATAAGAGTTATATAGCGTCACAGTTAAAAGCCGGAAATCATGATTGCGTTACTTATAAGCTTCCGTTAAAGATCGTGGCTGTGGACGAGAGCGGAAGCGAGACGGAGGTAACAGGAGGCGTTGAGATACCGTACCGTTATGGGATATATGCTACCAGCAATAAGGAATACTATGATATCTCGGGTTCGGTAAAAGTACCTGCGGGAAAGAGCATGGATCTGCGCCTCATGTTAGACGGCGACCTGCCGCAGTGCGTATCGCCGGACCATAAAGCGACAAATGAGGCATACGGAACAATGCCGCATCCGGTATCATTTACTATCGATAATGTAGCCATAGCAAAAGGCGATACATATGAATATAAGATGAAGCCCGGAGAAACAGGACAGTTAACGGTCTCCGCATCGGGCACTGATACCGTGGTATATGACTCGAGCAGCTATATAGGACAATACACATACAGGGAAGGAAAAGCAGAAGAAGACGTTGAAGGACCGGTATACGATACGCTCCCGGCTGAGGTAGATGCTAATACAGGTGAGGTTAGCGCGGTGAGCGAAGGAAAGACGACGGTTATCGCGAAGATCACCCGGTCAGACGGTACTGCGGAAAGGAAGCTGTGTATTGTCAATGTGGCAAAATAAACTGAACAAAAGATGATAAGCATAAATAGGTTTATTGCTTTTTAGTTTTAATCCTTTTAAAATACAGTCCGGAATCCTGCTTATATGGCGGTTTCGGGCTGTATTTGCGTCCGGGTGAATATGATTTTTAGGCTGAAGGCGGTATGTATTGAGAAAAACTGCAGCTTGGTATATAATACAGGCAGTACTTTACATAAGGATATACGATATGAAAACGAACAATAAAAAAGCATTGTCTGTAGCCGCTATTCTGACTGCAGCGGCAGGTTGGGGAATTATAGGAGTTTTTTCCAGACCGCTTGCGCACGCAGGAATAAGCCCGGTGCAGATTACATTTATAAGATGCGTTCTTGCGGCGGCAGGAATGGGTATTTTCCTTTTAATAAAAGACAGGTCGCTGTTTCGTATAAGGATAAAAGACTTGTGGATGTTTTTGGGAACGGGACTTCTAAGTATAGTGTTTTTTAATGTGTGTTATTTCATTACAATAAGCCGCACTACGCTTGCGGCGGCGTCTGTTCTTCTGTATACGGCGCCATGCTTTGTAATGCTCATGTCGGCGTGTTTTTTTCATGAAAAGATTACGGCAGTAAAAATTGCCGCGCTTGTATCTGCGTTTGTCGGATGTATTCTTGCAAGCGGATTTGCAGGAGGGGAAATAGGCGTACTTGCTTTTATGACGGGAATCGGCTCCGGATTTGGATATGCATTGTACAGTATTTTTGGAAAAGCAGCATTAAAAAAATATCATCCGTTTACGGTTATTTTTTATACATTTGCAGTTGCCGTAGCAGGTTTACTGCCTTTTTCGGGACTTTATGATGTTATGGCTGCGCTTACGGATGATGTTGAAGTACTGTTTACGGGAATAGGACTTGGGTTGATATCTACCCTTATGCCGTTTATATTGTATACCGGCGGATTAAAGTATATTGAGGCGGGGAAAGCGTCGGTACTTGCATTTGCGGAACCTATGGTGGCTGCAGCAGCAGGAATCGTGCTGTTTAATGAGGAATTAAATATTAAAAATGTCTGTGGCATCCTGCTTATCTTTTTTGCCATTGTGCTGCTTAATATTCCGGTTGGAAAGGTGTTTGAAAAAAATAGGTAATTACTGCAGTGATTGTCTAAAATTCGTGTAATTTAATGCTAGTTTTCGTAAAAAAACATTGATTTTTTACATGAATATCTGTTATGCTATAAGTGATTTCTTAAAGGAGGATTGCTTATGTATCGAAAAATCATGCCTTTTTTAAAAGAATGGAAGGAAAGCAAATATCGTAAGCCGTTGATACTGCAGGGCGCAAGGCAGGTCGGCAAGACTTATTCCGTTTTGGAGTTTGGACGCACACAATATGAGAATGTAGCGTACTTCAACTTTGAAACAAATCCGAAACTTTCTGAAACTTTTGAAGAAAACATTAGTCCTGATTATCTGATACCAATTTTATCGCATATTGCAGGACAAACTATTGTCAGGGAAAAAACGTTAATTGTATTTGACGAAGTGCAGCTTTGCGAAAGGGCGCTTGCGTCGCTGAAATATTTTTGCGAAGACGCACCCGGTTATCATATCATTGCTTCAGGCAGTCTGTTAGGCGTTGCGGTAAACCGTGCAAAGTTCTCTTTTCCTGTAGGTAAAGTTGATATGAAAACGCTTTACCCGATGGATATGGAGGAATTTATGCTTGCACTGGGGGAGGATGCTCTGGCAGAGCAGATTAAAGAGTGTTTTAGTACCGATACGCCTTTGCCTTCTGCTTTGCACGATGCGGCGATGATGCTTTACCGTCAGTATCTTGTGGTAGGCGGTATGCCGGAGTGTGTAATGCAGTTTGTCCAGACAAAAGATTATATCCTTATACGCCATACTCAGGAAACAATTCTTGTAAGTTATCTTAATGATATGAGCAAGTATAACAATTTGAATGAAATTAAGAAAACACGGATTGCTTATGATAATATTACTGTGCAGCTTTCAAAAAAGAATACTCGTTTTCAATATAAGCTTATTAAAAAGGGAGGACGGGCTTCAGAATTTGAGAATGCCATAGAGTGGCTTCATTTGTCGGGGATTGTGTCGCAGGTATTTAAGGTAGAACAGGTTAAGAAGCCGTTAGAAAACTACCGTGATATTGACGCTTTCAAGATATATGTTTCCGATCCGGGCCTGCTTGTTGCCAAAAAGGATTTGGACGCAAATGACGTACTTTATATGGTGGAGGAAATTAACGACTTTAAGGGCGGGCTTACGGAAAATTATGTGAATATGCAGCTTATAGCAAATGGTTATCAGACCTATTATTGGGAGTCAAAGCGTGGCGCTGAAATAGATTTTGTCATCCAGCGTGATGGCAGTCTTATCCCTATAGAGGTTAAGTCAGCCGATAATACAAGAGCCAAGAGCTTAAAAGTTTATATGGATACCTATAAGCCTGA
>CANPYY010000073.1 GCA_947588675.1 uncultured Lachnospiraceae bacterium | reverse complement strand
TAACTGCCGCTACATCCGGTCTCGTGACCGCCGTGACAGGAGCCATTTTCCCTGTAATTGTTGCACTAGTCGCACTGAATCTAGCAGGACCTCTTGCAAAATATTTTGCTGGAATAAGTGGCGGTAAAACGATAGAGAAGGCGGTAGGAGAGGTAAAGGATAATTTCACAAAGCAATTGGAGGAGAAAAAAGAACTAATCGTGGAGCAAATTAATGAGCAGCTCCGTGAGGCTGAGGAGAAGAGAAATAGTGAATTGGATGCTCTGGAGGAGAAGCTTCGCAATCTCTCTCCTGAGATGAAACAAAAGACTATCGACGAGAATAATCGTATCGAAGCTCTTCTTCAAGAAGAAAGAGAGGATGAGAATTTCATCCGTAATCAAATTGAACTCGTATAAGATATGTCAGAAGAGAGATCAAACACGGAATGGAATTCGCAACTTCGGGATGCACTGGCTCTGATAGTTAGTGGCATGCGTCCGGAGGATGGTAAGTTAAGAAGACGATACAGTGCATTGATTCAATTATACGATCGGGTCTTGGGACAGGGTAATATTGGAAATCAAACGCTTAGCATCGGTGTGTACGGTTGTCCTAAAAAGGGGAAATCGACACTGCTTAATTCCTTGTTAGGTGAAGAGATCTTACCGGATAAGGCGATTCCTACTACAAGTTCTATCATAACACTTCGGCGGGACGCAGCTCGCGAAGATTACGAGGTTAATTGTTATGCGGAGGACGGTGACGTAAGAATTGAACATTTTGACGATTCTTCTGAAGTGCGTACGGATTTGGATCAATGGGGATCACACCAAGGAAAGGATCCAAGGTGGGCCACGATTGACGTCAAGGGTCCCTTTCCTCATGCAAGTGAAAGCCTAAATCCGAACTTTATTTTGCGTGATACGCCGGGCGCAGAGGCGTACGCTAGCGAAGAAGAGCAGGGGCATCGCTTGGAAGAGGATCTGAAGAGAGATTCCGAGCGAGCCCTTAAGTCCATTGAGAGGACAGATTTGCATCTTTTTTGTGTTTCATGTGAAGCTATAGGGAGTGAAAGTGATAAACATTTTTATGATAAATTTTTTGCGGAGCGACCATGTATTCACGTTCTTACAAAAAGAGATTTAAGTCACGAAAACAATGATAAAAAAATTATCGATGACTACATGAACAAGATGAAGCTGACAACCAATGAGGAAGCAATTATGTGTACTGTTTTAACGGGAATAGTCCCTGATGAGAAGACAGGTGAACGAGGTCGATTTATCAACAAAGGTAAGAATTCTTTGATTACGGCCATTCAACAATGCCTTGACCCGGAATTTCTGATTAAAAAAATGAGTCGAATTGCTCAATTTATAATTGAAAACCATTCGAATGAGAATTTGCCTGCTTTTAAAGAAATCTCTATGATTCATTTTCGCAATCTAGATTCGGTTTTGAAAAGCAAGTGATAAATACGAGAAGGAGGATAATATGTTAGAGAATATAAAGGATTGGTTAACGAAAAAGAAGATTATACTACTTGGAGTGTCAGAATCGGGAAAGACCAATTACGTTGCGTCTGCTCTTGCCTACATGGGAAAATACGGCTGTATGGGTTGGAGACTTCAGGAGGGTAATACAAAGGTAGATGAACGAATCGACGAACTCCAGGAGCATTTTCAATCGGGAAAATGGCTTGAGAAAACAGATAAAAACAAAGAAGGTGATGAGTATAGATTTTACCTTCCTTCCAATTTTCTGAGATTCGGATTCCTCCCTAAGGAAGTGGTTATTAAGGATTGGCCAGGGGAGGCTTTTTCAGCTATTGCTAGCGGGAACGATGGTGGTAATATAAAGCTTGAGGAGTTTAGGAAGGATTGCAACGATGCCGCCGGATTTATGCTCTTCATCGATGGCGAATGGTTAGATGACAAAACAAAGGAAAAAGAAGTCAAGAAATGCCTTCGCATAATGAAGGAAGAAATTATCACAAAAGGATCCCTGAAACGAACTTTTGCTGTTGTTGTTACGAAATCTGATTACCTTTTCCCGGAGTATCAAACCATAGGTGAGAATTACCCAGTGGTATTAGACCGTATAGGTCGCATGGGTGAGAAAAGGGCGGAAATTCGAGAAAAACTGGGCACGCTTTTCAATTTAGCTGAAGCAAGAGGGTATGACATAGATATATTCTTTGTCACACTTGTCCCAGATAAAAAATATTTCAAGGTCTCGGAGAAAGCCGGTCGAATCCCAAGTGAGGATTGGTCTTTGAAGGAAGTCATGGAAACATATTATGGACATGGTCCCGATGTGGAAGAGGGTTTCATGTATGGTCCCTTTTTATGGATTTTAGATCATGTTTAAGAATAACATTGTTCCTTTTTTATTAAATTGTCTCTTCAAAGTTACAGCGGATTAGTACAACATAGGAATGAAAGAAAGGAAAATTATCACTCTAGGTCCTCCAAATTCGGGGAAATCGAACTACATTGCTGCAGCTATGGCTTATATGGGCAAATATGGCTGTGGAGAGTGGCGTCTTCAAAATGGCGATATCAATGTGCTTCAGAAGATTGATGAAATACAGCGTGAATTCAGGTTGGGAAATTGGGAGAAAAAGACCCCTGCGGGTACGTATAAGCAGTATACTTTTATGCTTCCTGGAAGTTTTTGGAAGTTCCGCCGTGAAAAGAGGGTAACCATCATCGATTGGGCAGGAGAAAATTTCGCTAATATTGTGAATGAAGGAAATACAAGACCGGGCGGGATGGATAAATTCAGAGAAGATTTGCAGAGTGCTGACGGCTTTATGTTATTCGTGGATGGGGAAAATTTCCTCGAGGAAGATGAGAGCGTCAAAAAAGAAAGAATGTCTTTGAGAGGCATTGTGGATACGTTACTTTCTGCCCCGTTGCACCACAATAAACCTTCTTTTGCCATAATAGTTACTAAAGCAGATCTCCTCATGACGGAGGATGTAATAAAACTTGAGGATATAATCGATAAGTTTAAAGAGAAGTACGCTGCCCTATGGGGCACAATAAAAGATAGAGCATATGCTAGAGGCGTATTTCCTGTCTCATTAACGCCGTCAAAAGAATTTCAAATAACTGATCCCGATAGGGGACGCGTACCTAGTAAGAAATGGGTTTTGAAAAAGGTTATGGAGTTTTCGTGCGTTGATATACCACCACAGGAAGCATCGTCATGGCAATGGTATTATTACCAAAGGATGTATGGGGCATTTCAGTGGCTTCTTGATATCTTATGAAGATAAATCTTATACAGTTTTGTTTCCAAGGCGGAAATCGTTCTGAACATGACGTTCAAGGATCATTTTCTGATGCGGGTTCATGGGCGACCCTCGTGAAGGAAATGGCTGTGACTTCTTTTCCAACGTATCCTCAAGACGATTCGGATGTACAGTCGATGGCGTTCGCCAATCTCCCAGGGGGTGATCTTGGGAAGGGCGTGCGTATTCATTGTGTCTATTTTGAAATTACCAGAGCTCGCGCTTTTCGTAATGTGTTTTGCTTCGCCTACAGGATTGAGGAGAGCCCTATTGAGAAGCTAGCTGCAATTTCTCCTGAGGAATGGTACAGCCTTTGTTGCCATTTGACCCCGGCTGATAAACAAATTGAACTTCCTGAGAAGGAGTTTCCACGAAGTGACGTTCCTAGACTAACGGATAAAGAAAGCGGTATATTTTTATACAACTTCCCGGATAGAAGAGGTAAGATACGTACGGGGGAGCTATCGGCGAACGAATGGCAGAAAATTATCCAACCACCCCCAAAGCAGCAACCTCTTGTCAACGAACGGACCGAAGAACATTTTCCTTGGAGACAAGTTGATATCAGATATGCGGTGGTTATGGCTTGTGCAGCTTTTCTTCTGGGAGGTTTCTTAGGAGGTCTGTTTGTCTGGAGGACAATGATTCAACGATCCAATGATGTGTCTGTGGAGAATACGAAAATAAAGAACAAATGTTCTGATTGTGGTTGCGAGAAACATTCTTCGCCACAGAATCCTACTCCTAAAGACCAGCCACTTTCGCCTTCTCCGAGTAATGACTCAGAGAATGTAGAAGATCAGGATAATAGGGAGCGAGATTCAGAAGAAGAAAATACGTCTCGCAATTCGGAGACTACAGAGCATTCTTCTGATTTAACAGATGAACAGGTTAGACACTCTTCAACATTAAGAGATTTATGAAAATTACGATGTACCCACGAAAACTCCAAGGCAGAAAGGATTGTGGAAATGGTGGCTCCTTATCCTTTGCGTCATTATAGGTGGTTTGTTCTGG
>CANPYY010000072.1 GCA_947588675.1 uncultured Lachnospiraceae bacterium | reverse complement strand
CTGGGAATTGCGCAGGCGCTTATGGAAAATCCCGACATACTTATACTTGACGAGCCTTTTAACGGGCTTGATAAGAATATGTCGAATAAGATACGGGATATCCTTATGGATGAAAAAGACAGGGGCAAAACTATTCTTTTGGTATCGCATAATGAAAGCGATATCTCGTATTTATGCGACCGCACTTATGAGATAGATGGCGGTAAGATTATTAGGGAAGGTGTAAGTTGATGAAAGACATTATCAATACCATTTGATTAGTGTATCATATAAGTGTTAAAAATAAGTTTTTAATTGATGGAAATATTGAAAATGTAAAAGTAAAGGATTGGTTTTATGGCTGTGGCGCTGAAAGAAGAAAATTATGTAAGAATACCGCTAGACGTTAGGCCGGAGGAAAAAGTAAGAATAAAAAAGGCTGCAAAAAGGGAGAATATGACGGTAAGCGGATATATTAAAGAAGCCATAGCGGAAAAGATAGAAAGGGAGGGCAAACAATGAGCAACAAAGAACTTGCAATACAATTAATTGAAAAAATACCGGAATCAAAAATGCATTACATTATAGGCATATTGGAGGGCGCAGCAATTCCGGAAATTGAAACAGTAGAGCCGGACGAATGGGATATGGCTATGATTGAAAAAGCGGAAAGAGAAAACGACGTAACGGGAATAACTGTTGAAGATTTGGCGGATGAACTGGGGGTAGAACTTTGAAAAAATATAAAATTATTTTTGAGAAAACAGGATAAGCCAACGCAAAGCAGACTTTTAAAGGCTATTTACAAACTATAGATAATCGTGGAGATGTATACAAGATACATTGAAGGTTCCATACAGCCCGGAGGCAATGGAGTTTGTAAATAGATAAGAAGTTGAAAAAGAGCCCAATGTATGATAAGATATGTGCATTGTGTCAGGCTCTTTTTTTATGCCTGAAACACCTTAAAAATAAGGAGGAACATAGAAAAATTAAACTAGATTGTATTAATAAGAATCTTAATGCCAAGGAAAAAGTAAATATGATTTAAACGGGCGGTCTGGTTATAAAGGTCGCCTGTTTTTATTAAAAAAGAAAATGACAGAAAAATCGGTCTGCGGTATAATGAGGATATAGATTCATTCGAGAAAGCAGATAAAAGAATGGAAGGGGTAAGTGTGTTATGGCACATCAGAATAAAGAAGAAAGCATAGAAGCAGCAGGTAGGGAATTGCAAATACGTAATAGCACCGTTGATTTTCTTGTGTTTACAAAGGATGCGGGAGAAGACGGAATTGAGGTACGGGTGCAGGATCACGATGTCTGGCTGACACAAAAGGCAATCGCCCAGCTATTTGACATAGACCGGAGTGTGGTCACAAAGCATTTAAAAAATATTTTTGAAAGTAAGGAATTATCAAAAGAATCAGTTTGTGCAAAATTTGCACAAACTGCGGATGATGGAAAGACATATCAATATAAGTTTTATTCTCTGTCTGCCATTATTGCAGTGGGATATCGGACAAATTCTGTCAGGGCAACGCAGTTTCGCCAATGGGCGACAAAGGTTTTAGATACCTTTACAAAGCAGGGGTATGTGCTGGATAAGGAGCGTCTAATAAACGGTCAGATTTTTGATGAAGATTATTTTGAGCATCTGATTTCTGAGATTCAGGAAATTCGTGCCAGCGAAAGACGTTTTTACCAGAAGATTACAGATATCTATGCGACAGCAGTGGACTATTCGCTGGACAGTCAGATAACCAGAGATTTTTTTGCTACGGTTCAGAATAAAATGCATTATGCGGTTCATGGAAATACTGCAGCAGAGGTAATAATAGAGAGGGCAGATCATAAGAAGGAACATATGGGGTTGACTACATGGAGAAATGCACCAAAAGGAAAGATTGTAAAGGCTGATGTATCGGTAGCAAAGAATTATTTGTCTGTAGATGAGATGCAGGAACTGAATGAGATTGTTACAATGTATCTTGATTATGCTACCAGACAGGCAAGGAGACATATTCCGATGACAATGGAGGATTGGGCTTCTAAGTTGGATGCTTTTTTACAGTTTAATGATGCAGAGGTTTTGCAGGATAAGGGAAAAGTGACGGCAGCGATTGCGAAAACTTTTGCAGAAAGTGAGTTTGAACAATATAGAATTATTCAGGATAAGCTGTATCAAAGCGATTTTGACCGGTTGATGGAGACGGTGTACGATAATAATACTGTGATTAGTCCGACAACGGATTAGAAAGTGAGGGGATTATGGAGAAACCAGTTCGTTCTTAGTCTGTATTTTAAAATTGATGATATCCATAAGGAATATAATTGTCATGTTACAAAGGATATGATACCGCAGGAATGAATGGATTATTACAATGAGAAGGGCAGGGATTTTCAACGGGAGATTGAAGAGGGTAGAATGCAGAAAGCATGATTTAATGTAACAATAGTATGAAATTCCATATTATTATCATCATAGTATACATTTAAAGCTCCGTTATATTTTTTTGTGATCTTTTTGATGCTTTTCATGCCATATCCATGCTGAAGTGAACGTTTTTTTGCAGAGATAAGTTCACCTGCTTTTTTTGAAAACGGATTAATACAGCATGAATTAATCATCGTAATAATTATACAGGATATATCATTATTGTGGGTGACGCTAAGTTCTATATAGGAATCCGGAATTTTTTCTGCCGCTTCCATGGCGTTATCCATAAGATTGCAAAAAAGTGCTGTGAGATCAGTGTAATTTAATGAATCTAAAATACCTGCCCTTATATCTAAACGTAATGATATTTTTTGCTTTTGACATTTTTTGATATAACGTGACAGTATAGTATTAAGAAATTCATTATCACATATCTTTACAGAGCCTTTTAAATCTTCAGAGTTAATAATCTGATTAATATATTCAGCAACTTCTTTATTATTACCTTTTGCATTTAATATTGCTATTGCCTCAAGGTGTTTTTTCAAATCATGGACAAGTATATTCTGGTTTTCGGTCTGCTCTGACAACATTTTATAGTATTCAATGGAGCTGGCTTCTTTTTGCGATTGTAATTGCATTTTCATAAATTCGTAATTTTTTTTCTGACTGTAATTGTAAATAGCAAAAATAAGTATATTAAATATAAGCAGTAAAAATGCGCTTATGGAAATCATCCAGTCTAATGTTAAAGATAAATCCGCAGTCAGGCAGATAGCTGTTATGGTAACTACAATAAAAGTAGATATGGCAGGTACAAAATTAAGATAAAAGATACTGCGGTCAGGTTTTAATTGCTGCTCATTTTTAATACTGCCTGATATACCGGATATAAATCTTAGTATGACAAAGTAAGTAAATTTACTGAATATACCACCTATAATTACATTACGAAAATAGTTATTTGTATAAAAACCCGGAGAAAAATAAGTAATAATGCTTAAAACCCCAAGTTCGCTTAGAGCCATGATAATTGTAATTATAAATGTGTGAAATAAGGCTGTGTACCATTTGATATCATATAATATAAAAATTATTATGAAATTTATTATGGTAAATGATATCAGGTTAATCCAGAAGATTTCAAAAAATGAAATCAGATAAAGCAGGGTATAAGATGACAGAAAACAGATTCCTTCAACTCTTTCTGAGTATATTTTTGAAAATAAACCGGAACAATACTGCCATAGTATGAGGGCTTCTATAATATAAACAACCATATATGATATTGTTATAGCCATAATAATCACCGTGTACTTTCCAAATATAATAAATAAGCATTTTTGAAGCTGGAATATTTCCTGCGTGCCAGATATGCTTCAAATTTTCCGTTGCAAAGTTGTATATTTGCATGATCAAAAGCTGTTACGTATTTTAGATTAACAATAAAACTTCTGTAACTCATAAAAAAACATGGCATATTTAGTGTATCAAGCCAATGCTTCATATTGTGGATGGAATTATATTCATGATTAGCCGTATGGACAGTCACTTTTCGTGAATGTGATTCTATAAAAATGATATCAGAAACGCATACCGTATATATGGCATTTTTTGTTTCAACAGATACTTTAGTATTGGCTGCATAGTACAGCTGCAGGGCATCTTTTAAATTCCTGTACAGCCGCTGCTTATCTATAGGTTTGGAAAGATAGCGGAATACATGAAAGCGCATTGCATCATCAAGATATTCGTTATAGGATGTTATAATAAAAATAATAACATTTTCATTCAATTTCTTAAGTTCATTCCCAACAAAAATTCCGCTCAGACCGGGCATCTTTATATCAAGGAATACTATATCTTTATTTTGATTATCGGAAAGCAGGTCTTCACCGTTTTCATAAATAACTATGTCGGGGCATTTAAGATTGTTTTGTTTGAAATAAATCGTTATATACTCCTTTAAGCGGTTTGATATAATAAGGTCGTCATCACATATTATAACTCGCATTAGTCAGGGCTCCTTTAATTTAATAGTATCATATAAATTATACTA
>CANPYY010000071.1 GCA_947588675.1 uncultured Lachnospiraceae bacterium | reverse complement strand
GTGTGGCTGAAAGAGGCGCGCAGCTTGTCGTCGCTTGCCACAAAGTCTTTCAATGTGGTCTCTCCGACAATCTGCACACCCGCTACACGCTCCGCGAGACGGCGATACACATCCATCTCCGCCGCACGCTTGGCAAGAATGCGCTTCTGCCCAAGGGAGCCGGGGATGGCAGCATTGCCCAGCGCATCCAGCGTGTCTTGCTGATTATCGAGGGACACTTTCGTATCACTGCCCTTTTTCTCGGTGATTGTGCGGACGAGCTGGTTAATCTTCACGGCGCGTACCACCTCCACGCGACCGTCCTCGTGGTAAGTCGGTCCTTCCGTGGTTTTTACGCCACGAAGCACGGCTGCCAGTTCCCCGCGCACCGTGTCACTCGTGGCAGCGAGGTCTTGCACGGTGCTTTCCTCATCGAGCGAAAGTCCGGCAATACGCTCCGCTAGGATGCGCAGGGCATCCATCTCTGCTGCGCGCACGAGAGAGAGTCTCTGAGCTGCCGGTACTTTTTGCCAAATCTCCGGCAGTTTGTTCTCAGCTGCCGCCTTAATCACCGGCTTCGGCGCTGCCGTTGCCGTGGTCGCTCCGAGCAGCGATAGCCCGGCCAGTGCATAGAATATGGGTGTAATTTTCATGGTTGTCAGGTTAATTGGAAAGATTATTCACCAGCGAGTTGCTGCATCGTGTACTTGTCATTTTGCTCCATGACTTTGTTTTTCGAAATGGCTTTCTTATATTTGCCGGAGGGCTTTATCGTGTCCGCTTTTGTGAAGTAAACAGAAGACAGGGCATAATTCATTTTTTTGCGCTCAATGACCCCCATGAGGAACAAGGCTTCGGGATCATCTGGCTTCTGCTGGAGAGCTTGCCTTGCGTACGCTTCTCCCTGTTTCCAGTTGCCCGCTTTGCAGGCCTTTGCCCCCAATTCTACACTTGGATTCTCCTTTGAGCCACGAACGCGGACGTACAGATCTTTCTCGTGGGGACTGATATCGTGCACCACATCCGTTGATATTTCATCGACCACGTGATCTATTTTCTCATTTTTAAGTAGGTTGCCGCGTAAAAAACCACGATGATACAGATTTTGACCGCCAGTAAATATTCTCACATCTGTTTTCAGCTGAAAATGATCCGGGTAACCTGATTTGGGGACTAGTTTCGTATCAGAGATTGTCATATATGCCTCCCGGTCAGAAATTCTCTGCATAGGAAGTTTATAGTACCCATCTTCAGTCAATTTTCTACCTATTTCCTCGGCAATTCTGGAATCTAAGCTGTTGATGCTTCTGATGTACATGGTAGTATCTCTTCCGAAGTTGACCTTTGCCGGAACTGCTTCCGTCATCTGAATCTGCGTCCCGCATGATGAAAGAAAACAAAGCAGCGAAAGAGAGAGAATACTCGCCTTCATTGTTTTTGGGGATATGTTCTCCATAAATCGTGTTTAGTCGGAAAGTTGACTGATGACATTGGCTTCGTTTGTCTGAATGACCTCGTTCTTATGAAGAGCTGCCTTGTACTTGTCTTCCACTGGCTTTAACTCCAGTGCCTTCTTGAGATAAGCATTGGATTTCGCAAAATTGGAATCGGAACGTTCTGTCATAGCCAACAGGAAATACGTCTCCGGATCCTTGGGAAACTGCTGCAAAGAAGCAAGCGCCAAGACCCGCGCCTGCGCATAGTTTTTCTTACGAGCCTGTTCAACGGCCTGCTTGAGGAGTTGATTTTTGCTATCCACACTGACCCTCACCTTATATTCTTTTTCATGAGGAGCAAATGTTTCATAAATCTCTTTAGCCAAACTCTCTATTGGTCCTAACGTCCATCTATAATCGGATGTCGTACCGTTATACAAAATGTTTCCCTCGTCTCCTCGCTGCACACAAAAATCTACTTGGCATGGGCTGGGTGCGAGAAATTCACGGTGTTCCCGAATAAAAATCGTGTAATCGGCATTCCCCGAGACAAAGGTATAGTAGCCGTCTTTGGTCATCAAAGCCAAGAGCTTATCGCCTACTTGATCCGGGATTTCTCCCTTGTAGGCAATAGCCACTCTGGATCCACGTGCCATATTGAGCTTCGCCGGAACAGCCTCAGTCATTTGAATCTGGGTACCACACGAGGTGACGAAAAAGGCAGTTGCTGCAATGATTGGCGTGACGTATAAATGTTTCATATAGGTGCTTGTTCAGTGTTTTGATTTCAGAAAGAAGAATACAGCGGCAAGCGCCAACACGGCACCGCCGCCAATGCCACCATACAAGAGCGCGGGAGAGGCGGTGTCTTCCTTCGCTGCTGTTTTGTCCGAAGGACGGAAGGAGAGGTAACGGTTCTCCGAGCGGTCGAGCTTAAAGCCCGGCAAAGATGATTCGATGATGGCAGCCAGTTCCAGCGGCTGAAGACGCGCCTCACAGTCCACCACGGTGACCCCCGCAGGATCCACACTGCGAATCCAGACGGAGCCTATATTCTGCACGGAGGTTAGCTTTTCCTTGAGTTTCTGAGCTGTGGCAAGATCCATCCCGGTGAACTCCAGTTTGCAAACTGCGCCAAGATCCATCTCAGCCGCCCAATGGGCAAAGATGCGACGGATGAGTTTCATGCCGGCATCCGAATCCGCCACGCGCGGGCTCCCCTCCATGAGCTGGCGTACAGCTTCACGTGCAGCTGCCGTATCGGACGTAACACGGCGAATAAGGATGTCGCGCGAGGGCGCATTTTCCGTCAAGATGACCACTCCCGTAGCTGCATCCACCACCTTCAAGTTGAGACCGAGGGAGAACTTCTTACCGGGCTTGCTGCCGTAAAAAGATTGCTCGCCCGTGCTGCTACCTACAACAGTTCCCTCAATGATGTAGTCGCAGCCGGAAACCGTGCCCTGCCCTCGCAGGGCTGCTTCCTGCCCACGACCAAGAGCCTGTGCTCGCTTTGCCATCATGCCGCCTTCGCCCTGAGTTCTCTCAAGTTCTACCACACGCAACCCGCATTCGGTCACTTCATTGCGCAACCAATCAGAGGCTAATGTACCATTCTTTACCTCCTCAATCTGTTCATCAATGCGAATAGCAACACGTGGCGCCTGGTGCTCACGCGCCATCATCTGCAAGGTGAGCTTGTCATTCGTGTCCGGCATACCTTCGCCCACATCTGCCTTTACCTTGACCACATAAAAACCGTCTCCGGAAGTACCAGTGGACACAACTTCATACTTCTTTACATACCCACGGGCTCGTGAGAACATGCGGTCAAACTCTATCGTGAAGTTTTTCGTCTGCGACTCACTCACCAAATCAACACCCGCACCTGTTCGTACAGCCTCACGCAAGGCATCTGCTAATGCTTGTGAACGTGCCATCGGTTCATCCGCCGGAGCTCGTCCTTCCACTTCAACCATCATGCCATACGATGGAGCCAGGCAGGTCAACACGATAAATCCTGCAATCCAACGTTTCGTTTTCATGACTCGTCCTTTCTTACATACTCGTTAAATTGTAAGCTCAACTCGCAGTCTACCGAATTTAGAATCCGTGCCTTTTTTGATTCTTTTTGTTGATGATGAGTTAGTTTATTTTCAGATAACAGAGCATTTTATTGCTTCTTGCGAACTACCTTTTCTTTCGGAAGAAGCTCTCTCAACGTATGTCTGGTAATTTTTGTTGCAGTGTCATATTTTTCTTGCACACGGATTCTAAATTCGTACTACGATGAAGACACAATCAGATAGACAGACGGAGCTGGCAGCGATAGAGGTGCTGCGGCAAACGGGTGTGGATGTACTGGAAGCAGCGTTGGTAGCCAAGAGGGCGCTGGAAGCGGGGAGGGGACGCGTGAGGCGCGCTATGGCGTGCATTGCGGCGGGAGAGGAAGAACTGCGACGGCGCGAAAAGACGGTCACCTTTGCCCGAGCGGTGGAGGAGGCGTTGGAAGCACGGAAGGACCGGCGGTCGCGGACGTTGTGCGACTTCCGCGGCATCACGAAACGGTTCATGAGACGGTGCAAGGGGCTGGCGAATAGGCGCATACGCAGTATCTCCGCCGAGGAATGCAAGGCATACATCAATCAAGCTTTCGACACACCATGGCAACGGAACAAAGCAAGACTCATCCTCAGCGGGGTGTTCTCCACGGCGTGTAAGCGGGGCTGGTGCGCGGAGAATCCGGTGCGCAAGGTGGAACCGGAATGCGTCGAGGAAAAGCGCATCCGCATCCTGAGCAAGGAAGAAATCGGGCGGTTGATGCACACCGCGGAGACCTTCGAGGGCGGTGCCTGCCTCGCCGCGACAGCCATCATGCTCTACGCGGGTGTGCGCCCGAATGAGGTGGAGCGGTTACGCTGGAGCGACGTACGGCTCGACGACGGCGTCATCTGCATTGCCCCACACCACAGCAAGACCGGCGGCGCACGGCATGTCACCATCTTCCAGCCCTTGGCACGCATCTTGAAGCGCATCCGACGTCCCGGGGACGAGAGAATCTGTCCGCCTAACTGGCGGCGTCTTCGCACACGCCTGCACCATGTCGCAGGCTTCGCCAACTGGCAGCCGGACGTGCTGCGGCACACCTTTGCCACGCACCACCTGGCCACCTTCCGCAACTACGCCGAGTTGCAGCTGGAGATGGGGCACCGTTCCGCCGAACTGCTGCGCACGCGCTACATCGCCATGGAAGGCGTGTACCACCG
>CANPYY010000070.1 GCA_947588675.1 uncultured Lachnospiraceae bacterium | reverse complement strand
ACTGAATGGAAAGACTTACCTCTTTTAGAAAAAGTCACAAAGTTTCATATGCGTTTCCTTCAAATTCATCCTTTTGAAGATGAGGATGAGTCCTTAGACAAACCGGCAATATACCGTAAAAATCACCAAAATTATAAGGTTTCTGAAATATTAAGAAATCTTTTTTTATGGTATAATGTTATAAAAGTGTGGTGAATTTTATGATTTATATAACCGGTGATACTCATAGAGATTTTACAAGAATATTATTTTTAACTTATCAAAATAAAACTACTATTGATGATATTATAATTATATTGGGTGATGCCGGAATAAATTTTTGCGATAAAGTAACAGATGATTCTTTAAAAAAACAATTATCACAAGAACCAATTACATTTTTTTGCATTCACGGAAATCACGAAAAAAGGCCTCAAACAATTAGCACATATAAAGAAAAGCAATTTAAAGGTGGAACTGTTTATTATGAAGAAGCATATCCTAACTTATTGTTTGCTAAAGATGGTGAAATCTATAACTTTAATAACAAAAAAGTTTTAGTTATTGGTGGTGCATATAGTGTTGATAAAGAATATAGGCAAGCACTTGGTTATGGTTGGTGGGAAGATGAACAACCTAGTCAAGAAATTAAAAATAGAATATTGAAAGCTATTAAAAAAAATAAAAATGAAGTTGATATAGTTTTATCACATACTTGTCCATATAAATATCTACCTTATGAAGTTTTTCTTCCAGGAATAGATCAATCAACTGTTGATAAAAGTACCGAAAAGTTTTTAGATGATATAGAAAATACTTTAAATTATAAAAAGTGGTATTGTGGCCATTACCATACGGAAAAATTAGTTGATAAACTTGAGTTTTTGTTTGAAAGTGTTAAAGAATTTGATAAATAAAAAATTCTATATTTTTATTGAAAATTAAATTAAAATAAGTATAATAAAATATACCAATTCACTTGAAGGCGAATTGGTGCTAGTATCACACTAGCCAACCCCTTTTTATTCTTTTTGAAAATGTCATCATTTGTTGATGGCATTTTTACATATAAAAAATCTCAATTCAAAAAAAATAATGAAAGTGCTAAATAATTAGTGCTTTTTTTAATGTCATAAAAAATATTTTCTGTATGATATTTAGACGAAAGGAGGAATTTTTATGGGTAATGATAATGAAAAAGTCTATTTGAGAAAAGACGGAAGATATTGTATAAAGTATAAAAAAGGAATAAATGAAGACGGTAGTACCGATTACGGTTATATATATGGTACAACTGAAGAAGAAGTATTACAAAAGAAAAAAGAGATTTTGGAATCATCAGTAATTATTGATAAATCATTATTTAGTGGAGATATTTATAATTGGTTAAAAAGTGTAAAAATTTCTTGTAAAATATCAAGTTATTCTGATTATGAATATACTGCGTATGCTTATTTAATACCTAATTTTGGCTCTTTTAAAAGAAAACAAATAAATAAAGATATTATAAATGATTTTACTGAAAAATTATTAAATAAAGGTTTAGCACCTAAAACTATAAAAGATATTTTAATAATTTTGCAACAAGTCTTAAAATATGTTGGTATTACTATTGATATAACTATGCCAAAAGTAAAAAAGAAAGAAATTCAAATTTTAACTAAAGAAGATCAATTAAGTTTGGAAACCTATATTTCTAAAAATATAAATGAAGATAATTTTGGTATGTTCCTATGCCTTTACACAGGATTACGTATTGGCGAGTTATGTGCTTTAAAATGGAAAAATATTGATTTAGATAATAATATTATTAAGGTTGAAAAGACATTGATTAGGGTTAAAAATTTTGATAAATCTATAAAAACCAAAACAAAAGTTATTCTTGATGACCCTAAATCTACTTCTTCTAAAAGAAATATTCCTATACCTAATTTTATAATTTCAATATTAAAGAATTTAAAGAAAAATGATGAAGATTTCTTTTTGACCGGAAAATCTGTTTTCATTGAGCCTAGAAGTTATACGAATCATTATAAAAAAGTAATGAAATTATTAAATATTGATAAATACAATTTTCACGCTCTACGTCATACCTTTGCTACTAGGTGTATTGAAAATGGTTGTGATCCAAAATCATTAAGTGAAATATTAGGACATTCTAATGTGAAAATTACTTTAGATAGATATGTACACCCTAGTTTTGAAAATAAAGTAAAAATGATGAATAATCTTAATCCTCTATTCTCAATAAATTAAGTTTTAAAAACTCGGTTTAACTTTGGTTATTCCGAGTTTTTTTAATATAACTTTTTTTACTAACTAATCCATTCAATAATATCTTTTAATTCTTTTCTAGGTCTTGCTTTAGGACTTTGATTAGGATAACCGATTGATACTGCACAGTTTAAATCTAAATCTTCGTGATTTAACATTTTTGCTACTTCATCTGCAACGTAAACTATATCTCTTATCCATAAAGAACCAAGACCCAAATCAGTTGCTCTTAAACAAATATTTTCAACACAAGCACCTATTGAAAGAGAATCACCTATATTCCAATTATCATCTTTATCTCTAAATATTAAAACTAATATAGGTGCTTCCTTAATTACTTTTGCCGTTGGTGTAACACTACTAGGACATTTTAGTTTTTTTCTTTCTTCTTTAGTATTGTTTATTGTATCATTAAGCATTAAATCTGCTATTTTATCTTTTATTTCATCTTTAACAATTACAAAATACCACGGTTGCCTATTTTTTGCTGATGGTGCTAATCTACCACAATTTAAAATATCTTCAATTATTTCATTGCTAACATTCGTTTTTTTAAATGCTCTTATACTTCTTCTGTTTTCAATAACTTTTTTTAATTCCATTTTTATAATTCCTTTCTCAAAGTTAAGCACTTTAAGTTTTTGTGCTTTCTTTTCTAAATTAATTATACTTTAAAAATTTATAAACTCCAATGTTATTTTTGAAATTTATAGTCAAAATGTTTTCTTTTATTGTATTACAATAAATATTTAAACTTTTATCAAAGTGCTTAACTTTAAGAAACCATTTAATTATTATAATTTATTTAAAAAATCAAAAAAATCCCAAAGTTTTTCACTTTGAGATTAAAAGACACTAGTTCCTCAAGAACTTGGGTCATATTCTACCATAAAATGAGGGTTTTGTCAAATTATCCAAAACCTTTTTTGGGGTCAACTAATAATTTTTCCCCCTTTTTATTACGAATTTCTTTATTTTCATAAAGTGAAAAACTTTAAGAAAAATAAGGGGGAATTTATTTATGGAAAAGACTACTAAAAAGTATGTTGAATACTTATATCCGGGTTTAATTGTTTCTGAAACAAGTCGTTCAGAAATAGAACATAATGACCCAGAAAAGGTTGAAATCAAAGAACATTGTGTTGGATTTAGATTTATAGAACAAGACTTTGTTATTGATGGAAAAGAACAATATGATGGTAAAACAAGAGTTACTTCTAATTGGTTCTTTATTGGTAAAAGACTTACACTTGATGAAGTAAAGAAACTTTATGGAAATGATCCAAGTAAACGCACGCTTATTGATAATATGAAATTTAATGATATTAAGTCCGTATGTATGACACAATTTGGTAATTTTATGCCAATGCAAGATGAAGATATGACTTTAGATGAATATATTGCAAAACATAATAAAGAGCAAAATGCAATAAAAATGTTTGAAAATCTAAAAAAGCATATTGGTGAAAAAGTTTCATACAAGGCTTGGTGGTATGGCTCACCAGAAAATGGTTCTGATATTTTAAAAAGTGTTAGTTACTTTAGCAATGTTCAAATTGGTTGTATGGGAATACCGTTCGTTGGTTATGGTTCTGCAATTAGTTCAATAATTTTAGACGAAACAGGCGAAGAATTATATTCTAATCCTTATATTGAATATGGTTATGACAGAAGACGTGCTGAAGATATGGAAGAATCAAGAAGAAAAATTTTTGGTGATATTATTGTTGATAAACAAAGAGATAGAAGAATTAAAGCCGAAAATTTAAGAAAACAAGAAATGGAAAAAGCAGATTTAGAGGCAAAAAAAATGAAATATCAATTAATGAAAGAAGGATTAACATTAGTTAAACCGGAAACTGCTGAAGAATGGCTACAATTTGCAGATAACAATAGTAATGATGGTTACTCTGTGTTTGTGGTTAAAGCCGTTATTTCTATGATGAAAAAATTTGAAGAAGGTATTTCATTTGCTGATGCAGAACACCAAGTATATGGTGAAGAACTTGGATTAAGTGGATTTATGGCAGGCGCAACTGCAAATGCTCTTTCACATTTTGCTAAAAATGGTGAGGAATATAGAAAATATTGGAATAAACAATATGGTGTTTCTGAAGAAGAAAAAGGCACTGTAAATCCTGCTGTTCTATCTTTAAAACCTTCCAAATAACATATTGAAGTTAAAAACTCTCAAAGTGTTCTACTTTGAGAGTTTTTTGCTGAATTGACTAATATAATAGCACTTTTCCTAATTTTTTACAATAAATAATATTAATTTTACAAAATTATAAATAAAGTCAAAAATGCAAATAATATCAACAATTATTTGTGTTTTTTTAATTTTCATAAAGTAGAACACTTTGAGAAAAGTTAGGAGGTTTAAATGGATTACAACGAATTATTTATTGAAGATAAACTTCCAGATCCATTAAGTCAGTCAGAATTATATTCCTATTTTGAAAAAATGAAATCTGGTGATACCAAAGCACGAGAAATTATAATTAAA
>CANPYY010000069.1 GCA_947588675.1 uncultured Lachnospiraceae bacterium | reverse complement strand
CATTCTGACTTTGGAAACCCTGGGGCAACGGTGGGGCTGGGAAAAGACAAAGGTATGGAGGTTTTTTAAGAAGCATGGGGATGTCTTTGCTCTGTACCGTCTATCCAGTTCTTATGGCTGTCTCATTTTTAATAAAAGGTATCCGGTGGATGCCGAGGTTTCACTTCCTGAACAGGAAGAGATTATGAAAACAGTGGGACAGATACGGGAATTAAGTGCAGATGTGCCAAAGAAAGGTTCTGAACATGAACATCTAAGCCAGATGGTCGCATGGTACTCAAGGAAACTGACTTGTGGCCTTGTGGAAATTGAAGATGAGCCTGGGAAGAAATTCCGCATTGCACATTCGGACACTATAATATACACGTATCTTTCTCTGTGTAGGAATTGTAAGAATTGTAATTATGACTGCCAGAGAGTAAATATTACTAAACTGGTAGTTCAAGACAGAAAACAGATAAGAGGTCCCTGTAGGGCTGTGGATCTGACAAAAATAGCAAAGGAGAGTTTATTTTATGAGTAGAGCAGATGGAAATAGATTAGAGCAGAAGGAGAAGTTGCAGGTACAATCGGATGCCATGATTGGTTTATTAACAGATCGGGGGATTCTTCCGGATACTGGGATAGACAATGAGAAGGTCAGGGAGGCAAGGAAGGAGAAGCAGAAGAACACCTATCACAATACCGTGCTGTTATTACAGCATTATCGGACGATTGTGTGGCTTTTTGAATGTTTCCCAGAGAATGTTGCAAGGGAACTGGAAAAACCCTTTGAGGGGGTAGATACGCTGTTAGAGCAGATGGATCTGGAGGTGTCATGGGGTAATAAGAAACTGGAGAGCAGGATGGAGGGAATCCAGAAGTCGAGGCTGCTTTTGGATCGGGTAAATGAGGCACTGACTGTGTTGAAGAAAAAGCCAGAGAATGGAGAAAGATTGTATAAACTCATTTATCTGACTTACATAGCCCCAGAAAGGTTGAGCCATAATGAACTGCTGTACCGGCTAGATATGTCATCAAGGCATTATTACCGGCTTAGACAGCAGGCAATTACGATACTTTCTATTCGGTTGTGGGCGGCACCAGATACGGAAGTGGATGTGTGGTTGGATATGCTGACATTGATTGAGGGGATGGAGTGATATAAAAAAATAAGGAATGCTGATGAATAGAGTTTTATGATAGTAATATAAATTAAAGAAATACTTTAGACAAATTCGAAATGGTTTATTCAGATAACAGAGTAACATTCATTTCCCACAATCATATGGAGGAGGGATAGAGATATGAAGCAAGCAGCGGCCGAGGACAGAGTTTCTTATAGCTGTCTCGGCCGTTTTTTGTGAAAACGTACTGTCAAAATAAGAATATTTTTATCAGCATAAATTCATGCTGTTTGTACCTTGAAATAACGATGTCATAAAATAAGCGCAAAATAGATCTGCATATCCGATCCACATTGCAATGAAAGACAATACTATGGAACGGCTCGTTGTTTCATCCAGCCTGCTGGTAATCAATCCGAGCCCATATTTGCTTTGCAAGCGCGAAAGCCCTTTCTACTGCAATCCAATCAGTGTTATCCTTGTCCTGAGAGGTTTTGCCGGCATTCCGGTTTTACTTGGAAAAAGGCTGGCATACTTTTTTCAATGACATCCCACGGAATTGTTTCAGCTTTCTTAATCCAGCGGTTTTCCAGATTCATTTTTAATCCAACCGATTGATTGAAATCTGCAAGTCCAAGCTGACGATATCGTTCGAATTTATACATAAGTTTTCTCCTAAGTGCAAGGTTTTTGGGCTAAATGAACTGTTTTCCCTGCACTTTATTATACTACTTTTGAAAAGAAAACTCAGCATTTTCAATGGATTTAAGTCCATTTTTTGTTGAGCAGTCATTAATTAATTGAAAAAAGGGCGATTTCAAGATATACTATTTGGAAATGGGACAATAAATCCAAGGAGGTCATTTTATGGTTTGGGAAGTTGATATGGAAATAGGAGACCATATTCGTTTATGGAGTGATCAACAGATAAAAACTGGATATGATGGTGTTGATATTTCCATAGAAATTAAAGACAGAAAATGCAGTATGGTTTTAGAAGGTGAATCAGAAACTGTCAAAAAAGCATTTTATCTTGTATGGGAAGTGTTATGTTTGTATGATGGGCATTTTTATAAACCTCTGAATTTGGTGATTGACGGGGAAGAAAAATGTGCTGAAAGTTTAATTAAGGTAGCATTTTATAAGCCTGGTCATAATTGGATTTCGGCAGCAATATTGTTAGGAAGAGCAGAACGAAATCTATCAGAAGATGTATTGAAAGCTTTTGATAAGATGAGAAATGAAGGAAAAGAAGATGGAAAAATGACCAAATCAGTTGTAAATGCTTTTTTCTATCTTCATTCGGATGGGTATGAAAAGATTAATGAAGGGCATCGTTTATCGTTATATTTGAACCTTTGCGATGGATTTGTTAATAATACATTCAAAGAGACAAATAATGTAAAGGGGAATTTCGAACGGGTTATAAAAAAGGCATTGGATACTAACAAAATCCTATACGGAATAAAATTATTGGGGATACAGAGAGATGATTTTTGCTATGTCTTGGCGCAGGAAAGACATGAGGTTGATCATTATATTCATAAGGATGATAGCCTTGCAACATATGTGTTTAAATCAGAAGATGATGCTAAATTTTATATAAGCTGGTATTTTACTTATGTTGTAGAGTTAGCTCTCAGGGTCTCATTTCTTAATTATATAGGGGTGGAAACAAAGGGCGAATATAGGGATTATGCCATGGACTTTATAAATGATTGGATTATCTATGAAAATGACTTACATGAGGATTGTGTTACTTCGCACTATCAGCATAAGCAGTTAGAACGTAGGCTTATTCAGAAATATGAGAAAGAAAATCAATAGTGGAGTTATGGACGACTGAACGAAAGATGTTAAATATAAAACAATTGTAGGAGAGTATTTTGTGGACAATTCTAAAAACCCATATTATTTGGTGAAAGTTGTTGATAAAAAATGGGCTGACAAACTCATGGATGGTGAAATTTTCATGAGGGCAATTGCCTGTTTTGGAGATTTGTCAAGAAGGAGTGGAGATTCCAACAACCAATTTAGGGGTGATTCTCTCGAAGGTTTTTCATTTTCTTTTGAAAATTATTATAATCCTTATGCATATATTGAAGATTCAAATGGAAACATATCTGAAATTGCTTCTAATCAAGTTGGCTTAATAGATGTTTTGACATATAGAGAAAAAATATTCTGCTTGTACGCATTAGAATATAGTGAAGAAAGTAATCAATTTATTAAACCGGATTTGCGGATTTTAGATTTTGGGGATACAGCAGTGATAATTCATAATCCACAGGAATTTCTGTATCGTATATGCAATGAAATGCTTCAGCGATTTAGAAATGATTTTTGGACTTCTTTTATGAGAGTTGATTATAATGTTGAGTTTTCAGTTAGTCAGCCTTATGATGAGTTTTGTAAATCGCCTGCATATTCATGGCAAAAAGAATTTCGCATTGCGTTAGATTTAGCACAGGGTAAATTTGATCCTAATACTCTTAATGATGTAACAGATTTTGCAAGATTAACATTCCCAGGTAAGATTGTTGAGGATACAAATCCAGATTCTCTTGCGGATTCAATTACATTGAATATCGGTGATATTAGGGATATTTGTGTATCAATTCCAACATCAGAATTTGTTGAATGTAATAATATTTTGATGCATATACCTAAGACTTCGTTTCCACCTAAATTGATTGTACCGATGGAAGTGCCAAGACCAGCACGTCCAACTTTTTTTAAATTTGTTGCACAGCTTCCTTGAATAATTTGTGAAAGTATAAAGTATTTGAATCACAGCAGATGGATTGAAAACCCCTTTGGCACAAAATTGGCACGAAATTGGCACACCACAGCCGATGACATGCAAATGAAAAAGGTGTATAGTGGTATTGTCCAAAAGTGGGAGATGCCCACAGGACAAAGAACTTTTAATATTGAATGCAGGCAAAAGATGCCGTTTTGAGAGCTTTTCAGCTTTTGAA
Organism: uncultured Lachnospiraceae bacterium; assembly: GCA_947588675.1. Taxonomy (GTDB): domain Bacteria; phylum Bacillota; class Clostridia; order Lachnospirales; family Lachnospiraceae; genus V9D3004. Next base: position 793 of record CANPYY010000069.1, on the reverse strand, counting down.
ACGGTATTTTTTTATGCCTAAAGTTCAAAACAAACATGCAAAAGGAGGTTGAAGCATGGTAAAGAAACTGAAAGCAGGAAGTAATCGCCTGCGGACTGTCTACTGGTCTGCTGTGGGGACGTTATCCATGATGCTCATTTCTCTGCAACCGGTTCTGGCGGCAGATAAGGGCGGCGGGGATACCATATGGAACCGGTTTTCCACGATCATGAAGGATGTGTATGGTGAGATTGTCGGAATCAGTACCATTGTGGGTGTCACAGCAGCAGCCATTGCACTGATTGTCCGGATGATTTCCAGAAACCAGCGTGCCGTAGATGAAGCGACCAGCTGGCTCAAACGGATTGTAATCACATGGATTGTGCTTAATTCACTTGGATTTATTGTAGCTTATCTGCAACCGTTGATTGCTGGCGGAAGCTACAAGGGATAATGCAAAGGTCAAGCAGGACTGAATGGTGATAAGGCTGAAAGAAATCTTTCAGCTTGTCAAGTTTGTGCGCACGCCCAAACTTGTGTTATGCACAAAAAGCGTGCGCGAAAGGAGGTAAAAGATGCTTGACTGGATTTTTGAAGGGATTGTCACATGGATCAGCAGTATTGTATCAGAGATAATGGATGCCGTATCTGGTCTGTTTCTGGATGCACTGGGAACGGATATGACGGCTATGGAGGAGTATTTTCCTTTTGTCACAAAGGCATTTGCCATTATGCAGTATACCGCATGGGCAATTCTTTTTTTAATAACGGTTTGGCAGCTGTTCCGGGTATTTGGCGGACCGGTTACAGAGGC
>CANPYY010000068.1 GCA_947588675.1 uncultured Lachnospiraceae bacterium | reverse complement strand
CAGTCCTCAAAACACCTGAGAGAATAATATAATACAGGTTTCCCAAAAAGCTCCATGTATTGCTTCGGTATTTCACTGTTCATACGGCTGCCGCTTCCGGCAGATAACACTATAACTGCAAAATCCTGCATAATCTTACACCCGTTTCCAACTCAATTTATCTGTTTATTTCAATCATTCAAATTTCAGGTTTGCTACCGCATTCAAATCATAACCGTGGCGTACGCCATTTATATACTCGTAATAACCTGCCGCCCCTATCATCGCCGCATTGTCAGTACACAGTACCGCTTCCGGATAATAAAGCTTAAATCCGGCTTCGCCGCATGCTTCCTGCATTTCTTTTCTGAGCGATGTGTTGCACGCTACTCCGCCTGCCATTGCAATCTTTGTATATCCGTATTCTTTTGCGGCAGATATTGTATGCTCCACAAGCACATCCACTACCGCTTTCTGAAAGGATGCCGCTATATCCGCCCTGTTATATTCCTCACCTTTCATGTTACAGCCATTTACATAATTAAGTACAGACGATTTAATTCCGCTAAAACTGAAATCATATGGGAATCCTTCAATGTGTCCCCTTGGAAATGCTATCTTTTCTTCGTCGCCTTCCTTTGAAAGCGCATCTATTTTTGCGCCGCCCGGATAACCGAGTCCTATTGTTCTCGCAACCTTGTCAAAAGCTTCTCCAGCCGCATCATCCCTTGTACGTCCTATAACTTTATATTTACCATAATTTTCTACCTCTACTATATTGGTATGCCCTCCTGATACTACCAGACACATAAACGGAGGTTCAAGTTCTTTATGGCATATATAATTGGCTGATATATGACCTCCGATATGATGAACTCCGATAAGCGGTTTGTCTTCTGCAAATGCAATAGCTTTTGCGGCGGACACGCCTACAAGCAGTGAACCTACAAGCCCCGGTCCGTAAGTAACGCATATGGCGTCAATGTCCGAAAGCGTCACAGCCGCCTTACGCAGGGCTTCTTCTATAACAGGATTAATACACTCAATATGTTTTCTTGAAGCAATCTCAGGAACTACTCCGCCATATATTTTATGTATGTCAATCTGAGATGCTATAATATTAGAAAGGACATCACGCCCGTTTCTTACAACTGCCGCCGATGTTTCATCGCATGAGCTTTCTACGGCAAGCACATATACATCCCCGGTATTTTTTTTACTATTTATATTCGTTTTTTCTGCCGCATTTATAAAACTTATATTGCTATCTGTCATTTATATTCTCCATCCACATTAAATTACTGCCGGCCTGTCAGATTAGTCTTCCCGTACCGCACCCTTAGTCTTCAAAGTCAAGCGATATACTCTTTCTGTCTTTACCACATTCGGCGGCGGGGAAAATAGCCCTTACTTCCTCCATATACTGCTCCGGCTTTACAAGCGACGGACTGTAATGAGTAAGCCACATTCTGTCTGCGCCGGCTTTCTTTGCAAGCCCGGCGGCTTCATAAAATGTCATATGTTTATTTTCTTTTGCTTTTTTCAGCTTGTCCTTTTCGCCATACATTCCCTCGCATATGAATAAATCTGCGTCTTTTGCCTTCAGCGCTATGATTTCATCCGGTCTTGTATCTGTACAATAAGTAAGCTTAATTCCTTTTCTTTCCGGTCCAAGCACCATTTCCGGAGTATACAGCTTTCCTTCATATTCAACATTATTTCCCTTCTGCAATACGTTCCACATTTTCACCGGTATTCCAAGACGCTTTGCATTTTCAACCGAAAATTTACCGGTTCTTGGCACTATGACGCTGTATCCATAACAGGTTACGCTATGGTCCACCTTAAATGCTTCAAGCGTAAGCCCGTTGATTTCCATATTGCATATATCATTATTCAGTTCGACATAATTTATTTCAAACGGAAGCCCAGGCGCAATAATCCTTAAAGCATTTACTACTTTTTTCAGCCCCTTGGGCCCTATCATTGTAAGAGGGCTGGTTCTTTCTGCATTTCCCATAGAAAGAAGCAGCCCCGGCAGTCCGCTTATATGATCCCCATGATAATGAGTAAAGCATATTGTATCTATAGGATTAACACTCCAACCCTTTTCTCTTATCGCAACCTGCGTACCTTCTCCGCAATCAATCAAAAGACTGCTGCCATTGTATCTCATCATAAGCGCGGTAAGCGCTCTCTTTGGAAGGGGCATCATGCCTCCGGTTCCAAGTAAACATACATCCAGCATTATATTACCTCTTTTTCAAACATTATAAAGAGATATTAGCACAGATTATAAATTTTAACAACCGCCTTATCACAGCCCCATAACTTCATTCTTACTATTTATTTCTACAGGAATTATAAAAGACGACGTTATTTTGTCATAACATTCTTCACATAAATTAAATTTATGAATTTCCAAATCTTTTTTAGAAAAATATCCCCACTCCTTGACAGCTTCAAATACATCTTCCCTGATAATGCTGTTTTCAATCCTTATCAGTTTACCGCATGAATTACATCTCATATACGCCCTACCTCCCTTATATTTTCAGACAGTATTATGCTTCATCTGTCAGCAAATGTATTATAACAGCATATATGCAGCAAATATAGTGGGAATCGGTGGAATGATTACATAATTTTTCGTTTCATGACAAAAGCATTTTCTACAGGATTAGAATAATAATTTTCACGAACGCCTATGATTTCAAAACAGAATTTTCGGTATAGTCTTAATGCCGCCGTATTATGTTCCCTGACTTCAAGCATATATGATATTACTCCTGTAGAATCACCGTAAGATAACAGTTTATGCATAAGCTTTCCGGCAATTCCTTTTTGCCTGTTTTCTTTATCTACTGCTATATTAATAATATCCGCCGTATCAAAACTTGTTCTTAAAATAGCATATCCTTCAATTTCCCCGTCACTTTCTGCGACAATCGAATAATCATGCTTTGCTTTTACCGAATATCTGAAAGATTCAAAATCCCATGCATCACTAAACGCCTCTTTTTCAATACTGCATACTTTTTCTATATCGCTACCTGTCATTTCCCTTATTAAGATATTATTATTTTCCATCACGGTTCCTTTCGAGGCGTTCCCTCTCCGCCTGCGACATTCTCAGGTAAACCGGTCTAAATTCAGCGGCGTCCACATATTTTCCTTCTTCATACAATTTTGCGGCATATACAGCAGCCGAAGCCGCATTTTGAAGATTAAGATGAGGCGGCGCAAAATATGCCCTGTTTCCCATTTTTTCACATATAACATTTTTAAATACCGGCACGCCATCACCGGCAAACATTACTTTTTCTTCACCGCAAAAAGAATCCAGCCATTCGTCTATACCGATAGCGACAGGAGCATGGATTGTATTTAATTCACTATCGTTAAAACGGTATGCGGCCGTATATACCTGATTTCTTCTGGCATCCATAATAGGGGATATCAGCATATCGCACGGCATGAGATTATACGCAATAAGCGCAAGAGAGGATACCGGTATAACCGGTTTCTTTATTGAAAGACACAACCCTTTTACTGTTGCGGCCCCAATCCTTAATCCCGTAAATGAACCGGGACCTTCGCCTACTGCTACCGCATCCAGCTCTTTAGGTAAAATACCTGATTCGGCCAGAACCTGACTAACCATCGGAAGCAAAACCTGCGAATGTGTCTTTTTATTATTTATACAAAAATCTGCCAGTATTACGCCGTCTGCATATACTGCCGCGGTAGCTGTAAGACCGGAACTGTCTATTGCAAGAATTTTCATATGCTTTTTCCCCTTTTTACGGTGATTTTTCTATAGTCAAACCCTTTTGTTATATCCTTTTTTATTGTAATGTTCACTGCATCCTCCGGCAAAAGCTCCGATATGATTTCCGCCCATTCCACAAAACATACTCCCTGTCCGAAAAAATATTCTTCATATCCAAGCTCATACATTTCAGAACAGTCACTTATACGGTACACGTCAAAATGGTACAACGGAATCCGTCCGTCCTCATACGTCTGCATAATAGTAAACGTAGGGCTGTTTACACATTCCGTTATACCCAATCCTTCTGCAAACCCCTGGACAAATACGGTCTTTCCGGCGCCCAGTTCCCCGGACAGCAGATACAGCTCACCCGGACACGCGTTTTCTGCAAGCTTCTTTGCAAAAACAAACGTTTCCTGTGCGCTGTATGTTTCTGTTTCAATACAATAATCGGTCATTTATTTCACCTTATTTTTACATTATTTTTTATATGGTCTGATACTTTTTCCGCATTGTCCATCTGGTCTTTCGGAAGAATAAACGCCATTATCGGCGACGTATATACAAATATTGCTTTTTTCGTTTCAACAACATTCCTTATCTGTTCCCACAATACATTTGCAAACTGCTCATCCTGCCTTATAACTATTCCGTCCCTGCATATATTATAAATTATCGGTTTTAAAAACATCTTCTGTCTGGAAACCTGACGGGACGCCTGTTGTACTATCTGAAGCGGTCTTATAACCGTAAACAACAACGCCACAACTGCCAGTATAATCATTTCGGCAACCGAATAAGTATTCCTTCCGATTATAATCATGACTAAAGCTATAAGGCTTATAATAATACCAAACCATCCTGAAAATCTCGAATATGTATGATGGAACAAAAAATGCCGCATATCTTTTTTATGTATTTTAATCTGACATTCAATACTGCCTTCCATGTCAAGAGGTTCTTCCATACTTTCTTCTGTTTCCCCGGAAGCTTCCGCCTGCGTCTGCTTATTATCATTTTCATTATCAATATCCGCCATTTCCCTGAGCTCGTCCAAATATTCATTTTTTTTCATAATACTCAACCCTTTCGGCATATGTCGTTAATGTGTAATTGAGATTTTATTATAACACAACAACGAAACGTTGTCGAATACGGAATATCTCAAATTATATGTTGCAATAAATAATAGTTAAATGATAGAATTATTTATATAAATCACTTAGTCGATTGCGAAACGAATGATTAAAAGTTGTAAATATGACCACCTAATCAGACATTGGAAAGAAATTTGACAATT
>CANPYY010000067.1 GCA_947588675.1 uncultured Lachnospiraceae bacterium | reverse complement strand
GAATCGGGCATACATTTTCCCGTTTCCCATTTAGAAACAGCTCTGTCGGTAATGTTTAACTTTTCTGCTAATTGAGCTTGCGTCAATCCTTTTTCTTTTCTGCAGTTAGCAATAAACTTTCCTGTATCAATTTGATTCATTACAATATGCCTCCTTCCACGCTACACTTTACAATCTTTATATGTTTCTGTACACGAACTGTAAGTAGAATTATCAAACTCAACCATTGGTTGGGAGAGGGATTGTGTTTGATAAAATCATGCGAGTGCGTACTTCGTACTGACTAGAAGTTCATAAGTTTTCCAGTCTTTTATCACAACAATTTTTCAGTAACAATATACATTTAATTCCTTCATTGCCTTAGCAAGCCCATTGTCTACCCAAAAGATAATAAAGAAATCAGCAATCTCCACAAATAGATAACAATGAAATCAACCATATAAGTATCCTCCAAATGCCTATTTGTTTCTCTAACATAATACCACAATCACGCTCACTATCCTATCACATTTTCATTAAATTTCTTCCTCCCTCTGAAAGCAGCATTTTCAAGTCTGCCCTTGTGTTTTCATACATCGCCAGTTCATGTTCATGCTCTTTATCGTATTTCATTTTCTTCAGAATGCTCAAGGATTTGCTCATATCATGAACCGCCTTGTACGGCTCATGATATGAAAAGGCTATAGACAGTAAAATTAACAACGTGTTCAAAAGGGTGTTCAAGAAATATTTTCTATTCATCTTCAAAACATATTTAAAAAAAGGACTTCTAATCTAATGATTGAAGCCCTTTTATTTATCTAAACCGAAAATCGTATTAATATCACAATCCAGTATGGAACAACAAGCCAGAAGAAAAGAGACCGTCGGATTCTGTGTACCCTTCTCAATACGATTATATGAATAAATGGAAATATCAATATTCAGCAGTTGAAGCCTTGCGACCATGTCCTTTTGTTTTATATGCATGGATTTTCGCAATGAAGATATGCATTTACCGATATTGACATCATCAATTTGTATAATTCGGTCAACACTGTTTTCATTCTTCATAAAATGCAACTCCTTTTCACCCACTATGGTAGTTTGATTCCAGGAAAATAGTTGCACGAGAGTGCAACTTATGATATTATAAAGCCGCCAGAATTGTTAAAATATTGAAGGCAAATATATGAAATAGAGACTATTTCAAAATTAACAGGAGGGAAAACAATTATGAAAACAAAACAAAAACTGATGGCGTATTTTCTTTCTTTTGCGCTTATTTTAGGTATGATTTCAACCGCAAATGTATCGGCAGCAAAGAAGATTAGATTAAGCAATAAGAAAATAACTATCACAAAAGGAAACAGTAAAACGATAAAGGTAAAGAACACAAAGAAAAAAGTAAAATGGAAAATATTATCCGGCAAGAAATGTATTACCCTAAAGAAAAAAGGTAAAACAGCAGCAACAGTCAAGGGCAAGAAAAAAGGCAAGGCAAAAATACAGGCGCTTGTTGAAAAGAAAAAACTTGTCTGTAATATTACAGTAGATGATAAAGTTATACCTGAACAGCAGAATAATACTCAGAGTGGGATGATGGCAAATATACCTGGAGACAATGCAAATAATCCTTTACCAACGACCGGCGGTAATGAACCTGAGCCAACAGCTGAAGGTGATTCCTCAACAAAAACACCGGATAATAGTACATCTACTCCGGGCAGTGGTGAACCAACCCAGACGCCAAATGCTGACAATACTCCTACAAAAGCACCGGATAATAATACACCTACTCCGGGCAACAGTGAACCAACGCAGACACCAGATGCTGCAATAACTACTGAGCCTCCGTACCAAGGAGAAATAATCACTCTGCATTATAATGATGATAATGCGGATGAGGTTAGAAAACAAATATCAAATTCTAAGAATCCTATCCACGTAATTATAGATGATGGCGTAACCACCATTAGGGGACTTGCATTTTACAGGTGCACCAGCCTTACGGGTATAAAGATACCGGAAAGCGTAACCGGCATTGGAGATAGTGCATTTTATGGATGCAGCAGTCTTGCGAGTATAGAGATGCCGGAAAGCATAACCAGCATAGAACATAGTGCATTTTATGGATGCAGCAGTCTTACTAGTATAGAGATACCGGAAAACGTAACCAGTATATGGTTTGATTCATTTTCTGAATGTAGCAGTCTTACGAGTATTAAAATAGCAGAAAATAATCAAATTTATGATAGCAGAGAGAATTGTAATGCAATTATCAAAACAGAAGACAATAGATTGATTTTAGGCTGTAAAAGCACTAAGATACCAGAAAGCGTAACTAGCATTGGTAATTGGGCATTTTTTAAATGCATCAACCTTACAAGTATAGACATACCCGGAAGTGTAACAAACATTGGTGGATATGCATTTTATGGATGTAGTAGCCTTACGAGTATAGAAATACCTAAAAGTGTAACCATCATTGAAGAATATGCATTTTGTGGATGTAGTAGCCTTACGAGTATAGAAATACCTGAAAGTGTAACCACCATTGGTAATCGGGCATTTTCTAATTGCAGCAGTATTACTAGTATAAAAATACCTGAAAGTGTAACCTTTATAGAGGACCATTCTTTTTCTGGATGTAGCAGTCTTACTAGTATAGAGATACCAGAAAGTGTAACTAGCATAGGAGAATTTGCATTTTCTGGGTGTAGCAGTCTTACTAGTATAACGATACCGGAAAACGTTATTCGCATTGGAGATAATGCATTTGATGAGTGTAGCAGTCTTACTGGTATAGAGATACCAAAAAGCGTAACCATCATTGGTAACTATGTATTTTATAGATGTAGCAGCCTTACGAGTATAGAAATACCTGAAAGTGTAACTAGCATTGGTAATTGGGCATTTTTTGAATGCATCAACCTTACAAGTATAGACATACCCGGAAGTGTAACTAGCATTGGAGGATGTGCATTTAATGGATGTAGCAGCCTTACGAGTATAGAAATACCTGAAAGTGTAACTAGCATAGTGGATAGTGCTAGTGTATTTGATAGATGCGACAGTCTTACGAGTATTATATGGCAGGGTACAGCCTATAATAGTGCAGATGAATTTATAAGGGCTTTTAAAGCCAAGTATCCTGATTAAGTTAAGAACACGGCAAAAAGAGCCCCTAGATACAGGGGTTCTTTTTATATCAATATTTAAATTTATATTCATCCATAATACTCTTTATTCAGCTTTTTCTTCGCAGTCTCTGCATCAATGGCTTCTTCCCCATCTGTATACTCTTTTTCAGCCTCGGCTATAGCAAAGTCAATTTTGTTTATATTTGCAAAATGCTCATATAATTCAGCGCTCATAACAGGCATATTCTTCACCTCCAATTAGAGTACCTTTCTGTTTTCCGTCAATAGTATAAAGCACAACCCCAAAACTATTGATTTCTCAGGGCTTCCATTATAAAACATCCACATCAATAAATTCATTCAGAAACGAGAAATTAAAAATCATACTTATTTATTTCTAAAACTTTGAAAGCAGCATTTTTTAACTGGTCTAATTTATCTTGATCTACATATTTAAATGCGGTCAAATATATCTCCTGTCCGGCACCTAATCTATCAGCATAAATTATATCTGTTGCAATTCTTGCACCGTTTGCATCTACCGCTTCAATTGTTATATCATAAGTATATTGTTTTTCAGCTTTGTTTTTTACTGTAATATCAAGGGATGTTTCTGGTAAGTACTCGCTATTAGTTACTTTAAATTCTCCAAAGGAAACATCAACATATTTTTCTAAAATTTCAGCTGTTGTTTCTTTTTTGTTATCCAGTGTGTTATTAAAAAGCGAATTAGCAAAAATAGTATACAGAATTACAAAAATAATTGATAAAACAATTCTAGTTATAAAGCCAATCAAAGCGCCCTTACCTGCTGATTTTGCTCGTTTAGGTTTCTTTCCTTCGTATATAAGAAAAAGGATTAAACCAACAATCGGAATGAAAAAACCTATTATAGCAAACCCAAAGCTCGAATTATCAAAAGAAACTCCTGCATTGGGATTATTATCAAGTTTTGCGCCGCAGTTATTACAGTACGATGAGGTATCATCTACAATTCTGCCGCAATATTTACAGTACATATCATATCTCCTTTTACCAATGGTTTAGTGAATTATACACATTATTCACAGCTTCAATGTACAGACATTATACTAAAACATCTGCATTTTTTCAAATTTTTTGAGCCGTCTAAAAATAATTTTAATGATATTTAAAATTAAATATTGATTCCATAACCATATTGTAATACAATTTACATATAATATATGCAGAGGTGAAAACATATGTATACATTGAATGAAACAATACGTCATCAGCAGATTACAGAACTGTTGGTAATCTTAACCGGTGCTGAAGATGATGTTAAAAACAACCGTATTGCTCATATTAAAGATACTTTTGATGATTTACGTTCTATAATAGTCCAAAATTTTAATAATAATATAGTTCGTAAAAAATTATATGATTTAGAAAATCTTTCTGTTTCCCGCCAATGGGGTAAACCGTGGGGATAAACCACTTACACAGACAAAACGAGAGTATGAAAGTTTTTTTGTAAACAGCCACCATTAGCCTTTGCAGGAGTATGATATCCCGACTGCATAATCAAGATATTTATAGATAACCCCTACGAACCTACGGCCCTTCTCAGGCTCTTATAAATCTCACTGGCAAATATTCCAAGTACATCTTTCTTTATCTCCTCATTATTTTCCCATTTTTCTCCATAACGGTACAAATAGGAGAATGCCAACCAGCATAGCGCCGCAGTCCGCAATAGGAGTTGCCCATGCGATAGCGTTAGCACCGGCTATAGAATCCAAAAGGAACATAAACGGCACGTCCAGTCCGCCTTTTCTCAGCATGGAAAGCACCAGTGGTTTTCCTTTCTGTCCCACAGACTGAAAGATTGAAATAATGACCGTTGTAATTGCCGTGAACGGTCCTGTGATGCAAATAATTCTCTGGAACATACTGCCGTACCGCACCGTTTCTGCGTCACTTATGAATGCCCGTACCAGAGGATTAGCGCAGGTGAACAGCAAGATTGCCCCTACCGTCGTAACGGCAAGGCTAAGAATCAGCGTCACCTTAATGGCGGAGCGCATACGTCCAGTGTTTTTTGCGGAGTAATTATATCCAATCAGAGGGATAACGCCTTGAGAAAGGCCGTTGGCAATCGCAAAGGACAGCATATCGATCTT
>CANPYY010000066.1 GCA_947588675.1 uncultured Lachnospiraceae bacterium | reverse complement strand
CTCATGCGTCCACACCTCGCGCAGATTCTTTATCTCCTCCAGCTTGCCTAACTTCATGTCTACTGCACTAGTATCTTTTAACTCCGTCAAGATTTCCGTTCCGCTACCACAACATACTCCTTGTTCATGGAATCTACTGCTAGACCATTCACTCTGGAAACTACACGAGGAATCCTTTTACGTGGAATATCGCGAGAAAGTCTTTCGCGTATAACATATCCTTTCGTCTCCAAATACTTCGCTGTTATGTCTGAGAGAGGTATTTTCACGCGATCAACAGTACGATTCCCAAGCGTCATAACGATGTACCGCCTTGTAATTCGTGCAGCCTCATCCAAAAAGTAAAAGTAATCCTCAAAAAAATTTAGCACTTTTTTTTGTTTTTTTACGCATATTGTAGACACATACGGTTTGATAAGATCTTGCTGAATCTCATCTAATCTATGTATCCGTACTCGCCGGGAGCCTCCCATGCTTTTACTGTCCAGAATGCTTGAAGTTTCCGTTTCCCAGCCATCCATTTCCAAGTCTAGTGGATCAATCCAGTTCAGAGCAAACCAAGAAAATTGTCCATAAGTTACAGTTGTTGCATTATCTCCATAAGGAGGAGAAGTGAGCATCATATCAAATTCTTTTTCTCTCAGCAATGGAAGAAAATTCAATGCATCCTTTTTTGTCACTTTGGATTTGTATGGGCGATGGCAATAGTAAGGTGCATTTTTAATAATTTTATTTACAAAATCATTCACGACATTGTTAGAAAGCGAATCAATTATCTCCTTTTCTTTTATGTGCAACTTAAAGGTTGATGAGCGAGAGTTGCTATATTGGCGCACAATATCTGCAAATATACACCAAAAAAATAAGCGATGACGTTTATTCTGCACCTGCATAATGATATTTCTAATCAGAGAAAGACTCTTAATGATATCACTTCGGAACCACTTATCTATCCCCTTGAAATGAGGCACCCGCATTCCTTCCCTTTCATCACTTTTCCTCAATTTCCCTTTTAATTCTTCTATGTCTTTTTCAATACTCTTGTCTACACCGGATAATTTCGCCCTTGTTATGAGAGTCGCATAAGGATTGATATCATTACCGTAAATACGAATGTCTTCTTTCACTGAACGTGCTACTATCAGCGATGTCCCAGAACCACAAAAAGGATCAAATATTGATTGTATTTCCTGGCTAAGATACTTAGAAAGAATCAATTTCTGCATAGGAGCAACCATTGCAGCAGGATAATTCACCGTTCCGTGAATATCCCTCTTTTTGTAATCATGGAAACTGATGTCTATGAGTTGCTTACTTATTCTGTTCATGTATGTATAAGACAAGACGATAAAACAAGGCAGCCTGTGTTGCAATGGATCTTATAACATCTGTTGTGTAGTACGAAGCCCCATTGTGTGCGCCTACATTTGCCTGTTTATATTGCTTTACGACTTCATCAAGATCAAGATTCATAATCGTGGAAAAATTATCCGCCGTTACATCAGTAATATCTTTCATTCTATGTGGGTCTGATTTAAGATAGTCTATGATTCCTTTGACGATATTACTTCCCTTCCCTTTCTTTAATATTACCTTAAGTTCTGCTGGCAGATTTTTATGTCCGATTAATGATTTCCATACGAATTCATATATCGAGCGTAAAGCACAAGATATTACGTTATAGAAAGATTTTTTCCCAGTTTGACTCATAGAATACAATTCTGTGATTTCTCTCATTATCGTTTTACTATATTCGAGATGATCGTTATAAGTATCCGCCTCAGGAATGAAGGGGAAAAGGGGAGGGTTTGCTTTGGGATTTGCTTGTTTTCGTTCAATTATTAACGTTATATGTTGCTCAATAGAGTCCCCATTCTTACACACATGTTTAAAATCTACACCATAATTCCCCGGTTGTCTTTGTGAGGGTATGACTCCACAACCAGTATGCTTTCCATCAACGAAGACTTCAATAGATTGACAATCTATCTGTTTTGATTCGTTGTCTGTAGCACTCAAAATTATATCACTCAAATTGATCTCAGGCGAACTCCTCACATAATGCAGCTCGGAGTGGGAAACATCAATCCTCCCTTTAGTCACAGCATGCTCCTTGGAAGGTGGAGCGTTCCCTTGTTTGTAGCTATCTTCGTCTTTGTGCTGCTTCTTATATTTTGCAGCCGCTTTTTGGATATCACTGTTAAGCATTTCTAGGACTTTTTTTAGTTCATCGCTATAATCATTTTGCACCAACCTTGTCCTATCGATGTTGAATTCGAGTTCAGGATGAGCCGAAATCACATCAATGTACCCTATCATTTGAGGCAATGCTTCTTGAGAACGTTGGCTGCGTCGCGCTCCAGGATCAAATAATTCCGAACTATCAAACAAATTATGATTTATATAAACCAATGGAGAAAGTTCCCGTCCCTTCCTATACATTTCAGGTAAAAGTTTTGTCGTGCCTCCACTTAAATCAAAAATAATCAATTCTAAACTCAATTGTGTTTCGTCTATTTGATGTGCTAGAAATCTTTGGATTTCTTGTCCATTGTGAAACAAAGTAACATAATCAGAATCCAACTCTTTTCTCACATAAAATCTCTGCCTCTTCTTCTGGCAGTCATACATATGTGATAAATATTCACATGTTAGCTCTTTTTGGTTTTTAAATATTTTTATTTTCATATTTGTTTCCCGGAACAAATTAACCAACTTTCCTTTCCCTCCTTCATTATCTATAATCTGAGTAAGTCGATTGCTCCCATTTGGACTTAGACTAATTTGAATTTTAGTTCCCTGCCAAGATCTTTTAATTTTTCTAATGACTATTTCCTCCTTACCGAGGTTGACCGATTCCTCCAACGTTTTTAGGTCACACTCGAATCTCCATGCTTCACCTTTAGTACTGGTTTCCCATATAATCTTATCTCCAAAACGAAAGCCTGCTAAAAAACCTAATCCCTTCGCACCCTGTTTGTACCTTGTCTCTGAACTATGCGGCACAGAAAAAGGAATCCCATATTGCTTATGACTACGTCCTATACTAAATAAATTTTCAATATCCTCTTTAGACATTCCCGAACCATCATCACAAATTTCCAAAACATCATTCTTCTCGTCCCACTTCAATTCTACCTGCGTTGCTTCCGCATCATAGGCATTTTTTACTAACTCATTCAAAGCAGTAACATTAGTGGGTAGTAGCTTAGATAAAGATTCCAGTATTTTCCCACTTACCTTAATATTTGCACGATCTTCTAACATGTTATGTATAATTTGTTTACTTGTTTTACCTCTTCGCTACTTTATATCGCTATGGAATCTTCGTCTCAAAACTCTAATTGCATCTTTCTTACACTTTATCTTCTACATATCTCTGATCATCTTTTCAATGAACATCCTCTCTTCGGAAGTCAGCCCATACTTATCGTAGAGTTGTTTGTCAATTTCTGGTATGCTCACATTCCAGTCAATGTCGCTTTGATCAGTGAAGTTTTGCATTGGTACATTTGCCCACGTTTCTTTCGGGTTGTGTTGAGTGGCCTTAAGAGTTCCTAACATTGTCCTCGCAAACTTAGATTTGACATATTTAAGACAATTTTCTGCTTCAACAGCATTATCAAACTCTCCGATACTCAAGAAAGTATCGGTTGTGCCGATCATCGGTGTGCCGATCATCGGTGTGCTTAAAACCTCGCCGATAGCTCCTGTCCCATTTGCCTCAGGCACAAAAACTTTGTAGGAATATAGTGAAGATACATGCTGTACATAATTGATTTTTATCCAACGAATCACCCTATGCCCAGCACTCCTTCCAATGATCCGAATGTAATTCTCTGTATTTTCAGGTTTCTCTACAAGAAAGATCTCAGGTAATTTCTCCAATGAGCGGGATGTAATTTTTGCTGCAGTTCCCTTTCCTTGGACATCCAATACTTGAGGTAAATCCTTAAAAAGCTCATCAGTGAACCTGTAAATTCCTTGAGAGGATACAATCTTAGAAAGACCTGAATTTACGAAATCCTTATGATTGACAACCTTTGCTAAGATGCTTTTCAGCTCAGGGTAATCTGAGAAAAAGCCGATAGCACCAAAGTTTTCTTTTTGATTGCGGTATGTAATCACTACACCACCCTTAATATCGACGGAAGGAAAGACATCCGTCGATCTCTGATAATAGCGCACGACTTTGAAGTGAGGATCTTTCAGTATACGCTCGGTCCAGTCTCTTGGCGTTTGTCCAGCTCGAAACAGAAAGCGACCTGGAGTAATAAGCGAAACCTTGTCAGACAAACTGAAAGCCACATCATAAAAATAGTGATAGACAGGAGACTTTCTTGTTCCCTCTCCTTCCTCTTGATATGGAGGATTCCCAATTACAGCATCAATTTTCATACGTTTTCCCACAAATTTTTGAATGTCTGTTATAAATCTTTCTGGTTTTGACCTAATGACTTCTATCGTATCTCCGTTCTCCCAAATATTAACTTTCCCATCACGATATCCAACAAGAGTACGCCGTGTAATAGATTTGGCCATCGGAGTCCTGCATATAGCATAAATATTTTCGCTCACAACCTTATCCCACAATCGCTCCTGCTTCTCAACATCTTTTTGGTTAATCCCCTCATCGCGCAGAAACCTACAGTAAACATTATACGCGAGTAGTAATGCGTAAAGTCCTGTCTTAGCGTTAATTTCAAGTAAATGGGGCGAGGCTGAAAAAATGTCTTCTGTACTCAACGACTCAGAATATCTAGGAACTCCGATTTGATTTTCATACGCTTCATCAAAGAAACAAAAACCTCCAAACACCATATTAACATGCATATTTACCACGCGCCACGGTGTAAGAACAGTTTCCTTATCAGGATTACGGAAGAAAGAGAAAATTTCAGCGATGCGTTTGATTCGCTCCAGGGGAGGAAGCTTATCCGTGTTGCGAGCGAGCTCACGGATTCGATGGGCTGAGGCCACGAAAATGTCCCGGTCGTAGTACTGGGTAAACTGTCTGTAAATTCTCTTTGTAACGCCCTGCGGCATAAATTCCTGCCAAGACTTATCATCGACGATGTCCACAATATTTTCGGGGGATACTTCATCATCGAAGGGTATATCCGCGCCATAAACAAGAAGAGGAATACGGATTGAAATGCCACGCAAAATGGAAATGGCTGTCTCCCTCTTCAAACGTTCCTTGCGAGCTTTCTCGCGCTTCTTACGTTCCTCCAGCGAAAGAGAACGCACCGGGATTTCCTTTTCACCCCCCATTAAATCATCATACTTCTCGTCCGTAAAGCCTCCCGTGGAGATATCAATTCTA
>CANPYY010000065.1 GCA_947588675.1 uncultured Lachnospiraceae bacterium | reverse complement strand
AATGGGATATAACACGATATAATATATATATTCCGTTTATAATGTTATTTTATTTGCATAAATATATATGCTAATAACACTTGCGTATGTGCCGGCCTTATGTAAACGTTATTGAAAAAATAACAATTTAGAAAATGGAATATATTTATTAAAATGTAAAGAAAGGAAGATGCGTATGGCAACAATTATATCAGAAGCGAGAGACAATGCAGGTATACATATTTCAGGAGTGCCAATCGACCTGGAGCCGGAAACTGCTACAAAACTGGAACCTGAAGAGTTGACAAAGCAGCTTAACGAAATGGGGTTGTATTGTAAAGAAACTTATGGTGAAAAATTAAAGAAAAATATTGAAGATGTCACATCAAAAGTAGGGTTAGGTGTATTGACAACTTTTGGTGTATACAAAGATAATGGTCAGATAAAAATGGAAGAATTGAAAGACGATGTAATAAGACAGATAAATACAAAAAACGCATTATGCGATTTGCTGGATAGTCGTTTTTCTAAGCAGGCAAAGGGTTCCTGGACAGAAGGAAGCGTAGGTGACTATTTGGGGAAATTACTTGTTTTACAGGAAGCTGAAAATTATCGGTATTTAAAAGAAAAAGCAAAGAATTTTCCCTGGGCAGAAGAACCTGAGAAAAGAATAGAACAACGGGTCAGCACAGTTGATGCTATTAAAGAAATGTTTTTAGAGGCGGCAACTGCATGTACAGCAGCAACGGTACAGGGAATTGATAAAGTCACGCTGGATGCAACATTTTCCAATGCTTTAGTGGGACTTAATGAAAGCGCCTTTGCCAGTGATTATGATGTGACAAATAATCGTGTTATTACTCTATTGTATAATTATGATCCGGCGAGAAAAGAATGTGACGGAGTTGGTATTGTAACGAGTAACTGGCGTTTGCAGATTAAGAATTACAAGGAAAAAAAGAAGGAGCCAAGGCACGAAACAATACTGACGATAGGAGCCAGGTCTCTTTTATATACAGATGTTAATCTTTTAGAATCACATTATGCAATGGTATTAGCAAATAAAAAAGGAGCTTGTTGTTTGCTGGAAAATTCTATTCCCGTCATATCGGAGGTCAAAGTATATGATACGCTTCCGCCTGCTAATATGGATACTTTTATTTGTTCACTTCCGCTAATAACAGACACAGAATATGCGGATGTTATGGTATTTTATTCTTCAGACTTACAGAAAGTGGGCTTTATTGATAATACTTTATCTGATGCCGAAACTACATATTCCAAGAGTCTGACCAGTGGGTTTATGACACAGTCCACAGTTGGAATTGCTGCAGAAGTTAATTTTGAAATTAATGCTGAGGTAATTAAAGCTGGTGTGAAAGTGGGATTCAGTGTTTCAATGACGGATCAGTGGAGTAAAAGCCAGACGGAAACAGTTAGTTTTAAGATTCCGGCAAAGCAGAAAGCGTTTCTTTACCAGGTGACAATTTTGTGTGCAAGACTTCGTTTGAATGCGAAGACAGGAAAATACAGCTATGTTGAGTACGGAAAGTTTTTAACAGATGCGTATAAGACTTCTGAGAAACCATTATATGAATAGATTTTCTGATTATTATAGGAATTTTACATGACAGATGTCCCGGTTATAAAACAGATGTTTTGTAACACGGGCATTTGTCTGGCTTGCCCGTGTTACAGAATGGGAGTTCCCTGATTTTTTTATGGATAAGTGTTTTGAACAGCTATTAAAATGCAGAAAATGATTGAAATATACGGAAATGTGGAAGGAGCGATTAACAGATACCTTATTGTTGTAAAAAAACATCGGTAATCACTATCATACTTCCCATCCTAATTTTTTTAGCATTGCCCTGTCGCTTTTTATAGTTGCGCATGAGGTTGTTGTGAGCATGTTGCCGGTAATGGTGGCAGAGGCACCGGATTTGAACGCGAGTTCACCGTCGTTTGTAAGTCTGGCTCTGCCGGCAGCAAGACGGATGTTTGCTTCGGGGTTTATGTATCGGAAAAAGGCAATGGTACGCAGTATTTCTTCTTCTGTCAGAAGCTTCTGATTTTCCAATGGAGTACCTTTGATTGGCATCAGAGTATTGATTGGTATCGAGTCTACACCTGTCTTATGCAGACATATTGCCATGTCCAGGCGGTCTTCCCAGGTTTCGCCCATGCCTATTATTACGCCGGAACAGGCGCACATGCCTTCGGCCTTTACCATTTTTAATGTTTCTATTTTCTGTTCAAAAGTATGCGTGGTGCAGATATTCGGAAAGTATCGGCGGGAAGTTTCAATATTATGATGATAACTTGTAACGCCGGCTTCGTGAAGACGGTGCAGTTGTTCGGCGTTTAAAAATCCCATAGACGCGCAAAGCTCAATATTGCATTCTTTTTTCATGGTTTCATAGGCATGTATTGCCTTTTCAAATTCTTCTCCTGTAAGCGCCCTGCCTGCCGTTACGATAGAAAAGCGGTGGACGCCCTCCGATTCATTCATCCGGCAGACTTTAAGTATAGTTTCTTCCGGCAGAAAATCATATATTTCACAATCTGTATTATAATGTGCAGATTGGGCGCAGTATTTGCAGTCTTCAGGACATTTACCGCTACGGCCGTTGATTATGGAACATAAATCTGCCTTTTTGCCGATTAATGCGGTACGTATCTTATCCGCTCCGGTACAGAGCTCTTTTAAATCGCAGTTTAAAAATACGGAAAGCTCATCTTCCCTTGTAATTCTTCTGCCTGCTATAATTTCTTCTGCAAGTTTTATTATATCCATAATCGTAAATCTCCTTTCGGTTCTGCACCTGCGGTAAAAATATTTCACCAAATAATTGTCATCAATTTATTGATTTTGGTTGACAATCAAAACGATATCATGATACGTAGTAATTGTCAACTTGTTTTTTAAATAATAGCTGCCAACCCACCGTTTGAAGCCGGTGGGTTGGCAGCTATTATTTCAGCGTCGGAATATCAATAAATATACTATGAATTACTCTAATACAACTCCGTCTGTTGCAGTATAATTTTCAAGCGAGTTCTCTTTGACCTGGATACACAGATATTTGATTGCAGTATCATAAGAAGCAGAAATCTGTCTTTTGGTCGCCGGAGAAACACGTATATAATCATTTGCTGTAATTTCAATTTTTTCATCATCCAACGTCATATACCCTTTTCCCTCGAGAACAATATAGATTTCTTCATTCTGTTTATGCGTATGGATAAACGGTACGCCTGCGCCTGCAGGTAATACGTTTACACTAATCTCTGCGCCTGTGAGATTAAGCTTGTCATGAAGTTCAACTCTTTCTGTTCCTGTTACACTTACTTTATTAAAGTTCTTCATAATGTTATACCTCCAAATAATATAAATTTATTGTAACTAATGTGATTACAACTACAACATATCACTAATGTGTTGTAATGTCAAGGGTTACAACTAAAATTTTCAAACTTTTTATTAATGGCAGAATTAATTATTATTAATATATATTTTCAACTGATTGGATAAATATTCGAGGGTAACGTTTTTTAGTTCGTTTTCCATAGCTGTTTGCGCGGCTGTAAGATGTTTATCTAAAACAGAATGGATGTTTTTTCCTACGGGACAGTCAGGATTTGGATTATCATGAAAGTTAAACAGATTTTCATTGATGCAATCGACAACAGAGTATATATCATAAAGAGTAATGTCAGCAGCATTTTTAGCAAGAGTTGCACCGCCGATACCTGCTTTGATGTCTACCAGTTTTGCTGCTTTCAAATTTTGAAGGGTTCTTCTTATCACAACAGGATTAACATTAACGCTGGATGCAATAAAATCCGAAGTTACCTTATATTTATTCTGAAAAGTATAAATGGCAAGCATAGTATGGACTGCTATTGTAAACCTCGATGTTATTTTCAAAAGATACACCTCCATTTCATTCGTTATTATACATTAATCCCGTTGTAGCGTCAACGGTTACAATTCAGAAGACCGGTATTGCGCGTCTGCATACATTGAGCTATAATAATAGTGGCGTCAGTTCCGGGAGGAGTACGGAAACGTATTGCCGGTGTCTCGGTTCAACTATTTGGAATATCCCGGAGGAACACGCGGCAGCTGATGCCGTTAAAAGTTATTGGAGTTTTTTAATCAGAACGAAAGTTCGTAATAAGCGACCGTTTTATAGTACAATAAAATTTATATAATAAGGATTAAAATAGGTTATGTACCTTGTTTTAATCCTTAATTTATAATATTTGCACAGTAATTAAAACGGATAACAGGAGAGATTTATATGCCAAAAAGTAATAATCAGAAACTTAAAATATTATATTTAATGAAAATTCTTTTGGAAAGAACAGATGAAACACATTGCATAACTATGCCGGAAATTATTGCCGCCCTGAAGTCATACGGAATAAGCGCTGAGCGTAAAAGTATATATAACGACATAGAAAATCTGCGGCTGTACGGAGTGGATATTATTGGAGAGCAGAAAGAACGTGTGTATTCATATTATATAGGAAACCGTCAGTTTGAGCTGGCGGAATTAAAACTGCTTGTAGATTCCGTGCAGTCGGCTAAATTTATAACTGCCAGAAAATCCAATGAACTTATAAAAAAAATAGAAGGACTTGCAAGTAAATACGAGGCTTTAAAGCTGCAAAGACAGGTGTATATAGCCGAAAGAGTTAAAACAATAAATGAAAACATTTATTATAATGTAGATATGATTCATACTGCTATTGGAGAAAATTCCAGAATAACATTTCAGTATTTTAACTGGGATATTAATAAGCAGATGGTACTTCGCAGGAATGGTGAATTATATGAAGTAAGTCCATGGGCGCTGTTGCAGGATGATGAAAATTATTATCTTATAGCATATGACAGCGCTCAGGAAATGATTAAGCATTTCAGGGTGGACAAGATGATACATATTGATATAAAGGATGAAAAACGTGAAGGAAAAGAACTGTTTAATAAATTTGATATTGCAGTTTATGCAAAAAAAACATTTGGGATGTTTGTAGGAAAGGAGCATATGGTAAAACTGGAATGTGATAATAGTCTTGTCGGAGTAATCATTGACAGGTTTGGAAAAGATGTAAACATTAAAAAACTGGATGAATGGCACTTCACGGCGAATGTCAAAGTATCGGTAAGCAGACAGTTTTTGGCATGGGTAATTTCATTGGGCGAAGGAATAAAAATAGCAGGACCGGAAACTGTCCTTGTGCAGATACGTAAAGAGGTGGAGAGGCTTTGCAGACAATATAAAGATGAGGACTAAAAAGATTTATATAAAACTTCACTAGTTTTTCAAACATAAATATTCAAAATGCAATGTCTAAAAATGAAGAAATGTATGATAATCAGAATACAGGCAGTGCGGCATGGAAAACCCCTTTCC
>CANPYY010000064.1 GCA_947588675.1 uncultured Lachnospiraceae bacterium | reverse complement strand
GTATTCATGGTTCCAATTATATATACATTATCAGGAACACTAAATTCATTGTTCATATCATCGTTGTCAGCATCTGCTAAATATGGTAAAACTACCTTTGCAGCTTCTAATTTACCTTTACGCTTATTTTCTTCAATTAAAGTAATTAGCTCACCAAAAATTTTCGAAATATTACCACGGTTTATTTCATCAATTATAAATACATAATTATTTTTCTTATTTTCAACTGTTGTTTTTTTATATTCATGTAAGCTTTCAAAATCTGGTAATTGACAATATTTTTTTTAATTCATTCAATACTGCAGTACTTGCATTATTTATAAACCAATTAGGACTTTTATAATCAGAATTTAAATTTTGCCACTCTGCATAGACTCTTTTAGATGTTATATGATTTGTCTTTCCAGTTGACCAACTCTTTTTTAATCCGTCCTGTCTATTATTAAGTTTGAATATATATGGTTTATTTTTGCTCCCAACATTTAAAGTATATTGTCCATTATTTTTTTCAATTCTGTCAACTAACTTTTCCCATGCATCTTCAAATATTTCTTCAGCACTATTTTCATTTTTTTCAAAATTATCATCTTCTAATGAATTGTTATCTGCTCTATCACAAAAAACTTTGAAAATTCCATCTTCTGGTTTGTATATCATATTATTGTTTTCATCGACAAATGGTTTTATTCCTCCAATAAAATCTTCATAGCTATATGATTGGTGAAATGTTGTAAAAGCTATTTGACCTTTTTTATAAAATTTATCATATTCTTCTTTTATTATTTCATAATAGGTTTTACTTTTTTTATCTGCTTCACTTTTTTTCTTTGCTTCATTTTTTGCCCAATTTTTTAATTCATCTATACTTTTGTGAGAGCATATAGCAACTGCATAAATTATTGAGTTATATGTTTTTCCTGTTCCTGGAGGTCCATATAAAATCATATTTTTACAATTTGTTTTTTCGCTCCACTCATCTGATTTTTCTTCTTTATTTTGTTTTTTTTCACTAATTTCATCTTTTTTATTTTTTGTTTTCTCTCCAAGCTCATCTTCTTTAGTATGGAAAGTAAATTCAATAAGTTTTTTATATTTTTCATCCAAAGTATTGTTATAAGTAAATTCTTTAAATGTTGCATTTGCATTAAGTTCATTATATCCATAAACTTTTTTTGGAGGATCTAATGGCTCTAACTTTACTCCCAATGAGCCATCCTTATCATTGGATACTACTTCACCAATAGCTTTTATTTTCATTGGATAAAAACCTGATTTAATTGCAATTGGGGTTTTTATTTTAACATTTTTTATATTTTCTATCAAATCTTTAACTTTCCTTTGTGATTTAGATTCCTCACCATAATATTGTTTCCATATACCTGTTTCAATAACTTCATCTATTCTGTCAATGCCATTTTCTCCACCTTCTTTTGCAGCAACAAATATATAGCTTCCTTTAGCTTGTTTTATGGATTCTAAGTAATAAAGGAATTTATTATAATGTTCTAAAATTGATGAGTACATTCTATTTCCTTTATTATCTAATCTTTTAAATTCTGGGTCGCTGTATATTTCTTTTATTTTCTCGTCAAATTCAGCCTTATCGGGTATATCAAATATATTCAAATTATATTTTTTTCCAATATTCTTGATAGTGTCAATATATCTGCTAATTTCCTTATCTTCTTTGTTTCCTTTTTTAAATTCTTTTAGATATTCTCTAAATTTTTCCTCCATTTATGAATTCTCCTTTCTGGCCTATCTCGTGTGCAGGAGGCTTCGCCTCCTGAAAACACTGTGTTTTTACATTGAGTATATATTCTCAATGTACTTATTATATTTTTTCATATAACCTAGTTTGAAGAAATTGTAACTGTAATTTTAATCTAGTATTTTCTTCTTCAAGCTTTGCTATCTTTTTATCTTTTGATTGTATGATAATATCTTTTGATTTTGCTGTCTTATCAAATTTAGCTCTTTGATTTATTTCATGATTTATCTGTCTATTTCTAAGTTCTTCTATTCTTTGCTTTATACTGTCATTATTGTATAGAAAATTCTTAGATACACCACTTTCTTTAGCTATCGTATTAAAATTAATTTTTGCTCCACTTATTGATAATATTTTTATTGCTTCATCTACTTTTGTTGTTGCATTTTCTGTTTTATCTTTCCAATATTTCTTTAAGCCTTCAATATTTCTAGCCATCTAACATTCCTCCCTTAAATTACCATTTTTATGAACTATATGATTTTCTTCGATTTTTGAAACCATATCTCGCAATACTTTTAAGTATTCTTCATTCTTTTCTTGCCACAAGGTTCTTCCACATTCTTTGCTTATTTTTATTTGTTCTTCAACTCTTTTTATTTCCTCTTTATATTCTTGTAAATTTTCAGTTGTAGTACAAAAACTAGCACATGTCAAACATTGATTTATTTGCTGTTTACATGGTAATTTAGAAGGTTTAAAGCATACTCCGAAAGGTACTTTTACAGCATCTAAATTTTTCCTAACAAACTCATATTTTATTAAGCTTTCTTCATCTTTTGTATCAATTCTTTGTTTCTTATTATCATCATCTATTTTGAATAAGTTTAAGTCTTCAGTAGTCTTCCATTGTTCATATAACGTATTTTCTGTAACAGTTGCATAATGTATAGTCATTTGCAAACTTCTATGTCCTAATATTTGCTGAATAATACTGATACTCATACCTTGTTCAACATATTCTTTTGCCCTTGTATGTCTTAGTGCATGTGTTTTAAAATGAAATAGTTTCCCATTTTCATCTAGTATATTGTTCTTTTCAATAAGTCTTTGAATTGAAACAAGTAACCTAGTTTTTGGAATTGGCATACCTTTTCTCTTTCCCTCATACACATTAAAAAGATATTTTTGAGGATTGTTATTGTCGGTACTCTTTTGCTTTGCATTTTCTATACATTCTTCGAGCATTTGTGCAACTGTATCTTTAATTGGTATTTTAAGGTTTGCAATTCCTGTTTTGGTTATTTCTCCACAAAGGTAGTAATTATATTTTTCTTCTTTGCCATTCCATATTTTTTCTAAGCAATTGTTATACCTTAGGTTTAGTATATCTATGCCTCTCCAACCTGTTTCTCTTAACAATACATATATCGGTAATACTTCTGGTCTATCTAACTCCATAATATGACTATCTAATTCTTGTAATATTGGTGCAGGTACAAACTTTACTCTTTGCAATCTATCAGTATCTCTTTCTCTTTTTGGTATATCATCTTGAAATATTAAGAAAGCTACTTCTTTTTCTGGTGCTTCATTGTAATTTGCTAATTGTATATATTCTAAAAATGTTCTAGGATATGCTAAAAATTTATTTACATATGTTACACTTTTATTTGTATATTTAGTGTTTAGATGAAATATATATTTTTCAATATCATTTCTAGTTAGAGCTTTTAAGAATCCATCTTGATAGTTCATTTCATAAAAAATTTCAAAAAAGCCTATCAAAGCAGTGTGTATATTTATACATTGAGCAATAGATTTTTTTGTAATAATTGTTCTAAAATATCTTTTCATACATTCTCTGTAAAATTGAGGATACAAGTTAAAATTAATTGTATATCCTTTTTCACAATTTGCAGGTATTCTTATGCCTGGTATCTTTTTACAATCCCATATGTCTTTTTCAATTTCATCTCTGTCATCAAAAAATGATTTTATTGCTTCAATACCTGTAACAAAATGTTGTAGATATGTCTTACAAGATTTTTGAGTGAGTTGTTTTACATTAAGAAGATATATCTTTAAATATGATACTTCTACATCAATAATCGAATTTATTTTTTCTTTTTTTATATATTCATACAAACTATTTAGGCTTGCTTGTGCTTTTACCATAAATTCTCTTACTTTAAAGTATTTATTTTCTAAGCAAA
This sequence comes from uncultured Lachnospiraceae bacterium, assembly GCA_947588675.1. Classification (GTDB taxonomy): domain Bacteria; phylum Bacillota; class Clostridia; order Lachnospirales; family Lachnospiraceae; genus V9D3004. The sequence continues at coordinate 1,577 of CANPYY010000064.1, read as the reverse complement.
AAACTATCATATATTTAAATTCTAATTTTATATTTTCAGAATCTATATTAGAAAAATTTAAATATCGTTTTCCTCTTATACTGCTCAAATCATATTTGTATATTTCCCACATGTCCCACTTATCATTAAGAAGCCAATATTCATTATTTTTGTTCAAATATTCAATCATTTCATCATATTTATTTACTTCATATAACTGCTGTATTTTTTTCTTCATTTAGTCCACAACCTCCTTTTTCAAAGAGATTGCTTCTTTGGTTTTACTAAAAGCTTCTGTAATTTCAGTTTCTGATGGATGTACATACGTATTCAATGTTGTATATATATTTTTATGACCTGCTCTAATTCTTAAAAGTTCTGGTTTCCAACCAGCCATTCTTAAAGTTGTTAAAGATGTATGTCTAAACATATGCGCTGTCACATATATTCCTGTTTTATTCCTTAATGTTCTAAAAAGATTATCAACCTCTGCATAATCCATAGCTTCGTCTTTTCTTTTTCCACTTACCTTTATGAAAACATGATTAGTTTCCACATTTTCATTATGATAGATATTTATATATTCCATAAACATATCTATGATATTCTGTGATATATCAATTCTTCTAGGACTTGAAACTGTTTTTATTTCTGCATTGTTTTCTAAGTTTCCTCTGTCTTTTATATCAACCATATTGTTAGAAATGTCAAAGTCTTCTAGCCATAAAGATAAAACTTCTCCAATTCTCATTCCTGTTTCATAAAGAAGAGATAACAAGAATGTATCTCTATAATTTGTACAGGCTTTTATTAGAACCATAATTTCTTCTTTTGTTAATGTTTTTGGTCTTTGTTTAGGTTCCTTTAATTTTAATACATGACTTGTTATTTTCTTTTTTTCATAAGCTATCCCATACAAAAATCCTTTAAAATTCCTATTAGGCATAGATAGAAACTTTTTAACTTTTTCAGAAATATCATTGCTATATTCTTCATGTCTTAAGAGATAATCATAAAAGGCTAAAACCACATCTACATTTGCATTTATTGTTTTTGGTTTTCTAGTTTCATTTGCTTGCTTAATGTTTATTATCTTTTTATTCATACTTGGTCTTTGAAGCCAATTGACAAACAATGATAAATCATCTATTGTTATATCTTTAAAATCTTTTTCGATAAATTCTAAATATTCAAAATACAATTTCAAGCTTTGACAATACTGTTTTAAGCTATTTCTGGCATAATTTAGATTATCTTTAAATTTTACAAACTTTAAAATGGATTCTATTGGAATGCCATTATCATCTGCTACATAATATCTCTCCTTTCCTTCTTCTGTTCTTACTGTTACTACTTTCATTTGTTCATACACTTCCTTTCAAAAATTTTGTATGAACAAATTTTATTGCTTACATTGCTTATATTCAATTCACATTGAGTACTTTAAGTACTTTAAGTAATTACACGAGATAGAAATGTACTCTATGTGATTTTTGACATCATTGAGTACTTTAAGTACTCTGTTTTTCTATCACGAGATAGTCTTGTTTTTTGTTTTTTTATATAATAAAAGCACAAGTATAACTTATCTACTATTG
>CANPYY010000063.1 GCA_947588675.1 uncultured Lachnospiraceae bacterium | reverse complement strand
GTAGCAGCTACCATTGTTTTACTATGTTTAAGGAGCATATTTGAGTCGAGAGCAGAACGCTTTCTCAGCAAATTAGATGATATGACAATGTGTTATATTTTGCCAGGAATGCAATCAGCAGGAAAATTCAAGGAGAGTTTGCAAGATTTTTCGAGCAATGTAAAGAGATTTGCAGAATCAATTAAAAGTTACACGACTATATCGAATCGATTGCGTGGGCTGGCCAGTACAATTATGGAGAGTGATGAGCGAATGGCCTTTTTGGGGAAAAGAATCGAGACTGCGTTTCAGGAATTGCAGAAAGACCAGCAGCGTTGGACGTTAGAGTATACACAGGCGCGAAAACAATCTGAGGATCTTGAACAGATTTTAAATAAAACAAGAAATCTGGCTGATAGAATGCTGGAAAAACAGGAGAAGTTGACGTCGTCTGTTATGGGTGTTGATGCTGTGGCAACGAGTATAGGTAAAGTCGGTGACGAGTGGACGAAACTTTCGCAAGGAGTTGCTTTATTGGCAGGAAATTTGCAACAAACCTCAGATCAGTTGGGATCATTGCTTGCTGCAAAGACTAGCTCTGACCAATTACTTTCAACTCTGGAGCAACTTCATATCACTGTTGATCAGTTGTCAGTGGAGGTAAAGCAAGGAGTGGAACAATGGACAGTGGATTCACGCGATCTCAGTCATATGGCAGATTCTGTTAGGTCTTCATCCGAAAGTTTTCAGGGAGAGCTGAAGAAAATTCGTCAATCAGTTTCTTCTTTCCGGGAGACAGCGAAGGCCCTCGAGCAAGATATCCGTCAAGCTTCATCGGTTGGAGCTGATTCATCACAAGGGAAATCATCGAGGGAGGGATCTCCTTCGGGATATAAAAGTTGATTTAGGAAAGGAGAGTGTTCCTTATGAGCTTATCAAATCATTCAGAGGAAATCAACTATTGGCCGAGCATCAGTGACATGTTCCTGGTGTTCTTCGTTTTTGCCTTCGTTTTGTATATCAATTCACTAGGGGGTGACGATTACGTGGTAGATCATGTTATAGAGGAATATAAAATATTGTGTAAGAATAAAGGTTTGTCCGTTCAGAATTACCAGGGTGAAACAAATAAGCGTGATGCCGTCAAGCGTCCTGTTTTAGCTAAGATGTTATATGAGGTGATCCGAATGGATAGGAGGAAAGGAGAGGATAGGGAAAGAGAATTGACAGAAGCAGATTTAATGAGTAATGAAGATCAGTTTAAGGATCTTAAGGAAAAAATTGCTTCGTTCGGTTGTACGGGGGAGGTTTTGAAGGAAGCTCAAGAAGATTATAATGCAGCCGTTTGTCTTTTGGCTTGGTATTTCCTGCAAGATGATAAATATTCTGTTGGTAGGAAAAAGATATTTGGACAGGATAGCAAGGATAATCGTGCTCAGGACATCATGCGCCGTATCAATTATGCTCTCTGGAACTCTGAGTTGGATAATAATGGGGAGGGGAAAAACGATGAAATGGGAGATTTCAACACTCAGATCGCGAATTTGAGGACTGAGTTGAAGGCGAAAGATCTGACGATTAAAAACATAGAGCAACGAAACAAAAAACTAAACGAAACGCTAGATAGGAGAACAAAGGAACTAAACGATACGAAGAGAGTTGTTAAACAGCTAAACGAAAAGCAGAAAGCTGTTGATAAGAATTCCCGTGAACAACGCGTTGTTTTGGATGAAAATGAGATTCGATTTAAGAGCGGAGCAAGCGATCAATTTGTTTCCTTGAATAAGGAGGGGCCGCTCGAGGAGGTTCCTGAAACAACAATAAAAGCTAAATTAGGGGAAAAAGTTATAGGGAAAATTTGCAATACATGTGAGAATTTATCGAAGGACTACGTGGGGGTTATGGTAGAGATCATAGGACATACGGATGATACTCTGGCTGGTAGAAGGCATGCGGACTCCTTGGAAAATGATCAGCTTAATCCATGGCTGGGACTAAGGAGGGCTGTGTGTATAAAAAAAATGATTATCACATTATTGGGCGGGGGAGAGGGTAGTTATTGTTGCTTTATTGAGAAGGGTAACGGAAACCCTCCTGTTCCTGTATATTTCAAGTGCTATTCCGCTGCATGGCTGACACCTCTTTCTTTTTCGGTTGATGCAGAGAAGGGGAGGTATGATTCAGATAAAAGTCGCCTAAGTTCTGGCGCTGACCGTCGAGTGGAGGTGTACATAAGACCCATCAGTAAACCAAACTCATCAGAAAACACCCCCGAATGAGCTATAATATATACGAGTTGGAGGTGGGACAGCTGCTCAGTGATGGGAGCTGGGGGCAGTTTTTGCTGGTTGGTTTGTCTTTTTTACCGACCGTCGGGGTGCTGACGTGGTTGGTTAGCAGGATGGCATGCCATGGCTGGGTGAGAGATCATCTGGATCAGTATATAACGTATGTGTGCGCAGGTTGGATATTTGCAATTCTTTTTTGTTTGTTTATATATGCAGGTGACAGCTTGCTGCAGAAGATGTCGGAAAATGAGGATGATTTTGAATGTAGAATTAGGGAAACAGCATGCGAACAGTGGAAGAAGATTTCGGGACAATCCCCCCGGAAAGGATCGTCTGCGCAAGGTGATTTTGGTCCGTTAGATTTTTCCGAATGGATCAAGGCGGAGGAGGAAGGTACGGGTAAAAGTGCTATAACGTGGTCGTCTATAACGAATGAAGAAGGTTATAAGGGAAAATACGTTGATTTAGCGCAAAAGCAGTGGAATGAGGTGGTGAATGATGCTAACAAGGAGGCCTTGCTCAAGCAACAGTTGTGGTTGATGAGAAGTAGTTGGGGAGTGGTCTTTTTCTATGTTTGTCTGGTATGGAGCAGGGCGTATGCCTCTATCAAGGAGATCCCTATAGCGGAAGAACTCAGAAAATTATCGAATAGATGAAGCAATGAAGGAAGAAACAACAACAGCTATGCAGGTTAAACGATTGGTAGGGATGCTTAGCATCTTTGTCGTTTTAGCATATACATTTTGGTGTGTATTGGATTATATATCGGCTCCATTACCGGAACAAACGTTGCTTGGTCGGGTGATTCAAAATATGCCGGATTGGGTGCGTCACGTGACGCCAAGGGATCAGGAGATTCTCCATCAGAATGAATATGAGCGGGCAGCCCCGGATAAAAAACTACGGGAGACAATTGAGACGCTCGGACTTAAGCCTCTTTCTGTAGGGGATATCGGCTTATTCTTGTATAGAAATGTGACAGCGAATAAGAATCCGTTCCCTTCTAACAAAACGCCAATCGTTGACAATAGTAATGACTTATATTCGCTAGCGGATCAGATGGTTCGCGAAGGAAGGGATCGTGTAATCTTTCAATCCTCTTGTCCGGATCTACGCAATTTATGTTCCCCCATAGCGGAGAGTTTGAACTATTACTTGTCCGATGTAAACCTTGAAGATCTAGATAATGGAAAACACTGCCTCACCTTTTTTTATACGGACTTTTATCGCATACTTCGTACAGTCAATGATGGAGATTGGACGCGTCTGAGCAAAGATGAGATAGAAGCTCTTCATAAACTGCTGGATTGGCTTGCCGAGTTGAAAACTCCCCAATTTAAATTTCAGCAGCTTCCAAAAGAGAAGAAGGCTTACGATATTGCGGCGATTTTGTGTAAACATGTTGAGTACGATAGGGGTACACAAAAAAGCTCAAGCAAAGAAAAGGCAGATGCGATTCGAGAGGACAGTGTGTTTTATAAGAACCGTAGCAAATTTGTACTCTATGCAACTCGCGGAAAGGCAATTTGCGAGGGGTATGCACAGACGTATGGTCTGCTGTTGGCCATGGTCGGGGTTCGATCATTGCCAGTTGCCGGTGTTTGCTCTCGCAAAGAGGAATTACCCGGTTGGCATGCGTGGAACTTGGTAAATGTGGAGGCGAATAAATGGTATCACTATGACACGACATGGGCAGATGGCGATAAGGGGCTTGCTGAATTTTGGTTGCAGGTGAAAGGGCAAAAAATCAAACAGGAGGGGCGTGCGTCGAGTGATATGGTTTTCACAGAGGAAGAGAAGCAGGGAGAGATAGAGAGGAGAAATGTGGAGAGAGTTATGGAGCGGCAATTGCCATTGCCTAAAACAGAAAATTAATTTAGAGAAAGTAAAATGAAAAGAAAAAAAAGCATATGGGAAATAAGACGTGAAGCACGTTTGATGCGGCTGCGGATTATAGGTTTCGCAGCGATTTTGATCATTGCGCTGATCGTGGCCATACAATCGGAACACGAGCAGAGGAAAGTGCAGTGGATTGCGCGCAACGAGATGGTGAGAGATGCTATAGAAAAAGAGAAGAAGTTGCAGGACGCGATCCAGGCGGGGGAGCTTCGTCCTCCCCAAGTAGTAAAAATTTTTGTAAGTGCCTTAAAAGAAGATGATTTTACCCAATTGAATATGTTGAACAAAGAGCTATGGAAGCAAGAACCTGTACCTGCTCGTGCTTTTGGTATGACGGAATGGAAACCATGGAAGCCTTCAAAAAGTTCGGGGAAGGGTGACATCTACCATGTTGATAACGAGGATGATCTTATTCCATTTTTAACGTATCGCCTTGCCCGTTGTCATGAGCTGATCACGTGGCGTAATGCTTCGACTGCAAGGCTGGCGCGAAGGAAACTTTCTGAACTCTCTCAGAAATGCCGGCACCTTTTCGTGTTGGGGGAAGAAAGTGTGTTTGATTCCAAAGATGGAGGGGAAGAAGATGGAGTCGCCCGCCACCGTCTCCCCGTGACGTACACTGATCTTGCGCGTATGTTATGTCTTTTCGAAAATGAGAAAGAAGAACTCGAACTTAAACTCATAAAAAATCTCCAAGCCGATCCACAATACTGCGGTGTACAAGATCGTATAAATGAGCTTGATGAATGGAAAATGCAGAATTTAACGGCTGCCCAGTATCAGGCCTATCGTGAGGCATGGCAGTGGTGTTGTGAGGCAAAGAAGTCCTCGAAGGATGATCAGTATAAGTTGGCTCTCGCTCTGCATGATCGGTTGTGTCGCGAGGTACGCTATGATAGGCGGCTGCTTGAGGCGGATCAAGAGAATTTGGTGGTTTATGCAATGCTTGGAAAGCGAGCCACGAGTGCTGGTTATGCACGAGCCTATATGTTACTGCTTACCATGGCTGGTATTGAGAACGAATATATTGTCGGCTCCTATCGGTTTGGCGAAAACAAGATTGAGCACGCTTGGAACAAGGTGAAACTTGGGGAGCAATGGGTGCATATTGACGCTGCTGCGGATGATTACATCTCTGCGGAGGTTATGTTCCCGGAAGAAGATCAGAAGAAGGTCAAGTCACTGGATCCCATCATTTTCAGTCACTGCTATTTCGCTATGACAGATGAGCAGATTAAAGCCACCCATTCTCTCCCTGACTCCGTATCTTCTCCGAAAGCTGATTGGGAGGATGGCTATTACTTCCGTCACCAGCCTTTCCCCTATGTTGCGAAAGACAGGGTGAAGCTTATTGTGACCTCCTCGGAGGAATTGGAGAACCTTATTCGTGCGCAAGCCATAGCTGATGCTTCTTTCGGTGAGTATTTCATGGGGAAAATGGGGAAGAAAAACGATGCAGAGGACATCAGGAAAAAAGTGATTGATTCTCTCGAGAAAAATTCGCTGGAAGGAAAGAGTGGAGAGGTGTCTGTGTCGATCTCTGATGCAGATATTAATGGTGTTCTATCGGTTTTCCTCCAATACAACAATTCATAATTGTTAGCACTGTTAAACTTGCATAAATCGTTTTGCTTCCATAAATTCTCAGCATTTTAATTAACTCATATCTAAAAACAATTCATAACAATGAAGAAATTATTCAGCATACTTGTGGCTCTTATGACGTTCTGCTCAGCGCACGGCGAACAAGAGAATGAAAC
>CANPYY010000062.1 GCA_947588675.1 uncultured Lachnospiraceae bacterium | reverse complement strand
CCCCAGCCAAATTCCAGACATGTCCCATAGTTGCTCTGTCCCCACGCGTTCCCTTGCTGAGCGGAAAGACGATACCAGTACGCTGCCTGAGAATAATCCTGCGGCACACCCCAGCCGTTGTGATACAGGAAACCAAGATTATTTTGCGCCCCGGCATGGCCCTGCTCTGCGGCGCGACGGAAACAGCGAGCTGCCTCCGCATAATCCTTTGGCTTCCCTTTGCCAAACTGGTAGGCCAATCCCAAATTATTGAGCGCCTCAGCGTCTTCTGGTACAGCGCCCCCTCCTGCATCGGATTGCGGAAACGCTCCCCTCTGGTTGAGCTCTGCGGCTTTCTTCGCTCCACGAGAGATCAGCAAAGCGCGGATGCGCTCAGCGTTGTCCTCCCCCACGCAGTCGAGCGGCGTCGACCCATTATCCGTCACAGCATTCACATTGGCGCCGTGTTCCACAAGCCACTGCGTGATGCTCCAACTGCCAATGGCGCAGGAATAATGCAGAGCCGTGTTCCCCTTAGTCTCCGGCAGGGTGATGTCCACATCTGCCCCATTCCGAATCATCGGCAGCAAAGTCAGCAGACGCTTTTGGTAGAGAGCGGATGAAGCTTCACGACACTTTAGCGCACGCATCCGGTCAATCATCGACTGAAGGTCCGCATGAGTCTGCCCCACTGGGGAATATGAAGAACTATTTGTGTCAGTGACAGTCAAGTCCATGTCATCCAATGACTCTCCGGCTTTCGCTGCCGCAACCAGTTTTTCCAATACCTTGTAATTGGGATTCCATGAATCCATCGGTTGTCTTCCGTTTTTGTCTGCAAAGTGAATATCCGCCCCGTGCTGTATCAGCAATTTAATGACAGGCAGGGCATCGCTGAAAGAAATATCTGCTAAACGGCACAGAAAATAGAGAGGCGTTGTCCTGACACCTGAAATGTATAAATCCGGGCGGTAGTTATCATAAATATTGGGATCAGCCCCATGTTTTAAGAGGATGCGTATTTTTTCCAATTCCTGACTTCTTTGGAAATTATCAATGGCTTTACAGTATCGGAAAGTTGCCAGATATAATGGAGAAACGTTATAAGACGGAGGAAGGTTTATAACGCCGGACACGCGCCTATCCTTCATTACACGACCGATGCGACTATTTAATTCCTCGGGGAGAGTGTATACAAGTTCATTCGCGTCCGTTCCATGAGTCAGCAGCATCTCTACCAACTCCAGACTCCCGTCTAGCGCTTCCCCCGTGAACCTCTTTAGCTTGATACCATTTTCCAGAAATACTTGAGCCACCGTTTCCTTTTGACTCTTGTAGGCATCGCTTTCCAAGGCATTTTCAAAAGCCCAAGGGTAAGAAACCTTTTCCGACCAACCATGAGCAATCAATTTTCTAAGCATCTCAACAGGTGCTTTATGTTCGATCGCCAGTTTCACAATATCAGATGCTTCCACATCGTTATACGCTCTCATTCCGCGACCGATCAACTCCTCCACTCCTTTCCAGTCTGATTTCTCTATTCTGTCTTTGATAGATACAAACCCGACCCCTTCCACTAGAATCATACTTTCCGGGGCCTCCGCCGCCACAACACTAGGCTTCTGCTGTCCCCCCGTTTGTTTATTGACGGATTGAATCACGCTCTTCAGCACTTCCGCCACCGAGAAGTACCCATCGCTATTCGCGTCCTTGGTTGTTCCTGCTCCGCTCAGCGCCTGAATGACGGATGCCGTAAACACCCCATTCTTCCATGCACCGGATTCCAACGCGTACTCCGCCCCCGCTGCTCCGGCTATGATGTTGATGCCACGCTGAGTGTCACCGCGTGAGAAGAAGTCCTCGATGTAGCGCTTCTTCTGTTTCGTGTTGAGAGCGCCGGTGGCCTTTCTCACTTTCATGCCGCGATGCTGAATCGCCCGCACGCCGTGCGGCAGCTGCACGCCGCTCATCGCCAGTTTTTCTTCCCCTTCTTCCCCAAGCACTCCGGAGTGGCAGGTATCAAGCAGAAGCAGTCTCTTACGCGCTTTGCTACTCTGAATGCACGCGAGCAGATCATCCATCGGTATTCCTGTTTCACCTATCCGATCAATGTTAAAGCCTGACGGAGCATAGTAGTAGTTCAGTTGATCATCCAGCATACCGTGTCCTGCCACGTAAAATACAATCCGATCTTCCAACGATGCTGCCGATAGGAATATCTTCACATTCTCAAGCACACTCTTGTCCTTGACTTCTTTGTCGGTGAGGACGAGAAGATGTTTGCGTCCCGTTCCATATTTCTCAAAGGCAGCCGCAATATCCTTTGCATCCTTGGCGGCGTATTGCAATTTCAAGTCGGGATCGTCATAATCCGAAACGCCGAGAGTGACAATAAATAAATCGGAGGGGTAATTCCCTTTGTAGATCGTACGGAAGCGGAAGGCGTCGCCGGATATGCCGTTGCTGTCCACCGGCGTGACTTCAATCCAATTCTGCCCGCTTGCCAGCGGCACTTCCACCGGTAGTTCCTTCTGCTCGCCAGCGGCAATGGCTAACCCACTGCTCCAACTTTGAGGCACTTCCACGCCATCCACGCGCACAATCACCTTGGCAATGTCATTTGCCGTAGCTTTGGCAGTCACAGTGAAATGTGCCCTATCCGTCGTGCTGAAGAGATTCGGCATGTGCACATCCACTGCCGGAAAATCCTTGAGAGCAGGTTCTTGTGGCATATTGTCCGGGTCGAAGCCCTGTTTGCGAAGCCAGCGTTTCGTCGTCTCCCTCAGTGCGGCTATATCATCTGCATTCCCGCCTAGCGCTTCCAGAACCTCTGCCGGTCGATTCCGCCATGGAGCCAACGCCAGCATCCCTACGACGCGCTCACCATCGCCGTACTGCAAGAACTTCTCACACCCCGGAGAGCCGACGTAGCGCCCATTGGGCAGGGCAATGGCGTATCCTTGCGCATTATCCACATAAAAATCGGCAATCTTCCTTGTGTCGCCGAAATCATCGACATGAACGATACTGTAGGAAAGATCAGTCTCCGGTTTGAGAAACCAGCGATGTTCAGGCATCCATTGGGGTGACAAAAGAGTGGATTTACGGTAGGGTAATTTGTTGATGATTTCGTACTCATGGTTCAATTTGTTCAGAGTTATGAGATGGAACATGCCGTTCCAATCCGTATATCCCTCCAGTCCAATGGAAAAGATTATATTGTCCCCCATGCTTCCCGGGTATACCTTCATAACCGGGAGCGCCATCTCATTAGATTCAAGTAATAATTCTTCGCGAATACCTCCTGGTAAATCCAACCTGCGACTTTTATTCTCTTCAAGACAATCTCTATAACTCATCAATTTCCCACTCGGCGTCAATTGCTCTCTCAGGCCGGATTTAGTTTGAAGTGGTGGAAACAAATATAATCCCTCTGGAGAGCTTATCCCATACATCGTAAGCATTAAGTCTGTTCCGCCGCCAAAATCTCCACCCGCAAAAAGAGTATAATCGCCTTGAGAATTACTTACAACCCAATCATCGTAATCCCTTTTATTTTCTACCTTTTCAATTATTGCCTGGGCTGTTTTTTCTCTGGTGCGAGTTATGACTTGGCCTTTCTCCTCATCCCAATTCTTATACGCAAGAGTTCCCCATTCTAGCTCATACCCATTCCCTTTTTCGTCATATATAGAGAACACATCGTCATCCGCATACGTTGTCGTATCTTTCCCTTCTGTGTATTTTTTGTATCGTCCATTACCTCGAGTTGTAAGCGATAGATACTGCAAGCATTCATTGCGTGTAAGATACCATGGGTGGGGAGGTTGTTCCTCATAAGATTCCCCGTAAGAGTAAGGTTGTATAGTGAAAAGAGGAGGAAGAAAATGTACCCCCACCTCTTGGAATATACCTCTTGGTTGCGCTATAATTTTTTTGTCGATTTCTTCGTGCGTATATCCATAGGATTGAAATTTTCTCGAGGCAAGATCAATAGCGTACGTTACGTACGTTATGGATGATCCACACCAGTGTTCACCAAGAATCTCGTTCGCTGATTCAACCATTGAATATATTGGGTGCCTTTTCGCAATCGTTCCTACGATGGCACCGCCAATTGCCCTGGGAAAAGAAAACTTACCTACAATCCTACCCGTCCGAGAATCCCAAAAACTGAGTATTTCCCCATAATTGACTCCAGGGCCAAAAGATAAAATATAATTTTCATCCGCAAATCTCACCTTATCATTCGTATAACTTACATGTTCGTCAAAAAGGATGCCCTCCCTGGGTAGTTCTACAAAGTGAGGACTATCAAAAATTTTTTCGTCTCGTGGATTTTCGTATATTTTGTAGAGTTTTTCTCGGAGAGCAGGGATGTCTGTCATATTGGAACCGGATTCCCCCCTCAACTCCCGCATGAAGGCATCTTTCCGAGCATATTTGCCATAAAGAGCGCGTTCCCCTTTGAGTATCTCCAGGTAATCACTTGGCGAAAGTTTTTCCCTCAACTGCTCATTGATATCTTTCACCTCCTCCCAAAACCACCTTGGCAGTTGGATTGTTTCGTCGTTGTAAAGGCCCTCAAACGTGATGTAGCCTGATTCTGCCTGGCTACTGTCCTGTCGACCTGCGTTAGCCCGACTGCTCGGCACCGTCTTTCTGGTTGCTGTCGTCGTTTGGGGCGCCACCCGCCTCACCGGCTGTGAACGTTTTATTTTAAATCGGTTGTCCAAACGCGAAATTTGCGCTTCTGCATCAAAGATGCACAAACTTACGCATACCATCCACGTCAAAAAGGGTATTACTCTCATAGGCTCTATGTTAGTTTATTATACCTTTTAGTTCTGGATGCACGGCTTTACATATCCATACCTTCCGCTTTTATGAAAACCCGACCGCGGAAATGGTGCTAGACAAGTCAGCAGTCAACGTAAAACATTTTGTGGATATTGTTGTAGAGCCGACATATTGCACACATTCCGCAGGCATACCATCCAAGGCAAACGTTCCACCTTCTTCAGAAGTTCCGGTGGAACGATTGCCCGGGTTAGCTAGTATTTTACTCTAATTACTCTAATTCTCCACAGGGTTAAGTAGAATGACAGGAGGATGCCCTTTCGTTTTACTCTTGTAGATGGCACCCTTTCGATAGTCCAGGTAAAAGCTATATGATGTACCGCCCGCATTCGTCTTTTTATAGACATCTTCCCTGACAAAGGCATCTCTCAATTCGCACGCTTCCTTACAGAACTCGAATTGTTCTCCGCCGATATCACATTGAAAATAATAAACCTCGTCCGCTTCACAGCAACGACCCAGTTTATCAACACCAATATCCATCCAGCATAGATCCGGACGGCCTTCTTCTGCGCGTGTGGTTTCACTCGTAACCACGTACTCTCGTTTTTTATTCATGATGTGTTTTTACTTGTTTGGTTTATTCTTTTGGGAAGGTACTCACGATGATGTGTTTCTCTCCCCATTTGGTTTGGTTGGAAAGATCGGCTTTGGAAGCGGCTTTGGCTTTTTTGATGCTCATGCCGCGCGTCATCACGGGATAGGGATCATCCTTCGTGGTGGCGGCGGCGAGGTCTTTGATTTCTTTGTGGAGAGCGTTCTCATTGGTGCAGGCGATGACTTGAACGACATCCGAGCCGAAAGGTTCGCCGATTTCGATTTCGAAACCGGACTTGAGCGTACCGGGAATGTCCACCCACTTGCCGCCCTCAATCAACGTGTCCTTGTGGAATTGATTGGGAAAGAGCACCACGGACGTGCCATCGCTCTGGTGGCAAATCACCACGATGTGGCAAGTCTCCGCTGCTTTCACACGGAAAGCAACGGTGTCCCCCTCCTGATACACGCGCTCACCATCCACCGTGCGCAGCTGCAGGGGAATCTCCTGCTTCACATTCAGGAGTTTGGCATTGTTCGTCACCTCCTCGGCGCCGGCTTCAACCTCAGCAATCCCCTGTTTGGACTGCTCAAAGTTCTGAGGCATCACACGCGCTGCGGCCTCAACGGCAGATTTGCTCGGCCAGACGCGCGCAGCTACCTCATTGATGCGCCACGTTACCTTGTCCTTGATAATGCGTCCACTCTCCAGCCAAGCGATCTCCGTGTAGAGAGTCACCGTGGAACC
>CANPYY010000061.1 GCA_947588675.1 uncultured Lachnospiraceae bacterium | reverse complement strand
CAAACCCGAAAACGCCAATATGTTCATCCCTTGATCAAGGATGATTCCAGGGCATTGCGGCGGACAATTCAACACAGCAGCCGACCGCTGGAATGGTTGGCCAGGACTGAAATGAGGACTCATTTTCAGATGGTCAACTGCGCCCATTTTGCGGTGGGTCCTCATTTCGACTTTCGGGTCGAAGGAGGGCCCACATTATGGATAATCAGAGTCAAAAGCAGGACAAGCAGTATCAGATTCCAATGATTGTGACGGATGAGATCATCCGCGATTTTGGAATCAAGCCGGAAGACATCACTTGGCAGCGCATCGGAAACCGCAAGTGTCGCGTAGCCTTGGTCAATGCAACTGAAGAAGTGTACCGAGCGTACATGGAGCCGGTCTGGACACAGATCAAGCGTGAGGACAGGGACGGCCGGTGCATGGTCAAGGGCAAGAACGGCAAGCTGATCCGCTGCCCGGAGTCTAACCGTTGCGAGAATTGTGAGCGGTTCTCAGAGGTGTGCCGTGAGAGGAACAAGACTGCATCGCTTTCCTTCCTGGTGGACGAAGGAGCGGAGCCGGCTGCCGAGGGGTCGTTTGAGGATAATATCCTCTACGAGACGATCCTGGAAGACCTCATTGCCATGCTGAGCGAGATCAAGCCGAAGTACGGTCAGATTTTCCGATTGCTCTACGACGGTGCCACGCAGCAGGAAATGGCGGACGAGTTGGGCATCAAGCAGCGGACGGTGTCGGACGATATCAAAAAAATCCGTAGTCTCGTACAGCCGCTGGTAAAGGACATTTTCAACAGATAATCAAAATAATAGGTAAAAAAATAAGGCTCTGCCCACTTTGCTGGGTAGAGCCTTAATCCTATTTTATACCGTTGGAGCTGGAACAGCCCCTCGTGTCAAAACTTTTTCTATGCTATCGGCGAGTTCTTTCTTTTGCTGCTCCGCCATCCCTATGTAGTTATACATTAAGAAACGAGTGTCAATAACGATTCCTTGAATCCTCTCGTAGTTCTTCATGTTCGTTTTCCAATCACCGATTGCTTCGCCGATGTTTCCAATCGGGGCGGTCAGGCCAAAAAGATTATCAGCCATGTTATAGGGCATGACAAATGCATTGAACAACTCGTTGTTTGGAACGCTGCGTGTCCTTTCGATATACTCTCCATAGGTAATCTGTTTATTGATATCCGCACCGTTCGGAAGATGGTCAGCATCGCCCGTCCATCCGTATCGATAGCACTTTGCATCAAGAACATAATATTTGCCACGGAAAATCATAATGGAGTCTGGGTACAGCGGAGTTTTTACCTTATCTGCACCGTAGTCCAGCAGCCATCTCGTTCTCGGAAAATACAGAGCCTTATCCTCAATGCCAAATGCCTTATCAATCATGCGTTCCCAAATACGCTCAAAGTAGTCCGTGCCAAAGAAATATTGCTTTTCGGAATTCTTCTCGTCCATATATTCGAGCATATTTTTCATCGCGCGGAACAGTTCCTGCTCATTATCATTGTGCGATGCCGCCAGTTTCTTGGTAAGGATGTAAATTGATTCTTTTATGGTCGGATGCGGACCCGGCTGCTCTGGCTTGAACGGAACATAAAGCCATCCAAGTTTGTCAAAGGCCTCATACACACAAAACCTGTGTATCTGTGTAATCTGCTTGTCTGCATTGGGAGTAACAGATCTGACGGTCATATTAGTGAACACCAAGGAGCCGTTCTTCTGTACCAGGGCCCGTTGCTCACGAACGGTTCTGGGCCATGATGTATTGCCTTTAGTGCTTGTCTTATACTCCGGGTCGCTCTCAATATAGTATCTTCCAGTACGCAGAAACGAGGTGATTACTTTGAGGTAAGCATGGATAGGAAAGTCAACGGTCTGAGGTGCTTCAAACTTCCTGGCTTCGATAACCTTATCCTCTTTCATAAAAACAGAAAGAACGCCGAACAAGTTCTGCACATCAGTCCTCAGATCAACATCGTCCACCGGCAGTTGATAACCTATCGGAAAATATATAATGGCATCATCCGTATCAGCTTTTACGCCAACGAAACTGTCCCCATCATCGCCGGAAATAACACGACACCGGTCTCTTAGGTTTTTCTCCAAATCCACTAAATACCACCACCTTCATCCTCGGTCGCATAGATTACGACGGGAAAAATGTATCTCGAACGGTTTGCTTGAAAATATCAAATCGGCTTCTCCCGTATGAGAACACAAAGTGCCTGATGATATCCTCCAAATTATCGAATCTCATCGTATCAAACAAATCCTGTGGATTAAACTTGAAGGCATCATCCCACAGATATTTGATTACTTTTTCCGGGAACTTACGAACCCTCTTAAGCGCCTCTCGGATTTCATACAAGCGGGTTTTCTGCTCCGGCGTAAGACTTCCGTCCCGTTCTGCTCTCAGCAAAGTATTATATTCGCCACGAAGATCGTTGCCTGCCGAATTAGCTCTCTCGTCATATTCAAGATCACTCTCATGCATAAAATACACGCCAAGGCGCTTATCCTCGGCAGATGCCATCTTTGCTTTGTTTCCTACCACGATTTTGTTGATCGTAGTGCAGAAAGTCTGCCATGTCACATCTGTGTCTAAGATTACTGCATCAGCCAGAGATGCACGAACATTCTCGAAGGTATTCTCAATCAGGCGCATATTCCACCTGCGCTGAAAGGCCGTGTCCAAGGTGAAAACATTCTGGTCAGAGGTGTTCATAGTGCCAATGATGGATAGGTTGGATGGAATGCGAACCTTGTGGCTACCGTCTCCATATATCACCGTTGCCATATAGCGGTTTGTGATTCCATATTCACTTGTCCCGGACGGATACACAATTTCCTGGTCTTTTTTCGGCTCTATGGCTCTATCGAGCAATTGGAATACCTCGCCGAAAATCGCTGGAGCGTTACCACGATTGATTTCTTCGATGATAAGGATATATTCCTGTGTTGGATTCCTATAAGCGTCTCGGAGAATCGTTGTAAACGGTCCGGGCATGAACTTATATGTTACAAGTCCTTCCTCATCGACATCTGGCAGAATCTGCCCCACGAAATCCGAATATGTATAATCGGGATGGAACACAAGTCTCTCGACATGACTTTCGGCTCTGCAATACTCGTGTTCGATTGTCCAGCTCTTTCCAGATCCAGGAACGCCATATAAGAGAATATTTGTGCCGCCGCCTATGCGGGACTCTTCCAAATCGTCAAGACTGATACCTTCGCTATCCGCATCCAAATCCTCCAGCCCTATGACCTTCGTTGCGTTCAAACGCAGAAGGGTATCTACGCGCTTCTGGTAGTCCTCTATTTTTTCACTGTTAGGCGTTGCGACTGCAACACTGCCATTTGAATATTGAAGATACGGATTCAGGCCCTCGGAGAGTAGTGATTTCAAGATGCGAAGGGGCCCCTTAGCTTCTTTGTCTCCGTTCACATCCACAGTATCAGCCGTCTCCAGCAATTTCCGATAAATACTGTTTTGATTGAATATTACATCTCTGTTTCCGTCTGACAGCTTGAACACAGCACCTTCTGAAAGTGCTGTCAGCAGATATATGAGCGTTTTTTCACACTCAGGATCGGCGTGGACATCAAATCCAGTCCAAGACAGAAGAACCCTAAGATAAGCGTCCTCGTTGCCGCAAATCACGCTGTGTATAATGTCGATGTTAATCGAGTAGGTGAGTTTTTTGGGAAAACGGACACCGCCTGTTCTTTCTGCACTTGCAGCCTTTGTGGAATCCACAAAGCTGACCTTTGCCAGTTTCCACACCAATTCAAAGGCTACCATGAGGGCTTCCATCTGAGACTTAAAAAGCTGGTTCTGATTTAGGCCATCTATGAGAGCATCGGGAGTTATCTGCTCCTCATCACAGATATCCGCCAAGTAGTCGATGACCCACTGCTCAAGCTGGTCTACCATAACGGTTTCGTTTTCATTTTGTGTAGAGTAAACCAGTTCCGCCGGATGATCCGAACACTCCCACAGGAGAATAGCTAACGCCAGTGTACTTTTAACGTGCGGTAGAGACGATTTGATCCCCAGCTTCAAATCCATCTCATCGTATGCGAGTATGTTATCAGGTCTATTCATCGTTAGCATCCTCCTCTAAATCATTCAATATTACTTCGGCAATTGCTCCAGCCAGCAAGGGAGGTACCGCATTGCCCACTTGTTTCATCTGCGATCCTTTATTTCCGACAAACCGGAAACTGTCCGGGAAAGATTGGATTCTTGCCGCTTCTCTTACCGTAATGGCTCTGTCAAGAAACGGATGTGTAAATTTGCCAGAGGAAGGCGTATCAAACCTTGTGGTAATTGTAACCGATATTTCGTCTTTCCTCATACGAGTCCAGGTTCCGCTGTAAATTGACTTTGTCAAATGCTCCTCTGGAAGAACCTCTTTTCCAGCATTGGGGGGTATCATTGCAAGTCTTTCCAGCGCCAAGTCTGAATGTTTCGTAGCCACATGATTACGCAATATTGCGCTTCCGTCCCGAAGCATTTTTTGATATTCGCTCTGTGGCTCGTTACGATATTCCTGCTCTTCCGCTCCTTCTCCTGAACTCAAATATGCCAAATCGCTTATTGCATCCCAAATTGTCACGGTTATATTTCGAGGCTTCGGAAGGTCAGGCGCTTCGCCGCCACGCTTTCCAATTATAACGGCTCTCCGTCTGTTTTGTGGAACCCCATAATCTGATGCGTTAAGAACTCCCATCTTTAACTGATATCCCATCGAATTGAATAGTTCTTCGATTTCTTTGCGGAAATACCCTCCTTCCGCAGTTAACAGATTGGGGACATTTTCCATTACAAAATACTTCGGTTTTACCAGTTCTACAACTTTAACATAGTATTTGAACAGAAAATTTCTTTCATCATGAATGGTTTTCCGTTGCCCTTTCTGAGAAAATCCCTGGCACGGAGGCCCTCCAATAACCACATCAATCTTTCCTGCATAGGCACCGAAGGTTTTCTCCAAGTCGAGTGATGTAATATCACCCACTATCATTCGCGTATCCCTGTGATTAGCTTCGTATGCTGTAGCAATAGACTCATCGTACTCATTGGCAAGAACCACGTCAAAACCACAATTTTCAAATCCCAGAGACAGACCGCCGACCCCTGCGAATAAATCTATTACTTTAGGTCTCATCGTTGTCATGCCTCCTGTATTCGTTTCTGAGCAATTTTGAAATAAGTCGCATCAAGTTCAATGCCTATGAAATTCCTATCTGTCCGCTTCGAAACAACTCCCGTGGTTCCACTTCCCATAAAGGGATCAAGAACACAATCGTTTGGGTTGGACAAAATCTCGACAAAATGCTGAATCAGACTCTCCGGCTTTTGTGTCGGATGCTTGCCATATTTTCTTTCGCCATTTGGTGTGACAGAAGTTTCAATAAAATCATGGAACATAGCACCGCCATTATTGAATGTTCCTGTACGCTTTTTATATGTAAAATACACCCAGGCTTCAGTCGAATTCACAAAATGCAGATTCATATTCCGCGGCATAGGGTTCGTCTTATGCCAGATGCCAGTTGTCTTGTAATAAAAGCCATGCTTTTCAGCAAGCTGAATAATCGTTTCTACTTTGATGATGGCCATAAATACAATCATGGTTCCACCTTTTTTCATGACTCTGGCCGCCGCCTTAAAGAAATCATCCATTGACTTCGACCACTCATCAAATTCCATATCATCCCATCCAGCAGATCCAAAAAAGTTATCCCGCATCTTTTTGAGATTGGTGTCTCGTTTTTTCATGAAATTACCAAGATTATAGGGGGGATCTGTTACTATCAAATCTACCGATTCCGCATTGACTTGTTGCATAGCAGCAATGCAATCTTGGTTATATAGTGTAATATCAGCCATATAAACAGCCCTTTCTATCGCAAAAGTTACTTTGTGGCGCTCTTGCCGCTGTTCACCCAAGCATCCAGCTCCGAGCATTTAAATTTCCATAAGCGCCCGATCTGGTGCGCAGGAAGGTCTGTCTTTTGCCTTATCCACTTTCGCAGAGTTACTGGCTTAATGTTTAAGTATTTGGCAGCATCCTCAAGGCTGATGTAGCCCTCATCCTTTCTATCACTCATTGCGTTCACCTCACAAGCTGTCAAAAGACATAATCGTAC
>CANPYY010000060.1 GCA_947588675.1 uncultured Lachnospiraceae bacterium | reverse complement strand
TTTTTGGCCACCATATGATGGCTTATTTGTGATGTTCAATTTTATACTCTATCCGCTATCTTTTAGTTTCAAACTTATCACTCCTGAATATGGACTGCCGCTTAAACAGATGGTTTTGTTTGGGCGGCAGTCCTTGTTTTTTTATCATGATTTATTATATTGACTTGTGAAAAATACAATATTAGAATTATGACAGGCGATTATATAATTATGGCGGATAATATTGTGTCAATTGGGAGGTAATGTTTTATGGTAAAAAAAATAAAATATAGCGGATATATCGTTACGTTATTAACAGTTATATTTATGTGCGCGTGCTTTTTGTCAGGCGGCAAAGCTGCTTATGCAAAAGTTAAAGTACAGGTTAAAGGGGATACTGTTACAGTATCGGGAAAAGGTGTGTTAAAGAGCAGAATAAATGTAAAAAAACCCGGAAGGATTAAGAATGTAATCGTAAAAAAAGGGGTTACAGCCCTGTCATATAATGCATTTTCAAATTTTAAGAGGTTTGACAGAGTAACCATAGCTTCCTCGGTAAAAACGATTGAGCAGGGCGCTTTCTATAACTGTAAGGAAATAGGAATACTCACTATACCCGGGGATTTTACGGTAAAGGAAGTGGAAGACGGGGATGAAGCAGAATACATGATTTTCAACGGTTACAGGAGGATGAAGATAGGAACGGTACGGTTTAATACGCCGCTTCTCATAAAAAATGCAGATATATTTTATTCAGATAATCTTAAAGTAATGAAAAAGGATAAGAATTATAAGAGCATTGACGGCGTAATATATTCAAAAGACGGAAAGCAGATTGTGCGAGTGCCTGCCAGGCGAAAAGAAGTTGTCGTTGAGGACGGATGTGAAGAATTTTGTATCGCATCGGTATTTTACTGTGCGTCAGATCCGGAGGGAGATTCATATCCGGGCTGTGATATAGAGAAAATTGTTATTCCGCCTTCTGTAAAAAAGATAGATGATAAAAAGTATATCGGTATATCCATAGACTCAGACATTGACGTAGCAAAAAATATGCAGAATCCGGACGAGGGGCTTATTTTGAATACCGAGAGCCTTGATATAGAGTCGTTTTATGTGCTTAATGATAATTTTTTATATGAAAATGGCGGAGAATATTACGGATGTACTTACAGTTATCTGGCGCAGAGATATCCTGCCAGATTGGAGAAAATAGAAGATATGTACATATTTGATAAAACAATAATTTTAAAGTATGAAGGTAAAGCCGAAAATGTTATAATACCTGATGGAATCACGGAGATATATAAAGACGCATTTAGTAATAACGATGATATGAAATCCATTACTTTTTCAGACAGTGTTCAGATAATAGGGGAACATGCGTTTGATGACTGCTCAGGACTTATTAATGTGAACTGGGGAAGCGGAATAAGAAAGATAGGTAAATGTGCATTTTTGGAGTGTGATAACTTTAAAAATATAGCTATTCCAGATACGGTTGATACAATAGAGGAGGGAACATTTACAGGTACGGGCTGGACTGTGCTTGATATACCTGAACACGTGGAGTATATAGGTGATTCCGCATTTGCCAGCGACTATGTGACGTATAAGAATAAAAGAACGGTAACAATCCACGGTGATTCCAAAAATTATGCAGATAATGCATTTGAAGGCTATCGTACTACGATTGTTTTTGAAAAATCCGATACAGACAAATATGCAGACTGGTACGTGCATCTGTCAGGATATTATAAAGAAGGTGCAATTAAATATGTCTGTAATATGGATAACCGTATATCAGATATATCGGGTTATCAGTGCCAGTTTTCATCATCAAAAAATTTTAAGAAGAATGTAAAGACGTTGTGGATAAAAAAAGACCAGAAGCAATTTACGGTTAAACTTTCAGGCGTGAAAAAATATACTTATGGCAGAGTAAGACCATATACTGTACGGAATAATAAAAAGGTATATGGAAGATGGGTTCTAAAGAAAGAGGATAATAGTTTTTAAATAAAATAAAGATGTTCTGGCATATGAGGTAGCAAATGTCAAAAACTTACTTAGTGGATAGTGAGAATATCGGAGAAAGTTGCTGCTCCACTTGTTTCGTGGAAAAGATAATAAATTTTATAATATAACAAAATCAGACCACATTTATTAATGGAGGTCTGATTTTGTTATAAGAAAAATATGTTTCATATGAAGCAATTTTTTTGAAAATATATTGACGCAGTGTCAGAATAATGATATACTTCATATTGACACGATGTCAGAATGAAGAAATGGAGGTACATGGATATGAAGAAAAATATTGTTCCAAGCTTGCGCTTTATCCTATGCCGATTACGGTTATTGGCGCAATGAATGGTGATAAACCTACATGGACATTAGTGGGACATTTGGGAATTATCGGGCATGACCGTGTACTGGTAAGCCTTGCTGCGCCTCATTTTATTAACGGTATGATTAAGGAAACGAAGAAACTTTCAATCAACCTTGTAGATGAGAATATACTGCCACAGGCGGATTATGTCGGCTCTGTCAGCGGCAGTAAGGTGGATAAATCGGAAGTGTTTGCCTATGAACAGGGGGAAGCAGGAGTGCCGATAATAAAGGATGCTCCGCTGACATTGGAGTGCAGTGTTGCAGATGTGTATGAAATTCCGAATTTTGAGAGCTTTATCTGTACGATTGACAATACTTATGTGGCAGAAGAACATCTGGATATAGAAGGTAAGATTAATTACAACACTTTAAAGCCTGTACTGTTCGAGTTCCCAACCTATAATTATTTAAGAACAGGGGACGTTATTTGCAAATGTCTTTCTTTTAAAGAAAAGCAGTAAAAAGAGAAAACAAAAGGGAGGATACAAGATGCCTAAGGGGTCGCCGGAACTTACAAATGCAAGAAAGGAAGAAATTATTAACGCCTGCGAGAAGTTGTATAAGACAAAAAGTTTTAAAGAGATTACTTTGAAGGATATAGGAAACGCAACAAGTTTTACCAGAACTTCTATTTATAACTATTTTCAGACAAAGGAAGAAATATTTCTCGCTTTACTGCAAAGGGAAAACGAACTTTGGATTGACGATTTGAACCGAATCATGGAGGAAAACGCTGCGCTCACCAAAGATGAATTTGCCGATAAACTGGCGCATTCTCTGGAAAAGCGGGGTCAATTGCTCAAAATCATGTCGATGAATCATTATGATTTGGAAAGCAGCAGCCGGCTTGAGCGGCTTACAGAATTTAAGGTTGCTTACGGAGGTTCCCTGAGTGCAGTCATGCGTTGTCTTGAACAGTATTTTCCGGAAATGCCGGTTACAGATAAACAGCATTTTCTATATACCTTTTTTCCGTTTATGTTTGGTATTTATCCGTATACTGTGGTTAATGATAAACAGAGGATGGCAATGGAGAAGGCCGGTGTAAATTATGTATTTATGACAATTTATGAGATTACGTATAACTGTGTAAGAGGTTTGTTGAAAGATTAAAATAAGGAGGTTTTTTAATGAAGTATACGAATTTGGGAAAATCCGATTTAAAGGTTTCGCGGATTTGTATGGGTTGTATGGGATTTGGCAACGCTGCCACCGGACAGCATAACTGGACTGTGGACGAGGCAAAGACCAGAGAGATTATTAAACGTGGTCTTGATATGGGAATCAATTTTTACGACACCGCCATTGTTTATCAGAACGGCACTAGCGAGCAATATGTCGGACGTGCGCTCAGGGACTTTGCAAAACGGGACGATTATGTGATTGCTACCAAATTTACACCCCGGACACAGGAGGAGATTGATGCCGGCATAAGTGGTCAGAAGCATATTGAGAATTATCTGAATCAGAGCCTTGCAAATCTTGGTATGGAATATGTAGACCTTTATATCTATCACATGTGGGATTATCACACGCCGATGGAGGAGATTATGGAAGGCCTGAATAACGCAGTAAAGTCTGGCAAAGCCAGATACATAGGTATCTCAAACTGCTTTGCATGGCAGCTTGCCAAGGCGAATTTCTATGCAAGGGAACACGGCTTGACGGAGTTTGTGTCCATTCAGGGACACTACAACTTAATTGCCCGTGAAGAAGAACGGGAAATGGCTCCTTTCTGCGCTGACCAGAAGATTGCCATGACGCCTTACAGCGCCCTGGCAGGAGGGAGGCTTTCTAAACGCCCCGGCGAGACATCGAAACGGCTGGAGCAGGACGCTTATGCTAAGTTTAAATATGACGCCACGGCGGAGGCGGATGGAAAAATTATCGCCCGTGTCGCAGAACTGGCAGACGAGAGGGGCGTTTCCATGACGGAAATTTCCCTTGCGTGGCTTTTGACAAAAGTGACCGCTCCTGTGGTGGGAGCGACAAAGTTCTCTCATGTGGAAGGCGCGGTAAAAGCCGTGGAACTTACTCTGTCACAGGACGAGATTGATTATTTGGAGGAACTGTATATTCCGCATGCGCTTGTCGGCGTCATGGCGCAGAACGGCAAGCAGAAGGCAGGAAATGTAGTATAAATTTTTAGGAGGTAAAAAAATGGAAAAAATTACTCAGACTGCGGGTAGAAATCAACTTGGCGGATTTGCGCCGGATTTTGCCCATTTCAACGACGACATTCTTTTTGGAGAGAATTGGAACAATCAGGACATTGATTTAAAAACGCGGTGCATTATTACAGTGGTGGCGCTTATGTCATCCGGAATTACGGACACCTCTCTTATCTATCATCTGGAAAATGCAAAAACCCACGGTGTAACGCGTGCGGAGATAGCCGCCATTATAACTCATGTCGGATTTTATGTTGGCTGGCCGAAAGCCTGGGCGGTGTTCCGTCTGGCAAAGGATGTGTGGAACGAGGAAGTTTCCGAGGAGGACGCAAAGGCGGCTCATGCCGCTTCGATGCTGTTCCCCATCGGCGCGCCAAACGACGGCTTTGCACAGTATTTTACGGGACAGAGCTATCTCGCTCCGGTATCGGGAGAGCAGGTTGGGATTTTCAATGTGACCTTTGAACCGGGCTGTAGGAATAACTGGCACATACATCATGCTGACAAAGGCGGCGGACAGATTTTGGTTTGCGTCGGCGGACGTGGGTACTATCAGGAGTGGGGCAAAGACGCCATCGAGATGAAGCCGGGCGACTGTATTAATATTCCCGTTGGGGTTAAGCATTGGCATGGCGCTGCGCCGGATAGCTGGTTTTCCCATCTGGCAATCGAAGTTCCGGGTGAAAACGGTTCAAATGAATGGTTGGAACCGGTGGATGATAAGCAATATGGAGGTTTGAAATGAAAATAAAAAAGATTACGGCGATTGTACTGGCAATTATTATGATACTATCTCTTGCCGCCTGTGACGGAGTAGAGGAAACTGAAAAAAATAGCGGAAATGCTGAAGCGTCGCAAAGTAACACGGAAGAATTACAAACTTCGGACGGCTCTGTTTCTGAGCCGGAGGACAGTAAAATCCTTGTCGCATATTTTTCGGCGACGAACAACACCGAGGGCGTGGCGCAGAAACTGGCGGATGGACTTGGTGCCGACATATATGAAATAACCCCGGAGCAGCCTTATACGGAGGAAGATTTGGACTACAACAACCCGGAGAGCCGCTCGTCTGTAGAAATGGATGCTCCTGATTCCCGTCCCGCGATTTCCGGCTCTGTGGGAAATATGGAACAGTACGATGTTGTACTCATTGGTTATCCAATCTGGTGGGGAGAAGCTCCGCGGATAATGAGTACCTTTATAGAGAGTTATGATTTTTCAGGCAAAACGCTGGCGGCGTTCTGTACTTCAGCAAGCAGCGGATTTGGAAACAGCGATTCGGCTCTTCGGTCATCTGCAAGCGGAGCCACATGGCTTGACGGACAACGTTTTTCTGCCGGAGCTTCTGCTGAAGATGTTATGGAATGGGCAGACGGGCTTGGAATTAACTAAATAGCCGGAAAGAGTAATACTATAAAATAAATAAGACGAACTTCAGCAAGTATAGATAGAACAGGAGGAAACAGATATGAGTAAAACATTGGTAGCATATTTTTCGGCAAGCGGAACGACCGCAAAGGCAGCGAAAAACCTTGCGGATGCGGCAAACGCAGATTTGTATGAAATCAGGCCAGCCGTGCCTTATACGCAGGCGGACTTAAACTGGATGGATAAGAAATCACGCAGCTCTGTGGAGATGAATGATAAATCAAGCCGTCCGGCATTGGCAGACAAGGATGCCGACATTAGCAGCTATGACAAAATACTGCTGGGCTTTCCTATTTGGTGGTATGTAGCGCCTACGATTATTAACAGCTTTCTGGAAAGCTATGATTTCTCAGGAAAGAAAATTATATTGTTTGCCACTTCCGGCGGCAGCGGGTTTGGAAAAGCTGTGGACGGATTAAAGGGCTCGGTAGCGGCTGATACGGTAATTAAAGAAGGCAAGATGCTAAACGGTAATATTTCCACGGACAAATTGAAAGCGTGGGTGGATACATTATGAAGATTGTGATATTAGAGGGCAGTCCCAATAAAAACGGTTCTTCCAATATGCTGGCGGAGCAGTTTCGCAAAGGCGCAGAGGAGGCAGGGAACAGTGTGCAGATTATTGACGCCGCCCATGCCGATATTCATCCTTGCATCGGCTGTATTCATTGCGGGTATGAGGGACCATGTGTGCAAAAAGATGATGTAAACGAGATCCGGCAGAAAATACTGGATGC
>CANPYY010000059.1 GCA_947588675.1 uncultured Lachnospiraceae bacterium | reverse complement strand
CCAATACAACTGTTTGGGTTTATTTTGCACAAACTTTATTATAACATATAATTTAGTTTCGTCAAGCAAAATATTCCGTAATTTAACTTAATCTGCTAATTTTATAATATTTAGCTGACCTGTTCTTTAAGAATTTTTGCAGCTTCAGAAAGTGCGGTATCTATTCCGGATGGGTTTTTACCGCCGGCCTGCGCCATATTTGGTCTTCCTCCACCGCCGCCGCCTACATACGAAGCAATGGCCTTAATGAGATTGCCTGCATGGGCTCCGCATTTTACCGCGCCGTCCGAAGCCATGGCAATAAGACTTACTTTATCGCCATTTGCCGATGCAAGTACTATAACCGCGTTATCAACCTTTTCCTTTAAAGAATCTCCAAGATTACGAAGCGCGTCTGCATCAGTATTTTCAAGTTTTACGGCAAGAAAGCTTACGTCCTTTATTTTTACTACATTATCAAGTACATTACCCATGGAATCTTTTGCAAGTTTGTTTTTCAGTTTCTCATTTTCAGCTTTGAGGCTCTTTATCTCCCCCATAAAAGCTTCTATCTTCTTTGTAAGACCGGCAACATCTGATTTTGCTGACCTTGCGGCTTCAATAAGCCTGTTTTCAATATCATTGTAATAATCAAATACGGCTTTTGAAGTAAATGCTTCTATTCTTCTTACTCCTGCAGCCACACCGCCTTCAGATATAATCTTAAATGCACGTATTACGCCCGTGTTCGGTACGTGTGTACCTCCGCAGAGTTCCATGCTGAAATCTCCCATTTTTACAACTCGTACCGATTCACCGTATTTCTCGCCAAACAGAGCCATTGCTCCAGTTTTTTTAGCTTCCTCAAGAGTCATGACCTGTGTGTCTACTAAAAGGTCCGCTTCTATTTCCTCATTAACTATATTCTCAATACGTTCAAGTTCCTCGTCTGTAAGCGCTGAGAAATGTGTAAAGTCAAATCTTAATTTCTGTTCATCTACCATTGAACCGGCCTGCTCTACATGTGTTCCTAAAACTATTCTTAATGCTTTCTGAAGCAAATGTGTTGCACTGTGGTTTTTTGCAGTTGCAAGTCTTTTTTCCTCATTTACTTTAAGACATACCGTATCGGATTTTCTGATACATCCCTTTTTCATGATACCAACATGTCCTATTTTACCGCCCTGAAGCTTTATTGTGTCTTCTACAACAAATAAACTGTCTGTTTCGGCAGTAATGATTCCGGTATCGGCCATCTGTCCGCCCATAGTAGCATAAAATGGAGTTTCAGATACAATAACCGTTCCGCGTTCACCTTCATTCAGCGCATCAACAATTTCATCATCCGTAGTAAGTACAAGTACATCGGATGTATGAACAAGCCTGTCATACCCTACAAAAACGGAAGTGATATCTGCATCTATAAGCTGGTATACGGTTTCCTCTGCTCCCATAAAATTACTTTCTTCCCTGGCATTTCTTGCAGTCTGCCGCTGTATCTCCATCGCAGCGTTAAAGCCTTTTTCATCAACCATCAGCCCTTTTTCTTCAAGTATTTCTTTTGTAAGGTCAATCGGAAATCCGTATGTGTCATACAATCTGAAAGCGTCGTCGCCTGAAAGTATGTTTTTGCCTTCTTTAATGAGTTTTTCCTCCATATCGCCAAGGATTACAAGACCTGCATCAATAGTTTTATAAAAATTATCTTCTTCGGTAGTAAGTACCTTGAAAATGTAATCTTTCTTTTCTTCAAGTTCCGGATATCCGTCACGTGATTCATCAATTACGGTCTGGCATATTTTGGTAAGGAATTTATCTTTAATCCCAAGAAGCCTTCCGTGTCTTGCGGCTCTCCTTAAAAGTCTTCTAAGGACGTAACCCCTTCCTTCATTTGAAGGCATTATTCCGTCTGACACCATAAATGTAACTGAACGTATATGGTCAGTAATAAGTCTTATTGAAACATCTTTTTTTGCATCTGTTTTATATTTAACATTTGCAATCTCGCATACTTTGTCACGGATTGCCTTTATTGTATCGACGTCAAATATTGAATCAACATCCTGAACTACCGTTGCAAGCCTTTCAAGTCCCATGCCGGTGTCAATATTTTTCTGTATCAAATCTGAATAATTACCGTTGCCGTCATTATCAAACTGGGAAAATACGTTGTTCCATACTTCAATATACCGGTCGCAGTCACATCCTACCGTACAATCCGGTTTGCCGCAGCCGTATTTTTCACCGCGGTCATAATATATTTCAGAACACGGACCGCACGGACCTGAACCATGTTCCCAGAAATTATCTTCTTTGCCGAATTTAAATATTCTGCTTTTATCAATTCCTATTTCTTCGTTCCAGATTTTGTATGCTTCGTCATCGTCCACATACACTGACGGATACAATCTGTCCTTACTTATACCGACTACCTCTGTAAGAAATTCCCACGACCATGCAATAGCCTCGTGTTTAAAATAATCTCCAAATGAAAAATTACCAAGCATCTCAAAAAATGTACCGTGGCGGGCAGTCTTGCCTACATTTTCAATATCGCCCGTTCTTATACATTTCTGACATGTAGTGACCCTTTTTCTCGGAGGTATCTCCTGTCCTGTGAAATATGGTTTAAGCGGAGCCATTCCTGAATTTATAAGTAAAAGGCTGTTATCATTATATGGCACAAGAGAAAAACTCTTTAGCCTGAGATGTCCTTTCTCCTCAAAGAATTTTAAAAACATTTCCCTTAATTCATTAAGCCCGTATGCCTTCATGACATTTCCTCCTTACACATAATAATGCACATTTATTGATTATATGAATAAATGTCTTTTTTGTCAATTGCTGATACTATGTTACACAACAGATTTTTGAGTTTTATAAAAGCATCGTCCGCAAGTGATATATCCATTGGAAACAATGTATTGCAAGGCGCTGTTTCAATTGTAAATGCAGGCATTTTAAAAGTTTCCGAATAATAATGCACAGAATTTCCTCCGGTATCTCCTGTATCTATTTCATCTTCGGGCGGTACGGCTGCATACCCTGAACCTTCGGTAATTTCTTCCGCAATGGCGCGCTGTTTTTTATTGTATTCTTCTCCCATTGCACTTCTGTAATAATATATACATTCCCCTCTTGAATGAAAATCTATATACATAACTGACGGATGGCTTTTAAACGCCATGATAAGCGCCCTGGTTTCCGGCTCTGAAGCCGCATATTCCCCGCTTGTACCTCCGCTTCTGTAATGCACTGACGGAAAATTCCTGTTGATATCAACGCCGTTATGATTAAGTTTGTAACCGGCTTTATTACTGTCTGTGAGAGCTTCTGTATATCCGTCAGGATTTAGTAACGGTATTATACAGAAACTGTATTTACTAAAGAGAGGCTTTCCATAATAACCTTCGGCATAATGCCTGATAAACATCATTAAAACTTTTGGATTGATACTCTCCCTGCCGTGAATACCCGCCGTAAGGAATATTTTTCTGTAACCGCATCCCATTATAAGCATAATAATTTTTCTTTTTTGTACCGAATAGCCTATAGTTTCACATTCTATAAGGCCAAAATATTCTTTTTGCAGCTTTTTCGCATCAGAAAGAATATCTTCATAACTGTAATAATCCATATGCCCTCCTCAAAAATTCCGCATATAAATTATACAGTCATTTATGCAAAAATATGATAATTATTCTCTGATTTGTCCATTTCCGTATATAATATATTTGGTGGTTGTGAGCGCTTTAAGTCCCATAGGACCGCGTGCGTGCAGTTTCTGGGTACTTATGCCAATCTCCGCTCCGAAACCAAATTCAAAGCCGTCGGTAAACCTTGTGGAGGCATTAACATATACAGCCGCGGCATCAATTTCGTCAAGGAACTTTTCGGAATTATTGTAGTCGTTGGTAATTATTGATTCCGAATGTCCGGTATTATACTTATTGATATGGGCTATTGCTTCGTCTATGGAATCTACCGTCTTTACCGATATTATTCTGTCAAGGTATTCGGTGCCCCAGTCGTCTTCTGATGCAGGCACCGCATTATTCATAAGGCAAAGAGCTCTTTCGTCGGCGCGGATTTCTATATTTTTTGCAGTAAGGCTTTTTTCAATTGCAGAAAGCGCCTTATCTGCTATTTTGCTGTGAACTACAAGCGACTCACAGGCATTACATACTCCCAGCCGTTGTGTTTTTGCATTTTCAATAATATTTGCGGCCATATCTATATCGGCGCTTTCATCCACATATATATGGCAGTTTCCGGTACCCGTTTCGATTACCGGTATTGTTGACTTTTCAACTACAGTCTTTATAAGTCCTGCGCCTCCGCGCGGTATTAATACATCTACATATCTGTTTAATTTCATAAATTCTTCGGCAGTGCTTCTTCTTGTATCTTCAATAAGCTGTACTGCATTTTTGGGAAGTCCTGCATTTTCGAGCGCGTTTCTTATAATGCTTATAATCTGTCTGTTTGATTCTATTGCGTCGCTTCCGCCGCGGAGTATTACTGCATTTCCCGTTTTAAAGCACAGTGAAAAAGCATCTGCGGTAACGTTCGGCCTGGATTCATATATTATTCCGACAACGCCAAGGGGTACTCTTTTTTCTCCTATTTTTAATCCGTTAGGTCGTTCTTTTATATATAAAACTTCGCCTACGGGGTCGTCAAGCGATATAATCTGGTCAATACCCTCTGCCATTGCCATAATCCTCTGCTTATTCATGGACAATCTGTCAATCAGCGAATCTTTCATATTATTATTTACTGCATTTTCAATATCTTTTTTATTGGCTTCGATAATAAGCTCCATGTTATTATTATCTTTTAGCGCGGCAGATACGAAACCAAGACCTTTATTTTTCTCTGCGCTTCCAATCCTGTTAAGCCTGATAGCTGCGTTTCTGGCTGCAATTCCGATTTCATTAAGTTCCATGCTGTTATGCCTCCTTATTATAATGTTTTATATAAATAATCCTCTTATCGGTAATTATACAATCGCATTTAATATCGTGCGCTTCCGATATAATATATCCGTTATCAATATATTGAAAATCGTGGCATATTCCGGTCTTTAATACATCTGCATGATTGTTCCTGCCACCGTACATAAAAAGTCTCATAAGGTATCTGTCATAAAAGCCTCCGCCGTAGCCTGTCCTGTTCCCATATACATCAAATGCGAGTCCCGGTATCAGTATTATTATTTTGTCATAATGGGAAAACATCTCATTTATCGTTATTATATCACATCTTTTTGCATCCGGCTCTTTTATGTCCTTATAACCGCATATAAGCTTCGATATGTCATTCACTCTGTAAAATTCCATATCAGGATTGCCGTTTTTGAAATTATTTTTTGATACCGCAGGATATGCCGTGTCGCATAACGGATAATTTTCTTTTAGAGTTTCATATATTATATATGTATCAGGTTCATTATTATATGATGCAAACAAAAGGACAAGCGTATTTACATCTTTTAAAATAATATCCTGTAATCTTTTGCAGATACACTCCCCTGCTTTGCGGGTTTCATTCGCAGACAGGCTGTTTCGCCTGTTTTTCATTTCATTACGCAAATCCTTTTTTTTAAAACCGTACATACCGTTATTACCTCTTATGTTTTTTCCTCACATCAGATAAATTGGTTACACTGCCGTCAGGATTAATTATTGACACGTTATCAAGGCTTCCCCGCATATTCTTTCGTATGCTTTCAATATATTGTTTTCTCAGTGCCGCCTGTTCAGCCTTTTCTTTATCACTAAGCCCTATTTCCTTTTGCTTATGGTATAATTCATTAATTCTTTTTATATCAGCCTCGTTCATAAATATATGCACCGCCTTCTAACTTACTTACAGATTGAAAAATGTTCCGACGTCTTCTCCTGCTATAATATCTTCAAGTATATATACGTCCTCTCCGTTGGCAATAACCATGCCTGCTCCTGCCTCAGCAGATATTTTTGCAGCGGAAAGCTTGCTCTCCATACCGCCTGTTCCCGATAAAGTAACGGGACCTTTTGCCATCTGAAACAGTTTGTCGTCCAGTTTATCAACATAACTTATAAATTTTGCATCAGGATTATTATGCGGGTCGTCAGAATACAGACCGTCAATATCCGACAAAAGTATTAAAAGGTCTGCGCCGATTAACGACACAACTATAGCTGATAAAGTATCGTTATCGCCGAAGTCAAGTTCGTCAGTTGCTACGGTATCATTTTCGTTTACAATGGGTATAACGCCCATATTAAGAAGTTCCGTAAGCGTGGCGCAGGCATTATTGCGGTTTTCTTCATTATCAATAGTATACCTTGTCATAAGTATCTGGGCAGTCATCTGGTTATATTCGGAAAAAAGTTTCTGGTATACCATCATGAGCCTTGCCTGTCCTATTGCTGCGCACGCCTGTTTTACGGATTTTTCCTCAGGTCTGCTCAGAAGGCCTATGGCCTGTCTTCCAACGGCAATCGCTCCGGAGGATACCACTACTACTTCCTTTCCCTGATTTCTTATGTTTGTAAGCACCCTGACAAGTTTTTCAAGCTTCATAAGATCCAGTTTGCCGGTATCGGCATGGGTTATGGTAGTAGTTCCAAGCTTTATTACAATTCTCTTTTTGTCTTTTATTATCTCTCTGTAATTTTTCATGTCGTCATATCCTTTATATATAATCCATGATATTATATTGTATTATTTATTTTAAATCAAGTACCGAAAATGCCGCCTTTATGCCGTCAACTGTATAGGTGTCAATGATTGGTAACACTTTCACCTTTAATTATGTCAAGGGTAAGGTGGAGATTCTCGCAGAGAATA
>CANPYY010000058.1 GCA_947588675.1 uncultured Lachnospiraceae bacterium | reverse complement strand
ATTAGCTTCAATTTCCCTGTTCCGCTGAACGGTCAGGAAGTGACCGAACTTCCCTTGGAAAATGAGACAACTATTGAGACGGTTGCTCTGCTGACGAGAAAAACCCAATAAATCAAAGGGTTCTGCGGATTTGAGGAAAAAATGAATGTGTATTTTTGTTTCTGAAGAATGGCAATGTGGAAACTGATTTACCCTAGGGAGGTAGGTTGTGGGGAACAGAAGATATGGCACAGATTAGAATATTTCAATCGGCGGTGAATTTTTGGAATTTGCATTAGAGTAGAGAATACTCAATTAAAAACGCATATTACATATTGAATATTTGAAAATGATAGTGATGTTATCGTATCTGTAACCGGATGTGAAAATTGAAATACCTGAAGGAGATGAAGTCATGATAAAAAGCGCGAATTGGATATGTTCGCCTATCGATACCGGCGATGTGTGCCCTGTGTTTTCAAAGGATATCAGTATTGGTAAATCTGTCAGATCCGCAGTGCTTTCCATAACCGCAACAGGGGTTTACGAGGCGCGGATAAACGGCAGCCGTGTCGGCAATTTTATCCTCGCGCCTGGCTGCACAGCGTATAAGGCGCGGCTGCAATATCAGACATATGATATTACAGACATGCTTGAAAGCGAAAATATGATTGATATATTTTTAGGCAAGGGCTGGTACAGAGGGCGGATAAGCGCGTCGGATGAGGAGATAAATAAAACTCCCGGCATGGTAATCGCGGAACTTCAAATATCATATGATGACGGTTCGGAGCAAATTATCGCAACAGATAATTCATGGACGGTAAGTACGAGCCGTATATTGCTCTCGGATATTTACGACGGCGAGGTGTACGACGCATCAGCGGAAATAAAACAGTTTGGCAATGCGGTAATAAACAATAATGATATTTCAAAATCTACGCTGATTCCCCAGGAGGGCGAATACGTTACGGAACACGAGAGGATAAAGCCCGTAAAGATGTTTACAACTCCGAAAGGCGAACGTGTGATTGATTTCGGGCAGAATATTGCGGGATATGTGTCGATTGAATTGACTGCGAACAGGGGTGATAAAATAGTTGTTTCTCATGCGGAAATACTCGATAGTGAAGGCAATTTTTATAATGCGAATTACCGCAGTGCAAAGGCCCGGTTCGAATATATATGCTACAGCGGACATCAGGTGTATAAGCCGCATTTTACGTTTTTCGGATTCCGGTATATCCGGCTTGACGAGTACCCGGATAATATCGGCATTGATAATTTTACCGCGATTGCGGTATATTCCGACATGAAGCGTACGGGTAACATAAAAACCGGCAGCGAAAAGGTCAATAAATTATACGAAAATACGCTATGGTCGCAGCGTGATAATTTTATTGATATCCCTACCGACTGTCCGCAGCGCGACGAGCGCTTGGGCTGGCTTGGCGATGCGCAGGTGTTTGTAAAAACTGCAAGTTATAATTACGATACAAAAAAATTCTTTGGCAAGTGGCTCGGAGATTTGCGCGCGGAGCAGCGCAAAGACGGTTCTGTTCCCAATACCGTGCCGAATTTTTGGCTTTTAAACGGTTCAAGCGCAGCTTGGGGCGACGCTGTGACTATTATCCCGTGGCAGATGTATATGTTTTACGGTAAAGAGGATATTTTAAAACAGAATTTTGATATGATGAAAAAGTGGGTCGATTATATCACAAGCGACACGTTTGAGGAATATCTGTGGACAAGTTCTGAGGATGATAAAAGGCTCTGGGGCAAACATTATGGTGACTGGCTTGCTCTCGATGCGCCATACGGCAGTTACATAGGATCGGCTGATATTGATTTTATCGCAAGCGCGTTTTACGCATATTCAACGGAAATACTGATAAAAGCAGGAAAAATAATCGGTAAGGATATGTCGGAGTATGAGAAACTGTATCAAAATATTGTGGCAACCTTTAAAAATACATTTACTGAATATTCTACACAGACAGAATGCGTGCTTGCGCTGTATTTCAATCTTACAGATAATAAGCCAGAAATAGCGCGGCAGCTTAATGATATGATAGTATCAGGTGGAAATAAGCTCCAAACAGGTTTTGTCGGAACACCATATCTTTTGTATGTGCTCAGTGAAAACGGCTATTCCGAAACTGCATACAGTCTGCTTTTACAGGAGGAATACCCGTCGTGGCTTTATGAGGTAAACCACGGCGCAACGACAATCTGGGAGCATTGGGACGGAATACGCGACGACGGAAAATTGTGGAGTACTGATATGAACTCATATAATCACTATGCTTACGGCTCGGTGTGCGACTGGCTCTATTCGGCAGCAGCGGGGATTAAGCCAATAGAGACAGCCGCTGGGTTTAAAGAAGTTATTATAGCTTCCATTCCGGATAAACGGCTCGGAAGCATAAGCGCGACACTTGATACCGCGTATGGAACGATTAAATCTTCGTGGCGCTATGAAGGCGGTACCGTGCATTATGAAATCGAAACGCCGGTTAATGCGACAGTCATTATAAATAGTGAAAAACATTTTATATCAAAAGGGATATATAGATTTTAGGGTTTACACCATTTTCCGAGTACAAGCGGTTATTTGGAAATAAGAGGTTGATTTTTGTATGCACGACCCAAAATCCCCGTTATTATCTATTATAAAAGAGAGAAAAATCAGCTCATTTAAGAGTGACATAAATAATGAATAATAAAGGAGAGATGAACATGAAAAAACTTGGATTTGGACTTATGAGAATGCCGTTGTTAGATAAAACAAACGCTGCCGATGTAGATATCGAGCAGGTAAAAAAGATGGTGGATCTGTTTATGGAAAGAGGGTTCACTTACTTTGATACCGCGCTAATGTATAACGGTTTTGCCAGTGAAAGTGTAGCGAAAACTGTCATTGTGGATCGCTATTCGAGAGAGAGTTTCACTTTGGCAACTAAACTTCACGTGGCATTTTTCGATTCATTTGAAGATCGGGACAAAGTATTTGCCGGTCAGCTTGAAAAAACGGGTGCGGGATATTTTGATTACTACCTTCTTCACGGCATAGAGGCAGCCATGCTGCCTAAATACGAGAAGTTTGATTGTTTCAACTGGATGTTGGAGAAGAAGGCGCAGGGATTAATAAAGCACGTTGGATTCTCTTACCACGATTCCGCCGAGTTGTTAGACGAGCTGCTCACAAAATATCCGGAGATGGAATTTGTGCAGCTTCAGATTAATTATCTGGATTGGGAAAGTGAGTGGATCCAGTCCCGCGCTTGTTACGAGGTTGCAGTCAAACACAAAAAACCGGTTATTGTCATGGAACCGGTCAAAGGCGGCACGCTTGCCAACGTACCAAAGGAGGCAGAAAAACTGTTTAGGGAATATGAGCCGAACTGCTCAATTCCAAGTTGGGCGCTTCGTTTCGCAGCGTCTCTTGACAATGTGATGGTAGTGCTGTCCGGTATGTCAAATTTGGAACAGATTGAGGATAATACCGGTTTTATGGAACATTTTCTCCCGCTTACGGAAGATGAGAAGAATATTTGTTTCCGTGCTGCGAATATCATTAACAGCAAGATTGCTATCCCGTGCACAGGCTGTTCTTACTGCACGGAAGGCTGTCCTGAAAAAATTGCGATTCCTCAGTATTTTTCCCTTTATAATGAAGTTATGCGGGAGAATTTAGAGGAGAAAGGCTGGACGGCCAGCTTTGCGCAGTATAGTGTGTTGAATCAGAAATTTGGCAAAGCCAAAGACTGCTTGCAGTGTGGTCAGTGCGAGAATGTGTGTCCTCAGCATCTGCCTATCATCGAAAACTTAAAGAAAGTATCTGCTAATTTCGATATGTAAGCGCAGAGATAGGGCGGTAAACGAATTGATTGAAATGGTGAAGGAAACTCCGTAATCATTGAAATGAGCGACTATTTAAAAGAGCAAAAATTTTTTGTGAGGTGACACTATTGAAGCAGAATAAGTGGAAACTGTTTTTGATACTGTTTGTAATGGGATTGACATTTGCATTTAGCATATATCCTATTTCTGCAGCAAAAACGGAGGCGCGGACAAGTTTATCCATGACATTAAAAGTTGATTCTAAAAAAGTAAATAAAAAGACGATTAGTATGCAAAAGGGAAGCAGCAAAAATATAAAGATTTTAATCGTGCCAAAAAAATCTGGGCTGAAGATAAAGTACAGGTCGAATCATAAAAGTGTTGTTTCCGTCAGCAAGGCGGGAAAATTAAAAGCAAAAAAGGCAGGTACAGCGAAAATATCAGTTACGGTATCGAAAAATGACAGAAAAATTAGAAAGGAATGGTTTAAAATCAAAGTGAATCGTACAAATCCTTACTCTGAAAAGACAGGCGCGCCTGTTGTTCTTACAGTAAACGGAGAGACGTTTCGGGCAATTTTTTACAAGAATAAAACGACTGATGAATTGATGAAAGAAATGCCTGTGACGATTAAGATGAAAGAGTTGAACGGGAATGAAAAGTACTGCTATTTTGATAAGGAATTTCCTGCTGATGAGAGAGTGCCGGAGGAAATAAAAGCCGGAGATATTATGATGTATGGCTCAGATTGTCTGGTGACTTTTTACAAATCTCACAATACATCCTATAAGTATACAACGGTAGGAAAGATTGAGGATGCGGCAGGCTTTGCAAAGGCAGCAGGAGACGGTGATGTGACAATTACGTTTGAAGCAGAGAATGCGTCTGGTTCTGATAAAACATCCTAACTCCAAAAACGGAACCGACAAATGACGGAGCCGAGAAAAGTAAAATCATTTTGAATAATACCTATGAGGTGTGATCACTTAATTTGTACAGTGTGCAAGTTAAGTGATTTTTTAATGCTTTAATATAAAAAGCACAATAAAATGAGAAAAAATCACATATACATGTTGATTTTTAAAAAAATCTGTATATAATAGAAAATAGAAAAGAAGGTGAGGCAGCAATCATGTTAATTCAATTTAATTTTAAAAATTTTAAATCTTTTAAAGAAGAGGCAGTTTTGGATTTATCTGCTGCAAAGATGACCGAGTTCTCAGACAGAGTAGTGAAGATCGGTAGTGAGAAGATTTTACCGGCTGCCGCCATCTATGGTGCAAATGCAAGCGGAAAGTCCAATATATACAATGCTTTTGAATATATGTCCGAATATGTTGCTGATTCTTTCAAATATGGTGATGAAGATGAGAAGTTTGAGGAATTCAGACCGACACCGTATTTATTTGACTCCACATCTGCCGATGCCGGATCAAGTTTTGAGGTTTATTTTACATTGCCGGGGGATAAGGCCGAAAAGACATATAACTACGGGTTTTGCATCGATAAAGAAGGTGTAACGGAGGAATGGTTAAATTCTAAGGCAAAGACTGCGAGAAAGTACAGTACAGTTTTTTATCGAAATGCAGATGAATTAGATTTGTCAGGTTTTCCGAAAAGCAGCAGGGATAATATTCAGATAGCGTTGGAAAAGCAGGTGCTTATTATTTCTTTGGGAGCAAAGCTGAAGATTGGTAAGTGTAAGGATATCAGAGATTGGTTCCTTGCAAATGAGTTTGCAGATTTTGGAGATCCTTTTACAAATTTCTTTATGTCACACAGATTACCAAAGGGATTTGTGGAAGACAAGAATGTTCAGCAGAAAGTTGTAGAATACTTTGCATCATTTGATGAGCATATCAGAGATTTTAGAATAGAAAAGGTTCCTAAAGAGAGTGAATCCAAGGAGGAAAAGTATAAGATTCATGCACTTCATAAAATGATTGATTCTGATGAAATGGCAGAAATTCCGTTAGAATTAGAATCTGCAGGTACATTGAAGATGTTTGCATTGTATCCGGAATTGCAGGATGTGTTGGAGAAGGGAAGTGTATTTTTTATTGATGAATTGAATGCCCGTCTGCATCCATTACTGGTAAGAAACTTCCTGCTTACATTCTTGAACCCGGAAATAAATACTAATCATGCTCAGATTGTGTTTACTACGCATGATACATGGCAGTTGTCTAATCAGCTATTGCGCCGTGATGAGATCTGGTTTGTGGAGAAGGATGAAGAGGGAGTTTCTGCACTGTATTCATTGGCAGATTTCGTGGACGATGATGGTACTCGTATCCGTAAGGACGAAAGCTATGAGAAGAATTACTTGATAGGAAAGTATGGCGCAATCCCTGCTTTAAAGAGTATTGATATATTTAAGGACGCTGAGTGTCCGGGAGACATTGACTT
The DNA here is from genome assembly GCA_947588675.1 of uncultured Lachnospiraceae bacterium. Classification (GTDB taxonomy): domain Bacteria; phylum Bacillota; class Clostridia; order Lachnospirales; family Lachnospiraceae; genus V9D3004. Next base: position 666 of record CANPYY010000058.1, on the reverse strand, counting down.
AGCGCCGGCCGGAGTGAAACGGAGAGATTAGAATGGCAAAAAAAGATAGAACAGGTAACAGAAAATCTCGCGAGCAGAGGAAGCAATTCAAAGTACCGGAATTAGGCTATTATTTGATCGTTACGGATACAGAGGCTACGGAGCGTTGTTTTTTCAAAGGATTTCATCAGGCTTTGCCGGAGAATGTCAGAGACAAGCTCGTAATAAAGGTAGTAGAGACTAAAACTCGCACTATGATTGATAAATGTATGGAACTCACTGCTTATGATGCCCAGTATCGAGCCCCATGGATTGTGTTTGATAGAGACCAGGTGCAGGGGTTTGATGAGATTATAAAAGAAGCAGAGAATAGAGGAATACAAGTGGGCTGGTCCAATCCATGTTTTGAGATATGGATGTATGCTTACTTTGGTTTTATGCCGGCAATCCAAGATTCTTGGACTTGTTGTTCAGGTTTTGAACGAGTATATGAAACTAAGACTGGACAGAAGTATTTCAAGGCTGATGAGCAGATGTATGAAAAAATTTACAAAGCCGGCGACGAGGAAAAGGCAATCCAGATAGCGCAACAGAAACTGGAGCAGTGTAAAAGAGAAGGAAAAACAAAACCATCGGAGATGTGCCCGTGTACGACGGTGCATGAGCTGGTAGACGAGATTAGAAGTA
>CANPYY010000057.1 GCA_947588675.1 uncultured Lachnospiraceae bacterium | reverse complement strand
AAATTTGGCGGGACAGATGTTTAAAGGAACAGGTTATAGTATTATTGAGAATATTATAAAAATGGCTATTACAGCACCGTTTTTTTGTTGGGATTTGATGTTATACATCAGGTGGCAGAAGAAATAAATAATTCCATATCATCTACCGGACTTGTTGCAACAGATGCAATGAAAAAAGCATTTGGGAGTAATAGCATGGCTTATGTTTTAATAATTGCCGGAATATGTGGAATTGTTACCAGCTGGAATGCTTTTTTAATAGGCGGAAGCAGGGCGATATATTCCATGGCTGATTCATATATGATACCTAAAAGTTTTACAAAAATACATTCAAAATATAAATCTCCGGTAAATGCATTATTACTTATAGGAATATTATCTGTAATAGCGCCTTTTTTGGAATAGTGATGATTGTGTGGATTGTAGATGCGGCCAATTTTACATGTTGTACTGTATATTGTATGGTTTCAATTTCGTTTTTGGTATTAAGAAAAAAAGAACCAAATATGGAAGGACCATATAAAATTAAAAATTATAAAATAACAGGTTTGATTGCCTGTATAATGTCCGGATTAATGGCACGTATGTACATAATACCAGGAACATCATATATACTTGTATGTCGGGGATGGGTTGTTGTCGGAGGATGGACTGTTATAGATATGATTTTTGCTATCTGTAGTCGACACAGATATAGGGAGTTGTTTGCTTCTAAAATAGGTAATTGAATTAAAATGTAAATTATAAAGGAGTACTATAGAATAAATTAGGTAAAATATATAAATATCTATCTATCATACCCTCGGCACATTATATATATAAGCTTCCGGATCAATTCGTGCTTAATGTACGTATGACAGTGGTGGAGGAATGAAAAAAATTAAGCTAGAAGAATGGAACTTAAAGTTAGAAAACAGGATAGAACTTGTAGGGAAAAACTGTTCGAAAACCAGCAGTTTTAACAAATGAAATTTTGAGGATAATATAGTAAAGGAAGGAATTGGGAAACAATGGCGCTATTCTGCATAGTTACGGTTCATGATAATACAAACTGCGGAAGTTTTTTACAGGCATGGGCGTTAGGATATTCTATTAGAAGGTTAGGACATGATGTTATATATTTAAAAAAAAATTCGCATTCGGGAATTTCTTATAATCCAACAGTTTCTTATATAAAGAAAATAATAAAAAAACTTTTAAAACTTGATTTTAAAGGTGCCATAAGCATTAGAAAGCAATATAATGAATTCAAATTTTGCAGACATGTATTTCCTTTAACAGATATTAAAAATTTGGATAACGTAGATTGCATAATATTAGGAAGCGATACAATATGGAATGTTGAAACAGAATATTTCAAAAAACTAAGAAATATATACTGGGGTGTGGAATTTGAGGAGAAACATATTATAACATATGCATGTTCCGTTGCAAATACATCATTACAAATCATAAAAAATTATCCGGAACTAGAAAAATGTTCCAGAAAATGGGAGTATATCAGTGTTCGTGACGAAAGTACAAAATATATTATTTCATCTATGACTGATAAAAAAGTTTATATGGTGTGCGATCCAACTATGTTATTAACCAAAAAAGATTATGTGAAATTAGTGGATAAGGCTGATGTAAATAATAAATATATATTATTGTATTTATTTGAATCATTATCAGAAAAGCAGGAATACGAATTACGCAGGTTTGCGGACAATAATAAATTATTGATTATAAGTGGAACAAATAGAAAAGACAGCATAAGCAATAGAAAAATAGCTCTTTCTCCTTTAAAATTTGTACAATATATGCTTTATGCAAATTATGTTATTACGGATACATTCCATGGGTCTGTTTTTTCTGTAAATTTGAATAAACAGTTTGTTGTGATTGGCAGAGCTAAGAAAAAAGTAAATGATTTTTTGCAACGAGTTGAATTTACTGATAGAATTGTGGCGGAAAATCAGTCTGTTTTATCGGTTATGAATAAGAGAATTGATTATGAGAAATATAAAGAAGTTATAGAAAATTTTAGGAAAAGTTCATTGGATTTTTTGGAAACGGCTGTTAATGAAGTAAGTAATGGAAATAAGAAAGAATGAAAATTTAAGTAAATGGACAACTTTTCAGGGGTATATCAATTTGAATAAATGTTAATTGGTTAATTAATTCAGGAACAGGTAAGTATGCATCTGCAATCTGGCTAGTTAAGCTGTGTATTTTTTTACATAAGATAACATTTCAAAAGATTAAATATGAAGTCAGAATTTGGAATTAAAATTAAATAATAAGGAGTTTATATATGCGTGGCAGAAAGGCAGTAGTTAATACAATAGCAGGGTTGCTTGAGGAAATAATTTCAGTCATATGTGGTTTTATCCTTCCAAGGTTAATATTACTGGCATTTGATTCAAAATATAATGGCCTTACAACCTCAATTTCACAGTTTCTTGGGTGTGCAGTTCTGCTTCGTTCCGGTATAGGCGGTGTTACAAGAGCAGCATTGTACAGACCACTTGCTGAACAAAATAATGATAAAATAAGTTCTATTGTTAAAGCAACAGATATCTTTATGAAAAAGATTGCTTTAATACTTACTGCAGTTATTTTAGGATTTGCTACAATATATCCAATTTTTGTAAAAGATAATTTTGAATGGTTTTTTACTTTCTCATTATTTCTGATCATTGGAGCCAGTACGTTTGCAGAGTCATTTTTTGGAATTACATACAAAATAGTATTACAGGCAGATCAAAGGGTATGGATATTATCTGTTATTGGAATAATATGTAATATTATTAATACGATTACTGCAGCGTGTCTTATAAGTTGTGGTGCAACAATTCATATTGTTAAATTGGTAAGCACAGTTATATATATTTTATATCCAATAGTATTAAGATATTATGTCAGGAAACGGTATCATATCAATATGCATGTTAAGCCGGATAATAAAGCAATAGTACAACGTTGGGATGCTTTTTGGCAGCAGGCCTGTGTTTTTGTAATGCAAAATACAGATGTTATAGTATTGACCATTTTTGGAAAAATACTTGAAGTATCTGTATATAGTATATACAGGCTTGTGATAAATGGATTGAACAGAGGATTAGTAGCCTTTACAGCCGGGCTTGAAGGTGCTTTTGGTAATATGATAGCGAAGAAAGAATATGATATATTAAGAAATAATATTTCCATGATTGAAACACTTTTGTTTAGCGCAACAACTATAATATATACATGTGCAGCTGTTTTGATACTGGATTTTGTAAAGATATATACAATAGGAATCAATGATGTAAACTATATACGGCCTATATTTGCATATACTATCATATTAGCTAATTTTTTTAATATAGTGCGTCTTCCGTGTCAACTTGTAGTACAAGCAGCAGGACACTACAAACAGACAAGAAGCGGTGCTATTATAGAAGTTGTATTGAATATTTTAATATCTGTTACTTTAGTAATTAGGTATGGGCTTATTGGCGTAGCTGTTGGCACTCTTGTGGCAACAGTATTTCGTACCATACAGTATTCAATATATATGAATAAAAATGTAATAGAGGTAGAAAAATATGCGATATTAAAGAAAAGTTTATTATCATTTGTAGAAATGACATTAATAATACTAAGCATAAATATATTGCCCATTGCAACACCCCAAAATTATATTGAATGGTTTCGCAATGCAATAGTTGTATTTAGTGTATCTTTTACTATAGTAATGTTATTTACAGTAGTTTTTAGAAGGAGAGATTTTAATATATTTCTAAAGAAAATAAATATATTAAAAAAATCTAAATCTTAAAAATTAAGACTCATAATCTTATGTATTTGTACCTGGCATTTGGTGTACTTTTAGAACTGGTATTTGTGTTTGCATATGCTGTTCCATATATGAAAGCAGTATACTGAATTTTATGGTAAAATATAACCCAGAAAGAAAAAAAGTTAAGTCCTTTTGGGTTTTTATTATGGGTCGGATGGACCCAGTCGAGTGCGCAAGGGGTGAGGTTTCATTTGATGAATTAAAATGTATCCATAATAAAATGGAAACATTATTAGGTTTAGACGGCGCATATATTGACGGTATTTATTTTTGTCCGCATCATCCGGATAAAGGTTATGAAGGAGAAGTGCCGGAACTCAAATTTAATTGTGAATGTAGGAAGCCCAAACCGGGTATGCTTCTTAAAGCGGCTGAAGATTTTAATATTGATTTATCACAGAGTATTATGGTTGGTGATGGTAAAAATGATATTTTGGCAGGCAAAGCCGCAGGATGTAAAACAGTTTTGTTAAATGGAGCAGGGACATCAGGCGCGGATGATGACTATGGCGCAGATGTTGTGGTGGACAGCCTGTCATGTATTGATATAACGTGAAAACGATAAAAACCCTGCAGAGAGTATTACCAACAGTCATTTAATTATTTCTGCATTCCTTCCACAATCTCAAAATATTCGTCAATCTCCGCCTGAGCCTCCTGCTCCGACAGGGAAAAATGCGACATGAGCAGATGCAGAACGGTTTCCACCGTGCAGTCCTGCGAAAACTTATCCCGGATCAGGTCCATTGGGTCCATCAGGTAATCCTCCTTTCTGTTTTTCAGGTTTTTACTTCAGAGCGTCAAGGTCAAAGCCGTGCGCGGTCAACTCCTGCGCCGCAGCATTTTCATATACGGAACCATAATTGATATCCTTTTCGTGATTCAGTATCTTTATCTGTATACCATTCATATACATGGAAGCCAAAAGCCCACGTCTGACAGAAACAGCTTAAACGGATTCGTTGACTGCGACAGCTTGAGAGGGACGACAGGCTCGCTGGCGCAGAACGTCGGCAGCGCCACACCTGCGTCTTTCAACCATATGAAGCTGTTCGTATATCTTGAAAACTTAAAATTTTCATTGAGGTTTTTTAAAATAAACCTCTTGTTTTTTGAATTGAGCTCGCTCGGAATCAAATCAAATATTTCTTCAATATACAGTTTATGCTCCGGGTCGTATTGCCCGATAACAATTTTATAAAGCGTGATAATGGATGTCTGCTGGCGTTTTCGTTTCAAAAGCGTTTCTGAGCGACGAGATAAGGTATCCCTGTGTTCCAGTTCGCATCTGTAGTATCGCTTAGTAATGATCAGGTGTATCATAACCAATCGCAAAATATGGGCGGGCGCTGACGGTTGTAAAAATAAGGTTAGGGTACATATCCTGTACTTTCCGTATCTGCTTTAAAATAGCATCAGGTGCGGAAGAAATACCACAATTTTTACCAAAATTAACGTTCTCACAAATATTCCCTTTTCTATACCCTGACGTATCTCTGCTTTGAACTTTTTGGTTTGTCGGGTAAAGTCAGTTTTAATTTGCCAGAGCTGATAAGCGGTGCAATAATATTAAGCATTGTATGTGTGCGGGATTTACCTGTAAATTCAATTAGTTCAGCCCGTGACCTTGGAACTGAGCAGAAGTCCAGTATGGCTTCCTCGGATGTTGTATTTTCCTTAAAATAATTATTTTTCATTACAACTTTAAATTCCCCATGTACGGCAGAAAAAATAGGCATAGGAAGGCCGGCATTAATAAACTCCATTCTCATGGTAGGGATTCCTGAGTAACGGTTTTCTGTAATTTTGAGTAGTTCAAGTATATTAGCCAGTACGGAGTTTCTTGTTTCCGGGCGGACTTTGCCGAGTGCATCTATTGAAATTTTTCCATATAAACCACCGCTGTTTACTATTTCCATACGGTCGCGGTACATTTCAATACGAATTGGTACATTTTCTGTGTGTATACTGTAGTCACGGTGTATGAGGGCATTTAAAATGGCCTCGCGTACGGCTTTTATAGGATATTCAGGTTTGTCAGTTCTGTGTCCATTGTCATCTATTATTGTCTTTGTACGGCTGTTTTTGCGTACAAATTCAACTGCTTCTTCGAGCATATCAGGTATAGAACCGGTAATCCGCCTGTTGTCAATAAATCTTTCCCCATCTTCACCTATTATCCCCATTTCCGTCCCCGGAAGACAAACCGCAGTAATACATAACTGAGGGAGATAAGTCTGTGGATATTTTGAAAATGCCATAAGTCCCGCAAGAGTTATGTTTCCGTCCGAGGTAATACCCATAAGTTCAAGAATTTCTTCATCAGACACATTTTCAGCAAGATTTTTACGTTCCTGTTTTACGGAATCAAGATAATTATTTAAACGTTTTTCATTCATTAATTGCATTTTAGCATTTTCAATGATTCTGATGTCATCATGAATTCTTTTGCGAAATGCTTCATAGCTGTATATTTCATATTCGCTCATTGATTCATCTGATTCCCCTACGCGTATATATGAACCCTTTATTCTGCCGACGCCTTTATAGAATACAGGCCTGTAAGCAATATCTGCGCCGGGAATTTCGGCAGAAACGACAATTTTACTGTTTATCTCACAAACAGTAAATAATGCCCGTACAGAAGGCTCCATCTGTTTGCATTGTTCAGTTACTTTTTTCTGTAAGTCCTGTGGGTCATAGACCCCTTTTATTTTGTAATCGTCATTTTCATCTATTCCAAAAATAATAATTCCGCCTTCGTCCTGATTAGAAAATGACGACAGGGTGTTATATAACCTGGCAGGGCATCCGTGTTCTGCAGACTTTAGTTCTATCGTCTGTTTTTCTGTTTTCTGATGCTGTATATCAGTAATTATATTTCTTAATTCTTCAGTCTGCATATGTTATAAACCACTCCTTTTTAATAAAGATACATTTCATTATAGAGTAAAGATATTAAATAGTCAACAAATATGAAAACAAAATGATAGAGTTTGATAAATGAAATCAAATTTTGATAAATGATTTTAAAATAATAAAAAGAAGTATTTGGTCTTTTGTGCAAAAAAACAGATTTTTTGCCCATAACGGAACACAAAGCGGACTTGACTGTTAACAAAACAACCGGAGCAAACATTGACAATATTTTATATGCACATACAAAGGGAGTATGCCTATTTAACATGTTAGATTTTAATATTGTTTTAGATAAAAAAACGGTTCTTGTTACAGGGGCAGCAGGATTTATCGGCTCAAACCTGGTTAATCGGTTATGCAAAG
>CANPYY010000056.1 GCA_947588675.1 uncultured Lachnospiraceae bacterium | reverse complement strand
GAGAGCAGCAATAAAGAAAGCGGCCGGTGACGGCGGGTTATCTATACAGCATGTTATTGCGCTTGAGCAATACTTTGGGATGAGTCATCTGGCAATGTTATGGCGACTGGTTTCGGAAGAGTATCTTTCTTCTGACAAACTTAAAGATTACAGTTCAGGAGTCATGTCTGTAGCAAGACACCTTGGATTTGATGATAAGTTGTATAAACCTACGCCTATTGAATTGCAGAAAAGAACGTATGGGCATTATCTGAAGCAGGTAGAAGAGTTACGGCAAAAAGACCTGGTCTCTTTAGGAAAGCTCGATGAGTTGTTACTTGATGCTTTTCGCGACGATATTGCGTTCGGATTGGATGAAGATGAGCAGGGAGGAGATGCAATTGACTGAGAAGTATTTCTTTGATACAGATTGCCTCTCCGCTTTTCTTTGGGTTCGTGAGGAGAGCATTCTGGCGAGATTATATGCAGGAAGAATTATTTTACCCGCACAAGTCTATCATGAGCTTAAAAAAGTTTCTCATCTTCTGGCACTAAAGGATTGAATGAAAATTTTTAATATTTTATATTCAAAAATCAATGAAAGTTTTCTTCATATATGTTAAAATAAATACTATAGTTGATTATGAAATTTGATTTTATGCTATAAATATTGTAGAGATTTCACATGCCATAAGCAGGCGCTTTGAATCCGCCGGCGCTTGGCGAGGTTTATCCGAGCTTAGCGCCGCTGCGTGATGAGAGCAGCGCAAGCGTGCCTGCGGTGGTATCGTGAAATCCATACAATCAAATATAGAATATAATATATAATATATAACACATTTCATAATTCCATCCACATATTATTACCTTAAAGGAGGAACAAAAACATGATAATTGTAAACACAGATTACATCACTGGTAAAGAACTTGAAATGCTTGGAATTGTAAAAGGAAGCACTATTCAGACAAAAAATGTCGGACGCGACATTACGCAGAGTTTTAAAAATCTTGTTGGAGGAGAACTGAAATCATATACTGAAATGATGAATAAAGCAAGAGACCTTGCCACGAGCAGAATGGTTGAAGAAGCTGAACGTATGGGTGCAGACGCTGTTGTAAATGTAAGGTATTCTTCGTCATCGGTTATGCAGGGAGCAGCGGAAGTAATGGCTTATGGAACAGCCGTAAAATTTGTGGGTTAATGATGGATAAAACACAAAATTTTACAGAGGGGAAAATCTTTTCACCATTAATCCGTTTTGCGCTTCCCGTTTTATTGGCGTTATTTTTACAGGCTATGTATGGTGCGGTCGATTTGTTCGTGGTGGGGCAGTTCGGCGGCACCTTTGCTGACGTATATGTATCTGCGGTATCGACAGGAAGTCAGATAATGCATACAATTACCGTTGTTGTTACAAGTCTTTCCATGGGACTGACCGTATATGTAGGTAATAAAATCGGTGCGGGACAGAAGCAGGAAGCGGGTCGTATTATTGGAAGCGGCATAGGTTTGTTTGGAATTATTTCCGTGGTGCTTACTATTGTAGTAATATTGTTTTCCTCTCAATTGGCGCAGCTTATGCAGGCTCCAAAAGAAGCATTTTCTGATACTGTTTATTACATAGTGATATGTTCGGCAGGTTCGATATTTATTGTTGCTTATAATCTTGTGGGAAGCATATTCAGGGGAATAGGAGATTCCCGGATGCCGCTCATAACAGTGGCAATTGCCTGTATACTTAATATTGTCGGTGATTTGATATTTGTTGCCGTATTTAAAATGGGGGCAGCCGGCGCAGCATTTGCAACGGTGCTTTCACAGGCGGTAAGCGTTATTCTTTCATTGTTGATAATAAAAAGAAGAAAATTGCCATTTGTATTTACAATAAAAGATATAAAACTTAAAGGGATTTATATAAAAAAGATATTGGGACTTGGTATTCCGATTGCGCTTCAGGACCTGCTTGTCAGCATTTCTTTTCTGGTGATACTGGCTATAGTAAACGGACTTGGGCTTACGGCTTCTGCCGGCGTAGGGGTTGCAGAGAAAATGTGCGGTTTTATTATGCTTGTTCCATCTGCTTATATGCAGTCAATGTCTGCATTTGTAGCCCAGAATATAGGCGCAGGCAGACCCAAAAGAGCGAGGAAAGCGCTGTTGTGCGGAATCTTATCGTCACTTGCTGCAGGAATAATAATAGGATATATGGCATTCTTTCATGGCGACATGCTTGCGGGAATATTTGCCAAAGACACTGAAATAATTCTGGCAGCGGCAGATTATTTGAAAGCATATGCCATTGATTGTATGCTTACATCATTTTTATTCTGTTTTATAGGATATTTTAACGGCTGCGGAAACACAACCTTTGTTATGCTTCAGGGAATAATCGGCGCATTTGGGGTAAGGCTTCCGGTATCATGGCTCATGAGCAGGAGGGTGCCGGTATCGTTGTTTCATATAGGGCTTGCAACGCCGGCGTCAACAGTTGTACAGATTATTTTATGCGGTGTATATTTTATATTGTTGCTAAGAAAATGTGAAACTGCAGAGAACAAAAGTTGTAATCGTTAATATAATTAAAAAGATTACCTGATATAGTAAAAGGTAATCTTTTTAATTATCTCATTTATATGTTGTGGTTAGGGTAAATTTTTTGTATTATTCTCCAAGCAAGCTGCCTCCGGACAGTAAATCAAACTCGAAAATATTATCGCCAATATCTTTTAAAGAAGCAATAGATGCCGTAATAATATCTTCGCATTCAAACATGATTACAGAAATCTCAGGTGTTTGATAATTTTTTTTCATTATAAAAAATCCATCCTTTCTTAAATATTAAAAATATTAAAAAATAAATGGATGTCAGTTTGATATTGATACATGGATTGCAATTGTTTACAATATAATAATAAACAAAATATGGAAATCAGTCAATATATAAATTTCAAAAAAAATAGAAAAAAATTTATAAAATTATTATTGAAAAAATTGCCGGATGATGATAATATCTTTTTAATGGATTGTTTGATATTAAAGATATTTAAGGGGCTTTGTTTGATATTGCAATTGTTTATAAATTATCAATATAATTTATGGAGGTTATTACAATGGTAATGTCAAAGTTAGGCAAAAAAGTTATGTCTGCCATTATTGCAGTAGCAATGGTTCTACCTGGGGTTTGTTGTATGCAGGCTACAGTAAGCGCGGCAGAGAATGATCCTACAGTAAAAATGCTTGGGGCAACAATAAGTACTGATAATGATACCGGATACCAGTCTATCAGGGCAGGTATTGAAGTATCCAATGCAAGTAATGCAGGAGCGTGTGGTATCAAAATTAAACTGAAGGATGGAGAGGGCGATTATAAAATCGTTTCTACTGAAGATGAAAAATATCAGAAGATATATTCTAAAGATACTGAAGCAGATAAAGTAGTGTATACGGTAATTGTCAACAAAATTCCTGTGGCTCAGGCAGCTACGGAAATTGAATTTGTTGGGTTTGTTAAGAAACTTAATGACGAAACAGGAACTGAAATTAAGACGGAGTCGATTACAAAGAGTGTAAACGGCGTTGTTGAATCTATAGGCGATTCAATAGGAAAAGATGTTAAGATACTTGAATCAGGTGATTATGCGGGAACGCTTGTATATGAGTATGCAAAGCTTGATATGACTGAAGCCAAAAATAATTTGCAGGATGAAAATGCAGATGCGTATACGGCAGGACATTTTATAATCGGCAGAGATGATGCAAGGGCAACAAGTGAATATGTTAAGGATGCCGAGGACGGACCGTATTATAAGATTACAACCTCTGGCGCAAGTGAGGATGAGGGTAAAATCGGAAAAGGTATAGGATATATACATGAGGGTGTAAGTGAATCAGATGTATATATATATTCTGCAGATCTCAAGATAGATGCAGATAAATATGTAAGTCTGCTTACAAGGTCTAATTTCAATAGTTATAACGGTGCAGGAAACAATAATATAGGGGCAAAAGAAATAAAAGGAACTGGAGATTGGCAGAAGTTTGAAGAAAAAGTAACTAAAATACCAAGTTGGGATAATGCGTTATATATATCAGCTATTAATTCTCCCGGAGCAATCTATTGTATTAAGAATTTAGTTATATACAAACCGGTATCAGAAGCAGATATACCGGAAATTACTGCACCACCTACGGGTTGGAATGAAGATAAGACTGAATATAGTTTAAAACTTGATAATACGTCAGTAGTTCGGGGAAATCCGTGGACTGATGTTCCGGAATTGAAATTTAACAGCGATGGTTCTGTTCAGGTGCTAAATGAAACTGAGTTTGGTATTATTCTTCCGGAAGAAATTTATAAAGATAATAAGTTTGATGAAATAAAAATAACTTATTCTAAAAGTAAGAATACTGATTCAGGTTTTGTTATGTTATATGAAACAAGTAACCCTCAACATGTAGATGACGAGGAAGGACATTGGAATGCAATATTTAAAGATCCTTCAGGAGCAGGAACAGATACTATTACTCCGAATAATAAAGATAAGAATATATCAGGAATAAGAGTATTTAGTAGTAAAGGAGTAATAATTAAATCAGTGGTTTTTGTAAAAGCTAAACAATAAACATCAAACTGATAAAAAAATAATTGTAAATGTTATAAATTAGTATAACATTATAACCCCTTGCGGCAGTCCGGTGTTTTGTCGGACTGCTGCTATTTTATCTTTTGGTATTAGTATTGTAAGCTATTCAGTAAAATTTATGCTGAAAATTGCACTTGCAGCAGTAAGCCATCTGTGATATACTGTAAAACATAAAAACATTTTTATAATTCACATATATATGTGAAAGGAATTGTGTTATTATGGAAACGGAATATACCAATGTCGCATCGGAATTAAAAAACGGTAATTTTATAATAATATCGACCTCGGGCGTAAGCATGGAACCGCTTCTTCATGATAAGAGGAAAAAAAATGCAACGCAGGTTCTTATAAAACCTGTGGGCGCAGAACCTGAAACCGGTGATTTGCCAATATTCATAATAGGCGACGGAAAGTACGTAATACACCGGATTATAAAAAAGATAACAGATGAGAACGGTGTGGTAAGGATGTATTATACCAGAGGGGATAATTGTATCGGACACGAAAAGATACCTCCTGCCGCCATACTTGGAATAGTAGCGGAGATATACCGTAATGGACATACTGTAAAAGTAACCGACCGTGGTTACAGAATTTATGTAAGTATATGGAATAAAATATTTCCCATACGGCTCATATGGTATAAAGTTCGTATATATATACATAAAATTGCGCGCAGAATCAGGAGTAAATAAATGTTTTATATAAAAATGGCGGACCTCATAATACGTATACATAATCATTTTGATTATGTGGAAAATATGTGCAGTGATTATATAACGGATATGGAAGAAGAATCCTGTGCGGCAGATATGGACATACATGTTACTAGGGAAGATATCATTAAAGAGTATGAAGCTTCCGGAAGCGCATCGGCCCCGGGATATTGTGAAAGTATATGTATTTATCGTAAAATAAGCAGTCTGCTTATAAAACATAATGGATTTGTAATGCATGCAGCCTGTATTTGCGCAGATGGTAAGGTCTATGCTTTCTGTGCAAAAAGCGGGGTTGGGAAAAGTACGCATCTGGCGTTGTGGAAAAAGGTATATGGTGAAAAAGTAAAAATAATAAACGGTGATAAGCCGATAGTCAGATATATTAACGGTAAGTTTTTTGTATATGGAACGCCCTGGTGCGGTAAAGAAGGCTGGAATATTAATACAAGGGGCGAACTTTATGCGATATGTTTTCTGCGGCGTGAAAATATTAATATAATAGAAAGAATGCGAAACTCAGATGCGGTAAAATACCTTGCGTCCCAGATATTGATTCCAAGGGATGGAAAGGAAATTGCAGATTATTTTACTATAATAGATGCTATGCTTAGAAATATTCCATGTTACAGCTTAGGCTGTAACATGGATGAGGAAGCGGCAAAAACTGCATATGAAGGCATGAAAGACGGAAAATAAAACAAAGGGGGAACCTGTTATGAAAATAAAAGACGGTTTTATGCTCAGGGAAGTTGCAGGAGCTTATGTTGTGGTTCCGGTAGGCGGACGCGCAGATGATTTTAACGGTATGATACATCTGAACGAAACAGGCGCATTTTTCTGGAATATTGCGCAACAGGGAACGAGCCGTGATGAGATGATTGATAAAGCGCTTACGGAATATGATGTCGAACCTGACAGAATAGCGGAAGATGTAGACAGGTTTATTGATATTCTTAAATCAAATTCATTGTTGCAGGAGTTATAAATGGATAATAAGTATTTAATAGCTCTGCTGAGGGCGGCGGTAAATGATACGACGCCCGATAAGCCGGAGAAGAATATGGACTGGCAGGCATTATACAGGCTTGCAGATAAACATAGCGTAACAGCGGCAGCCTGGTACGCTATATCAAAGTTGTCCAAAGAAGATTTGCCGCAGGAAATAGAACAGGCGAAATTTAAAAAGAGTATGCAGATTGCGCTCGGTATTGAATCAATGCAGCATTATGAAATATCCGGAGTAATGAAAGCGTTTGAAAATAACGGAATACAATATGTTCCCTTAAAAGGTTGGGTTTTAAAAGAACTTTATCCCATACCTTATATACGTACAATGTGCGATGTAGATATACTTGTAAACGATTATGATATACCTAAAGTTGAACCTGTACTTAGTAAGCTTGGATTTGTAAAAGAAGGAAACGGAGTAAACCACGATGGATATATAAAGTCTGGGAATATAGCTACAGAGATACATTGGGATTTGTTTATTCAGGATTCGCCATACCATGAATTTTTTTCCGATATAATGAAACGAACGGTAAGCGATGGCAAAGATACGACAAAAAGACATATGACAAAAGAAGATTTCTTCCTGCATATGGTTGCGCATATTGCAAAGCATTTTAACAGTGCGGGTACGGGAATGAGGTCATTTATGGATATATATCTGTATGTAGCAAGGTATGGCGGCAGTCTGGACAGGGATTGTGTGAAACAGGGACTTGATGCCCTCGGACTTTGCAAATTTGCAAAAGTGATATGTGACGCCGCTTATGTATGGTTTTCGGATAAAGAAAATGAAAACCGTGATAAATATAATGAACTTGCTGATTATATTTTATATACAGGTACATACGGCAATAAAGACGCTTCTATTATATCGGGTATACAAAAGAATGACGGAAATAAGTTCAAATATATAATGAAAAGATTTTTCCCTAAAAAGACGTCTATGGAATGGGGATTCCCAATACTTAAAAAAAGACCTTATCTGCTTCCGTTCTGTTATGTAATAAGAGGATTTAAGTGCATACTTTTCAGAAGGGACGTAATGCGCACCGAGTTCAGAAAGGTTAAGGAAGCAGATGAAAATAATATAAAAAGTGTAGAAGAAATCAAGCGTATGTGCGGTTTGAATTAGAGAAAAAAGCCGTATTGCAGCTATGCTTTTGGAACACCGAAAAAAATGAAAAAAGGTGTTGACAAGAGAGTTCAAGTTTGATAAACTAAGATTCGCTGACGCACTAAAAGGCGAACAGCAGAAGC
>CANPYY010000055.1 GCA_947588675.1 uncultured Lachnospiraceae bacterium | reverse complement strand
CTCGGTGGATGAGGTGCGAACCGTGGTAAACGGCTCCCTGCACTGATACAAAGATACATCGCTCCATTGCAACGATGCCTGATTCCGACAAAGGGAGGTATCGCATATGAGCGACATCACAAATTACGAGAATCTGGCGAACGCAATCATCCTGCAGGCTGTGAAGGATTACCGTATGGCTCTTAAAAGCCTTAAGGCGAATCCGAGGAACAGGACGGCGATGGCGGACAAGGACGAAATCGAAAGATTCTTCCGTTCCGGGTGGTTCTCGGTACTTACGAGTGTTGATGGCGAGATGCTGATCCGCTCCCTGCAAATGGAGGTGGACGCATGACCGCAAAAGAATATCTGAACCAGGCGCGGCACCTGGACGCACTCATCAACTGCCGCCTGCGTGAGATTGACTACTGGAAGGATTTATCGAGCGGCGTCTCAGGCATGAGGTTTGACGGAATGCCGCATAATCCCAACCGTCCGACAGAGGCTCCCTTCGTCAGGTGTCTTGAGAAGATAGACGAGATTCAGCGGAGCGTGGAGGAAAAGATCACATACCTTGTACGGCTCAAGGAAGAAATCAACACTGCGATAGATAAGCTGGAAAACCGTGACGAACAGTTGGTACTCCGTTACCGCTACCTTGACGACTGTACTTGGGAGGAAATCTCCCGGATGCTGAACGTGTCGCTGCGCACGGTGCATCGCATACATGGGTCGGCTCTTCAGAATTTTTCTGTCCCGGATTGAAAGTTGGCACGGTTTGGCACAGTATGGCACACTTGACCTATGGTATGATTACAATAGCAAAGTAGAGTAAGACGAGCCTCGGAGGAGCAATCCTTCCGGGGCTTTTCTTATGTCCGGAAAGCGAGGTGATTTGTATGCCGAGGAAACCAAGGCGCGGGTGCGCTGCAAGCGGATGTCCAAGGCTGGCTGTCGAGGGCGGTCAATATTGCGAAGAGCATCAGAGACTTGCCGCACAGCAGTACAACAAACACACGCGCAGTCCCGACACGAACAAGAAGTACGGCCGAGCCTGGAAGAGAATCCGTGACCGTTATGCTGCGGCGCATCCTCTGTGTGAGCGGTGCCTTAAGGAAGGACGGTTGACTCCCGTGGAAGAGGTACACCATATCCTCCCCATCTCCCAAGGCGGCGATCATCGTGAGAGCAACCTCATGTCGCTCTGTCAGTCCTGCCACACCAAGATTCATCTTGAAATGGGTGACAGACAGATTCGCAGCTGACCGGGAGGGGCGGTCAAAATCTCTACGGGTCCTTTATGCGGACAGCGGCCTGGGGCTTCGTGTGCAAATTTTCGTATTCAAACGGGGTATTAACCCGGTGAATGCAGATCGGAGGTGAGAATGTGGCAAAAGACGGTACCAACAGGGGCGGTCCCAGACCGGGAACAGGTCCGAAAAGGAAACCGCTCGTGGACAAGATACAAGACGGCACGGCAAAGGGAACGCTGGTGATGCCGGATGATCTGCCGGAGCCTGCGGATATCCAGGGCGAGGATGTTCCTCCCGTCAGGGATTACCTCAAGGCAAAGCAGAAAAACGGCAGCGACCTGTGTGCCGAGGAGATTTTCAGAGAGACTTGGCTTTGGCTCAAGGCGCGGGGCTGTGAAATGTTAGTAAACAACCAGCTTATAGAGCAGTATGCGATGAGCGTGGCGCGGTGGATTCAATGCGAGGAAGCAATATCCGAGTTCGGATACCTTGCCAAGCATCCCACCACGGGGAACGCCATCGCATCGCCTTATGTGTCCATGAGCCGCGACTACAAGAAACAGGTCAATGCGGACTGGTTCCAAATCTATCAAATCGTGCGTGAGAACTGCTCCGTGGAATATGACGGCGCAAGCCCGCAGGACGATCTGATGGAGCGGCTGCTCCGTGCAAGGAACAGAAAATAAAAGAAATGGAGATATGGACATGAAAACTTATAAGACAGCAGAAAGCGTATGCGCAGGACATCCCGACAAGCTGTGTGACTTCATCGCCGACAGCATCCTGGACACCTGCCTTTACAAAGACAAGTCCTCCCGCGTAGCCTGCGAGGTCATGGCGGCGGGAAGGCGTATCATCGTTGCGGGTGAGATCACCTGCTCGAAGCCCGTGGATATCCGTTACATCGTTCGCAGGGCATTGGAGAAGGTCGGGTACAATCCTTACGGCTTTCTCATCTATGTGTTTATCCGAAAGCAGAGCTGCGATATCGCTGGCAGTGTGGATATGAGTATCGAAGCAAGGAACGGCGATACCTCCTGCTATGCCAACCTGGGTGCGGGCGATCAGGGTACCGTTTACGGCTATGCCACGAATGAGACGAATGAGTATATTCCCCTGCCGCTCCTTCTTTCACACAAAATATGTAAAAGACTGGACACGGTAAGGCGCGACAACCTCATCCACGGCATTAAGCCGGACGGCAAGGCGCAGGTCACGGTGGAGTATGAGGACGGAAAGCCGAAGCGCATAAAGACCATCGTGGTATCCGTTCAGCACGACAAGGATAAGGACTTGGATGTGTTAAAGAGCGAAATCATCGCCGAGGTGCTACATCCCGTATTTACCAAGTTCCCGTTTGATGCCGATACAGAAATTCTCGTCAATCCCTCCGGCAGATTTGTGGAGGGCGGTCCCAAGGCTGACACGGGACTGACGGGCAGGAAACTGATGGTGGATACCTACGGCGGACTCGGCGCTCATGGCGGCGGCGCGTTCTCCGGCAAGGACCCCACGAAGGTCGACCGCTCCGGCGCGTACATGGCAAGGTGTATCGCAAAGAACATTGTTTTCGCAGAACTGGCTGACGAGTGCCAGGTCGCTATCAGCTACGCCATCGGAAAAGCCAATCCCGTGGCTGTCCAGATCGATACGTTCGGTACGGGCAAGGTCAGCGATGAGGTACTTGCGAAAGCCGTGAACGATGTATTCAATATGCGTCCGGCGGCGATCATCAACGAGTTCTGCCTGCGGAACTGCTCCTTTGCGGACTACTCCGCATATGGGCATTTCGGAAATGGCTATCCCACCTGGGAGCATACCGACAAATACAGAGAATTAAGGGAGGCGGTGAAGCGTTATGAAGAC
This sequence comes from uncultured Lachnospiraceae bacterium, assembly GCA_947588675.1. Lineage (GTDB taxonomy): Bacteria > Bacillota > Clostridia > Lachnospirales > Lachnospiraceae > V9D3004. Next base: position 4,557 of record CANPYY010000055.1, on the reverse strand, counting down.
AACGAGTGAAATGCAGCTTGTTCCGATTGGGAAACTCGTGCCGTATGTGAATAACGCGCGTACCCACTCCCCGGAACAGATAAATAAGCTCCGTTCCTCCCTCCGGGAGTTCGGCTTCATCAATCCCGTGATCATCGACCGTGACTTTGGCGTTATCGCAGGCCACGGTCGCATTCTTGCGGCGAAAGAGGAAGGCATCGCGGAGGTTCCGTGTGTCTTTGCCGACCATCTGACGGAAGCGCAGAAGAAAGCGTACATCATTGCCGACAACCGCATGGCAATGGATGCCGGATGGGACGAGGAGCTTCTGCGCGTGGAGATCGAAGCACTGCAGGCAGAGGCTTTCGACCTTTCCCTCACGGGTTTTGACGAGAAGGAACTGTCCGACCTGTTCAAGGACGATACCGATGTGCAGGAGGACGATTTCGATGTGGAAGCGGAACTGGAAAAGCCAACCTTCTCCAAGAGCGGAGACGTGTGGACGCTCGGACGGCACAGGCTTGTCTGCGGCGATTCCACGAAAGCGGAAACCTTCGACACGCTCATGCAGGGACGGAAGGCAAACCTTGTGGTGACCGATCCTCCGTACAACGTGAACTACGAAGGTACCGCCGGGAAGATCAAGAACGACAACCTTGCAGATGAGAAGTTCTATCAGTTCCTTTTCGATGCCTTTTCAAACATCGAAAAGGTTATGGCAGACGATGCGTCCATCTATGTGTTCCATGCGGACACCGAGGGGCTGAACTTCCGCAAAGCATTCTCGGACGCGGGATTCTATCTCTCCGGCTGCTGTATCTGGAAGAAACCGAGCCTGGTGCTTGGACGCTCACCGTATCAATGGCAGCATGAGCCTTGTCTCTACGGATGGAAGAAAAGCGGAAAGCACCAGTGGTACGCCGACCGCAAGCAGACCACGATATGGGAGTTCGAGAAAACCAAGAAGAACACGGATCATCCGACCATGAAGCCCATTCCGCTCCTGGCGTATCCGATACAGAATTCTTCCATGAGCAACACGCTCATCCTCGATCCGTTCGGCGGCAGCGGCAGTACGCTCATTGCTTGTGAGCAGACCGACAGGGATTGTTACACTATCGAACTGGATGAGAAATACTGCGATGTCATCGTGAAGCGGTACATCGAGCAGGTCGGCTCTGCGGACAGCGTTTCCGTGGAGAGGGACGGCAAGACATACTCCTTCGCAGAACTGGAGGTGTCCGATGAATAAACTGACGCTCGGCAGCCTGTTTGACGGCTCCGGCGGTTTTCCTTTGGGCGGCTTGATTTCCGGCATTGCTCCCGTGTGGGCATCGGAGATCGAGCCGTTTCCTATTAGGGTGACCACCAAGCGGCTGCCTTTTATGAAACACTACGGCGATGTTTCCAAGATGGACGGCGGGAGCATCGAGCCTGTGGATATCATCACGTTCGGTTCGCCTTGTCAGGACATGAGCATTGCGGGCAAGCGTGAGGGGCTGGACGGCAATCGCTCCGGGCTTTTCTATGAAGCCGTCCGAATCATCAAGGAAATGAGGTGTGCCACCAATGGCAAATATCCAAGATACATCGTGTGGGAGAACGTCCCTGGGGCATTCTCCTCAAACAAGGGAGAGGACTTCCGGTGCGTCCTCGAAAGCGTCTGCCGCATCGCAGACGAAACCGTATCTGTTCCTTCAGTTAAGAAGTGGCAGTCCGCAGGAAGCATCGTGGGAGACGGTTACTCCGTTGCCTGGAGAGTCCTTGACGCTCAGTATTGGGGAGTTCCCCAGAGAAGAAAACGCATCTACCTTGTCGCAGATTTTGCAGGCGGGAGTGCCGGAAAAATACTATTTGAGTCAGAAGGCGTGTCTGGGTATTCTGCGGAGGGCTTCCGCGCGTGGCAAGGAGCTGCCGCTGATGCTGGCGAGGGCTTTGGAGAGGCAGGCACTTTCTGCCTGAACGACCAGGGCGGACAGCGGATGGACTTGACCGAGGATGTGACGAACACGCTCCGTGCGGAAAGCCATCATCCTCCACTGGTGTTCGAGAACCACTCGCAGGATTCCAGATACACGGGACCGCTCGATGTGGCGCAGACCGTTCTTTCCACCTTCGGCACGGGCGGCAATAACCAGCCCTTCGTGGTGGAGACACCGAAAACGCTGAAGATACGCTCCGGTTGCGAGGGTGGCGGCAAGGGCGCACTGATACAAGACGATAAGTCAGCCACGCTCGGCTGCAACAATGACCAGACGCTGTTCGTTCCGACAGCCTTCGGCATCTGCTCCAAGGAGAGCAATTCCATGAAGTCGGACAATCCGCACAGCGGTTTTTATAAAGTCGATACTTCGCGGACACTTGACGGGAACGGCGGTAATCCCTCCTGCAACCAGGGCGGCATGGCTGTGGTGGCTCTTGAGGGCAACGGCGCAAGACCATCCCATAAGGGCAGCGGTTTCTCCGAAGATAATGTCAGCTTCACGCTGAACGCTACGGAGCAACACGGCGTGGCATACGGCATCGACCGAGCTACCTATAACATGGGGCAGAACGCACAGTTCGGAATTGCGGTCGAGGAGGAAGTCGAGCCTACGATGGTAGCGAAGGGACCGGGTGCGGTGGCGCATCCCGTCTATACCACGAGCAAGAATTCCTATCATACGGAAGCCGAGGAGGATGTGGCGAACACGCTGGTCGCTACGGACTACAAGGACCCGCCTACCATCTCCGAAGAACCGTACTACATCGTCCGCAGGCCCACGCCGACCGAGTGCGCAAGGCTGCAGGGCTTCCCGGACTGGTGGTGCGATGATCTCGGCACGGAAAAGCCTTCCGATGAAGAAATGTACTATTGGTACAAGGTGTTCGAGACATGGCGGCTGGCTACCGCTCCCGAAAGCAAGCCCAAGACCTCGAAGCAGATAAAGAAGTGGCTTGCCGATCCGTATTCCGATTCTGCGGAGTATAAGATGTGGGGCAATGGCGTGGCTCTGCCGTGTGTGGTTTTCGTGCTTTCGGGCATTGTGTATTACTCACAGTTTCCGACCGCATAATCGGGCGGTTATTCTACGGTGGAAAATCTTTTATTTGCTTGCTATTTCCGGGCTTTAGAGTGATGTATATACATGCCGAAAGGCACAGAAAACAAGCAAAAACGGAGGTAAACGCAATGCAAGTAAAGTACAACGTAACAGGCGCAAGGCGCAAGGAACTGGTCAAGGTCATCGCCGACACCACGGGAGCAAAGGCAGAATACAAATTCATGCCGACCTGCAACTACGAGATCAACTACTTCACGGTCACCAAGGACGGGACGCTCCTCTTCGATGACCGCGCCGACAGCGAGGAGGTCGAGCGGGTGCTTGAAGCCATCGCCGCCGCAGGCTTTGAATGTGAGCCGCAGGACGGCGCGGATTCGGAGGTCGAGGAAGAATCCGAAACCGAGGACAGCGCGGCACAAGCCGCCGCAGAGGGGCTTACGGTGGCGGTTCCGAGGGACAGCCTTTCGGACGCAGCCCTTGAGAACCTTCAGCGGATCGTAGATTCCAAGGCGGCACTTATGAAAAAGGCGCTTGGCGCGGACAGCCTTCCGATTGAGGTGACGGACGAGAAGGTATCCTTCCCTTGGTTCACGGAGATGGACGGCGATTCCGCAAAGGCATATATGCACCTTGTTTCCGCACTCTGCGAGATGGCGAGAAACGCCAAGCGCGTGACCGCCACGGAAAAGGAAGTGGACAACGAGAAGTACGCATTCCGCTGTTTCCTCCTGCGGCTGGGCTTCATCGGCGCGGAGTACAAGGTCGAGCGGAAAATCCTGCTGAAGAACCTCACAGGCTCCTCGGCTTTCAAGAATGGAGGTGTCGACCATGAGATTTCCGAATAAAGAAACGGTAGAGCGTATCCGCAGGGAGTACTCTGCGGGCGCACGGGTGGAACTGGTACGGATGGAGGACGTGCAGGCTCCGCCTGTCGGAACGAAAGGCACCGTCCTCGGCGTGGACGATACCGGCTCCCTCCTCATGCGGTGGGACACGGGCAGCGGACTGAACGTGGTTTACGGCGAGGATATCGTAAAGAAGCTCGCAACGGTCACGACCATCTGCTATGGAGAGAAAAAGGTGTGGGATTCCCGCAAGGAAGCCGCCGACTTCTTCCTGCAGGCTATCGCAGGTTCGGAAGGAGCAGAGTGCGAACGCTATACCACGATCTACGCAAAGCTGGTATCGGGATTGGAGGTGTGCAGCGATGACGCAGAAGATTAAGGAACAGATTCTCGCAATCCGCGAGACAGGGCTTACTAATATGTTCGATGTGAACATGGTGCAGCGCCTTGCTTATGCGCGGGACTTCTACGAACTGGTCAATTATCTGGAGGAGCATAGGAAGGAATACGTCCGCTTCATTTTGACTGGCGAAGAGGAATAAATTACACAGTTTCCGGGGAGGATATCTGGTACATATATTTCTCGGAATTGACTTGATATTATGTGCTTTTAGAGTGATATATGTACATACCGAAAGGCAAAGAAAACACCGAAAACGGAGGACAAAGACCATGACGATCAACGATGC
>CANPYY010000054.1 GCA_947588675.1 uncultured Lachnospiraceae bacterium | reverse complement strand
AATACGGATTGGTCAATGATTTCATGCGGGAGTGGTGTCTGCGGAAAGAGCAGTTAAAGAATGGAGAGATTTCCGAGAACGAGTATTTTGAGTGGAAAATCAACTGGCCTGCTACGAGCAGTAAAGTTGATTGCAATGGAAAAGATGACAAAAAATGTAGTTATCAATGGAGAAAGCAGTAACCATAGGAGAATTTAATATGCACCCAATTTTTACATTGCAATATGGAGAATTTACCGTAGCAGATAAACTTTGCAATACATTAAAAAATTGCTCTGTTTTTGTACCTGCTTCTTCTCAAGAAAAAGGAATCGACCTACTTTTGTATCAAAATAAAAATGGTCATAATCAAACCATAGGTGTTCAGGTTAAAATGTCCCGTACATATCAAGTAGGCAAACACTACTCGCATACACTTTGGTTTAACCGTTTTGAACCACAATCCAATGCAGACCTGTTTATACTAACTGGAACCTATGCCACACCTTCCAATAATACAAAAACTAGTATTACTAATATTCAATGGGAAAATATTATGTTGGCATTTACCTTTCAGGAAATGAAAGATTTTATGGAAAGCGTAAGACTTAAAAAAGATCCTACAAAATATGATAAAATGTTCGGCTTCGGTTTTAACTCTCCCGATATCATTGTTCAGACAAGGGGATACGCCATCGAACGAGATATGAGCCAATTCTTACTGCAAAACCGCATAGGTGACATAGAGGCATTATTCACATAATTGATTGTTTTGGGTATCAAAAAGGTATCACGCCCCATATCAAAAGCCGGGAAGTCCACTGTTTATGCGGCTTCCTGGCTTTCTGTTTACTATTCGAACTCTATCGTCGCCGGCGGCTTCCCTGTACAGTCATACAGTACCCTGTTTACCCCCTTTACCTCATTCACAATCCTGTTCGTTACTTTACTAAGTACCTCCCATGGAAGTTCTGCTGCCTCTGCCGTCATGAAATCAGATGTACATACGGCCCTTAAAGCTACGGCATAATCATATGTTCTGAAATCTCCCATGACGCCCACAGAGCGCATATTGGTAAGTGCGGCGTAATACTGTCCCAGTCCTTTATCTGCTCCTGCCTTTGCAATTTCTTCGCGGTAAATATAATCTGCTTCCTGAACTATACGAACCTTTTCAGGGGTAACTTCTCCTATTATACGGATTCCGAGTCCGGGTCCCGGAAACGGCTGTCTGTCTACAAGATAATCCGGTATTCCAAGTTCGCGTCCTACTTTTCTTACTTCGTCTTTAAAAAGCATACGGAGCGGTTCAATTATTTCCTTAAAATCGACCACCGACGGAAGTCCGCCAACATTGTGATGGCTCTTTATTACTGCAGAATCGCCAAGTCCGCTTTCTATAACATCCGGGTATATCGTACCCTGCACAAGAAAATCCACGCTTCCTATTTTTTTTGCTTCTTCTTCAAAAACACGTATAAATTCTTCTCCGATTATCTTACGTTTTTTTTCCGGCTCCGTTACTCCGGCAAGTTTTTTATAATACCTTTCCTGGGCATTTACACGTATAAAATTCAGTTCATAATTACCGTTTGGTCCGAATACCTGCTCAACTTCATCGCCCTCATTTTTTCTGAGAAGACCATGGTCTACGAATACGCACGTAAGCTGTTTTCCCACGGCTTTTGACAAAAGCACCGCTGCCACCGAACTGTCCACGCCGCCTGACAATGCGCACAAGACTTTTCCCGAGCCGATTTTTTCCCTGAGCTGTTTTATCGTGGCGTTAGCAAAACTATCCATTTTCCAGTCGCCCGAACATCCGCATACATCGTACACGAAGTTTCTCAACATCTTAATACCTTCCCTTGTATGCATTACTTCAGGATGGAACTGCACGGCATACAATTTTCTTTCTCTGCACTCCATAGCCGCAACAGGACAATTGGCAGTATGCGCTACTGCCCTGAACCCTTCCGGAACTTCTGCTATATAATCCGTATGGCTCATCCAGCATATTGTAGAATCATTTTCAGAAACGTTTATATCCTTAAAAAGTACCGACGATTTATCAACTATCGTTTCAGTATGGCCATATTCGCTCACGGGCGCCGTCTTTACAAGACCGCCAAGACCGTATGCCATAAGCTGTGAGCCATAGCATATTCCTAAGATGGGAATACCAAGCTCATATATTGCGCCGTCATATTTTGGCGATGCGTCATCATATACGCTGTTAGGTCCGCCGGTAAATATTATTCCTTTAGGATTCAGTGACTTCAATTCATCCAAAGATATTGTATATGGCTTTACTTCACAATATACGTCGCATTCGCGTACCCGCCTTGCGATTAGCTGGTTATACTGACCGCCAAAATCCAGAACTATTACCAATTCTTTTTCCATAACAAATAATATATCCTTTCATATTTCACAATCTTTATATTTAAAGACTTGTTTTCACAATTATCTACTCCTGCAGTTCATCAAGTGTAAGCTCAAATGAATGTAAAAACTCGTCTTCAAAAACCGCTATTTCCGGAAGTTCCATATCATCCAAAGCTTTTTTTATTGTTACATGGGCGTTTGCAAATTCCCTGTTCCCCATTTTTTCTTCCTTTATACATTTTATGAGGGCAGAAAGTTTATCTGCCGCCTTTACAAGCCGCCACAAATATTCATCTTCCTCCTGCTTATAAAACAAACCATGATAATATTCCTGCATATCTTCCGGAAGCATTGTAAGAAGCTTGTCTGCCGCAATATTTTCAACCTCTTTATATGCAGTTTTAATAGAAGGGTTAAAATATTTTACCGGTGTAGGCATGTCCCCTGTAATAATCTCCGTAGTATCGTGATACACTCCTATAAGCGCTGCTTTCTCAGGATTAAGACTATTTCCGAATCTCACATTACTTATAACGGCAAGCGCGTTGGCAATCATAGCAACCTCAAGTGAATGTTCGCTTATATTTTCCGAATCAGAATTTCTCATAAGCGACCATCTGTTTATATATTTCATTCTTGCCATCATTGCAAAAAAATGATTATTACCCATTTCCAATTCCTCTTTTATCTTTACTTCATATATCCCGTTTTAAAATATATATATCTTCATTATATTTATCATAATAATAAAAGGGTTTTAGACAAAAATCAATTATTATTTCCAAGAATTTTTTTCAAAAACTGTCCCGTATAGCTTTCAGAAATCTCTGCAACTTCCTCCGGCGTTCCTTTTGCAATAATTGTACCGCCTCTGTCGCCGCCCTCAGGTCCTATATCAATTATATAATCGGCGCTTTTAACCACATCCAGATTGTGTTCTATTACTACAACAGTATTACCGCCTTCCGTAAGTCTTTTCAACATTTCAATAAGTTTGTGTACATCAGCAAAGTGAAGCCCGGTAGTCGGTTCGTCAAGAACATATATCGTCTTTCCCGTACTTTTTCTGCTAAGCTCCGTTGCCAGCTTTATACGCTGCGCTTCTCCTCCTGAAAGCTGTGTAGACGGCTGTCCAAGTTTAAGATATGACAACCCCACATCATAAAGGGTCTGTATCTTTCTTTGTATTGAAGGAATATGTTTAAAGAAATGCAGCGCCTCCTCCACGGTCATATCAAGCACGTCAAATATACTTTTGCCTTTATACTTTACATCAAGCGTTTCCCTGTTATATCTCTTTCCCTGACACACTTCGCATTGTACATATATATCAGGCAGAAAATTCATCTCTATTTTAATTATACCGTCGCCGCTACATGCCTCACAGCGTCCGCCCTTAACATTAAATGAAAATCTCCCTTTCTTATAATTTCTCATTTTTGCATCCGGCGTAGAAGCAAACAAATCACGTATCATATCAAATACACCCGTGTAAGTAGCAGGATTCGACCGCGGAGTTCTGCCTATAGGCGACTGATCAATATTAATAATCTTATCCAGTTGTTCTACACCTGTAATATCCTTATATTTCCCGGGTATTGTACGCGCCCTGTTTAGTTTTCTGGCAAGCGCTTTATACAGTATTTCATTTACAAGCGAACTTTTTCCGGAACCTGATACTCCTGTTACACACGTCATTACTCCCAATGGAAATTTCACATTAATATTTTTTAAATTATTTTCCTTCGCGCCCTTCACAGTAAGCCAGCCTAACGGCTTTTTGCGTGTTTCCGGTATCGGTATGGTTATTTTTTTGCTAAGATATGCGCCGGTAATAGATTCAGGACATTCCATTATATCCTGAACACTTCCACAGGCAACAAGTTCTCCGCCGTGCTGTCCCGCTCCCGGTCCTATGTCCACTATATAATCGGCGGCAAGCATTGTATCTTCATCGTGTTCAACCACAATAAGCGTATTACCAAGGTTTTTCAAGTTATTAAGCGTTTTCAGAAGCTTTCCGTTATCCCGCTGGTGAAGTCCTATGCTCGGCTCATCAAGTATATAAGCAACTCCTACCAGTCCCGAACCTATCTGCGTTGCCAGTCTGATACGCTGCGCCTCTCCTCCCGAAAGTGTTCCTGCCGACCTTGCAAGCGTCAGATAATCAAGTCCTACATCCATAAGGAAACCTATTCTTGCATTTATCTCCTTCAATACAAGATTACCTATTTTTTTCTGCATGTCTGTAAGCTTCAGGTTCTGCATATAATCACTTAACTCGCGTATAGGCAAATCCGTAATCTCCGCTATATTTTTATCACCCACGGTTACGGAAAGGATTTCCTTTTTAAGACGTTTTCCACCGCACTCTGTACAGGGTGTGATTCTCATAAACTCCTCATACTCCTGCCGTACGGTTTCAGAAGCTACTTCCCTGTAACGTCTTTCAACATTTCTTATAAGGCCCTCAAACTTTACATCATAAACGCCTATGCCTCTCTGTCCCCTGTATTTTACTTTAACAGACCTGTCCGCACCATACAGGATAATATTTCTTATTTTATCAGGATATTCTTCAAACGGCGTATCAAGTGAAAATTTGTATTCTTCAGAAAGCGCGTCAAGCATACAACGCGTATAGCTGGATTTATCTACTACCGACTGCCATCCGTTTACTGCAATCGCGCCTTCGGCAATACTCATACTTTCATCCGGTATAAGAAGTCCGGGGTCAAATTCCATTTTAAATCCAAGACCTTTACACACAGGACAGGCGCCAAACGGATTATTAAAAGAAAAACTTCTCGGTTCAATTTCATCTATACTTATTCCGCAGTCTGCACACGAAAAACTCTCGCTGAAATTTTTCTGCCCGCCTCCAACTATATCTACAACCATAAGTCCTTCGGCTATCCTCAGGACATTTTCAATCGAATCCGAAAGCCTCTTTTCAATACCCTCTTTAACTACAAGCCGGTCTACAACCACTTCAATATTATGCTTTATATTTTTATCAAGTGATATTTCTTCTGACAGTTCATACATATTGCCGTCAATAACTACTCTTACATATCCGCTTTTCTTTGCATTCTCCAGAACTTTCGCATGGGTTCCCTTACGCCCTCTTACCACAGGGGCAAGAAGCTGTATGCGCGAACCCTGCGGGAGTTTCATTATCTCATCCGCCATCTGGTCAACCGACTGTTTCTTAATCTCTTTGCCGCATGAAGGGCAGTGCGGTATTCCTATCCTGGCATACAAAAGCCTGAAATAATCATATATCTCCGTCACAGTTCCGACAGTGGAACGCGGATTCCTGTTAGTTGATTTCTGGTCTATAGAAATAGCGGGCGACAAACCGTCTATACTTTCCACATCAGGTTTGTCCATACGTCCAAGAAACATTCTTGCATAAGAAGAAAGCGACTCCATATAACGTCTTTGGCCTTCTGCATATATAGTATCAAATGCAAGAGATGACTTCCCCGAACCTGATAATCCGGTAATAACGACAAATTCATCCCTTGGTATATCTACATTTATTCCTTTAAGATTATGCTCCCTTGCCCCTCTTATACGAATAATATTATCTTTCACTGCGTAACCTCCATTTTATTTATGCCTTATTCACTTCTCAGACAGATGATAACTGCTTCCTCAGCTCACTTATAGCATCCCTTAACTCTGCTGCCAGTTCAAAATTAAGTTCTGCCGCCGCCTTGTGCATACGTTTTGAATAGCTGTTTATAAGCCTGTTTATTTCTTTTGCGCTCATAGATTCCATATCTTTTTCAAGTTCCTCTTTTAACTTTGGAACTTCCTTTGAAATACGGATTAAATCACGCACTTCTTTTTTAATAGACTGCGGCGTTATACCATGTTCCTCATTATATTTCTGCTGTATCGCACGCCTTCTGTCAGTTTCCGATATTGCATTTTTCATTGAATCCGTCATAGTATCAGCATACATTATAACATGTCCGTCTACATTTCTTGCCGCGCGTCCTATAGTCTGTATAAGAGAGGTTTCTGAACGCAGAAATCCTTCTTTATCGGCATCAAGTATTGCGACAAGAGTAATTTCGGGTATATCAAGCCCTTCTCTTAAAAGATTGATTCCAACAAGCACATCAAATTCATCCATACGCATATCCCTTATAATCTCTGAACGTTCAAGCGTATCTATATCTGAATGAAGGTATCTCACTCTTATACCATTTTCCGCAAGATATTTGGTAAGTTCCTCCGCCATACGCTTTGTCAGGGTAGTAACCATTACTTTATTGTGCTTTTCGGCCTCCTTACCCACTTCATATAACAAATCGTCAATCTGACCTTTTACAGGCTTAACAATAACTTCCGGGTCAAGAAGTCCCGTAGGCCTTATTATCTGTTCGGCACGTAACATTTCATGACTGCTTTCGTAATCGGACGGTGTAGCCGACACGCAAAGCAACTGATTAATATGCGATTCAAATTCATCAAAATTGAGCGGTCTGTTGTCCAGAGCTGAAGGCAGCCTGAAACCATAGTCTACAAGGGTAGTCTTACGTGAACGGTCGCCTGCGTACATTCCTCTTATCTGGGGTATCGTCATATGCGACTCGTCAATAATAATCAGAAAATCATCCGGAAAATAATCCATAAGCGTATTAGGCGCCGCACCCGGTTTTGTGCCTGCAAGATACCTTGAATAATTCTCAATTCCGGAGCAAAAACCTGTTTCCCACATCATCTCAATATCAAAATTAGTTCTTTCTGAAATTCTCTGCGCTTCTATAAGCTTGTCTTCTGATTTGAAATATTCAACCCGTTCTTCCAAATCTTCCTCAATATTCCTTATTGCCTCCGTCATCTTATCGGGCGCTACGACATAGTGCGACGCCGGAAAGATAACAACATGTTCAAGGTCGCATTTGATATTTCCCGAAAGAACATCTATTTCAGATATCCTGTCTATTTCATCTCCAAAAAACTCTATCCTGACAGCCACATCCGTAGCCGAGGCAGGATATATCTCAACAACGTCGCCGTGCACCCTGAACGTCCCACGGTGAAAATCTATATCATTTCTTTCATATTGTATATCAACAAGTTTTCTTAATACGTCATCCCTGTCCCTTATCATGCCCGGCCGTACCGACAATGTCATATTCTGATAATCAATAGGACTTCCCAGACCGTATATGCACGATACGCTTGAAACTACTATAACATCTTTTCTTTCAGTAAGCGACGCCGTTGCAGAGTGTCTGAGCTTATCAATCTCATCATTAATATCAGAATCTTTTGCAATATAAGTATCCGTTGACGGTACATAAGCCTCCGGCTGGTAATAATCATAGTACGACACAAAATATTCCACTGCGTTTTCAGGGAAAAATTCCTTGAACTCACCATAAAGCTGCGCCGCAAGCGTCTT
>CANPYY010000053.1 GCA_947588675.1 uncultured Lachnospiraceae bacterium | reverse complement strand
CTAAGAAGAAACTTAAAGCATATAAGAAGCTTCTTAAAGGCAAAGGACAGGGTAAAAAAGTTAAAATAAAATAATTTCATATTTTGTAATATGATTTAGAATTTATCAGGAAAATAACTGTAAATCTTTGATGTATGCACTATGCGTACTAATCATTGAAATACAGTTATTTTTCCGTATTGATGCCGTGTATGATACGGTAATCTGTAATATTAGAACCTCCATACTTGACATAACGAAGTAAAAAGTATACAATAAAAATGTTGTAGAAATGTACAATGAAAACCAAATAAGGGAGGTGCAACTGTGCCAGATTCTAAATTCATAGTTATAGCCAGCATTATTGTGATTGTGCTATTTGCAATTGTGGCTCTCGTTATATGGAAAATGGCAATATCCTATCATAGCAAGGTAACTGCGGCAAAGATAGGTAATGCTGAGGACAAGGCGAGAGAGATTATAGATGATGCATTAAAGACGGCAGAAACTAAAAAAAGAGAAGCGTTGCTTGAAGCCAAAGAAGAAGTTATGAAAAAGAAAAATGAACTTGAAAAAGAAACAAAAGAGCAGAGAGCAGAGCTTCAGAAATATGAAAAGAGAGTTTTGACAAAAGAGGAAGCCCTTGACAAGAAGATAGAAGCTCTTGAAAAAAGAGAATCTAAGGTTACGGCAAAGGAAGCGGAACTTGATAAGCTGAAAAAAGAAACAGAGAATATCAGGGAAAGCCACTTACGAGAACTTGAGAAAATATCAGGTCTTACATCCGAACAGGCAAAAGAAGTACTTCTTAAAAGCGTCGAGGAAGATGTAAAACACGAAACTGCAGTTATGATAAAAGAAATGGACAGACGTGTTAAAGAGGAGTCTACCAAGCGTGCCAGAGATTATATCGTAAATGCAATTCAGAGATGTGCAGCAGACCATGTTGCAGAAACAACGATATCGGTAGTACAACTTCCAAGTGATGAAATGAAAGGAAGAATTATCGGTAGGGAAGGACGTAATATACGTGCGTTGGAAACCCTTACCGGAGTAGAACTTATTATTGACGATACTCCTGAAGCAGTAGTTTTATCGGGATTTGACCCTATAAGGAGGGAAGTTGCCCGAATTGCACTGGAGAAACTTATTGTAGATGGACGTATTCATCCTGCCAGAATTGAAGAAATGGTTGAAAAAGCCCAGAAAGAGGTCGAGAACCTTATAAAAGAGGAGGGCGAATCAGCAACTCTGGAGGTAGGTGTACATGGGATTCATCCGGAGCTTGTAAAGCTTCTTGGAAGAATGAAATTCAGGACAAGTTTTGGACAAAATGCATTGAAGCATTCAATAGAGGTATCGCATCTGTCAGGTATTCTTGCAGGTGAAATCGGTGTGGATGTGCGTATGGCAAAACGTGCGGGACTGCTGCATGATATAGGAAAGGCAGTAGACCATGATATGGAAGGTTCACATATTCAGCTTGGAGTTGATTTATGTAAGAAGTATAAAGAGTCAGCATTAGTTATTAATGCGGTAGAGGCGCATCATGGCGACGTAGAGCCGGAAAGCCTTATTGCATGTATTGTACAGGCTGCAGATGCGATATCCGCGGCAAGACCCGGAGCAAGGCGTGAAACTCTTGAAACATACACTACAAGGTTGAAGCAGCTTGAGGATATTTCCAATAGTTTTAAGGGTGTTGAAAGATCATACGCTATACAGGCAGGACGCGAGATACGCGTAATGGTAGTTCCGGAAAAGATTAATGATGATGAAATGGTGCTTCTGGCAAGGGATATGGCTAAGCAGATAGAGAGCGAACTTCAGTATCCCGGACAGATAAAAGTAAATGTTATAAGAGAATCAAGGGCAATTGATTATGCAAAATAAACTGTATTGAGTTTAAAACGCAAAGGAGCGTCACAGGTTGGGTGGCGCTCTTTTTTGATGTATTATTTTTTTTGACCTTCATAAAATTAATTGAGAAAATATATTGGTTATGGAGAATACGTTGAGTAACCGTATAAACAGAAAAAAATATCCTGCAGTATTTATATTTATGCTGACAGGAGCTGCATTTGTATATTTTATGAGCTGTTTTATAAATATTGCGGAGGGATGTAAAAAAATATCAAAAGATATAATATCGTCAGAAGTATTCAGAACAGTAGATTTTTCTTATGATGATTATAAGATGCTGTATTATTACAGCACTGACAAAAATGGCATTAAGCAGCTTGAAGGGATTAACAAGTCCAGACTCAAAAATATTGTCTATGACAATATGTATAATGTAGTAAATAAGACAAAGGAAAAAGGAAGCCGATGTCCAATAATATTTAAGTATATTGTTTCTGACGAAGTATACGAAAGCTGTTTTTCGGCATATTTCAGTATTATGAATGATATAAGGTGCTTTCCGGTATCATATGATTCAGATAATAAGGTAGGTATAGCATATGAAGATTCATGGGGAGCCGCACGCACATACGGCGGCAACAGAATACATGAGGGAACGGATATAATGGCCGGTAACAATGAAAGAGGATATTTCCCTGTCGTGAGCATGACGGACGGACGTGTGGAAAAAATGGGATGGCTGAAGCTTGGAGGGTACCGTATAGGTATAAGAAGCGAGTCAGGTGCATATTACTATTATGCGCATCTGGACAGTTATGCGCAGGGACTTAAAGAGGGAATGGATGTTAAGGCAGGAAGCGTAATAGGAATGATGGGGGATTCAGGATATGGTAAAGAGGGGACGAAAGGAAAATTTGATGTGCATCTTCATCTGGGAATTTATTATGGTGAAGATGAAATAAGTTTTAACCCGTATCATATATTAAAGATTGTGGACGGCTTTAAGATGGAGTTTCAAAAATATTGACATTTTTAATTTTAGTGATTATCATTACAATATATTAACGCAGAAAGAGGAACAGTATATGAAAAAACCATTTGTAACAAAAAAACAGGTTGATGAGATTGTTAAAACATATCCTACGCCATTTCATATTTATGACGAAAAAGGAATAAGGGAAAATGCAAGAAAATTAAAAGAAGCATTTTCATGGAATAAAGGATTTCGTGAATATTTTGCGGTTAAGGCAACGCCTAATCCTTTTATTTTGAAAATTCTGCAGGAGGAAGGATGCGGAGTTGACTGTTCGTCGATGACGGAGCTGATGCTGTCTGAAGCCGTAGGGTTTAAAGGAAGCGACATTATGTTTTCTTCAAATGTAACCCCTGCCGGTGAATATAAAAAAGCAGCCGAGCTTGGAGCGTATATCAATCTTGATGATTATACACATATTGAATTTTTAGAGGAGGCGGCAGGTATTCCGGAAACTATTTGCTGCAGATATAATCCGGGCGGAGTATTTTCGCTTGGAACACATATTATGGATAATCCGGGAGATGCAAAATACGGACTTACAAAAGAACAGATGATAGATGCCTATAAAAAGCTTATGGCTAAGGGAGCGAAAAATTTTGGAATCCATGCTTTTCTTGCCAGCAATACAGTTAATAATGATTATTATCCTACTCTTGCAAATATATTATTTGAACTTGCTGTGGAACTTAAAGAAAAAACGTCGGCGCATATTTCCTTTATTAATCTTTCAGGAGGAATAGGAATACCGTATACTCCCGATAAAGAGCCTAATGATATTATGATAATAGGCGAAGGAGTAAGGAAAGCATACGAAAAAGTTCTCGTTCCGGCAGGAATGGACGATGTTGCAATATTTACCGAGCTTGGCAGATATATGCTTGGACCATATGGCGGTCTTGTAGCAACGGCAATACATGAAAAGCATATATATAAGGAATATATAGGACTGGATGCCTGCGCTGCAAATCTTATGCGGCCTGCAATGTATGGTGCATATCATCATATCACTGTTCTGGGAAAGGAAAATGAACCATGCACGCATAAGTATGATGTTACAGGTTCGTTGTGTGAAAATAACGATAAATTTGCCGTAGACAGAATGCTTCCAAAGATAGATATGGGTGATTATATTTTTATTCATGATGCGGGCGCGCATGGCTATGCAATGGGTTATAATTATAATGGAAAACTCAAATCCGCAGAGCTTCTTTTGAAAGAGGACGGAAGCGTACAGCTTATAAGAAGGGCGGAAACTGCGCACGATTATTTTGCAACATTTGATTTTTGCGACATACTTAAAGATATGAAATATTAAAGAATATTAATATTATATTATAAAAATGGAACTGTGGTTTTGCTGATTATAACGTCATAAAACCGGTTCCGTTTTTAAGTTTGTCATAGGGCCGTTATGCGCATGATGTAAGGAACGGGTATATGTTCACAACTATATGGATAATGAATAAAATATAATAATCCGATTGACGGGGTATAGCATAATGAGGAGAGTAGCAAGACTTGTAAGATTATCCTATGCGCATGAAAGAGGCATTTATGGAAACGGCGTTGTTGTTGCAGTAGTGGATTCGGGTATTGCCATTCATGGAGATTTTTTTAACATTCCTAAAAAAAATCGTTTGATTGCGGCAGTTGATATGGTAAATGGCAGGGATGAGTTTTATGATGATAATGGACATGGGACGCATGTTGCAGGTATAATAGGCGGGGGAGGACGTATTTATACCGGAATGGCGCCTATGTGCGGACTTGTCAGCGTAAAGGTGCTTGATTATCTGGGTAATGGTAATCTTAGAAATGTACTTGACGGATTGCAATGGATATTAAATAATGGTAAAAAATATAATATAAGAATTGTGAATATTTCAGTAGGTACGCCTGCAAGCAAAATGTTTAATGAAGATTCAAAGCTTGTACAGAAAGTGGAAGAATTGTGGAACGAAGGTTATATTGTCCTTGCAGCTTCCGGTAATAACGGACCGGATGAAAGCAGTATAGGAGCGCCCGGTATAAGCAGGAAAATTATTACTGTAGGCGCTGTAGATGATGATAGTGCGATAGCAGGGGGCAGCGGCGTAATAAAAAATTATTCGGGGCGCGGTCCTACATATTCGTGTATAAAAAAACCTGATATAGTTGCGCCGGGAAGTGGAATATATTCATGTAATAATGCAGCCTATGGACGGAGATATACTGTAAAAAGCGGAACTTCCATGTCTACTCCTGTTGTATCCGGCGCAATTGCGCTTTTGTTATCAGTGTATCCTGATATGACAAATAAAGAAGTCAAAATAAGGCTGAAGGAAACAGCGGTCAATCTTGGACTGCCGCATAACAGGCAGGGCTGGGGCGTATTGGATGTTGGAAGACTTTTAGGAGATTATTTTAATGCGAGATACTATAAAAGAACTTAAACAGGTTTATAAAGTAAATTACAGAAATATAATGTTGTTTGAGATGGTATACAGAATCATCTTTATTGTATTGTATACGAAAATAGCATCAGGGCTGATTAACAAAATACTTGATATATATGGATACAGCTATCTGAATGTAAAAAATATAGGGGAATTTATGTTGCACCCTCTGACATATCCGGTTTTATTTGTCATTATAATTATTGCAATGATTTTTGCGGGTTTTGAAATAAACGTGCTTTATACGGGGCTTGGAGCTGCTGCGCATGGCCAAAAGCTTAAATTTATAACCATGATATGGCGAGCGGTAAAAAGGACGGCGTATATGCTTTGCCCGCAGAATCTTTCTGTATTTGCAATTGCCGGGGGATTTTTTTACCTGTGCCAGAGCTTTGTTCTGTATAAGCTTACCGGAATGGAAAACAGGATTGCCGATATAAAAAATGAACTTTTTAATATAAAGCTGTTTACAACGCTTTTTATAATGGCTGCCGCTATTATCATAGCTCTTATTGTCATTTATATGTATGCTTTATGTTATCATTCCTTTGTAAACTGTAAGGGAAAAGATGCTTTGGACAGGGCAGGAAAACTGTTTAAGAGAAAATTTATAAGGACGGTGCCGGCCTATGCAGCTGTGACGCTGTTTTATATGGTAGTATACTATATTATATATGCAGTAATAATGATAATAATGGCCTGCCTGGTAGTGCTGTTTGCAAAAGACAGTCTTGAAATGGCACTTATACAGGTCATAAGTAAATATATAGACTCAATACTTCTATACTTTGTAAGTATCTCAGCCGTGATTCTCTATTCGGGAATATCCGTATATACGTTTTATAAATATGAGCCGGGCGGAGATGAACTTTTCGTACCTGTTGAGCTGAAAGATGATAATTTTGGATGGAATAAAAGAATTATAATTATTGCATCCGTAATTATACTTATTGGCACTATATACAATGTCGCAGATGTTGTAAGGAACGGTAATCTTTCGGCAAGAAATACATTTGGCGGGATTACAATTACATCACACAGGGGTTATTCGGATGAAGCGCCTGAAAATACGGTGCCGGCGCTTGAACTGGCGATTGACAGTTTGGCGGATTTTGCCGAAATAGACGTACGGCAGACAAAAGATGGAGAAATTATACTGTTGCATGATGCAAATCTGTACCGGACTACGGGCAAAAACGAATATGTCTGGAATATGGATTATGCTGATATATTAAAGCTTGATGCGGGTTCAGGATTTGCAAGGAAATATGCAGGTACAAAAATACCCTCTTTAAAAGAAGTGCTTGAACTTTGTAAAGGAAAAATCAATCTTAATATTGAAATAAAAGAAGGCAGAAAAGATTCTGATTTTGTAAAAAATATAATGGAACTTGTCGATGAAATGGATATGGACGAGCAGTGTATGTTTTCATCTACAAGTTATAAATATCTGAAAGAGATAAAAAAATATAACATGGATATATATACCGGATATATTGTACAGGCAGCATACGGTGATTATTTTAATGATAAAAATATTGATTTTTTCAGTGTAAACTCATCATATCTGACACAGGACAACATAAACCGCGCTCATAGCTATGGCAAAGGAATATACGCATGGACGGTAAATGACAATGTGGAAATGAACAGAATGAAAAGGATAGGCGCAGACGGAATAATCACTGATATGCCAATATACGCAAGAGAAGTATTATATGGAAATGAAAAAACCCAGTCGCTTGTTTCATATATAAGAATGTTATTATATTAAAAATATATTTGTATTTCAAAAAACTTCTTGCATTACATCTATCAATGTGTTACAATAATAAAAAGCATAATTTCTATGGCAACTATTCTAAGATATTTCTTTTATCTAAATATTTTTCAGGAACTCTGTGCTTTTATCACACAATAACAAGCAGGGGTTACTGTAAATATACTCCTGCAGTGACATTTAAACAGGAGGTATACGATATTTGAATAAAGAAAACAATGTAAACAGAAAGTATAAGGACACGCTGTTTTGTATGCTTTTTAAAGAAAAGAAAAAGCTGCTTTCACTGTATAACGCCTTAAACGGCACTGATTACAAAGATGAAAAAGAACTTACGGTTACAACGCTTGAAAATGCAGTATATATGAATATGAAAAATGACGTTTCCTTTATAATAGGAGGCACGATAAACCTGTATGAGCACCAGAGCACGGTAAACCCAAACATGCCGCTCAGGCATCTTATGTACTTTTCAAAGCAGATGAGTACATATACGGATGATTCGATATATTCATCCGCACCGGTAAAGATACCTGCGCCAAGATTTGTAGTATTCTATAACGGAATTACCGGACAGCCTGAAAGACAGATATTGAAGCTTTCAGATTTATATGAAATCAGGGATACCGACCCGTCGCTGGAGCTTAAAGTGCATTTCATTAACATAAACAGTGGAATGAATGAAAAACTTAAACAGTCGTGCAGGACATTATACGAATACTGCTATTTTGTGGACCTTATACGCAGATACACGAAAGACATGCCCTTAAACAGTGCAGTGGACACCGCAGTAAAGGTATGTATAAAACAGGGAATCTTAAAAGAGTTTTTTATAAAAGAAAGAACGGAGAT
>CANPYY010000052.1 GCA_947588675.1 uncultured Lachnospiraceae bacterium | reverse complement strand
CTATAAAACTCCCATAAAAAATATATTGACTTGGCAAAAAAAGTATGGTAGTATGGAATGTGCTCATTGTGGTGTAGTAGCCCCTTGTATGCATAAATATAAGAATATTATACCATATATATGATAAAAAGCAACATTTTTTGATTAATCTGATTTGCTACGGACAGGGCAGTCCAATAACTCTTAAAAATAAGGAGTGTAAGCATTAATGGAAAAAAACAGAATACGCCCAATTAAAGTGGGTAACAAAGTAAGAATGAGTTATTCCAGACGTAAAGAAGTTTTGGAGATGCCGAATCTCATAGAGGTTCAGACCAAATCATACAAGTGGTTTTTGAATGAGGGACTGAACGAAGTATTTAGAGATATTTCTCCAATCACTGATTACAGTGACCATTTAAGTCTGGAATTTGTTGACTTTAAGTTGTGTGAGGACGATGTCAAATATTCAATTGAGGAATGTAAAGAAAGGGATGCGACTTATGCGGCTCCTTTGAAAGTTACCGTAAGGCTCCATAACAAGGAAACTGACGAAATAAAAGAACATTCCATTTTTATGGGAGATCTTCCGTTAATGACAGCTACCGGTACCTTTGTGATAAATGGTGCTGAACGTGTTATTGTAAGTCAGCTTGTTCGTTCCCCGGGAATATATTACGCAATAGGACATGATAAAATCGGTAAGAAACTTTATTCATGTACTGTAATTCCAAACCGTGGCGCATGGCTTGAGTATGAAACGGATTCTAATGATGTATTTTATGTGCGCGTAGACAGAAACAGAAAAGTACCTATTACCGTACTTATAAGGGCGCTTGGTGTTGGTACTAATGATGAGATTATAGAAATGTTCGGTGAAGAACCTAAGATTCTTGCCAGTATGACCAAGGATGCATCCGATAATTATCAGGATGGACTTCTTGAGCTGTATAAAAAGCTTCGTCCGGGCGAACCGCTTTCTGTTGAAAGCGCGGAGAATCTGCTGAACAGTATGTTTTTTGACCCAAGAAGATATGATCTGGCAAAGGTAGGAAGATATAAATTTAATAAAAAACTTGCGCTGCACAATCGTATAGCAGGCTGTACCTTGTCAAGGGATGTTGTCGATGAAAAGACAGGAGAAATTCTTGCAACTGCCGGTACGGTTGTTACCGAGGCGCTGGCAGACGATATACAGAATGCCGCCATTGCTGCCGTATGGGTACAGACAGAAGACAGGGAAGTAAAGATTTTATCCAATATGATGGTTGATTTGAATACTTATCTGCCGAATGTGGATAAAAAGAAAATAGGCGTAACCGAAGACGTATATTATCCATTGCTTGCACAGATTTTATCAGATTATGAAGAAGAAGACGAAATAATTGAGGCAATTAAACGAAATATAAGTGAACTTATTCCGAAAAATATAACTAAAGAAGATATATTTGCTTCTATTAATTATAATATGCATCTGGAACATGGCATAGGAAATGACGATGATATTGATCACCTTGGAAACCGCCGTATACGTGCCGTAGGAGAACTTTTACAGAATCAGTACAGAATAGGCCTTTCGCGTATGGAAAGAGTGGTACGTGAAAGAATGACGACGCAGGATATAAATGATGTATCCGCACAGTCGCTTATCAATATTAAACCGGTAACGGCTGCGGTTAAGGAGTTTTTTGGAAGTTCACAGCTTTCGCAGTTTATGGACCAGAACAATCCGCTTAGTGAGCTTACGCATAAAAGACGTTTATCAGCGCTCGGACCCGGCGGTCTGTCGAGAGACAGGGCAGGTTTTGAAGTCAGGGACGTTCACTATTCGCACTATGGAAGAATGTGTCCTATTGAAACTCCCGAAGGTCCTAACATCGGTCTTATTAACTCGCTTGCATCCTACGCAAGGATAAATGAATATGGTTTTGTTGAAGCGCCATACCGTGTAGTTGATAAGAGCGATCCGGATAACCCTGTGGTCACTGACGAAGTTATATATATGACTGCTGATGAGGAAGATAAGTATTATGTAGCACAGGCAAATGAGCCTCTGGATGAAAAAGGACATTTTATTAACAACAATATATCAGGACGTTTCCGTGAAGAAACTTCGTTGTTTGAAAAGAATAAAATTGACTTTATGGATGTATCGCCGAAGATGGTATTTTCAGTAGCTACGGCTATGATACCATTCCTTGAAAACGATGATGCAAACCGTGCGCTTATGGGTTCTAACATGCAGCGTCAGGCTGTTCCGCTTCTTGTAACCGAGGCTCCTGTAGTCGGAACCGGAATGGAACTGAAGGCAGCGGTTGACTCGGGTAACTGCGTACTTTCAACATGCGATGGCGTAGTTGAGATATCTGCATCAAATAAAATTGTAATTAAAACTGATGAAGGTGAAACGGTAGAGTTCCCTCTTGAGAAGTTTGTACGAAGCAATCAGGGAACATGTATGAACCAGAGGCCTTTGGTTGAAAAAGGAGACAGAGTATACAAGGGACAGGTTATAGCTGACGGCGCATCTACTTCCGGCGGTGAAATTGCGCTTGGAAAGAACCCGCTTATAGGATTTATGACCTGGGAAGGTTATAACTATGAGGACGCCGTACTTCTTAGTGAAAGGCTTGTACAGGAAGATGTATATACTTCTGTTCATATAAACGAATATGAAGCTGAAGCAAGAGATACCAAACTTGGACCGGAAGATATAACGCGCGATGTGCCGGGAGTCGGCGATGACGCGCTTAAAGACCTCGATGAGCGTGGTATTATAAGAATAGGTGCGGAAGTCCGCGCAGGGGATATTCTTGTAGGTAAGGTTACTCCTAAAGGGGAAACAGAACTTACTGCCGAAGAAAGATTGCTGCGTGCGATATTCGGTGAAAAGGCAAGGGAAGTAAGGGATACATCCCTTAGAGTACCTCATGGCGAATTTGGTATAGTAGTAGACGCTAAAGTATTTACAAGAGAGAATGGTGATGAACTTCCTCCGGGAGTGAATGAAACCGTTCGTATATACATTGCACAGAAAAGGAAAATACAGGTAGGGGATAAGATGGCAGGACGTCATGGAAACAAGGGTGTTGTTTCCAGAGTGCTTCCGGTAGAGGATATGCCGTTCCTTCCAAACGGAAGACCGCTTGATATAGTTCTTAACCCGCTTGGCGTGCCTTCCCGAATGAATATCGGACAGGTACTTGAGATACATTTAAGCCTTGCGGCGAAGGTACTTGGATTTAATGTATCAACTCCTGTATTTGACGGCGCAGATGAGTACGATATTATGGATACTCTTGAACTTGCAAATGATTATGTTAATACGCCTCTCGATAAGTTTAAGAAGAAATATAAAAATATATTGGACCCTGAACTTATGAAATTCCTTATTGAAAATCAGGAATATAGAAAAGAATGGGAAGGCGTTCCGATTAACAGAGATGGTAAAGTAAGACTTAGGGACGGACGAACAGGAGAGTTCTTTGACAGTCCGGTAACTGTTGGATTTATGCACTATCTTAAACTGCATCACCTTGTAGATGATAAGATTCATGCACGTTCTACAGGTCCATATTCACTTGTTACCCAGCAGCCTCTCGGAGGTAAGGCGCAGTTTGGCGGACAGCGTTTTGGAGAAATGGAAGTATGGGCCCTTGAGGCATATGGAGCTGCATATACACTTCAGGAAATCCTTACAGTTAAGTCTGATGACGTTGTAGGACGTGTTAAGACTTATGAGGCAATTATAAAAGGAGATAATATTTCAGATCCCGGCATTCCGGAATCGTTTAAGGTACTTCTTAAAGAGTTACAGTCGCTTGCGCTGGATGTGACAGTTCTTGATGAGTACGGTAATGAAGTTAAAATGACGGAGAATGTCGATAATGGTGAAGAAGAACTTTTGCCATTGATTGAAGGAGAGGATTATCGCTATAACAGGGACGAGTCATTTGAATCTGCCGGTTACAGGGAAACAGATGACCTGTCCGGAATTGATAACGAAGAAGATGGCGATTATGAGGAAGAACTTAATCTTGATGCTTTGAAATTTTAATGTCGGTTGTATAACGGACAGGAAAGGACGTGCAGCAGATGCCAACAATTAGTAACAGCGTTAGTAACGCAAATCAAAATATTACTTACGATGCAATAAAAATAGGTCTTGCTTCTCCTGAAAAGATTCTTGAATGGTCTAGGGGCGAAGTGTTAAAGCCTGAAACAATTAATTATAGAACGCTCAAACCCGAAAAAGACGGATTGTTCTGTGAGAAAATTTTTGGACCTAGTAAAGACTGGGAATGTCATTGTGGTAAATATAAAAAAATAAGGTATAAGGGTATTATTTGTGACAGATGTGGCGTTGAAGTTACCAAGGCGAGTGTCCGCAGGGAAAGAATGGGACATATATCGCTTGCCGCGCCGGTTTCGCATATATGGTATTTTAAGGGTATTCCAAGCCGTATGGGACTTGTACTTGACATATCTCCGAGAGTTTTGGAAAAGGTACTGTATTTTGCATCTTATATCGTGCTGGATGCAGGAACAACGGATTTACAGTATAAGCAGGTTCTTACGGAAAAAGAATATCAGGACGCAAGGGAAAAATTTGGCAATAACTTCCGTGTAGGAATGGGCGCTGAATCCATTATGGAGCTTCTTAAAGCAATAGACCTTGACAAAGAAAGTGAAGAATTAAAGGCGGAGCTTAAAGAGTCTACAGGACAGAAAAGAGCAAGGATTATAAAAAGGCTTGAAGTTATAGAAGCATTCCGTGAGTCCGATAATAAACCCGAATGGATGATTCTTACGGTTATTCCGGTAATACCACCGGATTTGCGTCCGATGGTGCAACTGGACGGAGGAAGATTTGCAACTTCTGATATGAATGATTTATACAGAAGGATAATCAACCGTAATAACCGTCTGAACAGGCTTTTGGAACTCGGAGCGCCGGATATTATCGTAAGAAACGAAAAACGTATGCTTCAGGAAGCGGTTGATGCGCTTATTGATAACGGAAGAAGGGGAAGACCGGTAACGGGACCCGGTAACAGGGCGCTTAAATCACTTTCAGACATGCTCAAAGGTAAGCAGGGACGTTTCAGACAGAATCTGCTTGGTAAACGTGTTGACTATTCGGGACGTTCGGTTATAGTGGTAGGACCTGAACTTAAAATATATCAGTGCGGCCTTCCTAAGGAAATGGCTATAGAGCTGTTTAAGCCTTTTGTTATGAAAGAACTCGTAGCGGAAGGAACGGCGCACAATATTAAATCTGCCAAAAAGATGGTAGAAAGACTTCAGCCGGAAGTGTGGGATGTGCTTGAAAAAGTAATTAAAGAGCATCCGGTAATGCTTAACCGTGCCCCTACGCTTCACAGACTTGGAATACAGGCATTTGAACCGACGCTTGTTGAAGGAAAAGCGATAAAGTTACATCCGCTTGTATGTACGGCATTCAATGCCGACTTCGACGGAGACCAGATGGCAGTGCACCTTCCGTTATCGGTAGAGGCGCAGGCAGAATGCAGATTTTTGCTGTTATCGCCTAACAATCTTTTGAAACCGTCGGACGGAGGTCCGGTTGCAGTACCTTCACAGGATATGGTGCTTGGTATATATTATCTGACTCAGGAAAGACCGGGAGCTCTCGGGGAAGGCAAATCATTTAAAGACGTCAATGAGGCAATTACTGCATATGAGAATGGTTATGTTACATTGCATTCTCTTATAAAGGTAGGACGTACAGGTATTAACAGCGAGGGCGAAAAGGAAACAAGAATAATTGAATCTACGCTCGGAAGATTTCTGTTTAATGAAATAATTACACAGGACCTTGGATTTGTAGACAGAAGTAAAAAGGAAAATTTCCTTAAACTTGAAATAGATTTCCATGTAGGAAAGAAACAGCTCAAACAGATACTTGAAAGATGTATTAATATACATGGAGCTACTAAGACGGCAGAAATACTTGACTCTATCAAGTCGCTTGGTTACAAGTATTCTACGAGGGCTGCTATGACTGTATCAATATCGGATATGACAGTTCCGGCAGCTAAAAAGCAGATACTTGATGATGCTGAGAAAACAATAGAAAAGATTTCAAAGAATTACAGACGTGGATTTTTAACAGAGGAAGAACGTTATAAGGCAGTAATCGAAACATGGAAAAATGCAGATGATGAGATTACAACAGCGCTTATGGCAGGTCTTGATAAATATAACAATATCTATATGATGGCAGACTCCGGCGCCCGTGGTTCCGACAAGCAGATTAAGCAGCTTGCAGGTATGCGTGGACTCATGGCTGATACTTCAGGACGTACCATTGAGCTTCCTATCAAATCCAACTTCCGTGAGGGACTTGATGTACTGGAATACTTTATTTCCGCACATGGCGCAAGAAAAGGACTTTCGGATACAGCTTTACGTACAGCCGACTCGGGATATCTTACAAGACGTCTTGTGGATGTATCGCAGGAGCTTATTATTCGCGAGGTAGACTGTAACAATGACCCTGATGATATTCCGGGAATGTCAATCAGAGGTTTTATGGATGGAAAAGAAGTCATTGAAACCCTTGAGGAAAGAATTACGGGAAGATATTCCTGTGAAACAATATATGACGATGACGGAGAAATTATTGTAAAGGCCAATCATATGATTACGCCGAGCAGGGCCGCACGTATTGTAAAAACAAAAGCTATTATGGATAAAGGCGATAAGGCAAGCGTTAAAATAAGAACTATACTTACCTGTAAATCGCATGTTGGAATATGTGCAAAATGTTATGGTGCAAATATGGCGACAGGCGAAGCGGTACAGGTCGGTGAAGCGGTTGGTATTATTGCCGCCCAGTCTATTGGTGAACCCGGTACACAGCTTACGATGCGTACGTTCCATACAGGCGGTGTTGCAGGAGATGATATTACACAGGGTCTTCCCCGTGTAGAAGAACTTTTTGAAGCAAGAAAGCCTAAAGGACTCGCAATAATTTCTGAGTTTGCCGGAACAGTTACGATAAACGATACCAAAAAGAAAAGGGAAGTTGTTGTAACTAACAAAGAAACAAAGGAAAGTAAGGCTTATCTGATTCCGTATGGTTCACGTATTAAAGTTCTTGATGGACAGACGCTTGAAGCAGGAGATGAACTTACTGAAGGTAGTGTCAATCCGCATGATATATTGAAGATAAAAGGCGTGCGTGCAGTTCAGGATTATATGATTCAGGAGGTTCAAAGAGTATACCGTCTGCAGGGTGTTGAAATCAATGATAAGCATATAGAAGTCATAGTAAGGCAGATGCTCAAGAAGATTCGTGTGGAAAATAATGGCGATTCATCATTCCTGCCGGGTACAATGGTTGATGTGCTTGAATTTGAAGATGAAGTAAACAGACTTGTTGCGGAAGGTCTTGAGCCACCGGAAGGCAAGCAGGTTATGTTAGGTATAACGAAAGCTTCGCTGGCAACCAATTCATTCCTTTCAGCAGCGTCATTCCAGGAAACTACAAAGGTTCTTACAGAAGCGGCAATAAAAGGAAAGGTAGACCCTCTTATAGGCCTGAAGGAAAATGTTATTATAGGTAAACTTATTCCTGCAGGAACGGGAATGAAACGTTACAGGGATGTTAAACTCAGTTCAGATGCATTTGACCATATTGAAGTATCGGAAGATATAGAAGAAGAAATTGCAGATGAATTAGAAGTTGCGGAAGATGAAGTTGTTGCATCAGAAGAAATAGCGGCAGAAGATGTTGCCTTGGAAGATATTTCTTATGAAGATGAGCTTTTGGATGAAGATTCCGATGAGTTTACCGTAACGGAAGAATAAAAAGTGAATATATTATATATATAGAATAATTTCGCATCGACCTGTACGAAATTA
This sequence comes from uncultured Lachnospiraceae bacterium, assembly GCA_947588675.1. GTDB lineage: Bacteria > Bacillota > Clostridia > Lachnospirales > Lachnospiraceae > V9D3004. The sequence continues at coordinate 117 of CANPYY010000052.1, read as the reverse complement.
CAGGTCGATGTTTGAATTTACAAAAAACTTGAAAAAATAAAAAAAAGGTGTTGACAAGAGAGTTCAAGTTTGATAAACTAAGATTCGCTGACGCACTAAAAGGCGAACAGCAGAAGC
>CANPYY010000051.1 GCA_947588675.1 uncultured Lachnospiraceae bacterium | reverse complement strand
CTTCGCGGCAAGGCTCCCATCCACAACGTGCTTTCTGAAAGCACCGACGCGGACGGCGGCTATCTTGTGCCGGAGGATTTCGAGCGCGATATCGTGTCTGCGCTTGAGCAGGAGAATGTGATCCGTTCCCTCGCCAAGATCATCACCACACAGCACGAGCGCAAGATTCCCGTTGCGACCGGGCATTCCGTTGCACAGTGGACTGCGGAGAACGCTGCCTACACCGAGAGCAATCCGACCTTCGGTCAGAAGCAGATTGATGCGTTCAAGCTGACCGACCTCTGCCGCGTGAGCGTGGAGCTTCTCCAGGATGCCGCTTTCGACATTGAGGACTATCTCATGAAGGAGTTTGCGAGGGCGTTCGGAATTGCCGAGGAGGAAGCCTTCTGCGTGGGTACCGGCACCAATCAGCCTACGGGTATCTTTACCGCAAGCGGCGGTACTGTCGGAGTTACGGCGGCTGCAAACAACGCCATCACTGCGGACGAGCTTATCAGCCTTGTCTATGCGCTCAAGGCTCCGTACCGCAGGAACGCAAAGTTCCTCATGAACGATGCGACCATCTCCGCCATCCGCAAGCTGAAGGACGGCAACGGCGTGTACCTGTGGCAGCCTTCCCTCCAGGCGGGTGAGCCTGACAAGCTGCTCGGCTACGACCTCTATACCTCTCCGTATGTTCCTACGATGGCATCTTCGGCGTACACCGTGGCGTTCGGCGATTTCAAGAACTACTGGATCGGCGACCGCGCAGGCAGAACCGTGCAGCGTCTGAACGAACTGTACGCCACCAACGGCCAGATCGGCTATGTGGCTACGGAGCGTGTGGACGGCAAGGTCATCCTCGCAGAGGGCATCCAGCTCCTGCAGATGAAGTCTTAAGGAGGGCAAGGCCATGAGTGAGTACAACGCAAAGAACTATACCGAACAGGGCGGCGAAGTTACCCACATCGGCGGCGTGTTGGAGTTCGGGGAGGGCGCGTCCCTCTCCGGCTTCCCCGGTGCGGAAAACATCAAGCCCAAGACAACCAATACTGCGGCGGATATACGTGCAGACCTTAACGCTCTTATCGCCAAGCTGAAGAACGCAGGTCTTGTAATTCCCGATGCGTGGAGCGTATCCGTGCTTGCCTGCCCGACTCCGGCATTCATGCCGACTTCGGAAACGGCTGCAAACAGCGGTCACGCTACTGTTGCCATTGACGGGACGGCGATCACCATCACGCTTGACTGCGAGGTAAAAGACCTGGCTGTTGCGGATCACGGCTCGACCTGGGGCAAGCATAAGTGGCTGGGCTTTGGAGTCCGCACGGGGCTTGGTAGCATCGAGGGCGTGAAGTTCACGGACGATACCGGCGCAGAAGCCACGCTTGCATCTGATGACGCAACCGAGGCAACCGCACTCGGCCTTTCCGCAGGCGATTTCGTCCTTTATATCAAGGCGGAGGATGCAAAGTACCTGGCCGGGGAGAAATCGTTCACGCTGTGGGCTGACAGCTACGCGAAAACGGAGTTCACGATGCAGATCGTGGAAACAAAGCCTGCGGCATCGGCTTAAGGAAAGGAGGCGGCGGTGATGGATACTCTGCTCGAAAAGGTAAAAGCCAATCTGATACTGGAGCATTCGGCGGATGATGAGCTGCTTTCGCAGTACATTACCGCCGCCGTTTCCTACGCGGAGAGCTACCAGCATATCGCGGAGGGCTATTATTCCGAGAACGCCATGCCCGCGACTACGGAGCAGGCTGTCATCATGCTGGCAAGCCACTTCTATGAATCAAGGGACGGCTCCACGGGCGGCTTCTTCGCCGACAACACGAATGCGGCGCAGCAGGTTTGGAACACGGTCAACCTCCTCCTTCGGCTCGACCGGGATTGGAAGGTGTGACTATGAGTTTCGGAAAGATGAACAGCTTCATCACCATCGTGGAGAAACAGCATACCACGGACGATGAGGGCTTTAAGACGGAAACGGATGTGACCGTTGCCGAGGTACGCGCCTACAGGGAAGGTCGGCACGGCAGCGAGAAATGGGCGAACATGGCTCAGTTCTCGACCGCCACCGACCTTTTTCGTTTCCGCGTGATACCGAATGTCACGGTCACTACGGAAATGAAGATACTCTGCGACGGGCATACATTCGAGATTTTCTCGGTGGAGGATGTCAAAGGACGCGGTATGTATCTGGAGGCGTTGGTGCAGGAGGTGAAACAGAGTGGCTAAAGCGACATTCAAGATGCCGGAGGAGTTCCTCATGAAGGTATCCAAACTGGCGGACAGGACGGACGAGATACTTCCGAAGGTGCTGGAAGCGGGTGCGGAGGTCGTTGAGGGCAAGGTGCGCTCCAACCTGGCGTCCGTTATCGGCAAAGGCACGAAAGAGCCGTCACGCTCCACGGGACAGCTTTTGTCCGCTCTCGGCACTTCGCCTGCCCTGCAGGATGGGAACGGCGATTTCAATGTGAAGGTCGGCTTTGCCGAACCGAGGTCTGACGGCGAGAGCAATGCCAAGATAGCGACCATACTCGAATACGGTAAAAGCGGACAGCCTGCAAGGCCGTTCCTAAAGCCTGCGAAGTCGGCATCGAAGAACGCCTGCATCGAAGCGATGAAGGCAAAACTGGAATCGGAGGTGAACGGCATATGAGCCTGTTATCGGAAATAAAGACCGTGGTCACGGACTGCGACCTGCCTGTGGAGACGGGCGTGTTTTCGGACGAGCCGCCGGATGAATATGTGGTGGTGACTCCGCTTGCGGACACCTACGGACTTCATGCGGACGATGCTCCCGGATACGAGACGCAGGAGGCAAGGCTCTCCCTGTTCTCCAAGGGCAATTATATGCAGCGGAAGAAGCGGCTCTGCAAGGCTCTTCTTACCGCTGATTTTGTTATCACGGAAAGGCGGTACATCGGACACGAGGACGATACCGGCTACCATCACTACGCCATTGACGTGGCGAAACTTTATGAAACGGAGGATTGAACATTATGGCAACAATCGGTCTTGATAAACTTTTCTATTCCAAGATCACGGAGGACGCAAGCGGCAACGAGACCTACGGCGCTCCCGTGTCCCTTGCCAAGGCAATGACAGCGGAACTGTCCGTGGAGCTTGCCGAGGCTACGCTCTACGCCGATGACGGCGCGGCGGAGGTCGTGAAGGAGTTTCAGAGCGGGACGCTCTCCCTCGGCGTGGACAATATCGGCCTTGCGGTGGCTGCCGACCTTACGGGCGCGACCATCGACAACAATAACGTGCTGGTATCCGCATCCGAGGACGGCGGCGATCCCGTGGCTATCGGTTTCCGTGCGAAGAAGGCGAACGGCAAGTACCGCTACTTCTGGCTCTACCGCGTGAAGTTCGGCATCCCTTCCACCAACCTTACCACCAAGGGCGAGAGCATCGAGTTCTCCACGCCTACCATCGAGGGTACGGTCTACCGCAGGAACAAGGTGGACGGGCTTGGCAACCATCCCTGGAAAGCGGAGGTGTCCGAGGACGATTCCGGCGTTCCGGCAACGACCATCAGCAACTGGTATTCGAGCGTCTATGAGCCTGTGTATCCCACGCCGACTTTGACGGCTCTGACCATCGGTTCGCTGTCCCTCTCGCCGTCCTTTAACTCCGCCGTGACGGAATACACGGCTACGACCAATAACGCCACGAACGCGGTATCCGCTACGGCGTCTACGGGAGCGACCGCGACCATCACGGCGAACGGCACGGCTATCGACAGCGGGGACTCCGTCACCTGGCACACGGGTACGAACACCGTGGTCATCGTAGTCGTTGAAGGTTCCGTATCCAAGACCTATACGGTCACAGTAACGAAGGGGGCGTAAGACATGGATGAAAGAAGCGCAATCGTAAAAATCGGCGGCCAGGAGTACGAGATGCTCCTCACCACCAAAGCAACAAAGGAGATCGCCGGACGCTACGGCGGCCTTGAGAACCTGGGCGATAAGCTGATGAAGTCGGAGAACTTCGAGATGGCTCTCGATGAGATCGTGTGGCTCATCACGCTGCTCTGCAACCAAACAATCCTTGTGCATAACCTCAAGCATCCCGATGAGAAAAAGCCGGAACTGACCACGGAGGAGGTCGAGCTACTCACCTCGCCGATGGAACTGACGGATTACAAGGACGCCATCATGGAGGCTATGTACAGAGGAACGAAACGCAATATCGAAAGCGAGACAGACTCAAAAAACGCACAGGTCGGGTAAGTGACGAAGAGTTATTTACCCGGCTGTTATATTACGGCATCGGTCAGCTTCATCTTACGCAGGATGAGTTCTGGCTGATGCCGTTCGGTCTGTTTATGGATTTATGGGAATGCCATAAGCAGTTTAGCGGCATATCGAAGCCGAAACAGAATCTCACGATTGACGATGTTATTCCCTACGGAATCTGACGGGAAGGAGGTAAAGACGCATGGCTGACAATTTCGGTCTGAAGATCGGTGTCGAGGGCGAGAAGGAATTCAAGAAAGCCCTGTCCGATATCAACCAGTCGTTCAAGGTACTCGGCTCGGAAATGAAGCTGGTATCCTCGCAGTTTGACAAAAACGATAAATCCGTGCAGGCTCTCTCTTCCCGCAATCAGGTGCTGAACAAGGAAATCGAGACACAGAAACAGAAGATCGAGACGTTAAAGGCGGCTCTCGACAACGCCGCCACCTCCTTTGGAGAGAACGACAAGCGCACACAGAACTGGCAGATTCAGCTGAACAACGCAGAAGCCGCTCTGAACGACATGGAGCGCGAGCTGGAGGACAACAACAAGGCTCTCCAAGACGCCGAGAACGGTTTTGACGAGGCAGGCGATGAAGCGGGCGAGTTTGCCAAGGAAGTAGACGATGCCGGAGATCAGACCGAGGATGCCGGGAGCAAGTTCCAGAAGCTCGGTGAGATCGCAAAGACAGTCGGCAAGGCTATGGCCGCCGCTGTTGCCGCCATTGGTGCGGCTGCTGTCGCTGCAGGGAAAGCCCTGTGGAACATGGCGAACGATGTGGCTGAAGCCGGGGACGAGATCGACAAGATGTCGCAGAAAATCGGTATCAGCGCGGAGTCCTACCAGGAATGGGACTATGTGTTCCAGAGATGCGGCACGGACGTCAACAACCTGCAGGCAGGCATGAAAACGCTCTCCGGCGTTATTGCTGACGCGGGAAACGGCTCGTCCTCTGCTGCGGAAAAACTGGCGGCGGTCGGTCTTTCTATTGATGATCTGAACGGCAAGAGCCAGGATGAGCAGCTTTCCATTGTAATTTCCGCTCTGCAGGACATGGAGGCTGGCGCGGAAAGGACGTCTGCGGCTACCGACCTTCTTGGGCGCTCCGCTACAGATATGGCGGCAGTCCTCAATATGACCGCAGAGGAGACGGAAGCCTTAAAGCAGGAGGCACAGGACTACGGCATGGTCATGAGCAACGAAGCCGTGGCAGCCTCCGCCGCTTTCGAGGACAGTCTCACAAAACTGCAAGGGACGCTGGGCGGATTGAAGAACCGCATGGTCGGAGAACTGCTCCCCGGCATCACGCAGATCATGGACGGTCTGTCTGACCTTGTTGCCGGAAATGAGCAGGCCGGAGAAGAAATCAAAAACGGCGTCACAAGTGTGATTGAAACTGTCAGTAGTATGATACCGCAGGCGGTTTCCCTTATCTCCACCATCGCGGCGGCTGTACTTGAAAGCGCACCGTCCATAATATCCGCTCTTGCGGAGGGCATCATCGGAGCGATACCTACGCTCGTGCCTGTCGTATTGCAGGTCATTACGGAACTGGTCGGCGCACTCGTGACGCTCCTTCCGCAGATCGTGGACGCGGGTATGCAGATTATCGTGTCCCTCATCCAGGGCATTGCCCAGGCTGTTCCGACACTCATTCCGCAGATGGTGCTTGTGGTGACGCAGATCGTACAGACGCTTATTGAAAATCTGCCGATGGTACTGGACGCAGCCCTTCAGCTGATAACGGGACTGGCGCAGGGTATCCTTGACGCTATCCCTGTCCTAATCGAAGCCCTGCCCGCCATCATCACGGCTATCGTTGAGTTCATCGTGGGAGCTATCCCTCAGATCATCGATGCCGGAATACAGCTTCTGACTTCGCTGATTACGGCTCTGCCGCAGATCATTTCCGCAATCGTGGCTGCAATACCGCAGATCATTGACGGGATATTGAACGCCATACTCAGCGCTATTCCGCAGATTATCGAAGCGGGAATAAAGCTGCTGGTGGCTCTCATAGAGAACCTTCCGACCATCATAACCACAATTGTGAATGCGATACCGCAGATTATAACGAGCATCGTGAACGCACTGATCGGAAACATCGACAAGATTATCATGGCAGGCGTTCAGCTGTTCGTGGCTCTTATAAAGAACCTACCGCAGATTATTGTGGCGATTGTGAAAGCCGTACCGCAAATCATTACTTCCATTGTGAAGGGCTTTGCTGGCGGCGTATCGCAGATGGCACAGGTCGGTCTCAATCTTATCAAGGGCATTTGGAACGGCATCGGGGACGCCGCATCCTGGCTATGGAGCAAGGTCAGCGGTTTCTGCTCGAACCTGCTCAGTAAGATCAAGGGCTTCTTCGGAATATCCTCACCGTCCAAGGAGATGGCGTGGGTCGGCGATATGCTCACGGCGGGTCTTGCCGGAGGTATTGATGATTCGGCAAAGGTCGCTATCAATGCCGCGCAGGATTTGAACAAGGGCATCATGGATGTAATGGGCGGTCTTGCAGACGATATGCAGTCTGCCGTGCCGAGCAATTTCAAACTGGATGCGGATGCTACGGTGCGCTCTGCCGTAAGCGGTGCAACAGGCATGAACGGCGGCAGTTCTTACGGCGCGCTCGTTTCAGTCGGTCAGATGATCGTCCGCAGCGAGGACGATATCCGCAGGATTTCACAGGAACTTTATAACCTGATACAGACGGGCTCCCGTGCACAGGGACGCTTTTCAACGGCTTAAGGAGGTGTGCTGAATGGGCTTTACATACAACGATACGGCGTCTGCCGATATGTGTCTGAAAGCACGGCTCACCTCCTGGCAGGTGTGCGGAGGGCTGCGCAACTATACGGCATCCATTCCGGGCAAGAGCGGCGTGGCAGACTTCGGAGCGGATTTTGACTACAGAGAAATTAATGTCTCCTGCAGCATTGCTCCGAAGAGGAACTTTGCATCTCTTGTTTCGGTACTGGACGATATTTCACTCTGGCTCGATCCCACGGACGGGCTGAAACAGCTTGTGTTCGATGATGTGCCGGACAGGTACTTCATGGCACGGCTTTACGAAAAGGTGGACTGCGAAAGGCTGCTCGTCCGCTCGGCGGGCAGCTTCGATTTGAAGTTTTTCTGTCCCGATCCCTTTGCCTACGCTGTGGAGGATGAGGAGTTTTCCATTACTTCCACCGGAACGCATACGGTCAGAAGGACGAAAGGCAATGTGGCGTCCAATCCTGTGTACCGCATCAAGGGCGTGATCTCCTCCGGTGTAAGTAACTACATCACCATTACCACGAACGGCTCACAGCTTAAAGTGGTGAACGCTGCTCTTGCGGCAGCGGAAACGTTGGTGGTCGATACGGATATGATGACCGCCTGGGTGGAGGACGCAAACGGGAATGTCCTGCGGAACGGACTGCCGTATCTTTCGGAACTGAACTTCCCAACGCTTTCTGTCGGGAACAATACAATCGCTGTGGCGGCGAACAACGCCACATTTACAAGGCTTGAAATCGAAGCCAAGAGCAGATGGAGGTGACGGCGGATGTCCTTAAAAACGATACTGAATAAACAGACGGACTTCACGGGTGAGTTCCCGGCGGAGTACGCAAAGGGCGGTCTGTGGCGTTTCAACGAGGATGCTCCCGATGCCGACACCTGCCTTACTGATTCCTCCGGGAACGGCAGGAAGGCGTATATCAACAAATGGAGTGGAACGACCGCGTCTCTGATTGACGGTGTGTTCGACTCCTATTTTCGCATGAACATCAACAATCCATCCTCGGAGCAGACCTATCTGAAGGTCACAAATGACGGCACGATATTCTCCGATCTTGGGGAACGGATCATCGTGGGCGGCTGGATGCGACCGACCACCTATTCCGTGGGAAACACATACACGCCGATTCTCTCTACCCGAGGTGGTACGGGACAGCCGATTTTTTATCTGTCCCTCATCCGCGGAAAGCCGAGATTGATGCTCTACAATTCCTCCGGCTCCCTGATATTGGATACCTCGGTCACGCCGTCCTTCAATCTTGAAAATGCCAAGTGGTACTTCATCGCGGCGGTGATCGAGCCGGACAATAAAAAAGCCTGGTACGTGGTCGGCGATAAGGACAGCGGTACGGTGTGGAAATCCTCCGCACTGACCTTCACGGGTGAACTGAACCGCTCCTGCACGGCAGACCTAATCTGGGGAATGCTGAACAGTTCCTACTGGTACGCAGGCGGCTTTGACGACTGGTTTCTGGACTGCGATTCGGAACTTACCGCCGATGATCTTATGGATTATTTCCGCTCCGCTGTCATGGCGAACGCCGGAGATACCACGGGAACTGTTGACGGCATCACCGAGCCTGGAACGGTCACGCTCCGCGAATCGAGCGGCGTTTATCCCACAGAAGGTATCCTTACCACGGCGGCTGCAGAGTGCAACCTGTCCGGCACGGGTCGTGTGTCTGTGACGAGCGAGTATGTCTCAGGCACGACCGCTGTTTCCCTGGTGGAGACTTCCACAAGTGATGATCTTATCACATGGATCGATTGGGTGGTGGTCCCTTCGGACGGCAAGCTGCAATCTCCCAACAGGGAATATATCCGTTTTCGTGTGACGCTTACCACGACCGAAACGAGCCTGACGCCGAAGGTCGTGGATATACGGCTTTACGACATACCGAAGTCTCCCTATGAGAAAATCGGCTATGCGCGGCCTGTGGTGCTTGACGGGAACAGTGC
>CANPYY010000050.1 GCA_947588675.1 uncultured Lachnospiraceae bacterium | reverse complement strand
GCTTGCACACAAGACTGTATGATTGCCTGTGGGAAACCTGCGAAGCAGGAACTCCACACATGTGAGCAGTCTTAGCCTCGTAAGGGGCGGGACTGGAGCACGTATGTGCGACGACTGCGAACGCGGGTGGAGTACCGCAAATTTGCCCATGGGTGCAGTCGGTCGGCGCTGCGACTGCAAATATGAATAAATTGATATGGAGGTATCGTAATGAGTAATGAATGTTCAAACGACTGTTCTTCGTGTTCTTCTGCATGTGACAGCAGAAATACCCCAAACAGCTTTCTTGTAGAACCAAACCCGAAAAGCAGCATCAAAAAAATAATAGGCGTTGTCAGTGGAAAAGGCGGCGTAGGGAAATCCCTTGTAACAGAACTTCTTGCAACCGGTTATAACAGACGCGGTCACAAAACGGCAATACTTGACGCCGATATTACCGGTCCTTCAATTCCAAAAGCATTTGGAATAACCTCAAAGGCAGTTGGTAATGAGGACGGAATACTTCCTGTATCTACACGCACCGGTATCGATATAATGTCAATCAACCTTCTTCTTGACAACACAGGCGACCCCGTAATATGGCGCGGTCCTGTCATTGCAGGCGCCGTAAAACAATTCTATACCGACGTTATATGGTCCGATGTTGATACGATGTTTGTAGATATGCCGCCGGGAACCGGAGATGTGCCGCTTACGGTATTTCAGTCGCTTCCCGTCAATGCAATAATCATTGTGACCTCTCCGCAGGAACTCGTTTCAATGATTGTAAGCAAAGCGGTAATAATGGCTAAAATGATGAATATACCTATACTCGGAATAATAGAAAATATGAGTTATGTACTTTGTCCTGACTGCGGAGGCCGTATAAACCTGTTCGGTGAAAGCCACTTATATGATGTCGCTCTTGAGCATGGACTTTCTGTTCTCGGGAATATACCTGTTGACCCGAAACTTGCAGCAGCAGTAGATAAGGGCGATATAGAAAGCTTCGAGCAGGACTGGCTCAAACCTGCGCTTGACATGATAGAAGCTATTTAAAAATCAAACCGGAGGGATTACAGTATGGGAATATGCTATTTGTATGGAGCGGGTGCTTATTATTCAGATAACCTGCCTGCGTTCTCAGACAGCGATTATATAATTGCCGCCGATGGAGGATATGATTTTCTTTCGGGAAAAAATATTACTCCGGATATTATAGTTGGCGATTTTGATTCGATAAATAAAAAAAATACTGCAAATACTTTCTGCAGTAAACATATTCCCATAATTTCCTTTCCGCCTGAAAAAGATTATACCGATATGTATCTGGCCGCAAAAGAAGGAATCAGGCTGGGATATACCGATTTTTGCATATATGGAGGCTGCGGAGGCCGCATAGACCATACAATGGCAAACATTTCTCTTATTGCATATCTGGCATCGCTCAGGTGCAGGGCATTTCTCTTTGCCAACGGCTATGTAATAACTGCAATAAAAGATTCAGCCCTCCATATTTATACGGAGCAGCCCAACAATCCGTTCACATTTCTAAAAGCAGAAAAAAACAGTTATATATCAATATTTTCACACAGTGACATATCGGAAGGCGTAACCATATCCGGACTGAAATATGAAGCAGAAAACCTGACCCTTACAAATACAACCGTACTTGGCACAAGTAATGAGTTCTGCGGCCGCAACGCCGTTATAAGCGTCAGGCGCGGTACCCTTCTTGTAATGATAGAATATAAAGACATCTGATGATTTTAATATAATCACACATTTCCTTCACGAAACCTGTTCTTCCATTCACGAAGCTTTCCGGAAGCGAAAATGAGCGCCTCGCTGTCTGTGGAATATTTTCTCATTTTTTCAACTTCGGCATATTCTTGGGTACCTCCCGCATGGGCATATGCAGCGGATACGCTGCTTTTCAGTTCCTCTATATATTCTTCAGTAAGCCCAAGTGCCTGTACTTCCCTGTCAAATTCGGCAATCTGATTATTAATCAGTAACGCAAAAAGATAATGTTTAAGCGACTCCTTATTTCCATTACGGCTGTAAGCATCCTTAAACCCCATCAGCGCTTCCCTGTATGCCCCTGTATAAAAACACGCTATAGATCTGTTATGCAGTATATTTCCATACTCCTCGGGAGTGAGTTTAAGGAAACTGCCGCCGGTAAGTATTTTGTCATATTCTTTCCTTGCCTGCGCATATCTGCCGTACTTTAAATTCATGTCCGCTTTTTGTTTCTGCCTTCCGTGATAAGGCAGATTTTCTATATCGTTTAATATAGACAAAAGTGTTTTTATCTCATTTTCAGTATAATAGTCACAACTGCACATAATGCTTATAACTATATCTTTAAGACTGCTTCCAATCGCAATCATCGTTTCAAGCTTACCGGCAATAACCTTCATTCCGGCTTCATCTCTAAGCCAGGCTACAAGTGTTTCATCAAACATATCTGCCGTAATTTCATATATATTATTATAAATATAGCAGCAGAGTTCCTCTATCGAATATACTTTTGTTCCCGACAGCGGAAATACAAATGGTTTATCCGCTATTTTCCCTGCACACAATATCAGTTTTCCCAACTCTGCCACCTCCTTAATCGTCCGCAGACATCATATTCCTATAATTCTTTCGCTTATTTTATGCGAAGTTTTTAATATCCCGCCGAAACCGTTATCTTTTATTGTAATTATACATTTATCTACGCTCTGAAATCTTATACGCAGACTGATTCTCGACATTCTTTCAGGCCTGTCCCTGCCAATAACATCAATTGGTATAAAATGCTTTGCGGTTTCCCTGGTCATTATATTGAGTACGCTTATTTCAATTTCAGTTTCCTCATCCGGTATTATATCTATTGTATTATCCACCTCGTACCATACCGAACCTGCTTTTGCAAGTATAATGTCCTGAAATCCCGCATTTATGTACACACTGGCAGACACATGTGACGAAATCATATCTTCATCAATAAATACAAAATCATCCATCTTTCCAAATCCTGCCAGTTTCCTAGCTGCATAACAGGCTCCCCTTACATACAGGTTCCGTCCTTTAAACACCCTTCTTCCGGTGCACATTTTCTTCATTGACTCATCTGCCCAGTCACTGCCAAAGCCCTCGCCAATCATATACAATGCAGAAAGTATCTGCCTGTGTATCGCATTCTGAACTACATTTTCAAATATCCTGCATATGCTATCCTTGTATTTTTCATCATAGAGCATGTCCATATTCAGGCTGTCCGAATAATCTTTCTCCGTTATTCCCGCTATATAAGGCGTTCTGTGCCTGTCTACGCTTATCTGATAATATTTAAACCCGTTGTAATCAAAATCAAACATCCCCACGTCATTTATCCACAATTCACTATTATGGCTTAATACATAATAAAGATAACTCTGTTTATGATTCATGATAACAACACGGTCTCGCGTAATACCCATTGCTTCCATTGCAAGATATATATACTCCGATATGCTCCTGCCAAGTTTTTCTATTGTAACGACTATTTTCATTATTGATTTATCAGGTTCATACTGCTTTAACTTAAACAGCGTTTTCCTGAAAAAGGTTACAAACAACAGCTCCGGCATTATCTCTTTTCCGTCCATATATATAGGGTTATCCTCCGATACACTGCTCACAAAATCATTTATAAGCCTGCATCTTCCGATATCATAGTATGCTAATGCTTCTCTGCCGCACAACCATTCGCCTGTGTCTTTAAGACCCATAACAGTCGGTATGAACATTTCCTTTTCATCCCTGCCGACGCATACCGGCTCCAGTTTTTCCTCGTCAAAATAACACACCTGGGAATACTTATTGCCAAGGTCAAATCCAACTATCAGCGACTTTTCCTCCATTACCATACACCCTCTTTCCTAGAGCATTTTAAAAAGCTTCCCCGCAGCTTCGTCAAGCTTTATATAACGCTCCATCTGTTCATACAGCTTATCAACATCTTTCTCATTGCTGTATTTTATCATCGTATTAAGCATACTGAACCTTGTTACATCCGACATATTATTTCTTTCATATCCGGCATGACCCCTTTTTAAAACGATTCCCTGCTGTCCGTTTTTGTCATAAAATTCGTATGTAACTTCTTCGTCCGAAAATACTGACAGCTCTTTTACGTATATTCCATAATACACTTCGTTTGCTTTTGATACGATTTCCTCGTCCCCGCCAAACGAGTACCTTACCATTATATCTGAACCGGGTCTTGAATTACATTGGATAATAACTTTATCAGCTATTCCTCCGGACAGATTTATCCTTCCCGAAAACTTTTTATAAAAGTCCATTATGATGCCTTTTCCAATCATCTCATTTATTTTCACATCACAAAAACTTTTTGCCCTGTCGCTTATCCTGTCCGAGTATGAAAATCTTTTTAACATCGCAAGAATACGGCATGTATTATTCTCAGACGCCATATTTTGCCACAGCCATTCCCATACTTTATCATCAATTCTGCAGTCATCCGTAAGATACCGGTAAGATAAAAGGCATACATATGCCTTTACAACAGTCTTATTTTCACCGTGTTTTATATACGACATAAGTATTTTCTGACCACACTCATCTATATTCTCAGTAAATACAAGCTGCGCCAGTATCCTTTCTTCTATCTGCGCCGTATCAAGCCCGAACGCATTTACCGTTTCCCACAGTTTTATCATTTTTTCCGCCGGCCCAATATAACATTTCATAAGATATTTAAGTATATTTTCAGAATACATACCCTGCCTGAATATGGAATAGGCAATATCAGTCAATACTTCATTTTCCGTATCAGCGCCCGCCTCTTCTATTTCATCATTACACAACTTGCTTAACTTTCGTATATCCACGCCTTTATAACCGTACTCTTTTACCGCTTCAAGCGCCTTATCCCTCATTCCCCTGAGTATATACAGCTCAAGCCATTTCTGCCTTGTACTCCGGTCTGCTATAGAAAGGTCGAGTCCCGTAAGTATTTCATCCAGGTATTCGCCTTCAGCATGTTCATAATAATATGTAAGAAGTACGGACAGATTTCTCTTTCTGTAATATCTGCTGAGTTTCAAATGCTGTCCTGCGTATCGTCTGATTGCTATTACATTATTATCGGTATTATAATTCCGTTCGCACATTGAAAACATGTAGGCAAGCAGTTTTTTATTATACGGATATATTGAAAAACATTTATCCGCATATCCTTCAAGCCTAAGAAGTTTATGTATAGTATAATAATTATTTCCAAGATACCTGTTTTTGTTATCATCTATCAGATATATCGTAGTATTGCCGGTGCATATATCCGCCAGCGCCCTGCCGTTAATAATCGGAATAATGGTTTCTTCTTCAAGCTCATCCGCTACAATGCACACTTCCTTCATATTCGGATTGCTGCATACAATTTCATGCTTAAACATAACCTCCGGAAGTTTTTCCGCAATCGTTTCATCTATCTGCATATATTTAATGCAGTCTGTATATATAAGCGCAAGATTTCTGTTTATCTTTCCTTCTTCAAGCTGTTTTTGCGCAAAACTTCTTATCATAAGCGAATATGCCTTATACGCTGCAGGATTAGTTTCACGTCCCCTTATTACCGAGGCAAAGAGTATCTCTTTTTCACGTTCGCCCAGATGGTTATCATACATAAAATACATGATTACCTGATGAGGCAGTACACTTTCCCCGTCATCCCCCAGCGACTGCATATAATATTCATATATCTTCGTAATTTTAAGCTGTTTTTCTATTCCAAGCCTGTACCATTTCAGGCTTTTTTCAGAAACTATGTCTGACCTTATAAGCATACTGCATATTACCTGCAGTGTATCCGGAAGGCCAAACTGTTCATACAGGCTGCAAAGACTCCTTATAACAAACGGCTTGTACGTCTTTATTCTGCCGGCATGATATGTAAACACCATGGCAGTATCTTTACTTAAAAGCCGCCTTTTAGCTCCCCACGCAAGGGGTACGGTTATTTCATCCGACCACTCATGTATAATCTGCGGTTCGGCATTTGCAATCCTGCAAAATTCATAGTATATAAGCGGGCTGGCTTTTCCCGCCTGCAAAAACTTTGTTATATCATTAAATGCGGTTCTTATATTCCTGTATTTCTTATGTGCGGAAATAAGGAAATAGAATATAAGCGGTTCTTCATATCCCGCATCATAAAATTCCATTATTCCGTCTGCGCAGGCATATGCGCTCTCCATATCTCCAAGTCTTTCATATGCAAGGTACTTCATATAACATGCGGCGCAGTAAATTATCACGTCTTTTAATACTGCATCCTCTTTCGGCAATTTAATATTTTCAAGGCACTGTATTATATCCGAACATGTTACATCGCCCGGTTCGCACAGATATCTTTTATACTGCTCAAGTATTTCCGTTATCTCGTCAGGAAGTTCCGACCGGTTATCCACTATAAATTCATCTATATATGCAGCAAACGTATTTTCGTCCATAACCTTTTGTATATAGTCCATATATCCCCTGTAAAGCTTTGCCCGTATACTTACCGATATATTTTTAGAGTAGTCTTCCCCTCTGTCCGTAGTACACTCTATAACTATCTCGATATGCTGCACTATTGTATCGAGATATATTTTACCTGTATTCTTTCCCGGCATCAGTTTCTTTGAATCTATTCTGAAATGGAGTTCCGCCTTATCCTCATCAAAACTGTCCGTACATATTCTGCTTTGTTCAGGCAGTATAAAATCACAGTCGCCTGATATTTTGATTTCAGAATATCCCCATGTGTTTTTCTTTATTACTATACTGTCGTATATGTCACGAACGCAGTTTTCATATTTTATATTATTGTTATTTACGCTTATAAGAACCCTGCTTTTTTTATTGGCGCTTATTAAAAATTCTTCCATTGCCTGGGCAGTCTGGGGACTTTTTATTACCGTTTCATATATTTTCTGCCCTTTTATATCCCTGTAAAGAAATACCCCTGCAAAATTATCTGACCTGAATATATCCATTGCTTTACCTGGATTCTCCTTAGCAAGTTCGGTAAAGGCAGTAAGATCAGCCACTTCACTATTTTCTACTTTTACTGAAGGCACTGTAATCTCAGCCGTAAATGGAATTTTCACCTCGCCACAGCCGGTAATAGCGTATATGTTATCCGACACTATTTCTCCCGCTGCAAGCCCCTCAGGATTAAATGTATATGAAACAGCTATCTCTTTTCCCTCGAAATAAGGCGTCGTAAAAGTAATATAACGGCAATCCGAATAGAGGATACCTTTCATTGATATCCCCATATCGTTGCCGATATAAAAGCTTCCGCTAAATTTCTTACCCTCATCCGTACGTATTGTAAGAGAATTTTCCGACAAGCATATTTTTGCCATGGATTCTGCAAAGTTTCCTACTGAAAACCTGCGTATTTTATCATTCATAAACAGCCATCCTCTGTGACATTCTCCCGAATAGTCTTTTGCGGCAGGTAACTAATTATCTGTAAATGATATCATCACGTTTAGGGCCGTTAGATATCATAGTGATTTTCACTTCAAGTTCTTTTTCTATACGTTCTATATATCTGCGGCAGTTCTCCGGAAGTTTATCATATTCCCTTATGCCCCTTATATCCGTCTTCCAGCCCGGCATAATCTCATATACCGGTTTTGCCTTTGCAAGCTGCGGTGTAGAAGGGAAATCTTTTACTATTTCTCCGTCAATCTCATATCCCGTACATATAGGAATCTCATCAAGATACCCGAGCACATCAAGAACTGTAAGCGCCACCTCGGTTGCTCCCTGTATACGGCATCCGTAACGGCTTGCAACTGCATCAAACCATCCCATGCGCCTTGGTCTTCCGGTAGTTGCGCCATACTCGCCGCCATCTCCTCCGCGTCTTCTCAGCTCATCTGCCTCTTTTCCAAATATCTCGCTTACAAATTCACCTGCGCCTACTGAACTTGAATATGCCTTAACTACCGTAACTATACGCTTAATCTCATACGGCGGAAGACCTGCGCCTACCGCGCCATATGCCGCAAGCGTATGTGAAGACGTCACCATAGGATATATTCCATGGTCAGGGTCTTTAAGTGAACCAAGCTGTCCTTCAAGCAGAACTCTTTTATTTTCCTTTAACGCCTTATTCAGATATGCAGATACGTTGCCTGTATACGGAGCTATCATATCCCTGTATTCGTGGAGAGTATTAAGAAGTTCATCCTCATCTATTTCCGGTTTGTTATACAGGTGTTTAAGAAGCACATTCTTTGCCGTACATACGCGTGAAATCTTCTCTTTAAGCTTTTCATCATCATCAAACAATTCCAGTACCTGGAATCCTGTTTTCGCATATTTATCAGAATAAAACGGAGCTATACCCGATTTGGTTGAGCCAAACGACGCCCCTCCAAGACGTTCCTCCTCATACTTGTCAAATAATACATGATATGGCATAACAATCTGCGCCCTGTCAGATACAAGTATCTTAGGCTTTGGAACACCCCGGTAAACTATTCCTTTGATTTCTTTTATAAGGTCAGGTATATTAAGCGCAACTCCGTTACCTATAATATTTATAGTATGATCATAAAATACCCCTGACGGAAGTATATGCAATGCAAATTTACCATAATTGTTTACTATTGTATGTCCTGCATTGCTTCCCCCCTGGAAACGGATGATAATATCGGACTCCCTGGCTAGCATATCGGTAATTTTACCTTTGCCCTCATCTCCCCAGTTTGCTCCTACGACTGCTGTTACCATAAAATTATTCCTCCTCTTTTACACATTAATCTCAGCTATAACGCCAAGCAATTCCCTGTTACTGTCAAGCACGGGTTTTATATATTCTGAAACAAACTCCTCAACCTGCTGCGGCGCGCGTCCGACATATAATGAAGGCTCCATCGCTTTTTCAAGCTCCTCCTTGCCCACAGGGAACTTATCGCTTTCTGCAATCAAATCAAGAAGATTATTATCAAGTCCTTTTTCCTTGACATTTGCTCCCGCCTGCATTGAAAGCTTACGTATTTCCTCATGAAGTTCCTGTCTGTCGCCTCCTGCCTTTACAGCGTCCATCATAATATTTTCCGTTGCCATAAAAGGCAGTTCAGCCATAAGGTGTTTGGTTATTACTTTATCATATACAACAAGACCGCCTGTTATATTTATACACAGGTCAAGTATGCCGTCGGTCGCCAGAAATCCTTCCGCAATGCTTATCCTCTTATTTGCCGAATCATCGAGAGTTCTTTCAAACCACTGTGTAGCAGATGTAATTGCAGGATTTAATGCGTCAATCATTACATACCGCGACAACGATGCTATCCTTTCGCTCCGCATCGGATTTCTCTTATACGCCATTGCCGACGAACCTATCTGGTTCTTTTCAAAAGGTTCTTCAACTTCCTTCAAATGCTGAAGAAGCCTTATATCATTTGACATCTTATGCGCGCTTGCCGCAATTTGGGCGAGCACGTTCATTACCCTTGTATCTACCTTCCTCGAATAAGTCTGCCCTGATACCGGATAGCAGCCGTCAAATCCCAT
>CANPYY010000049.1 GCA_947588675.1 uncultured Lachnospiraceae bacterium | reverse complement strand
ACCGACAGACGCCCCAACGTCGGGACCTGAAAGCACGCCGACGGCCCCTCCAGCAGCAACCGCAGAGCCGGATACGAGACCTGGAATAGACCTTTCGGGAACGGAAGCCCTGTATGGCACGGGAACAGTGGAAGCGACAAAAGATAAGGTAACGGGAACAAAAGTTGAAGGACTCTTCATACCGCTGGGATTCAACCTGGATGACGGAAGGAGCGTAAAGGTAACTGTATACGGGGAAGCAAGCGAAGGAACCAGGATGTGGCTTTCGGACGCAGACAAGATACAGTATTCGGTTATACAGAACCCGATGGCGTTCGGCAAGGAATATACCTTTACCGCAGACAAGGGTGCGTCAACGAGCAAGGCGGCATACGCGTCATACCTGCAGATAAAAGGCATGACACCGGGCGGCACCATGAGTTCGATAACCGTCACCAAAGTGATAGTGGAACAGATGGCGGCCGATGAGACGCCTGAACCTAAGCCTACGCTGGCGCCGGGAATGGTAGACCTCACAAACGCCACGATAATAGGCGGCAAGGGAGCGTATAACGACCTTACGGAAAGATTCGAGATAAACGATACCGGAACAACAGAGAGCCAGGTATTCTTTGAGATTCCTAAAGATGTGGGCACGGTAAAGACCGGAGAGACCGTGACTGTGACGATAAAGGGAACCTACAGCGGCTCTAACGGATTCAGGGTATGGCTTGGCAACGGGCCTACGGGACGCTCCAACATACAGATATTCGAGAACATCACGCAGGGAGACTTTACAGAGACGTTTGACCTTACGGCAACGGGAGAGGGCACAAGGATAACATTCAAGAGCATAACGCAGCCTGGAACGAAGCCTATAGACGGACTGTCAATAGAGAGCATAAAGGTAGTAAGAAAGGGCGGGGCAGCCACGGCTACGCCAAAGCCGACAGCTACACCGAAACCTGCAACGGAACCAACGGCAACTGCAGGACCGTCCGAAGGAAACGGAGAATATACGCTTAAACTTACTGAAAAGAACCTTGCCTATTATAATGTAAGTTCCGCATCCATTGAAGACGGGAAACTGACAATCGATGCTACGGAAAAATCCAAACGCGTGGGAATCTGGCTTAATGAAGACAAATCAACATTTGATATTAATAAATATGAGGCCATAGAGATAAAAGCCACTTCCGCCGATGGCAGCAAGATGACGTTTGGTACGACTTTTATAATAGGAAATGTAGACCCGTCGACAGGAGATCCTGCCAGCTACTGCGGAGGCACCAGATTCAGCACCACGACTATGTATATAAATAGCGGAAACAGTCAGACGGTAAGACTTGATTATATGTCTACGTATGCCGCAGCAGCGCCTCCTGTAGTGCTTGATATACTTTGTACAAAGGTGGAGAAATTTACGATAGACTCTATCAAATTTTATGAAAAGTATCCGTATGAATCGGAAAACATAAACATTAATATTGATGAGAGCAATCTGGCGTTCCAGAATGTGACAAGTTATTCGTTCCATGACGGGCAGTTGGATATAAAAATGAAAAAAGGCCAGACGTTCGGTTTGTATATTAAAGACGACCATTCGTATATAGATCCGAGTGACTATCTCACGCTTGATAAGCTTGCGGTAAGGACTAACTCAAAATTAACTACCCCAAAGATAACATTCTGTAAAGACAGCGAGGATAATGTCATCGGAAAAGCAGGCAATTGTGGTTTATCGGATGGCGATACTGCAATTCACTGGTCTGCTACGGCTATTAAAGGGGGTTATGGAATTAAGGAAGCAGGTCAGACAGCAAACATATTGTTGCTTACTACAACTTATGATAATGTTCAGTTTACACTAAAGGGATTGAGAATCAGTAAATATGATCATTATTAATTAAATTATTTATTCATCTTTTTGGCTGCCGCCTGACAATTTGCAGGCGGCAGCCATTTGTTATTGTTTTTGAAATTAATTTTGCACCTTTTTATAATTGCAAACATAAATTGTCAAAATGCAATGTCTGAATATGAAGAAATATATGATAATTATTGTATAGGTGGTGCGGCATAGAGAACCCCTTTTCGTACCGCACTGCCAAAATTTTTAAAAGATTATTTAGAAAGGGAGATGTATATGAGAAAAGTCAAAAGAAGCATTGCCGCACTGATGTGCCTGACGCTTGCACTTACGCTTGCACCGGCAGGACAGAGCCGTGCGGGGAAGGTAAGCAAGCCTTCCATAAAGAAAAAAGTCAACATTACAGTTGGCAAAAAGGCTACAGTAAAAGTAAAGAAAGCCAGCAAAAATGCAAAGGTAAGCTGGAAGACCAGTAATAAAGCTGTAGTAAAGATATTAAAGAAAAAGACTGTAAAAAAAGGTAAAAAGGCACGCGCAGTAGTAAAAGGGGTAAGTGTCGGAAAGGCAAAGATAACGGCAGTATACAAGCTTGGAAGTAAAAAGACCAAACTTAAATGTACCGTGACCGTAAAAGATGAGGGTACAGGTATACAGCAGAACACGTCAACGGATTCTCCTGTTATTGCACCTACAAATAACCCGGATATTCCTCCGGTATCAACTGATGAGCCAAAGGCAACGGATACACCTGACGACGCTACGGATAAGCCGATAAAAACTGCCGCACCTAAAACGGAAGCGCCTCCTACAAAAGAGCCGACGAAAGCTCCTGACAGGCCTGTAGCAACAAACGACCCGTATGCATCTGAGCTTGTAGTACCTATGACAAAGGAAAATCAGGCGTTCGCAGCAGAGGAAGCCACATATAATGCAGACGGAACGGTAAGCGTATCCCTTTCGCCATCAGACAGCGGACATGGCATATGTTTCTACCTTAATACGGATAAACAGTCAGTAGACCTTACAGATTATAAAGAACTTGTCATAGCATATAATTCAAATGATGCATATGATATGGCAATAAGCCTCAAGGAATACATACCGGATACTGCAGCAGAAAGTTACTGGGACGGGGCTGACGGCACCAAATGTCCGGAAATAGGCGGCGAGCAGTATACAACGTTTAGCAAGGGCGAAGGTGAATACAGCTTTGATATAAGCAGTATAAAGGAAACTGCTGGCGGAGTATTCATAAAATACAACACCTACAATGCGGGAGATGCAGCAAGTCTTCCTAATGCAGAAATAACGATAAAATCAATAAAACTCATAAAGGACCCTAAAACGGTAGCAACACAGCCGCCGTCAACAGACGAACCGGGAACAACAGACGAACCACAGACAACAGACGAGCCTCAGACAACAGACGAGCCGGGAACAACGACTGAACCTGAAAAAACTGCCGAGCCGGATACGAAACCCGGAATAGACATTTCAAAGACAACGGCAGTATATGGTACGGGAACTGTAACGGTAAATGAAGACGGCTCAGTAACAGGAACAAACGTGGAAGGTCTTCTTATCCCGATGGGAGTTAGCGTCGAAAGCGGAAAAAACGTAAAGGTAACGGTATACGGTGAAGCAGACGACACGACAAGGCTGTGGCTTTCAGATTCGGCATTCAAGCGTTGCTCTGAAATACAGAACCCGATGGCATTCGGAAAGGAATACATACTTGCTTCAGATACGAGCATAGAGAGCAGTACGGAGGCAGGCGCAGGATATCTGCAGATGAAAGCAGGACGTTCGGGAGATAAATTTGAAAGTATAACGATAAACAAAGTAGTGGTTGAGGTTATGGCGCCGGGTGAAACAGCGCCGCCAAAACCTACGTTAGAGCCGGGTATGGTAGACCTTACAAAGCCTATAGTTATAGGAGGAAAGGGAGCCTATGACGATTTGGACGGAAAGTTTAAGATAAACGATACGGGAAATACAGAAAGCCAGGTATTCTTTGAATTTCCTGCAAACCTTAGCAAAATAGCGACAGGTGAGACTGTAACAATAACGATAAAAGGAAACTACAGTGGACAAAATCCGTTCCGTGTATGGATAGGCGGAGGAGGAAACGCAGCCTCTGAAGTAAAGGTATTTCAAGACATGAAGGAGGGAAGCTTTACTGAGACGTTTGATCTTACAGCTACGGGATCATGCACAAGGATAACGTTTAAGAGTGTGACCTCACCGTTAACGCCGATATCCGGGCTTGAAATAGAAAGCATAAAGATAGTAAAGAAAGAGTAAGTTATTTAACTGAAATCCGGGATTCTGTAATTAACAGAATCCCGGATTTTTAATAAAAGTTTTAATATCTGGTTGTTACTTTAAAACCTTCGCCGGCAAGTGAACTTTTTGTAATAGTTCTGTCCCAGTGAACGGATGAGTTATAATTACCTTCTACAACAGTAATAGAATTACTGCTCTTTGTAAGTACAATAACAGAATGTCTGTTGCCTATACGTATATTATCGCCGACTTTTATATTATCAAAAGAAGTATGCGTACTGCAAGGCGTATTAATACCGAATACAGTATCGCTTAATTTGGCGGCGAAACCATAACATCCGTATCCGTTTCCAAAACACCGTGAATAGTAGTAATAGCTGTTTGTAAGAGGCATTCCTTCAGGATAAGTGCTTCTTAGAGAATTTAGTATACGATATGCTTCATCCTCTGTTACGGAAGATGAAGAATCCGAGGGACTGCTGCCGGGGGCAGGAGTCTGTACAGCGGTTGGCGTACGGGTAGCGGAAGGAGCAGGCGTAGTTTCCGGAGTCTTTGTAGCGTCCGGAGTCCGTGAAATATTTGGTATCCACAGATTTAATCCCGGTATCTGAAGTGAAGGAAACTTTTCTGAAAAAGATGGAGCTTTGTTTTCAGGAACCTGTGTAGCGGCCGGGGTTTTGTCGGCGGAAGGAGCAGACGTGGTTTCCGGAGCGTATGTAATGTCCGGCATAAGTTCGCAATTGTCTTTAAAGCCTGATTCGGGGCGCTGTGTCATGAAAGGAGATACTTCCTGCGTAAGTTTTTTTGACTTGACGGTTATTTTACAGCATAATTTTTTGTTTTTTACTTTAGCCGTAACTGTAGTGCATCCTTTCTTTTTTGCTGTAATTACGCCGTTTTTATTTACACAGGCTATCTTTTTATTGCAGGAGCTCCATTTGACTGATTTGCCGCCTTTAGCTCCTTTTATCCGGAGAGTATATTTGCAGCCTTTTGTTAAAGTTATATTTTTTTTGCATAACTTCAGGGGCGCTGCCTTACCGGTTGCACTCTGGCACATGCAGATACAAAGTGCAATAATTAACATTCCTGTCATCATATGTTTTTTCATAATATCACTCCCTTATATTTTATATACAGTTATATTATACCTTATAAAATTCCGCTTGTCCCGGAAAAACGGAAACTACAAGAAAGTACCTGAATTACCTTAATATTACTTGAAAATAAAATTGTCACTATACAATAAATGGAAATTGTCACTTTTAATTATAGATAAGGTGATATATTATAAATTCGATAAATGAATAGCGACGACATAGTCAAAGAAGACAATAGCAGGAAAACTGCCGGTTGTCTTTTTTTTATGTCCAAATGCAGTTCATTAAAAAATCTATATTTTATGAATGGAGGAAGTTATATGGAATTTGCAATTTGGTTTTTGATTGGTGCGGCTCTGGTGTTCTTCATGCAGTGCGGTTTTGCCATGGTGGAGTCAGGATTTACCAGGGCTAAGTCAGCAGGTAACATTATCATGAAAAACCTTATGGACTTTTGTATCGGTACAGGAGTATTCATATTTCTTGGTTTTGGACTGATGTTATCTGAAGATTATATAATGGGGGTAATCGGTGTACCGAATCTCGATATACTGACTGATTTTTCAGGATTTGCAGAATCCGGGAATACTTCTAATTTCGTGTTTAACCTTGTATTCTGTGCGACTGCCGCTACTATTGTTTCAGGCGCAATGGCAGAACGTACAAAATTCTCTGCTTACTGTGTATATTCAGCAGTAATAAGCGCTGTTGTATATCCTATTGAAGCAGGCTGGGTATGGAATTCACAGGGATGGCTTTGCCAGATGGGATTTACTGATTTTGCAGGCTCTGCAGCAATACACAGCGTTGGTGGTATTTCAGCTCTTATCGGCGCTATTATAGTAGGACCGAGAATCGGTAAATTTACAAAGGATAAGAAAGGAAAGACGGTTGTTCATGCTATTCACGGACATTCGCTTACCCTCGGCGCGCTGGGTGTGTTCATACTCTGGTTTGGATGGTATGGATTTAACGGCGCAGCCTGTACGGATATTGAGTCATTGTCTTCAGTTTTTGTAACAACAACTATTGCGCCGGCGATGGCAACGGTTGCATGTATGATATTTACATGGATTAAAGATGGTAAACCGGATGTTTCAATGTGCCTTAATGCATCGCTTGCAGGTCTTGTAGCCATTACGGCAGGATGCGCCAATGTAGATGCGCTTGGTTCATTTATTATCGGTATAGTAGCAGGAATACTTGTAGATTTGGGAGTAAACTTCCTTGACAATGTACTTCATATTGATGATCCCGTTGGTGCGGTTGCAGTTCATATGTTAAATGGTATATGGGGTACGGTAGCAGTAGGTTTATTTGATTATAATGACGGATTATTCTATGGCGGTGGCTTGCGTCACCTTGGAGTACAGTGCCTTGGTATTTTGTGTATTGGCGTGTATACGGCAATTATGATGACAATAGTATTCCAGATTATCAAACATACTATAGGGCTCAGGGTATCTGCCGAGGAAGAAATTACAGGTCTGGATGTAAGCGAACATGGACTTGCTTCAGCATATGCTGACTTTGTACCTACGATTCCTACTTATATTGATGATGAAAATTCTGCTGTTGATATTAAGGGTCTTAAACCGGCAGATATCACTGTCGGCGCAGCCGGTGCCGGCGGACAGTATACTAATATAAGTATTATATGTAATGAAGACAGGTTTGGAGTTCTGAAAGAAACTCTTGCGGCAATAGGCGTTACCGGTATGACGGTTACCAATGTAATGGGATGCGGTATTGAGAAAGGCAAGAGCGGTATTTACAGAGGTGTTAAGACCAGCATGAACCTTATTCCTAAGGTTAAGGTTGACATAGTTGTATCGACAGTAGATCCGGGACTTGTAGTTGCAGCTGCCAGAAAGGCGCTTTATACCGGCGGACTTGGCGATGGTAAGATATTTGTAAGCGGCGTCGAAGACGTAATGCGTATACGTACAGGTGCAAGAGGAAAAATTGCATTAAACGAAGAATAAATTAAACATATATTTTACATCTCCACTAATTGCATTTTTAATAACAATGAATTAAAATAATTATAATAGTTAAAATCAGCATGGGAGTTGTAAATATGAAAAAGAAAAAAGCATTACTTATATCAGTTGCATCTTTAATGGGTGTACTGGTTGCTATATATGTCGTAATGGCGCTGTTTTTTACAAGGCATGTGTTTATGAACACAAAACTTGGAAAAGTTAATCTGTCAGGGTGCAGTACATCGGAAGTAGATAACCGTATTAATGATACGCTTGCGGACTATGTGCTCACCCTGAATGCTAAGGATGGGGATACGGAGACCATAAAAGCACAGGATGTTTCTTTACGATACGTCACAGGGGGATATGGCGATAAGATTATATCCGCGCAGAATGTGTTTTTATGGCCTGTCCATCTTTTCAGGAAAGATATTCTTCAGGCAGATTTTCAACTGGAATATGATAAAGAAGCATTTAACAATACAATAAAAACTTTGGATTGCGTTCGGAATACGAATATAGTAGAACCTAAAGATGCTTATATGTCTGATTATATTTCCGGCGAAGGTTTTCATATAATACCTGAAGTAGAAGGGAATATGATTGATACGCATATATTGTCTGAAAAGGTATCGGATGCGCTTGTTAATATGGATGAATCAATAGACCTTTCAGAAAGCGGCTGCTATATTACTCCAAAAGTATATGCTTCGGATGAAAAACTTATAGAACAGACAGAGTATCTTAACAAGTATACCAATACAAGAATTACTTACCATTTTGGCGAAGAAGATGTCGTTATTGACGGAGATATGGTATATGGCTGGATGACGATTAAGAAAAATGGCAAAGTAAAGCTTGATGAAGAAAAAATACGCGCATATATAAGCAGTCTGGGTTCAAAATACGATACGATATTCAGACCGCGTACATTTAAAACAACGTATGGTCAGACAGTAACTATTAAAGAAGGGGATTACGGCTGGTGGATGAACCGTTCCGCAGAAGCTGATGAAGTTATAAAACTGATAAAAAAAGGCGAAGTGTGTGAAAGGGAGCCCATATATTATCAGAAAGCGGCAAAATATGGAAGCGATGACTACGGAAATACTTATGTAGAGGTGAATCTTACCGCACAGCATTTATTTTTCTATAAGGACGGAGCTCTTTTCCTTGAATCGGATTTTGTTTCAGGAAAAGATACCGCGGACAGGAGAACGCCGTGGGGAGTATACGGAATTACTTATAAGGAAAGAGATGCGACCCTTGTTGGTGAAGACTATGAAACGCCGGTATCATATTGGATGCCGTTTAATGGGAATATAGGATTGCATGATGCAACCTGGCGGAACAAATTCGGCTCAAACCTATACAAGGCAAATGGTTCTCACGGCTGTATTAATCTTCCGTTTTATATTGCGCAGAAGATATATGAAAATATAGACAAAGGAACGGCTGTCATATGCTACGAACTTCCGGGTACGCAGTCTTCCTCCGTTACCTCGCAGGGAGATAAGGAAATAGCTCAGTTTGTAGTTGATGCGATAGAGCGCATAGGTCCGATAGACAAGAGTAGAAAACCGGCATTGCAGAAAACTCTTGCCCGCATACGACAGTGTTACAATGATCTGACTTCAAGTCAGAAAAGGTATGTAAAAAACCTTAACAAACTTGAAGAAGCAGAAAATGAATTGAAAAATCTGTAAGTACAGATTTAACTTTTATGAAGCATAGCAGTGATTTCACCGATATACAGATTGTGGTAATCTTTATCACTATACCAGGTGGAATCTATGGAACTATCAATGAAGCAGTCGGCAGGCATAGGCGATAAGTACAGCTTTTTGCATATGTATACCGTACTGCCTTCATTTATATATGGAGTGTCTTCGTAATATCCGACGGTAAGCCCTGCGTTTTGTATTTTATCCTCGCTGCGTCCCGATATGCTTCCAAGATAGCCTAGTATCTTTTTGTTCTCGGTTGAATTATCAAAGAATGTCATTGAAAATGAATCTGAGTAATCCATAAACTCTTTTGTATAACGGCTGTCGCGTACAACTATATAAGCCACGTTCTTTCCCCACATTACGCCAAAACCACCCCAGCCGGCGGTCATAGTATTTACTTTATCGCCCTTTTTGGCCGTAAGTGCAAACCAGTCGCTGCCTATCATGTTAAATGGATTGATATTAGTGGTTTTAATATCTTTTTTTGTAAAAACAGACATAAAAAATCCTCCTCTTACTAGATATTATATGTATATAATATATTATGAATACAAATATTAATATATTAAATTATTTGTGTCAACAGTTTAAAAATAATCATTTGAAATTGTTGGGATACAATAGATAGGTAACATAGAAAATAAAATACAAGGATTCACCTTTGTATGATATATTGTAATTGAC
>CANPYY010000048.1 GCA_947588675.1 uncultured Lachnospiraceae bacterium | reverse complement strand
TGGGCAATTCTTTTTTTAATAACCGTATGGCAGTTGTTCCGGGTGTTTGGAGGACCAGTTACAGAGGCGGAGAATCCGTGGACACTGTTGGCAAGGAGCAGCCTGTCTGCTCTTTTGATTGGTTATGCAAAGCCAATTTTTCAGATTACTTTGAATATTGCCACAGCACCGTATACTGCACTGATGGAAGTAAAGATGAAGAAAGAGGACTTTACCTTTGTGGGAGTGGAGAATGCCCTGAAAAACGGGCTGACAACAATTATATCCATTGCAACGGTAGTTGGTCTGTTGCTCTTGGTCATTCTGATGATTGCGCTGGGATGGAATTATTTTAAACTGTTATTGGAAACGGTGGAGAGATACATTGTGGTTGGAGTGCTTTGTTATACCTCGCCTCTGGCATTTTCCATGGGAGCATCCAAAACAACGGTACCAGTTTTTAAGTCTTGGTGCCGGATGGTAGGTTCCCAGCTTTTACTGTTGGTCATGAATGTATGGTTTCTGCGGGGATTTTCGACCTCGGTTGGCCAGTATGTGGGGAACGGCGGGGAATTGTCGAATGGGAATGGCAGCATTTTCCTGTGGTTGTTCTGTGCTATCGCTTTTCTGAAGACGGCACAGAAGTTTGACAGCTATCTAGCAGCGATGGGGCTTAATGTCGCTCAGACTGGAAGCAGTATGGGGCTGGAACTGATGATGGCGGCAAGGGCAGTGAGTGGTCTTGGCAGCGCTGCAAGAAGCGCAGGCAGTGTCTTTGGCGGTGAAAGCAGTGCGGCAGCAACTGGTGCAGGGGCAGCAGCGGCTGGATTTGCTGGCAAGTTTAAGAGTAACAGCTATGTCAGGGATGCGGTTGTGGATGGCGGTGTCCGTATGGGAGCAGGAGGCAGTCTTGGATTTGTGGGTAGAGCCTTTGGCGGAATAGCAGCCAGAAATGGTGCCACATTGACCAGCGATTCCATTTCTTCCGTGGCATCAAGGAATCCAAAGATGTCCGGTACGATTGGTGGTGATATTGCAGATAAGAGTCTTGCGAATTATATGCCTCAGTTGAAAGGGGTTCCGTTAAAGGATACGCAGATTTCCGGAGGGAAGATCAGTACCACGGCAATGGCACCAGATGGCCGTATGGCAGAATTGAACCTGTATGATAAAAACCAGTTTGAGAAACCGGATGGGCCATCTTCGCTGGTGGAGGCGGCAGACGGCAGCATGTGGTATCAGACAGCAGCTGGGGATGGTGCAGGTGCTTTCTTTGGCACACCGGGATTTGCTGGAGATATATCTGAGGCTGCAAGGATTAGTGAGATGTTTCCGGATTTACCGGAGGATACTATGCTTCGTACCGTGGATGAGGGTGTACTGGAAGCATCTACAGACAGCGGCAATTCCCGGTGGTACAGCAGTGCCTTTTATGAAGAGCCGGATGCTCCGCATGGCAATATCCAGGCTTCCGATGGCGTGGACTGGTATGCGATGCAGCAACACGCACAGACACCGGCATTTGAGTCTGGGGAAGCTGCAGATGCCTACAGCCAGTCTCAATTCCAGACATTCATGCCGGGATACGAACAGCAGGTATCTTCTGTGGATGGTTCCAGACGACTGGAAGGACAGATTGAAGTCCAGCATGGGGATGGCTCGGGAACAAGATTTTATGATACGTCCCAGTATGCAGCGCCTCGTGGTGATTATCAGGTATATGAGGACAGCAGGGGCGGTCAGTGGTATGCCATTCATGGAGAGGCATCTGTGGATAGGAAGCCAGTATATGAGGATGGAAAACCGGTATACGATGGAGACAATGTGAGGACTGTTTCAGTGGAATCTGTCCGCTACCGGAGTACACCAGAACGGTATGCAGAGCCGAGGAAACGGGATCATTCTACTATAAAAACTCCAAAACGGAAAAATTGAGGTGAAAAGTGTGAATGAACAAAGTTCATTCATACAGCAAGTTTGTGCGTACACGCCCAAACTTGGTTGAAACTTTAGTTCCATATATGCAACAAAAGGCGTGTGCAAAAGGAGGTAACGATGGCAGAACCAGAGAAACAGCAGATGGGAGATGGAAATGATAACTATGGGCAGGCAGCCGGACAGATGGCAAAGGCGGCAGGTCGTGTCGGACAGGAAGCAGCAAAGCAGGCGACAGCTAATGCAGCCACTGCCACAGTAAAAGCAGGTGTGGAGGGAGGTAAGGCTGTGTCGGAAATTGCAGCAGGTACAGCGGCAGGTGGTCCGTGGGGAGCGGTTCTTTCCGCAGCATGGTCTATGCGGCACTCGCTGTTTAAGGTGCTCATCTGTATTTGTCTGGCACTGCTGATACTCATTACAATGGTGGTGTCTCTGCCATCTATTGTGTCTAACAGCATATTTGGACTGGATGGAACAAAGCCGGTGGAAGGGGCAACTCTTCAGGGGAAATATGATGAACTGGCAGAGGCGGTGTCTGCTGTGGTGGATGATGCCTATGACCAGGCATTGGCAAAGGTGGAAAAAGCGATTTCAGATGGCGGGTATGATTATAAGGAGTCTATGGAGGCTCTTATCAATCATGCGCAGGGTTCAGCAGGGTATGATGTGTGTTACATTTTAGCTGCCTATTCTGCTTCCATGCAACAGCAGAATGTCAGCAAAGAGGATATGATTGCAAAGCTGGAGAGCGTTAGCGGTGAGATGTTCCCGGTAACACAGGTGGAAAAGGAGACCACAAGGCAGGTGCCAGTCACCTACGATACCTATAAAACAAAAAAAGTAAAGGTAGTTACTGGTAGGAAGAAAATAGGGACAGCAGATGGCAAACCGGTTTATCAGTACAGTCTGGAAGAAAAGACTTATTATGTAAAGGATAAGCCGCTTACCAGTGATAAGGAAATTACGGTGGATGCATATCAGGAGATAACCGTAAAGGTGCCTGTGTATGGAGCAGGGGAAATTACCGGGACAAAGAAGGAAACCTATTACCAGAAAAAAGGAACGCAGACACTGAAACCAGGGACGGTAACTGTGAAATATATTGAGTGTACCATACAGTCGTTTGATAATTCGGTGATTGCCACGGCATTTGGGATTGATCTGGATGCCACATATGACCAGTTTGGCATTACCTACCGGGAGGCCATCGAAAATATGGCGAAAGCACTGAAGATGGCTCTATACGGTTCCATGGGAAGCGGGGAGAATGTCAGTCTGACAGATAAAGAACTGGTTGATTTTGTGAACAGCCAGAACTGCAATGATACCAGAAAACATATTTTATCCACGGCACTTTCGTTAGTTGGGAAGGTGCCATATTTTTGGGGAGGGAAAAGTGGTCCCGGCTGGAATGATGAATGGAATACGCCAAAGCTGGTGACAGCAGCAGGCTCCAACTCAACAGGAACAATCAGACCTTATGGACTGGACTGCAGTGGATTTACGGCATGGACATATAGTACCGCTTTGGGAGTAGATATCGGAGCAGGCACATCTGGACAGTTTCCAAAGACAACAGCGGTGACAAAAGCAGAACTGCTTCCGGGAGACTTGGGGTTTCTTGCCGGTTCCGGTGGGAAGGCATGGAGTCATGTGCTGATGTTTGCCGGTTATGATAAGAATGGCACAGGGATGTGGGTTCATTGTACCAGCGGAAAGGGAGTGGTGCTTAACACACCTGGTTATGCCAGTTCTCTGGTGCTGCGCAGACCGTCCGGTGTGGATTACAATGCTGCAGTATCCTCGAATGCTTCTTATGGGGAACCGCTCTATACTATTGAAGTTGATGTGACACATTACTGTAACTGTGAAAAGTGTTGCGGAAAATGGGCGGGTGGTAACACGGCAAGTGGGAAGAAACCGGCAAGCGGTATGGTGGCAATGTCCAGCCATTATCCCTTTGGGACGC
Source organism: uncultured Lachnospiraceae bacterium (assembly GCA_947588675.1). GTDB lineage: Bacteria > Bacillota > Clostridia > Lachnospirales > Lachnospiraceae > V9D3004. Next base: position 6,003 of record CANPYY010000048.1, on the reverse strand, counting down.
AGATTATGATAAAGGGAACCATGTATACGGTGGAGGACAGGGGCGGCACGGGGATTGAGAATGACATCCACCGGGTAGATATCTTTGTTCCTGACCATAAACAGGCATTGCGCATGGGAAGATATAAGACGACAGCTAAGATATACAGATTAGGGAGATAAGGGATAAAGTTTCACATAAGCTTAAAAACATTTCGCAAAGTGAAACTAAGTTATCCCTGAACAAAAAGCATTTCTAAGGCGATAAAATACACCGCCAAAGAAATGCTACAGTTTTGTCTAGGAAGAACGCAGAATCAGTGTTCTTCACAGATTATGTAGGCAGATGGAGGTTACATATGGAAGAGAGAGAATACAGTAACATTTATGCGATTCCGGCAAATTACACGGATTCCGGTAAGATTATGGGTGGTATGCTTGAGGTCAGGAATGCAGTGGAGACCGGGTTTCTGGTGGCATTGGTAGGGTATCCGGAACTGATGGTGATACCAATGCCCATTAAGATACGGATTGTGGTGATGACGCTTACCTTACTTCCTTTGGGGGTATTGTCCATGATGGGTATTGACGGGGATTCCCTGTTCCAGTATGTCAGTCACATGCTCCGGTATGTTGCAGGCAGGAGAAAATTACATTTCAGGAGGGTTGGATATAAATATGACCAAAAACAGCTTAAAAAGAAACGACCAAAGAAGAAAAAAACAGCAAAGAGAAGGAAGGACACTGGGACAGAACGGACCGGCAGGAAAAAGACAGAAGCGCAGGAAGAAAACGAAGCAGGAAAAGCTTGAGTTTGTGCAGGATTTTATTCCGGTAAAAAATATTGCGAATGGCATTATTGAAACCACAGATGGCAGATATATTAAGATTCTGGAGATTGAGCCAATCAACTTTATGTTGAGATCGGGGGAGGAACAGTTTAACATTATCTCTTCTTTTGCTAGTTGGTTAAAGATTTCTCCTGTACGGATGCAGTTTAAGAGCATTACCAGAAAAGCTGATTCAGATAAACACATTTCCATGGTGCAGAAAGATCTGGCGGCAGAGGAGAGTGAGCAGTGCAGGAAACTGTCAAGAGGATATATTCGCTTAATTAAAGATGTGGGAAACAGGGAGGCGCTTACCAGGCGTTTCTTTTTGATTTTCCAGTATGAGGAGATGCGCAGGGGGGATGCCAGCGATTATTCACAGGTGTATGGGATGTTAAGTACAGCGGAGCAGAATGCAAAGGCATATTTCCTTCAGTGTGGTAACTCCATCATAAAGAATAAAGATGAGGATGAGGCAGCGGCAGAGATTTTATATATGTTTTTTAACCGCCGTTCCTGTGTGGATGAAGCATTCCAGAGCCGCGTTAATCGGGTAGTGTTAGACACAATGGCAGCAAAAAACAAGGTAATTGGAGTAGATCCAATCCCTAAAATACGGATTTCGCATTTTTTGGCACCCAGAGGGATTGATCTGACCCATCACAATTACATCATTATGGACGGGCTGTACTATTCCTTTTTGTTTATCAAGGGGAATGGCTATCCTGGCAGAGTGCGTGGCGGTTGGATGTCGTCGCTGATTAATGCCGGGGACGGTATTGACATTGATGTATTTCTGACAAGGGAAAATCGCAGCCGTGCCATTGACAAGGTGGCACAGAGAATCCGCTTAAACCGAACGAAGTTAAAGGATATGCAGGATACCAGCACTGACTATGAGGAACTGACCAGTTCTATTCAAGCGGGCTATTATATCAAGCATGGGATTGCCAGTAACAATGAGGATTTGTTTTATCTGTCAGTCTTTGTGAGCATTTCTGGGAAAACTTATGAGGAACTGATGTGGAGGAAACAGCAGATGACCGATATGCTCAAGTCTATGGATATGTATATCAGTGACTGCCGGTTCCAGCAGGAGGCGGCACTCCGCACGGTGATGCCCTTTGTGAAGATTACTCCGTCACTGGAAAAGAAGGCAAAGCGGAATGTGCTGACTAGTGGAGCGGCATCCACATACATGTTTACCAGTTTTGAGATGTCGGATGATTCGGGAGTATTATTGGGTGTCAACCGACATAATAATTCCCTCTGTATCGTGGATTTATTCAATACAAAGAAGAATAAGAATGCCAATCTGAACCTTCTGGGAACCAGCGGGGCAGGCAAGACCTTTACCCTGCAGCTTTTAGCACTGCGGATGAGGATGCGTGGCATCCAGTGTTTTATCATAGCTCCCATAAAAGGGCATGAGTTCCGCAGGGCATGTAATAAGATTGGCGGTCAGTTCATCAAGATTGCCCCCGGTTCCCCACACTGTATCAATATCATGGAAATTCGGCATACCATCACACCAGAGATGGAGCTGATTGACGAGATGGATTATAGTGAGATGGATTCGATGCTGGCAAGAAAAATCCAGCAGTTGATGATTTTCTTTTCCCTTCTCATACCGGATATGAGCAATGAGGAGGAGCAGATGCTTGACGAAGCTCTGATTAAAACTTATGGGGATTTTGGGATTACCCATGATAACGACAGTCTGTATATAGATGCCACGTCCAGTCCACCAGTCATGAAGAAAATGCCTATTTTGGGGGATTTACATAAGAACCTGAAGGAGAATCCCATGACACAGCGGATTGCTGTGATTGTGAGCAGGTTTGTGACTGGCTCGGCACAGTCCTTCAATCAGCAGACCAATGTGAATCTGAGCAACAAGTATATTGTGCTGGATTTGTCGGAACTGAAAGGAAAACTCCTGCCGGTGGGGATGATGATTGCCCTTGACTATGTATGGGACAAGGTAAAGTCAGACCGCACCAAAAAGAAAGCAATCATGATTGATGAAATCTGGCAGCTGGTGGGAGCATCCTCCAACCGGATGGCAGCGGAGTTCTGCCTGACCATCTTTAAGACCATCCGTGGGTTTGGCGGTGCGGCAATCTCAGCAACGCAGGACTTATCGGACTTTTTCAGTCTGGAGGATGGCAAGTACGGCAGGGCGATTGTGAATAACAGCAAGAATAAGATTATTCTCAATCTGGAGCCGGATGAGGCACGCTATGTAAAAGAGGTGCTGAAACTGACAGCAACGGAAATCCGTTCCATTACCCAGTTTGAAAGAGGTGAGGCACTGGTACATTCCAATAATAACAAGGTGCCTGTGGTAATCAAGGCATCCAAAGAAGAGCAGGAGATGATTACGACAGACCGTGCCGAACTGGAGGCAATCCTGAAGGAACGCCAGAAAGAACAGGGCGTGACGGGAAATTGATGCTATGCGTATTTATGGCAGAATACGCATTTAAAGAAAAATACGCACAGAAAAGAGGTGAGATGATGCTGCTGAAGGATGAACAGCATGTGGTAAAGTGGCTGTCCCAGTATGGGGCGTTGACCAGAACACAGATTACAAGGATGCTAAAGAAGCCACCGCAGACAGCGGAACGGATTGTAAAGAACTTAAAGAAACAAATGCGTGTTGCGGATGTGGGAGGCGGGTATTATGTGGGGCTGGATTCTTTATGCAGACCAGATCAGCGTACCATACTTGCTGTATGGGTGCTGTTAAAGTTCATTGATTATGTGGACCCGATGGCACATTACCCTGCAGTATATCCATCGCAGATATTCTTCTTAAAAGAAAATGTGGGATATGAGATAGTGGTGCTGTATGAGGGGGAGCAGAGTCTGCTAAGGCTGCTGCAGCCACAGGATGACTTGAAATATATCATCGTCCTTCCCCGCATTTCCATGGCAGAGAAGTTAAAGCTGCCAAAAGTGCCATGTTTGTTTGCAACGGTGGATTTTCAGGGAAATGAAGAACCGGAGGTGACATTTTACTCAGAGGAGGCAGTGTATGGAGCAGAACAATTCCTTTCATAAGGTGTTAGCCAGGGTGGAAAAGAAGGCAGTAAAACTGTGGAACCAGCTCTGCCTGGTGAAAGATTTCTGTCAGAAGCACCAGATGCAGATAGTATATGAGCAGGCATTGAGACTGGAGGAAACGGCAGAGCGTCTGGTACTCCTGACAAGGGTGCTTCCGGCTTACACCGGTTCAAATGTGGCAGGGATGGACGTGGAAAATACCATAAAATTGTGTATTCCTGTGGATATGGGATTTACGACAGAGGGATGGTTTCGGTTATGTATTCCTGCTCTGCTCCCGAAAAAAGGCAGCGGTTCGGCAGATTATATCCGTTCTTTTCTATATCCTGCCATGCAGGAATATTTCCGAGGGAAAGAACCAGTGCGGTTTACGGACTGTGTGCTGGCCTATCGCCATGTGTACAGCAGAGAACGTCCGGAACGTAGGATGCGGGATCACGATAACATTGAAACAAACATGGTTTCCGATATCGTGGCGATGTATGTGATGCCGGATGATGCCCCATCGGTATGCAGTCATTATGAATGCAGTGTCATGGGAGAGGATGACCGCACGGAGGTTTATGTGATAGCCAGAATGGATTTTCCGCAGTGGTTGTCACAGGAAAATGAGAGGTTCGGAGAGGAGGAAAATGTGCATGAAAAGACATCGGAAATGGCTAAAAAAGATATGTAAAAACGGGGCAGATTCGGCGACTGGAAATGACATATGGGAAAAATGTATGCGAAGGCTTTTAATTTCTGGGATTTTCAGGCGGCTGGCAGAGCAAAATTGCGACAAAGAGAGCAGTCATGTTGTCGGAATAATTCGTAACAACACTTTGGCTCGTACCTGCCAGTTGCTCCGGTTCGGTGGTGAGCCGCCATGATACACTTCTCTGCAACGAGCCATGTGCATCGGCTCGTTACAGTACTGTCTTTTGTGGGAGAATATCCGACACACTCCCTTCATCTGCTTGGTAAGGAGCGGGTGATGAAGGAGTTGGTTCACAGACTGACAACGGCTCAGACGTTCCGAAATGATGAAACAGGGGAGGAGCATACCTGCCGCTTACTTACCATAACAGGAAAAGGCCGGGAGAAATCCATTCGGTTTTATAAGGCTGGTCTTGTCATACTGGGATGGGTGCATCCGGATGCGTATGGGTATTACATGCGTTCCTTCTGGAACCACAGATTTCCGGGGGATAAGGCACACAGGGAGCGGCATCACAGGGTTGCTGAGGCTGCAGTTTTGTGCATGAAAGCCGGTCTGGAGGTACGGCCGTATATGCTGCCTCAGTTACAGAACAGAGGATTATACCAGGTTGTACCTGAGAATCCCGTATTCTATCTGGCAAAGGACATCAAAAGAGTGGGCGAAGCGGAGATGAATAAAACCATGTTTACCCGCATGACAGGGGCTGTGTTTTCGCCTGGAGGCTGTTATGCCGTATACAATACCAGGGCAAGCGCCATGAAATGGAGCGGTATGGGAGAGTTCAAAGCTCTGCACAGCCTGATGGAGATTGGCAGGATGAATGCCGGGGTTTCGGAAGTTGAGTCAGCAGTTCTATTAGGTGAGTCTGGAGAGGTGGCGTTAAAGACACTGCTTGCCTCAGAGGAGAGTAAACGGCTGGAGTTTCGATTTGATGGAATTTACCGGCACATTTATTTTATCGCCATGAATGATATGGGAATCCGCCAGATGAGACTGCTTATGCTGTCAGACTGGAAAAGAAAAATGCAGGAAGCATTGTTCGACGAAGAGAACCTGGCATTTGACAGGGGAATTTTTGAGTATGACGCTTATGTGGATGGTGTGTATGTGTTTTCGCATCTGGATAGCGATCTGGCAAGGCTTATCCGGTTTAAGGAGGCGGTAACAGGAGGTGATGGAAGATACGAGGTGGTCTGCTACCCGCATCAGCTGGGATTTCTAAAGGAATATCTTGGCGGCGGAGTGAGATATAAGACCATCGGAATGGAGCTGCTAGAGGCAGCGCTTGGGAAGGAGGGCAGGTAATTGCTCAAATAAATTAAAAATGTATTGCTATTGTACGCACAGACTGGTATAATAAAATTAGAAACAGGAAATCATAGAGATTATGAAAGGATGTGTGATACTATGGCAGCGAAAACTTCAA
>CANPYY010000047.1 GCA_947588675.1 uncultured Lachnospiraceae bacterium | reverse complement strand
GTTCAATTTTATACTCTATCCGCTATCTTTTAGTTTCAAACTTTTATCACTCCTGAATATGGGCTGCCGCTTAAACAGATGATTTTGTTTGGGCGGCAGTCCTTGTTTTATGGGTCGGATAGACCCGGTCAGATGCATAAGGCGTGCGGGATATAAACCGTCTGCCGGACGGGCGGCGATGATTTCAACTGCGCGCTGACATCTATGAAATGAATTTTATATAATAAGGTATTGACATTATGTATATATATTGTAAAATAGGACAGACAACAGGATATGAAAGGAAAATGTTAAATGGAAGTATTGAAATTCGGATTTAAATACTGGAAAAAACAACTGCATATGGCAATACTTATCCAACTGTGCAGCTATATTGCAATAATATGCGATCTTATGCTGCCGCTTATATCGGAAATGTTTATTGACTATGTAATACTTGACAACCACGGCAAGACAGATAATATATTTTCCTTTATGCTTAATGGTAAATATGGCGGGATACATAGTATGAAGCTGTTTTTTTCACTTGCCGTGCTGTTTATGACATTGCTTGCCATAAGGCTTATACTTGTGTATTTTAAAAATGTCAATTCCCAGAAACTTGGCGTTAAGATTGAAACGGAGTTAAGAAAGGCGACTTTCAGAAAGCTCATGGAGCTTGACAGTGAAACGTTGTCTGAATATAATACCGGCGAGCTTCTCACTACGGTAAATTCCGATACTGTTATGTACAAGGAATTATTTTGTACTATGGTAGTAAGGATACTTGACAGTATTTTTGTTCTGGCAATGTGTATTTATCTTTTGTCAACGATTAATGTGACGCTTCTTATAATACCGCTTATATTGATGCCGTTTTTTGCGGCGGCTCTTTTTAATTTCCGCAGAAAAGCAAGGGAAAACTATAAAAATATACGTGCCTGCAACAGTGAGATGAGCCTGACCGTGCAGGAAAATATTGAGGCGGTAAGATTGGTGCGTTCCTTTACGAATGAAGAAGTAGAGAAGCAGAAATTCGGAAAATCAAATGAAAAATTAAAGGATGCATACATAAAACAGGTTAATCTTTCGTCCAAATTTGAAGTAGTATTCAGTACGATTAAGCAGATTGCCTATATAGGTTCCATTGCGATAAGCGCAGTACTTGTTATAAAAGGTTATATACTGGTTGGTTTTCTTGTTACTTCCTCCAGTTATGTGCTTAAAATAATGGACCATATAACGCAGATAAATAATACGCTGTTTATAATGCAGCAACAGATTGTGTCGGGACATAAGATGATAGACTTTTTAAATTGTAAGTCAAAAGTACCTGATGTGGAAAGTGGAGCGGATATTACAAATAAACCAAATATAAGTATTAAAAACGGCTATCTTGTTATAGATGGAAAGACGGTTCTTAAAGATATTAATCTTGATATTCCGTACGGACGCAGACTTGGAATAGTAGGAGGAACAGGAAGCGGTAAAAGCGTTCTGCTGGAATCGCTTGTGAGAATACATGATTTGACAGGGGGAGTAATTGAAATAAATGATAAAGATATACGTGAATATTCCCTTGACAGTCTGAGAGAAAATTTTTCGTATGTATTTCAGGATGTGTTTTTGTTTTCAAATACAATAGATTCAAATATTGCCTACTCGGAACCCGATATTGAGAGAAGACAGATTGTACAGGCGGCTAAACATGCGCAGGCGCATAATTTTATAAAAGAACTTCCTGTAGGTTATGAAACAATAGTCGGAGAAAGAGGATTTGGCATATCGGGAGGACAGAAGCAAAGGGTGTCAATAGCGAGGGCGCTTCTTAAAAATGCGCCTGTTTTGGTACTGGACGATTCAACGAGCGCGCTTGATGTAAATACCGAAAGGAGGCTTATCAGTGATATTAAAGAGAATTATACTGATAAGACAATGATAATATCTGCGCATAGACTTTCTTCAGTTGTAGACTGCGATGAAATAATATATATGCAGGACGGAATGATAATCGAGCGCGGAAATTTTAATGAACTTATGAAACTTAATGGACATTTTGCAAAAGTATATAATATCCAGGAGGCTGAAAGAAAATCAGTAGTAGATTTTGACGCCCTGTCGGAAGATATAAAAAGGGAAGGGGTGAGATAAATGGCAAAGGTAAATACATATTTTCAGGATGAAGTTATAGAAAAGAAAATAGATATAAAACAGCTTGCAAGAACTCTTAGGTATGTAATTCCGTATAAAAAGGTTTTTATGCTTGTAGGGGTGCTTATGTTTGTATCGGCGGGAGCTTCGCTTGTATCGCCTCTTTTGATAAAAGAGATTATTAATAATGTTGTTGTAAATGAGGATTATCGCGAGCTTACACTTGTAGTAGCAGGACTTGTCGTACTTGCCGCAATTGAAATTGCCATTAATTTTGCTCATCAGAGGCTTATGGGAAGAACGGGGCACAGGATTATAGCTACGATAAGGGAAGATGTATTTGACAGGCTGCAAAAGCTGTCGTTCAGTTTCTTTGATACAAGACCCAACGGAAAGATTGTCGTAAGAGTTACGGACTATATTAATGACCTCGCTAATTTCTTTACAAATCATGTGCTTATGTTTGCGGTGTATATAGTAAAACTTTTGGTCGTCAGTATATTTATGCTTATAATAAGTCCGCAGCTTACGGGTATTGTATATCTGGCGGTTGTACCTATGATGGTGTGTGTAATATTTCTCAGATATTCACTTAGAAAAAGGTTTGCGGTACATCGTGCTAAGATATCTAACAGGACGGCATTCATTATTGAATCAATAATGGGTGAAAAGATAGTAAAGAATTATAACCGTGCAGAGGAAAATGAAAAGATATATATGGATGTCCATAGAGATAATATAAAGACATGGATAAAAATATGTTATAGAAACGAGCTTAATACTCCGATTGTAGAAGTGTTCTGGAATCTGGGCACTTTATGCCTGTATGGAGTGTCGCTTTATATGATACTTAACGGAATTGGAAATGTTGATGCGGGAACGATAGTTGCGTTTACAAGTTATATGGGACTTTTCAGCGGACCGCTTACACAGATTGCATTTATTATACAGCAGCTTGCTTCTGTAAGTTCAAACCTTGAACATGTATTTGACACAATAGATTACCCGGTTGAAATAAAAGACAGTAAGAAAAGTGTGGAAATCAGCAATATAAAAGGTAAGGTCGATTTTAATGATGTAACGTTTTCGTATGAAAAGGGAAATACCATACTGGAGCATTTTAATCTTCATGTTGAGCCGGGAACGACAGTTGCGCTTGTTGGTCCGACAGGAGGAGGAAAGACTACAATTATTAATATGCTTACAAGGTTTTATGATGTAGATTCGGGAAGCGTTATGATTGATGGTGAAGATGTAAGGAAGATTACGCTTGCTTCATTAAGAAAAGAAGTAGGCGTGCTTATGCAGGACCCGTTTATATTCCAGGGAAGCATTATTGATAATATAAGATATGGGCGTGAGGAGGCTACCGATGAAGAATGTATAGCGGCTGCTAAAACGATATATGCCGATAAATATATTGAAAAACTTAACGGCGGTTATTACCATATGCTTGAAAAGGGGGCGGCATCCCTTTCGGCAGGTGAAAAGCAGTTGATAAGCTTTGCGCGCATTATACTCAAGAACCCTTCGGTCATTATACTTGACGAAGCGACAAGCGCAATCGATACTGAAACGGAGATGCTTATAAAACAGGCGTTGGATGTACTGATAAAAGATAAGACGGCATTTATTGTTGCGCACAGGTTGTCAACAATCCGAAATGCTGATAGAATATTGTATATAGCTGATAAAGGAATTAAAGAACAGGGGACGCATGAAGAACTTATGGAGCTTGGCGGACTGTATTATCAGCTTAATATTTAAGAAAAGTTTTAAAATATGAGGGGGAAAAACGAGTAATGGGAAAAAAGTTTTTATGTCTGCTGCTTGCAGTTGCGCTCATATCAGGCAACGGATATACAGCGGACAGCGCTAAAAAAGCCGCTCTGTCCTTTTCAAAAGTAACATTAAAGATTGGACAGAAGAAGAAAATTGTTATTAAGAATAAGAATAAAAAGGCGAAATATTCTTATAAGTCTTCTTCGGCAAAAAAAATTGCCGTAAATAAAAAAGGGGTAATTACGGCAAAGAAAGCCGGTAAGGCAAAAATAACAGTACGTGAAACCATAAAAAAGAAAGTAAGAAAAGTAGGGGTTATTAAAGTTACCTGTAAGAACAGTACGGATACAGATAATGCCGCAAATCAGACTCCGGCAGATGAAACACCGAAGACCCCGGATAATTATGTTCCTTCGCCAACTCCTTTAAAACAGCAGGAAAGTCCTGAACCAACAGAGAATGCGCCGACCGAAAGTCCTGTAGTAAAGCCTACTACTCCGGCATGGATTGAAGCGGGATATACTACTAAAGTGATGTCGGTTACCGTAAATGATAAAGACCTGTATTCGGTGCATGGAAGTACGTGCGATGTAGATATGCAGTATTTTGAAGGCTCGGTTTCGGGAGATTATTTTAACGGAGATATATCGGGACAGGGAACAAATGTCACAAAGACATATAAAGAAGGAGATAAAGTAAAGTACTGCGCCAGATATATTGTAAAGGGAACAGATGAGGCAGGTAACAACTGTAATATATTTATTGAAGATAACGGTACAAAAGAAGATTCAGGAGATTTGGCTGGAAAGCCGATTATTATAACTGACAGTAAGGAATTTGCATGGATAGAAACGGCTGATATCATGAGCAGGGTAACGGATAATGGAGATGGAGAAAAAGTTATTGATATTTTATGGAATGAATCCAATACGGAACCCGTAGAGCCGCCTGAAGTTGTAAGACCTGATGAAAGTAAATCGTATACAAGGGAACTTTTTACATTCATGATTGATATCGGAGCATCAGAGGAGGTTCATGGAAACACGGCTAATACATCAATGATACATTTTGGCGGCCGCGGAAAGTGTGATAACTTTACCGGAGAGGTTGTAGCTGACAGCGTGGATACAAGGATACAGTTTAATGGTCAGGTGCAGACTCTTTCTGCAAGGTATATACTTAACGGAACGGACGCTAAAGGCAATCCATGTAATGTATATGTTGAAAATAATGGTATAGATGATAACGGGATGGTAACTGAACCGATTATTATTACCGACTGTCCTGATTATGCGTGGATAGAAACGGCGCCGCTTCATGGTACTGTAAGCTGGTCGCCGCAGCTTACTATACATATGTGGACTACTGAAGAATAAACAAGATGCGATTATAATAAAATTATTTTTGAGCGGTTGCTGCATGTATTGCAGCGGCCGCTCTTTTTGAATGTATTTCTGTAAAAATATAAATTTGCGCATTAAATAATCAGAAAAGCGTCCCGGTAACTCTTTAAGGGACGTTTACATATCATAATTATGAAGACATACTATAATGATTGCGGAGATGGTAAAATAGTGAACTGTAAATGTGAAACCGAAAGAGAAGGCAAGAGGAAAAAATGGTTTATTTTTTTACTGCTTCTGTTTCTGATATTACTTATATTAGTAATTATCAGAATAAAAACCCCGGATAATTTATCGCATAACATCACAAATGGCATAGGATTTATACTTGGTCCGCATACAACGGATAATTCTTCGTCTGATGATACTGCCGCCGAACAAGAAAATGTGGCGATATTTGGACATGGCGTAATTAAGATACAGGCAGACGAAAAAGAAGCGGAGGTTGATTTTTATAATCCGAAAGAAAATAAAGGGAAGTATTATCTCAAGTTTGAACTTAAAATATATAATGACAGTATTAAAAACTATGAAACCATATATACCTCTACTCTTGTAGAACCGGGAAAATGCGTAAAAAAAGTAATGCTTACACATAAACTTAAAAAAGGCATATATCGGGCGGTAGTGCATGTACAGCCGTATAAGATGGATGAGGATAAGACGCTTACGAACAATGCCGATATGAGGGTTAAAGTGATTGTTGAATAATTGATAAAGGGAGGAATTGCGATGAAAAGACTTATATCATTTCTTGTATGTATCTTAATGATTTTTATATTGCCGAAATATGCTGTGGCAGAAGAAGAAATAATAACACAGGACAGTACGGATAAAAGCGGTCAGATAAGTATAGATTACAGCATAGATGAAAGTTATACGGTAATAATACCGGCAAATGTAACGTTTACCGATGAAACTACTACTGTAGTCGGAGGGCTTCAGGTAAGCGATGTAATGATAAAAGAGGGAAAGACGCTTAAAGTAAATGTTACAAGCCTTAATAACTTTAAGATGATAAATGGTGACGGATATATAAATTACAGCCTTTTGGTTAATTCTAACGAGCTGCCTGAAACAAACAGTTGTGATGTGATAGTTGTCCATGCCGGCGAACATTCGGGATGGGCGGTTTTAAACTTTGTTACCGAGCTTGATAAAGAAAATGCGTTGTATGCGGGCGCTTATAATGATACCCTTACTTTTACGGTATCAATTGATTGAAAAAGGTCTTCTATGGCATATATTATATATTGTCATAGAAGACCTTTTATAACATCATTTACAGAAAAAGTTTCACATTCCCGTATAATAATGAGGCTTGCTTAATCCATAAATATACATTTTGCAAAATTATACAGTCCGTTTTTCCATGTTGTAAAGTCATGAGCTCCCGGAGTTGTATAGAACCAGTGGTTTACACCGTTTTGGGTGAGTACCCTGCTGCATGTTCCGCCGAGCGCATTTTCTCCTCCCTCATCAATTCCGTTTACTATCATAAGGAAAGTATCGTTGCGGTATTCCTCGGGAATTGTGAAGGTTTCTTCTGTAAAAAGACCGTCTTCATGCACGCCGTTTGCCTCATATTCAAATACTCCGTACCCCGGACTGAATGCTGCTATATAACCAAAGGTATCAAGCATATTAAGGCCGATATAAAGTGATTCCCGTCCTCCCATTGATAAACCGCCGATAGCTGTATTTTTACGTCCTGTGGCGATAGAATAATTTTCTTCAATATAAGGCATCAGACATTCCCGCAAATCATTTATGAAGTTGTCAAATTTGGCATAATGTTCAAGTGAAAAGGCATTGTCAGAAGGATAAGAATCGTCAGCTCCCGCACGTATGTTAGGGATTACAATAATCATATCCTTTGCTTCGCCTTTTGCCGCGAGGTTTCCGACTATGGCTGCGGGATTGCCGTCAAGCCATTCGTTTTCATTACCTCCTATGCCGTGGAGAAGATATAAAACGGGATATTTGTTATCTGTTGAGTAGTTTGCCGGAAGAATAATATTTGCCTTGCGGTCCTTTCCGGTAACCGAAGAATAGTAGGTTATTTTCTCTGTCGTACCGTATTCGATTCCGTCCGTTTTCTGGTCAAATCCGTCAGGCGCGTCATGTGTTTCGGGATAGACGACAGGCTCTTTTGAAGGAGCGGCTGTATCTGCAGGCGGGATATCTGCAGGCGGTGTGGCTGTAGGCTGTACTACAGTATTCTGTGTTGCCTGTGGCGCATTTTGCGTTCGGTTGTTATCTGGCGCTGCAGTAGAAACGGTATCTGATTTTGCATCGGCATTTTTGATTGTGACTTTTACATTTCCGACTTTAGCAGTTTTCTTTTTAAATTTTTCAGTGATTTTAATCACGGCCTTTCCTGATTTTTTGGCAGTGACAACGCCTTTTTTATTTACAGACGCATTCTTTTTGGCTGATGATTTGAAAAGGTATGCGGCGCCCGGTTTTTTATTTTTGATTTTTATGGTTTTCTTCTCGCCTACGGTAAGATTAATTTTTTTGAGTGAGGGTTTTGCTTTTTTTGCGGCGTCGGTATGCGAAACTCCCAAAGCCGTAATTACAAGCGTTGCAGCCATCATAGTACAAACGGCCTTTTTAACGGTGGGTTTAATCATTGTTTATCCTCCTTATTTTCACGTTTTGAATCAATTAAAGTTTCTATCATAAGTTTCTTTACGTATACGTCGAATCCAAGCATACATATAAACGCAAACGTAGACAGTATATCGTTGTCTTCGTCGTTTTGCATTTTCGGAAAAGCTTCCCTGGCAAGGTTGTATTTTTTGGAAACGTCCCTCATAAGTATTTCCATGCCGTCAAACTCCAAATCGAAAATGTATTTGTATATATATTCAAGGTCTATGTCTGAATCATTATCAAAAAAACGTTCGGATACAGGTTTGAAAATATCCTGTATATCGCTTATTGAAAGGAAGTTTTTAAAGTAATAAATAAAAATCAAAAGCAACATATGTTTTTTATTATATTTTTTCTTTTCAGGTGGCGGTATAAGATTATTTTTTGCATAATTATTAATCATGGTTTTAGTGAGAGTTTTATCATCTTCAAACCGCTTGTAAGAAGAAAGCTGTTCTTCCATAAAAGTAGTAACCTGGTCCATATATAAAGGGATATCCGGAATGGCGTCAGGATTGATATAATTTAATTTGGAAAGTGAAGACAGTACTTTACGAAGGTCATTGTCTTTATCCGTTTTATCAGACACATTAATTCCTCTTTTCATCAAACAAATTTAAGTAAACAGTTACATATATTATAAGATAAAATTAAAAAAAAGTAAAGAAAAATAAGGGCGGGAGGTTTGTGATTTACTTATCTGATAATATACGTTAAAATATATACAGCCATTTTCAGTCAGGCTTAAAAGAAAACGGAGATTATAGTTATAATGAAGAAAAATGAAATATATACAGGAAAGGTAACCGGATATGAATTTCCTAACAAAGGAATTATAAAAGAGGAAGGAATTAAGATTACCGTAAAAAATGCTATTCCCGGACAGACAGTATCATACAGGCTTCAGAAGAAAAGAAACAACAGTGGTCAGGGAAAGCTTGTTTCCGTAATAGAAAATTCTTATCTTGAAACAAAAGAGCAGTTTTGCAGAAATTTTGGGGACTGCGGAAGCTGCCTGTATCAGAAGATGCCGTATGAAAACCAGCTTGAATTAAAGAAAAAGCTTGTTACGGATTTGATAGATACGGTGTATGACGGATATATATTTGACGGCGCCAAAGAAAGTCCTGAACGTTATGGGTACCGTAACAAAATGGAGTACAGCTTTGGAGATGAATGTAAAGACGGTCAGATGGTGCTTGGTCTGCATAAACGCGGAAGTTTTTATGATGTCTTAGATGCTTCATGCTGCATGATTGCGCCCGGTGATTTTGGGAAAATCGTTGATTGCGTAATTAAATACTGCCTAAAAGAAAATCTTACATATTATCACAAGCTTACCCATAAAGGCTATTTAAGGCACCTTCTTTTAAGAAGATGCAAAACGAATGGTGAAATTCTGGTGGATATAGTGACTTCGAGCCAGCATGAACATGACTTTTCCCCTCTTATAGCAGAACTGCGCCGGCTTAAACTGGATGGGAATATAGCAGGCGTGCTCCATACGTTTAACGACAGCGTTGCGGATGTAGTGAAGGATGAGCATACTGACATTTTATATGGAAAGGACTATATAACTGAAAAAATTCTCGGACTGGATTTCAGAATATCGCCGTTTTCATTTTTTCAGACCAATTCATCCGGCGCAGAAGTTCTGTATCAGGTAGTGCGGGATTACATAGAGGGCGCAACAGACGGAAAAGTTGTATATGACCTGTATTCCGGTACGGGGACAATCGCGCAGCTTCTTGCCCCTGTGGCAAAGCAGGTAATCGGCGTCGAGATTGTAGAAGAAGCGGTAGAGGCGGCGCGTATAAACGCTGCCGCAAACGGCCTCGGCAACTGTAGTTTTATAGCAGGAGATGTGATTAAGGTGTTAGATGAAATCGAAACCAAACCTGAGGTCATAATACTTGACCCGCCAAGGGAAGGGGTACATCCTAAGGCGCTTGCGCGGATACTTGATTATGGGGTAGAAAATATTGTGTATATATCATGCAAGCCGACCAGCCTTGTGCGTGACCTTGCAGTAATGAAGGAGGCAGGGTATAAGGCGGAAAGGGTTAGCGTGGTGGATATGTTTCCGTGGACGGGGCATGTGGAGACGGTTGTTCAACTTTCCAAGGGAGAAATCCAGTCAAAGAAAATCAGGGTTGACTTCTCTCTGGAG
>CANPYY010000046.1 GCA_947588675.1 uncultured Lachnospiraceae bacterium | reverse complement strand
ATTTTTCATTACCAGCCTTTACACATCCCCAAAAACAGACCTTTTCCCAAATCTCAGTCAGCTTACAATTTTGTAAGACCGGCTAATAGTAATACCATCTAAAATCAGTCGTTCATACTCATTTCATACTGCTTTAAATCAATTTTTATAATCGTCCCTCTCCCCGGTTCGGACTCTGCGCAAATCCCAATACCCAGATTATCACAGACCCTTTTGCAAAGATACAGTCCTATACCGCTTGCCTTTTTATCCATCCTTCCATTATATCCTGTATAACCGTTTTCAAAAATACGCGGAAGATCCTGCGCATCAATTCCCATACCATTATCTTCTATGCAAAGAATTTTCGGTTTTTCAATATATATTTTAATTATTCCGTTGCGGGTATATTTAATAGCATTTGACAGCACCTGCTCTATTACAAAAGATAACCATTTTTCGTCAGTAACCACTTTGCCATACACAGGTTCATAAAACAATCTTATTCCGCCGTCAATAAACTCCTGTGCAAACTTTTTTACAGCCTGCTTAATTATAACATCTATGCTGTGCTCTTTAAAAATATAATCATTTGAATCGCTGTCCAGACGCAGATAGGCTAGTACCATTTCAACATACTGCTCTATATGAAACAAATCAGACGACAATTTACGTGATAATACAGTATCTTCATTCTGCAATTTCAGATTCATTGAAGCTATTGGCGTTTTTATCTGGTGCACCCATATTGTATAATAATTTATCATTTCGTTGTAACGCTTCTCTGATTCATTTTCAAGCTCTGTAATTTTACTTCTTAACATCTTTATAATTTCACAGTAATCTTCATCTAAAATACCGTCTGCATTTCCGAGGTATGTATCAATTTCTATCGGAACCCTTTTTACCGATTCAAGTATTATATGTTTTTCCTTTGCGCCGTAAAAATCAACAATTAAAAACACTGCTCCTATAAAAGCGCATAAAATCACCGGATATATTACAGCCTGTACCGGCAGTTTATATAAAATAAAAACAACGGAAAAAACACTACACATCAGTATGAATAATATAATCCGCTTTATATGGCATCTTACATATTTATAAAACAGTTTCATTATTAATTACCTCTACTCAATTATATATCCTACTCCGATTTTAGTACTGATAAAATTATACAGTCCTGCCGCATCAAGTTTTTTCCTTAATCTGTTTATATTTACTGTCAGGGTATTATCATCAATAAACGACTCGGTTTTCCACAAACGCTCCATCAGTCTTCCCCTGCTTACCACCTTGCCCTT
Organism: uncultured Lachnospiraceae bacterium; assembly: GCA_947588675.1. Classification (GTDB taxonomy): domain Bacteria; phylum Bacillota; class Clostridia; order Lachnospirales; family Lachnospiraceae; genus V9D3004. The sequence goes on along the minus strand of CANPYY010000046.1, from coordinate 9,625 downwards.
ATTTTCCATAAGACATAATATAATGCGATATTCGTTTTTTGTAAGCGGTATCTGTACATCATTATAAGTCAGCGTATTATCCCCGGTATTTAAAAAGGCTCCTCTATGCCGGATAACCTGCATATCTGATGAAAAATCATAAGTTCTTCTTAAAACAGCCTGTAATTTTGCCATAAGCACCTCTAAATCAAATGGCTTCGCTATAAAATCATCCGCTCCCATATTCATTGCCATGACTATATTCATATTATCTGAAGCAGAGGAAATAATTATAACAGGTACATTTGAAAGTTTTCTTATCTCATTGCACCAGTAATATCCGTCAAAAAACGGAAGTTTTATATCAAGCAATATAATATGCGGCTGATATTTTTCATAATCCGTAAGAATATCCCTGAAATCTTCTGCCACAAACACATCAAATCCCCACATTAAAGCTCGTTCTTTAATTGCATTTGCAATTCCAAAATCATCTTCTATAATCATTAATTTATACATTGACGGTACCTCCACAGTCACCTGACGATATAAAAATTCAGCCGCCAGACATATGCAGACGGCTGAATACAATTTCATACGAATAACCATTTATTTTACCGGTTTATACTCTTTTCATATATTCCCCGGAACGTGTATCAATCTGGATTATATCGCCCTGATTGACAAACAACGGAACCAATACGTTCGCACCTGTTTCCACTGTTGCAGGCTTTGTAGCTCCCGTTGCAGTATCTCCTTTAACACCCGGTTCTGTTTCAGTAACCTCAAGTTCAACAAAAAGAGGCGGCTCAATTGCAAACACTTCATTATTATGCGAAAGAATCTTAACTGTTTCATTCTCTTTTACAAATTTAAGCGTATCGCCAATCTGACTTTCCGATAATGCTATCTGGTCAAATGTTTCCGCATCCATAAAGTTATACATACCTCCATCTGAATACAGATACTGCATATCCTTTCTTTCTATATGGGCATTTTCAAACTTTTCAGTAGGACGGAAGCTCTTTTCAACTACTCCGCCATTCTTAATATTTTTAAGTTTGGTTCTTACAAAGGCTGCCCCTTTTCCAGGCTTAACATGCTGGAACTCAATAATCTGATATATTCCGCCTTCCATTTCGATTGTAATTCCGTTTCTGAAATCTCCTGCTGAAACCATTATAAATTCCTCCTAATATTCGTTTCATAACTTCACTCTATTTAGTTTATTACATAATCAGCAACATTTCAACCATATTTTTCAATTATTGCTGTATAATTCTATTATCTCATCTGCTATTGCATCAGGATTTTTACCATCCGTACTTACTTTATAATCATATGCCGCGCCATACGCCTTTACTCTTGAATCCATAAGCTGCTTTATATAACCGACATTCATATTGTCATTTAAAAGCGGTCTTTTGGTACTGTCTTTTATCCTGTCATATATAGTTTCCGGCTCTGCCGTAAGAAAAACCACAATGCCTTTTTCTTTCATGATATTTGCATTTTGTTCTCTCATCGCCATTCCGCCTCCGCATGCAATAATAACAGAATCGCATTCAAGTTCGCTAAGAAAATCCGTTTCTTTCTCCCTGAAATATCCCTCGCCGTATTTTTCAAACATTTCAGTTATTTTCATCTGTTCATGCTTTTCTATATATTCATCGGAATCTATCCTGTCAAATTTAAGCCGGGCGGCAAGTATTTTTGATACCGTACTTTTTCCGCATCCCATAAAACCTATAAGAAAAATATTTTTTTTCTTTTCTGGCATATACATTTCCTCCGTTCTGTAGTAATTATAACAACTCCATAATCTCTGCAAGCTTATTCACAGGTATCTGCCCCGGCGCCGACTCTCCTTTTACGCTTGCAAATGTAACCGAAGAACCCGTAAGGCTTCCTGCCATTCTGCTTATAACCCCAAGTTTTCCCATTGACATAGTAATTACCGGCTCATCATAAACCCTTGAAACATAATCCGTAACTGCCAAAAGTCTTATCACGTCAGCGCTTGTTTTCGGCATAACTGCAAGTTTAAGTATATCGGCTCCCGACAGGTGCATTAATTCAAAAAGCTCCTTCATATCCGAATCGGACGGAGTCATATCGAAATGATGATTTGAAGCAAGCGCAAGCGCGCCCGTTTCATGTATAGCGCCAATAATTTCAGATACATTGATATCCTCTTTCAAAAGCGACATAACCTGTACATCTATTATATCAATACATCCGATATCGCTTACAAGCTTTATCAGATTAATATATTTCTCTATTGTAATCGGTTTATCTGTACCTGCTTCGCCGCCCTCGTCTTTCATGCGGTATGTAAATATAACAGGAGTATCCCCGCATACCTCTCTTATATTTTTAGCGGTTTTAATTACATTCTTATAATTATTACAGTCTTTAAAATAATCTGCCCGCCATTCTATTATATCTGCAGGCGCTTTTTTTATAAGCCTGCAATCGCTTAAAATACCTTCCTCGTCTTTTGCAATTACAGGCGCACATATAAGTGTTTTTTCCCCGATAGTTACGTTTCTTACTTTTATACTCATAATCTGCTCCAATAATTTATAATTCTATAAGTTTTTTATCGGAATGCGTCAGATTGTACACGCCATCATTACGCACAACCACAAGATCTTCAATACGCACTCCAAACATGCCTTCTATATATATACCCGGCTCGACAGTCACTACCATACCGGGTTTAAGAACTTCCGTTTCCGTACGCGACAGTCTTGGAGATTCATGTATATAAAGCCCAACACTATGTCCAAGTCCATGTCCGAAATTGTTTCCGTACCCTGCATCTGAAATAACATTTCTTGCAAGCATATCGGCCTGCGCTCCTGTCATTCCCTCACATATACCGTCTATTGCAGCATTTTGCGCACTAAGCACAAGTTCATATATTTTTTTCTGTAAAGAATCTGCTTTTCCGATAACTACAGTCCTTGTCATATCCGAACAATAACCGTTATAAACGCATCCAAAATCCATTGTCAGGAAATCACCATACTCCAGCTCCTTATCCGAAGGTACGGCGTGCGGCGATGCAGAATTTAAACCCGACGCCGCAATAACAGGAAAACTAAGCGCCTCTGCGCCATTATTCCTCATATACATTTCAAGCTTTATTGCAACATCCTTTTCAGTCATTTTCGGTTTCAGCTCACCCAGTATATAATCAAACGCCGAATCGCCAATTGATTCTGCCTTTTCTATCATTGCTATTTCGTAATCGTCTTTAACTGCGCGGAGATTATTAAAATCATCTCCTATTGAAATTATATTGCATACAGGCATATTCTCCTTAAAAGCCAAAAATTCATTATAAGTAAGATAATTACCTTCAAGGGCAACTGTCTTTGCATTATCTTCTTTTATCATTCTGCCTGCCACGCTGTAAAAACTTTCCTGAACAGTCACAACCTCGGTATCCGTACATTCAGATTTTGCCCACAATGTATATCTGGAATCCACAATCATACATTGTCTGCTCTCAGATATATACAAACAGCCTTCACCGCCTGAAAATCCCGACAGATACCTTATATTATAAGGTTCAGATACAACTGCCGCATCAATATTTTCTTTACGCATAAATTCTTTAAGCCTGTTTAATCTTCCCATTTAAGCATCTCCCGACATACGTTATTTAACATGTTTTTTGTATGATCTTAAAACTATCTTCTCAAATATGCGTTTTAATACTATCTGTATTTCCTCTGCATCCGAAATACGTTCTACAAGTATATTGTCTATACCTGCTCTCTTTGCCCCGTATATATCGGTAAATATCTGATCTCCAATGAATATTGTTTCCAAAGGACCGGTTCCCATTATTTTCATCCCGGAAATATAACCTCTTTTTTTGGGTTTTCCCGCCTTAAACACATAATCAGTCTTAATATTTTTATTAAATCTCCGCACTCTTTCTTCATCATTATTGGATATGATACAAGTTTTAAATCCAATAGCATGGAGACGGACAAACAGACCCTCCGACTGTTTGTCCGCATCAGCTCCATGCTCAACAAGAGTGTTATCAATATCAAATAAGATACCGCGCTTACCCAGAGAATACAGATTTTCAAAGTCTATATCATATACAGATTTTTCTATTCTGTCAGGATAAAATCTTGATAGCATTAATTCTCATCCTCATTCTGTGAAAGTGCTGTTTTTCTCTTAACCGTTACCTGTTCATCAAACACTTCAAACATACCGTCAACATCCTCGCAATTAGGTTTTTTCGTAATCAGGCTTACCACAGGTACAATTATAAGTCCTGCAATCATGGTAAATGCTCCGCAGTTAATCGGCGATGCAAGGTTTCCTGCAAAGAAAGGCAGTTTAAGTATTCCAAGTGTATTAAACATGTTAAGCGTCATAAAACATGCGCCAAATATAAAGCTTACCCATGCCGAAGCAGCAGTTGTCTTTTTCCAGTACAGCGAATATAAGAACGGCGCCAGAAATGCTCCCGCAAGTGCTCCCCAGGATATACCCATAAGCTGCGCTATAAATGTAACGCTGCTCTTATACTGCACAATTGCGATAACCGCAGATATAATAATAAATACTACAACAAACAGCCTCATAATAATCATCTGCTTTTTCTCTTTCAAATCCTTAACGATACTTCCCTTAATAAAATCAAGAGTAAGCGTTGAACTTGATGTCAGTACAAGTGATGACAGCGTTGACATACTTGCTGAAAGCACAAGAATTACCACAACCGCTATAAGGATATCAGGAAGTCCTTTAAGCATTGAAGGAATAACCGAGTCAAATATTACTGCTCCTGTATCCGGATTTACATCAACAGCATCGGCTGCAAGTCTTCCAAAACCTCCGAGGAAATAACATCCGCCGGCTACTATTACGGCAAATGCAGTAGATATTATCGTACCTATCTTAACTGATTTTTCACTCTTTATCGCATAAAACTTCTGAACCATCTGCGGAAGTCCCCAGGTACCAAGCGACGTAAGGATAACAACACACAAAAGGCTGAACGGGTCAGGTCCAAGGAAAGAAGCAAATACTCCAGGCACATCTCCGTTAGGCGTTGCCGCATCGGAATAATTTGCAAGTTCTATAAGAGAACCCATAAGTCCGCCGTGCATATTAAGCACCGCCCCTATAACGGCAACGATTCCTATAAGCATTATAATACCCTGTATGAAGTCATTTATAGCAGTTGCCATATATCCTCCAAGGATTACATATATTCCGGTAAGCACCGCCATCGCAATAACGCAGATTGTATAATCAACCGAAAACGCCATATTAAACAATCTCGACAAACCGTTATAAAGCGACGCCGTATAAGGAATTAAGAATATAAATATAATAAGCGATGCAAACACTTTAAGTCCCTTACTGTTAAAACGTTTACCAAAATAATCGGGCATGGTAGACGAATCCAGCTTGTGGGTCAGTACCCTTGTACGTCTTCCAAGTATAACCCACGCAAGAAGCGAACCAATTACCGCATTTCCAATACCTATCCAGGTAGATGCAATACCGAACTTCCATCCAAACTGTCCTGCGTATCCTACAAAGATAACTGCGGAAAAATATGAAGTTCCGTAAGCAAATGCCGTAAGCCACGGGCCAACCGCCCTTCCCCCAAGTACAAAACCATTAACATCTGTAGCGGTTTTTCTCGCATATATTCCAACGCAAACCATAACCGCAAAAAATATAACTAACAAACCCGCTTTAAGTATCATAATATTTGTTCCTCCAATTTAAAAATTTTTAACCGCTTACTTATTTATATTACTATATTTATACATTTTTTTCAATTCTAAATATCTGTGCTCCGTGCGCCGGAATAACAGCGCAAATAACATTATTTTCAACAGTAACCTTTCTATGGCTCCATAACTCCGTCGCATGAGAAATCCCGTCATAAGGAAGCATAAAAGATACTTCGCCTTCTTTATCCGAAATATTAAATAATGCGGCATATAATACATTATCGGTATCATTAACCCATATAACGTGTTTACTGCTCCGCTCCATAAGCTGCGCCTGGCTTTTAAGTTTAAGAAGCGAAAGTACGTCTTTATTTGTAATAAGCGAAAGCGTTTCCGAATCAAGTCTGGTAAGTTTGCAACCGAGCATCATAGGAGAACGGAATATACACCACAATGACATCATTGTAATCTGTTCATCCTTTGTAAATCTGGTATCCCTTTCATTTCCAAAACCTTTTCCGACTTTACCGAGAGGAAGCATATCGCAGTCAGGATATGAACCCTCCTTCACATGGTTCTGCCACTGTTCACATCTGTCAAACATATTAAGCAAAAGTTTCCAGTCATCCCAGAAATCATCTGTTATTCTCCACATATTTGAATATTTTTCGTATATCCATGCTTTATCAAGCTTTGCAGGACCCGGAGAAAGACTGAGTACAATAGGCCGTCCGCATTTTTCTATGGCTCTGCTCAACATTTTAATCTCGGCTTCCGCCTGCGGCATATCCATTCTGCATATGTCATCACATTTAACAAAATCCACTCCCCACTGCGCATACATTTCAAAAAGCGAATCATAATACAACTGTGAAGCTTCTTTATCCGGTCTTAATCCATACATGTCAGGATTCCAGAAACATATTGACGAAGGGTCGGCTATTTCATCCGCCCTTACATCGGTACCTTTTAACGACATATGAAGATGCGCGGCAATTCTCGGTATTCCCCGCATTATATGTATACCGAACTTCAGTCCCAGATTATGTACATAATCGGCTAACGGTTTAAAACCTGCTCCTCCTTCCGACGACGGAAATCTGTCCGTACACGGCTGAAGCCTTGAGTATTTGTCTATCTCTACCTTTTCAAAAGGAATATACTGATACTCATCTCTTTTTGTCCCTGCGTTAATTGAATACCACTCTATATCAACGACAACATATTCCCAACCGTATTCTTTAAGATTTGCGGCCATATAATCCGCATTAGCTTTTACATCAGCTTCAGTCACTGTGGTATCATAATAATCATAGCTGTTCCATCCCATGGGTGGAGCTGCAATAAATTTTCCCATTATCAGTTCTCCTTTATTTAATCTGTTATTATTTCCCATTTTACAACTATAACGGAGCCACACAACTGCGACTCCGTTATGATTGTCTGACAAAATATATCTTTGAAATTTACCATATAAAATTTCAATTAAGAAAGGAAAGTTTTTACTTTTGAATAAATACTGTCTGAATCAAGACCATATTTCTTAATAAGTTCCTTTGCAGGTCCTGATTCTCCAAACGTATCATTCACACCTATTTTAAGAACTTTCGTAGGAAGCTTCTCTGACAGAAGGTCGCATACCGCACTTCCAAGTCCGCCTATTACCGAATGTTCCTCAATCGTGACAACTTTGCCTGTTTTCTTTGCAGATGCAAGCACAAGTTCATCATCGAGAGGTTTAATCGTATGGATATTTATTACCTCTGCGTCAATACCGCAAGCCTCAAGCTTCTTTGCCGCCTCAAGTGTTTCTGCAACTTCAAGTCCTGAAGCAATAAGAGTAACATCTTTACCTTCACGAAGTACAATACCCTTTCCTATTTCAAATGAATAATCGTCATTATCATTAATTACAGGTACTGCAAGCCTTCCAAACCTGAGATAACATGGACCTTCCATTTCAATAGCCGCCTTAACTGCCGCTTTTGCTTCAACATCGTCTGAAGGTACTATAACAGTCATTCCGGGAATAGTCCTCATAAGCGCCACATCTTCACAACACTGGTGTGAAGCTCCGTCTTCACCAACCGAAATTCCTGCATGTGTAGCGCCGATTTTTACATTAAGATGCGGATATCCGATTGAATTACGTACCTGCTCAAAGGCACGTCCTGCCGCAAACATTGCAAAAGAACTCATAAACGGAATCTTTCCTGTTGTAGCAAGTCCTGCTGCAATACCCGCCATATTACATTCCGCAATACCGCAGTCAATGTGCCTTTCAGGGAATGCTTTCTTAAATATACCTGTCTGTGTAGCTCCTGCAAGGTCAGCATCAAGCACTACAAGATTCTCATATTCTGCACCATATTCCGCAAGTGCATTACCATAACTCTGTCTGGTTGCAATCATCTTTACTTCTGACACAGTTCGTCACCTACTTTCTCTAAATCTTTCATTGCTATAGCATACTCATCATCATTAGGAGCTTTTCCATGCCATCCTGCATTGTTTTCCATAAATGATACGCCTTTACCTTTAACAGTCTTTGCAATGATTACCGTCGGCTTGCCCTTTGTCTGTCTTGCCTGTGTAAATGCAGCTTCAATCTGCTCAAAATCATGTCCGGCAATATTGATTACATTAAAGTTAAATGCTTCAAATTTCTTATCTATCGGATATGGTGAACATACATCAGCGATATTACCGTCAATCTGAAGACCGTTGTTGTCAACGATTACTACAAGATTATCCAACTGTCTGTGTCCTGCAAACATTGCAGCCTCCCATACCTGGCCTTCCTGAAGTTCTCCGTCTCCCAAAAGCGTATATACCCTGTATGATTCATTTGAAAGTTTTGCTGAAAGCGCCATTCCGACAGCAGCCGATATACCCTGTCCGAGCGAGCCGCTTGACATATCGACTCCCGGTATCTCATTCATATTAGGATGCCCCTGAAGATAAGAACCCGTGTGACGAAGCGTTGTAAGATCTTCTACCGGGAAAAATCCTCTGTGCGCAAGCGTTGAATAATATCCCGGCGCAGTGTGTCCCTTTGACAGTACAAACCTGTCTCTGTCCGGTTTCCTGGGGTCTTTCGGGTCAATATTCATTTCCTTAAAATACAGATATGTGTATATATCTGCTGCTGACAATGAACCGCCCGGATGTCCTGATTTTGCGCTGTGGACTGCCGTAACAATGCCCTTACGGACTTCATTTGCAGTTTTTTCCAATTCTAAATTATCCATCTTTAATTCACCTTTCATAAATATATTTCACATAAACGGACAGCTTTTAGTGCTCACCTGACTGTCCATAATATGCATTTGGTCCGTGTTTCCTGTAATAATGCTTATCAAGCATATACTGCGGCGCAGGCGGCGTATTGGGATTAATTGTATATGTAATGCGCGCCATCTCAGCCACCTTTTCCATAACTACTGAATTATATACCGCATCTTCAGGAGATTTGCCCCATGAGAACGGTCCATGGTTCTTAACAACCACACCGGGGATAGCCATAGGGTCTTTTCCTTCAAATGTTTCAACTATAACATTACCGGTATTAATCTCATAGGCTTCCTGAACTTCCTCAGCCGTAAGGCTTCTCGTACATGGAATATCCCCAAAGAAATAATCCGCATGTGTAGTGCCAAGCGCAGGTATCGGCTTGCCTGCCTGTGCAAATGCCACTGCATTTACAGAATGTGTATGTACAACTCCGCCTATCTGCGGATAAGCTTTATACAGAACAATATGCGTCGGAGTGTCTGAAGACGGTCTTAACTTACCCTCAACAACATTTCCGTTAAGGTCCACAACAACCATATCTTCAGGCTGCATCGAACCGTAATCAACACCGCTCGGCTTAATTACAACAAGTCCCTTGTCGCTGTCTATGCCGCTTACATTTCCCC
>CANPYY010000045.1 GCA_947588675.1 uncultured Lachnospiraceae bacterium | reverse complement strand
ACCAAACGACAGCTCTCTGAAAACACATTACTTATGCTTTCTCCCCGTCAACGCATTTATTATTACTATTATATTCGACTATTCTAACAAAAAGAAATATTATTGTCAAGCATTCTCATTGACATTATATTACACTTAAAAAACTTTCAGGAATCAAAAAAAACTGTACCCGGCAAGTAACAGTCCCTGTATAAATAATATTATCTGATATCCTCATAGCTGGGCTAGCTGGATTCGAACCAGCGCATGCAGCAGTCAAAGTGCTGTGTCTTACCGCTTGACGATAGCCCAATAAAAAGGTGGATAAAGGGATTCGAACCCTTGGCCTCCAGAGCCACAATCTGGCGCGCTAACCAACTGCGCTATACCCACCATGAAACGTGCCAGAAGGGATTCGAACCCCCGACAAACGGCTTAGAAGGCCGTTGCTCTATCCTGCTGAGCTACTGGCACACACAGACTTTTTTGCGTCTGACCTATACTAGTCTACATTAAGCACTTAGTTTTGTCAACACAAATTTTCCTAACCTGTTTTAACCTTTCTTATATATGACATGCCGTTTCCAATGCTATCTCCATCATTTCAGTGAACGTTTCCTGCCTGTCTTTCGCAGACAGTTCCTCTCCTATTATAACATGATCAGATATCGTGCATATCGAAAGCGCCCTTTTCCCAAGCCTTGCGGCGTTAAAGTACAAAGCAGCCGTTTCCATTTCCACTGCAAGTATTCCAAGCCGTTTCCATTTCATATTAAACTCTGCATCATCATTGTAAAATACGTCCGACGTAAGAATATTGCCGATTTTTACATCTATATTTTTCCTCTTACATATATCTGCAGCCGTAAACAGCAGATGATAATCTGCAAGCGGCGCAAACGTTCCACATACATTGTATTGCGCCGCATAATTTGAATTAGTTGAACAGCCCATGGCAATAACAATGTCACGTAGTCTGAGTCCGTCTGCAATTCCTCCTGCCGAGCCTATTCTTATTATATTATCCACATTATAAAATTTATACAATTCATAACTGTATATTCCCATGGAAGGCATCCCCATACCGCTTGCCATAACAGATATTTCCTTACCCTTATATGTCCCGGTATAACCCTGTATACCGCGTACATTATTTACAAGTCTTGCGTCGTCAATATATTCCTCTGCAATGAATTTTGCCCTGAGCGGGTCCCCCGGCATAAGCACGGTTTTTGCAACATCATTTTCCTTAGCCTCAATATGCGGTGTAGCCATACAATCAACCCTTTCCTTATTTTATATTTTTAATTATCCCAGAAATTATCAAGCAGATTCTTCATATCATTATACCTTATATAATGTACATTTTTCCACTCCCTCGGATAAAGATTTCTGTACTGTACCAGCGAAAATCTGTCATCCAAAAGCAGTATACAACCCCTGTCATAAACCGTTCTTATGACGCGGCCTGCCGCCTGAAGCACTTTATTCATTCCGGGATAAAGATATGCATATTCAAATCCTTTACCATTCACGTCATCATAGTAACACTTAAAAAGTTCTCTTTCATCACACACCATAGGCAGTCCCGTTCCTATAATAACTGCACCTATCAGCCTGTCATTCTGCAAATCTATTCCCTCGCCAAAAACTCCTCCCAATACACACAGCCCTACTTTGGTTATTCCTTCTTCCACGCTGAAATTTTCAAGAAATTCTTCTTTTTCCATCTCCGTCATGTTTTCATGCTGAACTATATAATATACGCCGTCTTCCTCCATAAAATTATATACCTCTCCAAGCATTTTGTATGAAGGGAAAAACACAATATAATTACCTTGCTTTGCGCTTACAAAACTCTTTATATATTCAGCCATTTTCATATATTCACTGTCACTGCGCCTGCTGTATTTTGCACTTACATCAACGGCGGCCAGTATAAGCTGCCTTGCAGGGTCAAACGAAGATTCTGCATATACCGCATAGTCATCTTTTTTTGCTCCAAGCTGCTGCATATAATATCTTACGGGTAAAAGCGTAGCGCTGAAAAATACCGCGCTCTTTATCCTTTGCAGATATTCCATAAGCATTTCCGACGGATCCATACATTTAAGCTCCAGAACAAACTCTCCCCTGTCGGTATAGCTTCCGCATATACGATACCTGTCATCAAGCGACTCCGATATAACAAGAAAATATCTCATATCAAAATACAATTGAAACAGATTGTCCATGTTGCCATAATCAGTACATTTCGGAAGCACATCCCGAAGAAATTCATCATACGCAGCAACAGAATTCATAACTTTAATAACAAGCGTACCTGTAGATTCAAACACTGCAAAACCATCGCACTCCCTTTTAAACGCCAATAACGCGCGCCCTGCTTTATCAAGGGCCTTATACAGTTTTTCATCAATATTTTTAACGCTTTTCTTTACATCCCTTACAAGTCCGCTGTCAATCTTAACGCTGTACATATTCCTTGCGCGTTCAATCAGATTATGCGCCTCATCAATAAGAAATATATAATCTTTTTTCCCTTCATCGGCAAAAAACCTTTTCAGATATACATTCGGGTCAAAAACATAATTGTAATCACATATAATCATATCACTCCAATTAGTTATATCAAGACACATTTCATATGGGCATACAGAGTATTTTTCGGCATATTCCTCAATAAGCTTCCTGGATATATTCTGTTCGTTTACGAGCAAATCATAGACGGCGTCATTTACCCTGTCATAATGCCCCTTTGCCCTTACACATTTTTCCGGACTGCATTCTGCTTTAGGAAGTATACATATCTTATCCTTTGCCGTAATAGTAACGCACTTTAACATCACTCCCTGCCGTGCAAGTATTTTTACTGTTTCCTCCGCAACGGTCCTGGTAATGGTTTTTGCAGTAAGATATATAATTTTATCTAAAAGTTTTTCACCCATGGCGCTAACAGAAGGAAAAACCGTAGAAATTGTTTTACCCACTCCTGTCGGCGCCTGAATAAATATATTTTTCTTTCTTAATATGGTAAAATATACATTCTTTACAAGCTCGAACTGTCCCTTTCTATACTCAAACGGAAACTTCATTTTTTTAATGGAAGCGTCTCTTGATTCCTGCCATCTCATTTTAAATACAACCCATTTGGCATACTCCATAAGCAGATTATTAAACCACTCTTTAAGCTCATCCGCGCTATATGCCTGCTCAAATTCTTTCATGTGAAGCGTTCCTATCTGGCAATATGTAATCTGAATATTACACGAGTCCGTTTCATTTTTAAGCACATAAATTGCAGCATAACACTTTGCCTGCGCTACATGAAGATATTCCGGTTCTTCAAATTTGGTAACGTCCCGAAGCATGGATTTAATTTCATTAATGGTAACTTCGTCATTATCCCTGAATACCCCGTCAGCGCGTCCTTCCACCCTTATCGTCACAGGACAGCCATCATATTCTACATCATACTCTATATCCATCGGTACTTCGGCAGCATACCCTGCTCCCTTACGTTTCTGTATCATTCTGTGTATTTGCGTACCTTTATGCATAGCCTCCGTATCTCTGATTCCACCTGAATATTCCTTTATATCTCCCGACCTTAGTATAAATTCCACAAGACTTCTTACTGATATTTTCTCCAAACATTATCGCTTCTCTCTAAAAAAAATATTAATACAATAATCATTGCCTTTAATTATTATTTACGTTATACTATATTTGACGCAATAATTTATGTCAAGATAATAAAAAACAATAAAATATATGGGGGATAAAAAATGGTATCACAGATTACCGCAATCGTTATTTTTGTAATAATGTTTGCACTTATTATTACCGAAAAAGTAGAAAGGCATATTGTTACACTGCTCAGCGCATGTGCAACCCTTATTCTTGTCTTTGGCATATGCCTGCACAGCATGGATGCGGCTATTGAAACACTTAATGTAAAATCAATAATTACTACTGATTTCTGGTACCACACAGGTACTGCCGAGGAGATTACCACAGGCATAAACTGGGCAACTATATTTTTTATTGCCGGCATGATGGTTATGGTCGAAGGTATGGCTCATAACGGTTTTTTCAGATGGCTGTGCCTTATGATAGCAAAAATAGTAAAATATAAGGTTATTCCAATATTCCTGACATTTATGCTTCTTTCATCAGTATTATCAATGTTTATAGACAGCATTACCGTTATACTGTTTCTGGCAGCAGTTACAGTTGAACTTGCACACCTGTTAAAGTTCAATCCCGTTCCGATGATACTTTCGGAAGTGTTCTGCGCCAATCTGGGAGGCTCGGCAACCATGTGCGGCGACCCGCCAAACATAATAATAGGAACATCTCTCGGATATACGTTTATGGATTTTCTCACCAATACCGGTGTAATTGCAGGAATATCGCTTGTAGTCGTACTTATATACTTTTACTTTTTATTCAGAAAAGACCTTACGCATAATTCCGGTACCGGTTCGGAAACGATTGATTATCCCAACCCTGCAGAAGTAATTACAGATAAAACAGGTTTTATAATAAGCTGTATTATATTTTTAACAGCCGTAGTTCTTCTTATAACCCACGCACAGACCGGACTTACCGTTGCATTTATCGGAATATTCATAGCCTTAATTACGCTTATCACATCGGCAAAGAACTGTCTGGCGCTCCTTAAAAAGGTTGATTACAAAACGCTTTTATTTTTCGTCGGTCTGTTTGTAGTAATCGGAGGTCTTGAACAGACAGGCGTACTTGAAATAATTGCGTCAATGATACAGCATATAAGCGGCGGCAACATAATGCTTATGGTTGCCATAATCATATGGGTATCGGCAATAGCAAGCGCTTTCATAGACAACATACCTTTTGCCGCAACCATGATACCGGTTATCAATGACCTCGCAATAAGCTCCAATGTATCGCTTCCAATACTTGCATGGGCATTGTCAATGGGTACAGATATCGGTGGAAGCGCAACCCCTATTGGCGCATCGGCCAATGTAGTAGGAACTTCCGTTGCTGCAAAAGAGGGACATCCTATCACATGGCGCATGTATTGTTCAAAACTTGTTATCCCAACGATAATTGTCCTTGCTATATCTACAGTGAGCATATGGGTGAGGTATCTGTAAGGAGTAGATTATATGCTTAATATAGCTATTGTTGAAGATAATAGTAATCATGCAGGTCTTCTTGGCTCATATATATCCGACTGGGTTAAAGACCTGCATATTACATGCAATATTATAATATTTTCAAATGCGGAAAGCTTTCTCTTTGAATGGGAAGAAAATAAATTATGGGACGCTATTTTTCTTGATATACAAATGCCCGGAATAGACGGTATTGAACTTGCCAGAAAGATAAGGGCTCAAGATGAAAAAATAAATATAATATTTACTACAGCCATAACTGATTACCTTAAAGAGGGTTACGAAGTATATGCAATGCATTACCTTATTAAACCCATTGACAGCAGAAAAGTTGCTTCCTGCATGGAACGCATTTTAAACAGCCATACCGAAGCAGAACGGAAAAATATGATCTTACTTGACGCTGAAATCATATCAGAAGACGGCAGCGCCAGCAGAACAAAAATACGTATAGAACCCTGTGATATCATTTATCTTGAAGCAAATGGACATTACACCGATTTGCATATCAAAGACGGTATATACCGTATCCATTGCGGAATTAACAGATTAAAAGAAAAACTTAATGCAGAACCCTTCGTACAAAGCCATCGTTCCTTTTTTGTAAATCTTCTATATATTAAAAGAATTGACAAAGATATGATACTGCTTGATAATGGCGACATGCTACCACTAAGCCGCAGATGCAGGGAAGCAGTAAATATTGCTTTTATTAATTATTATAGCAGACGTACAAAGGAGTTGTTCTAAATGGAAATCACTTTTACAGTAATAGTAATAATATTTATATTATTAATCATAATTCTTGCAGTTAAGTATATTATATCGGTTATCTTAAATAATAAGATTGAAACCTATCAGAATGATACCATGCAAAAGTATTATGAAGAAGTTGAAAACATGTATCTTCAGGTACGCAGATGGAGACACGATTATAAACATCAAATACAGACCATGAAAGCGCACCTTTTTATGAAACAATATGAAGAACTTGAACTTTACCTTAATGAACTTGATAATGACTTGTCTTCTCTTGATACCGTTATCAGAACCGGTAATGTACGAATTGATGCTATACTAAACAGTAAATTAGGTATTGCGGATTCCAAAAATATATCAGTAAATGTAAAGGCGATAGTACCTGTAAGTCTTCCTTTCCCCGAAACTGATCTATGTGCTGTCATTGGGAACTTGCTTGATAACGCCATAGAAGCCTGTCTTAAAGAACCCGATACCAAAAAACGTTTTATACGCGTATATATAGATATACTCAAAAATCACTTGTATATCTATGTCGCTAATTCAATGAATAACAATATAAGAAAAATCGGCCACACATACATTTCTACCAAGACTGAACACCATGGTTTCGGTATCATGAGCATAGATAAAGTTGTAAAACGCTATAACGGTTATATTAACAGAGCACATGAAGAAGATGTATTTGCTACCGAAATAATGCTTAATCTCTAATTCCTTTCGTGCATAAGCCAAAACCATTCATGCTCATTTTGTCATTTTATCTTTTTGCATGTTATCATACCTTTTGGAGGGTGATAATATGAATCTGATCCACGAAAAAAATTATAATCTTATACGGAATATTATCTACATTGCAAGATGCAGCTTTATTTTTGATAAAAGCATTGTACTTACGCTGCTTATAATAATACCTTTTGGTATTATTATACCTGTATCTGATATTATATTTCCTAAAATCGTTGTAGAGCTTCTTACAACAAAGGCAGATGTATTTACAATATTACTTATAATAGGAAGCATTTCAATATTGCTCACAATTCTCACCGGAGTATACCGCTATATGTTAGAAACCAGAGAAAGCCGGCTCACATTTTTTATCAGATACTTCAGAAAAAAAATTTTTCTAAAAACCCTCAACTGTAAATATTGTATTTCTGAAAGCACCGAGTTCAACACAAAGCGCGAGGCTGCTCTAATGGTATCATATTACAGCCGCAGTGCTGTTCAAATATGCTTACATGTTCCTACCCTTATTATTGATATAGCGTGTTTCTTATTGTATTCTTCTATACTATCTACATTAAATATCGGCATTATGATTTATCTTATAGTAAGTGCAATAATTGTATATATGTTTGCAAGACAGGAAACCGTATGCGCCGAACACACTAAAGAAGACCTTGCCAAATCAAAACGTAAATTTAATTATGTCATCAGGCAATGTCAGAGTATACAGATGGCAAAAGATATACGCATATATAATATGAACGGCTGGCTTACCATACGTATGAGAAAACTTCTGGATGATTTACTTGTAATTGCCCATATTCGTTCAAAGCAAGGTTATATGTCACAGATATCAGGTGCGGTAATGGATCTTATACGTGATAGTATCGCCTACATCTGTCTTATTACCATGACTATAAAGGGTAATATAGCATTAGGGGATTTCATGCTGTATTTTGGCGCTATAACAGGTTTTAGCAACTGGGTAGTCCAGATAATTTATCATATTAAGAATTTAAGAATATATAACATAGATATAAATGCCCTGCGCACTTATCTTGATATACCTGACGAAACCAATGAGGCAGAAAAAGCAAACAACTTATCTTTGAAAAATGGTGTAGACATACAATTTGAACATGTAAGCTTCAGATATCCTGAATCCTCTCACGATATAATACACGATATCAGCTTCCACATACACAGTGGAGAACACATAGCGCTTGTCGGACTTAACGGAAGCGGCAAAACCACTCTCGTAAAACTCATGACGGGCTTATATGAACCACAGAAAGGAAGCATATATATCAATGGTAAAGATATCCGCACACTTAACCGCAAACAAATATTTTCCGCATATTCTGTAGTATTCCAGGATTTTATGATTCTTCCGGCAACATTAGGTGAAAATATCGCTCTTAAACCAGAGCATAAAGTTGATGAAAAACGTGCCATCGATGCGCTTATACACGCCGGTCTGTATGACGATTTTAAAAGACGCGGTATAACTCTAAACAGCTACATGACACATACAATCTCAAAAAAAGGAATAGTATTATCAGGTGGAGAAAAGCAAAAAATGATGCTTGCAAGAGCGTTATATAAAAATGCTCCTTTTCTTGTTCTTGATGAACCGACCTCTGCACTCGACCCATTAGCCGAAAAAAATATATATGAAAAATATCAGACCATATGCAAAGAAAAAACTGCCTTATTTATTTCCCACAGGCTGGCAAGCACACAATTTTCGGACAAGATTTTTTTATTAAAAGACGGCAATATAATAGAAAGTGGCACTCATGACGAATTGTATAAGGCAAATGGTGAATATGCTCGCCTTTACAAGGTACAAAGCCATTATTATAACACTTATAAAGAGAAAGAAGGTAACGACTATGGCTTCTAAATTAAAAATTTTTCATAAGAATTATATCATATCCAAAAGGCTTGTACGCACCGTACACGAATTGTATCCGCGATACATACCTATGACAATATTACGCCATATCGCCGGACGTCTAAGCGCTTTTATCGGCATATATGTTTCTACAATGATATTAAGCGAACTTGCTATACATTCTCCTGTAAAACCGCTTATCATCAAATCAATAATATTACTTTTTACTGCATGTATACTAAGGCTCATCAACACTTTTCTTGAAAAAAAAGCAGAAGTGATGCGCGAATTTTCATACGAAATGATGGACTGTAAAAATGCTGAAAAAATGATGAATCTAGACTATCAGGATATCGAGGGCGATTACCTGAGAAGACTACGTGAACGCATTGATACTGACAACTGGTGGGGAAGCGGCATATACGGCGCATTTATTACTATGGATTATATTATTTACCAGTGTATCAATGTAATCATCTCTGCCGCAATGTCAGTAACTGTAATATCTACTCTTTTTTATCAGGAAAGTCTGTTATCAGCCGTATTTCTTATATCACTGACTATGCTTATAATTTTTAATACTTCTCTGCAGTTTTACTATAATAAGAAATGCTTTGTACTTCAGGATAAAATAAGCAGTGAGCGGGATAATATTGAAGATACTGATCTTCTTAATGAATTTGTGGATTACAGATGTTTTTCTGATACAGACATAAAAGAAGCTAAATTATACAATGCTGAGGAACTAATATATAAATATCTGGATTACGGTAAAAAATTCCATACTTATACAATTAACAGGCTTGCCAAAGAAGAAGGCAAATATTATATGACAGGAGACGTGTTCCGTATCATTTCCAAATGCCTGTGTTACCTTTTTATTACAATAATGGCAACAATAAGCGGAAATGCCGTTGCTATAGGCATGGTCATAAGATATGTAATATGCATCGATGAAATGACAGGTTCTTTTATGGCACTTTTAAGAGATATACAAAGTTTTCTTAAAACTGCAAAAAGACATGATTCAACATTTGAATATCTTGATATGAGAAGCAGTATGTACCATGGCAAACTTCCAGTCGAAAAACGAAGCGATAACGAATACGAAATAGAATTTCGCAATGTATCATTTAAATATCCCGGAAATAACGAATACTCCATACGAAATCTGTCGCTAAAACTGCATATAGGAGAAAAAATGGCAATTGTCGGAAAAAATGGTTCCGGGAAAACAACAATGATCAAACTTCTGTGCAGACTATATGACCCACAGGAGGGCGAAATCCTGCTCAATGGCATAAATATACGTAAATTCGATTATAAGGAATATATGCAGCTTTTCTCTATTGTATTTCAGGATTTTTCACTGTTTGATTTTTCCATAGCCGAAAATGTAGCAATATCTGATAATTATGATAAAGAGCGCATAGAAGAATGTCTTAATCTGACAGGTTTTAGCGGACATGAAATCGACGTTCCCTGCGGCAAAAAATATGATGAAAATGGAATACTCCTATCCGGCGGCGAAAAACAGAAGATTGCAATTGCACGTGCACTTTATAAAGACTCTGCTTTTATATTATTAGACGAACCCACTGCCGCACTTGACCCTGTAGCTGAATATGAAGTATATTCAGCCTTTAATGAAATAGCAAAAAACAAAACCGCCGTATATATTTCACATAGATTATCCTCATGCCGCTTCTGCAAAGATATTATAGTATTTGATAAGGGAAAAATTGTACAACGCGGAAATCACGACACCCTTATAAAGGATGAAAATTCACTCTATTACAAATTATGGACAGCTCAGGCAAAATATTATTCTACTAAATAATAATTAAAGTCCGGATTCCTGCATATAAAAAAGCTGCGTAGCCACAACAAGCTGCACAGCTTTTTTATTCAAAAGGCGCCAACCAGATTTGAACTGGTGATAGAGGTGTTGCAGACCTTTGCCTTACCACTTGGCCATGGCGCCATATCAAATAACTCTATATATAATTATGAAGGAAGCAAAATATTATTCCTCCTTCATTAAAAGTGACCCCGACGGGAATCGAACCCGTGTTACCGCCGTGAAAGGGCGATGTCTTAACCGCTTGACCACGGGGCCGTATCATCTATTATTAAATAAGCTCCCCGAGTAGGACTCGAACCTACGACAGCGCGGTTAACAGCCGCGTGCTCTACCGACTGAGCTATCGAGGACCATTATTCTCCATACCCTGAAAACCACACACCGGACCTGCATCTTTCCCTTTTTTCCTCTGCCTTCCTTGGTCAAGCTCTCGACCTATTAGTATCAGTCAGCTCCATGCATTGCTGCACTTCCACCCCTGACCTATCTACCTCGTCGTCTTCAAGGGGTCTCCCCAGGAGGCTTCCGCCCCCTGCCGGAACTCTTATCTCGGGGTGGGCTTCACGCTTAGATGCCTTCAGCGTTTATCCCTTCCGGACTTGGCTACCCGGCCATGCTCCTGGCGGAACAACCGGTACACCAGAGGTCCGTCCAGCCCGGTCCTCTCGTACTGGGGCCAGCTCCCCTCAAAATTCCTGCGCCCGCGCCGGATAGGGACCGAACTGTCTCACGACGTTCTGAACCCAGCTCGCGTACCGCTTTAATGGGCGAACAGCCCAACCCTTGGGACCTGCTACAGCCCCAGGATGCGATGAGCCGACATCGAGGTGCCAAACCACTCCGTCGATGTGAACTCTTGGGAGTGATAAGCCTGTTATCCCCAGGGTAGCTTTTATCCGTTGAGCGATGGCAATCCCACTTTATACCACCGGATCACTAAGTCCTACTTTCGTACCTGCTCCACCCGTCGGTGTCGCAGTCAAGCTCCCTTCTGCCTTTGCGCTCTCCGAATGGTTTCCGACCATTCTGAGGGAACCTTTGAGCGCCTCCGATACCCTTTCGGAGGCGACCGCCCCAGTCAAACTCCCCGCCTGAC
>CANPYY010000044.1 GCA_947588675.1 uncultured Lachnospiraceae bacterium | reverse complement strand
TCATTATTTGCCATCATAACGGATATAAGTACGGTGTCCGGTCGTATCGCACTTTCTATATCACACGGATTTATTATGCCGGATTCATCCGGTTTAATATAAGTTACCTCACAGCCCTGATTTTTGTAATATCTGCAAGTATTAAGTATGGCATGGTGCTCTATACTTGTTGTAATTATATGCCTGCCCTTTTCTTTCATCAGATTGAGAGTACCAAATACAGCCCAGTTATCTGATTCTGTACCGCCTGATGTAAAATATATTTCAGATGGCTCCGCATTAATGATTGCTGATATACATTTTCTGGAATCATTGATTGCTTTTCTGCTTTCAGATGCAAAATTATATATTTCGGAAGGATTGGAGTAACATTTTGTATAAAACGGAATCATAGCATTGACAGCTTCTGTATACATTTGTGTAGTAGCTGCATTGTCAAGATAAATCATTTAAATTCACCATTCCCATAAAAAATATTACTTAAAATATTATATGCACCTGTTTTAATATTGTTTGTACATGAATCAGTCATCGTTCAGGTATTCCTGAATAATAAATCTTGGACGGGCTTTTGTTTCAAGGTATATTTTACCAATATATTCGCCAATAATTCCTATGGCAAGAATCTGAAGTCCTCCCAAAGCCCATACGGACACCATTATGCTGCTCCAGCCTATAAATGTATGTCCCAAAATATGTCTTATTATTGAATATATGAGTATTCCTATGCTCAACATAAATATAATAAGTCCCAGTGTAGTTATAAAACGTATGGGTTTAATGCTCAATGACGTTACGCCGTCAAATGCAAAATGAAGCATCTTTTTAAGCGGATATTTGGATTCGCCGGCAAATCTTTCATGCCTTTCATAATACACGTTTGTAGATGGGAAACCTACCATTGGTATAATGCCGCGTAAAAACAGATTTACTTCTTTATAATCTTCCAGATTATCCAGTACGCGTTTGCTCATAAGACGGAAATCGGCGTGATTGTACACAATATCTACTCCCATTTTGAGAAGCATTTTATAATAAGCCTGTGCGGTAAACCTTTTAAAAAACGTATCTGTTTTTCTCTTGTCCCGCACTCCGTAAACCACATCATACCCTTCGTTGAATTTATCTACCATTTCATCAATAGCATCAATATCATCCTGAAGGTCGGCATCCATTGATATTACCATGTCCGCCTCCTCTTTTGCCTGCATAAGTCCTGCAAGAACGGCATTCTGATGGCCCCTGTTCCTTGAAAGGCACAAGCCTCTGAACATTTTGTTTTCATTATGGATATCTTCTATCATTTTCCATGTATTGTCCTTAGAACCGTCGTTGACGTACATTACCTTGCTTTCAGGAGAAATCTTGCCCGCATCTATAAGAGCTTTATATTTTTCCGCAAGACGATGAGTTGTTTCTGTAATTACCTCCTGTTCATTATAACATGGTACTACCATAAAAAGTGTTTTTGCCATGATAACCTCCTCGTTAATCAATATTATTATTTTTATCGCTGTCCTTCAAAATCCGGTTTTTTCTTCTTTCAAGCATTTCAAGTGTTTTATAATCTAATTTTGACTTATAATCTTCATTTGTATTAATTGTATAATCTTTATCGGCCACGTATTTTGGAATAATATCCAGAATATCCGTTTCAGAATACATATCTGTTTCTATTGCATCTTCGCTCTCGTTTTCATCTTCCATTGCATCTTCGTATTCGCTCTCATTTTCATCTTCTATTGTATATTCAAATTCGTCTTCGGTTCCGTCTTCAACTGCAGCGCTTTCATTATCTGAAATTCTGCAATATTTCAGACATCGTTTTTTTACTATAAAAGAGTACATTATCTGAATCATATATGCCGCAAGCATTATGTATACGCTTATTATAAACAGGAAATTTTCCCTGCCTAAGAATGCGGCAAAGACCGCATACAGCATAAGTATCTGAAAAGGCTTTTTTCCTTTTTTAAACATTACTATAACCGCAGCAAGGGCAAAAATATACAATGTCAGATATATAAGTGTATTAACATCAAAAAAGGCGTTGCTGAATTTCAGCAGGTTTATATCAGACACCGTTATATTAAAATTCAGCAAATCATAAAATTCATCTGTTTTCCCCTCATTTATCCCGGTTATAATATAAATTATTTTAAGGCAGACCGCAGGCATTGAAAAAAGAATGTATAAAAGTGCGGGTTTCCAATATTTAAACAGCATAAATGCAAATACAGACAATATAATTAAAAACGCATATTCCGATGCAAATAAAACAAGATTTGACGCTATTCCGAGTAAGATAATCCAAATGTACGTTTTTCGCCCGACGGTTTTACTTTTAGTATAACCCTTAAAAAATAATATGAACCATAAAAACAGTCCCCATAATATTGTTCCTGTAATAAGTCCGGTAGTAGTGTCAATATATACTGCTATAACTTCTGACGGCCAGAAAAGCATTAATGCCGTGGCAATGAAAGAAGCAAGACGGCCCGCGGCAAACCGGATGGAAAGATACATAAACAATGTGCCTGTAAGCGAAAAAAGATTATTAAGCATAAAACCTTGTTCAAATATAAAGGTGTCTTTCGTAAAAACCCCTTTATATTTAAGAAATATCCTAAAGGTCAAAGCGGCTGCAAACATGACAACCATGGCTATTGTTTCAATAACATATTCATATCTTTTATGCTCAGTATTAAGATAATCGGGATTTATTGTTTTTTTCCGCCCGTGGAATATAACCGATAAAATATAACAGGCTAATAATGCAATAAGCATAACTGCCCCTGCAAAAATAATTCCTGTTACCGCGGGAGTAATGACAAATGTGTCAAATACTCCAATATAAGCCGCAATATAAATTAAAGTACATAATACAAACAATGTATAGCATAAATATGTAAAAAAATTCTTTTTGTTTTTCATATGGGAACTCCGCTATATATAATTTCTTTGTTAATTTTAACACATATTATTTTAATTTTAAAGTATTTTAGGGTGTTTCTTATCATATAATTTAAAAACTGAAAGAAAAAGTGAGAATTATGTTCAAAACCCTGATAAAAGGAACATTTATACTTACAATAACCGGATTGATAACAAAAATAATAGGTTTTATATATAAAATATATCTTTCCAATGTACTTGATGCAGGAACGCTTGGGATATATCAGTTGGTGTTCCCTGTTTTCGGCATATGCTTTACCATGTTTGCCGCCGGCATACAGACATCCATATCCCAGATGGTTGCGGGTAAAAAGGATAATCTTTCGTATATTAAAAAAATTATGTTTTATTCGATAATATTATCGGTATGTATTGCCTTTTCGCTATCGTGCCTTATATATTTTGCATCAGATATAATATCTGTATGTATTTTAGGCGAATCACGCTGCGCTCCCGCCCTTCGTATGCTTTCTTTTGCATTTCCGGTATGCGCAGTTTCATCGTGTATAAACGGATGTTATTACGGTCTTCACAAGACGTCTGTTCCGGCAGTTTCGCAGCTTTTAGAGCAGATATCAAGAGTGGCATTTGTATATATAATTGCCAATGGAATATCCGGCGGAAATGTAATGATAATGTGCATAACAGCAGTTACGGGCATCGCTGTCGGAGAAGGCGTTTCCATGCTATACAGCGTAATAATGATATTAATATATTTTAAACATGCCGGAAAAGATAAAAATAAGTGTATGGATAATCAAAAAAGTCATATACTTTCCCCTCTGTTAAAACTAAGTATACCTCTTACAGCAAATAAACTTCTTGTATCGCTATTACATGGCATGGAAACTATTTTAATTCCTGCAATGCTGAAAAAATACGGTATGGAGCCCGAAAAGGCTCTTGGCGTATATGGCGTGCTTACCGGAATGGCAATGCCGTTCATATTATTTCCTTCTACCATAACAAATTCACTTTCTGTTCTCCTGCTTCCGGTAGTGTCAGAAGCAAGCACAAAAAACAGGGGAGTAAAGCGTATATCTTCCGTATGTATAATAAGCAGCGCGCTTCTTGGTATATTATCCACGGTCTTATTCTTTTTTTTCGGCGCCGATATGGGAAGCCTTGTGTTTAAAAATCAGGCGGTCGGACTGTTTATAGAAATACTTGCGTTTCTGTGTCCGTTTCTTTTTACTGCAACTACTCTTGCAAGTATAATAAACGGACTTGGTTATACGCATATTACATTTATCATTACGGTAATAGGGCTGTCAATAAGAATCCTTCTTACAATAAAGCTGGTTCCGATGCAGGGAATAAGCGGATATCTTATAAGTCTTCTTGTAAGCCAGCTTGCGGTTACCGCTATGAATTATCACTATTACAAGAAATTGGTTAAGAATATTTCGGAATAAAATAACTGCCGGTGCAGTGTCAATAAATATACCGGCAGTTGATACAATATTCAATAATAAATAATTATTATTTTACATCTTTTATGCTGAAGCTTACACGTCCCATTCTATCCTGTCCAAGGCATACAACTTTAACCTTGTCGCCAAGGGTCAATTCATCTTCAACATGGTTTACGCGATGATTTGCTATTTTTGATATATGAACCATACCTTCTTTTCCGGGAGCAAATTCTATAAATGCGCCAAAGTCTTTTATGCTTACAACAACGCCTTCAAGAATCTGTCCTTCTTCAAAGTCGGATACGATAATATCAATAAGTCTGGCGGCTTCAGAAAGTTTTTCCTTATCGGTGCCGCATATGGATACATAACCCTCATCATCAATATCAATCTTGACATTGCATCTGTCTATAATAGCATTAATTGTTTTTCCTCTTTGTCCAACAACATCGCCAATTTTTGCAGGGTCAATTTTAATCTGTGTAATCTTAGGTGAATAAGGTCCGACTTCCGGTCTTGGCTCGGCAATACATTTTGTAAGTATTTCATCTATTATATATGTTCTTGCTTCTTTGGTACGCGCAATTGCTTTTTCAATGATTTCTCTTGTAAGTCCATGAATTTTAATATCCATCTGGATAGCTGTAATACCTTTATGAGTACCGGCAACTTTAAAGTCCATATCTCCGAAGAAATCTTCAAGTCCTTGTATATCTGTAAGAATGATATAATCATCATCGGTTTCCCCGGTAACAAGTCCGACCGATATTCCCGCTACAGGCGCCTTTATAGGAACTCCGGCAGCCATAAGCGATAATGTTGATGCGCATATGCTTCCCTGTGATGTTGAACCGTTTGATTCAAGTACCTCAGATACGGTACGGATTGCATACGGAAATTCCTGTTCATCCGGAAGAACCGGTACCAAAGCTCTTTCAGCAAGCGCACCATGACCGATTTCACGCCTTCCCGGACCTCTTGAAGGTTTGGTTTCGCCAACAGAGTATGAAGGGAAATTGTAGTGGTGCATATACCTTTTTGTTGTTTCATTGAGGTCAAGTCCGTCAAGTTTCTGTATATCGGCTAACGGTCCGAGTGTTGTAATTGTCAGTACCTGGGTTTGTCCCCTCTTAAACATACCTGAACCGTGCGTCCTTGGAAGTACGTCTATTTCTGCGGAAAGCGGTCTTATTTCCGTAATCTGTCTGCCGTCGGGACGTTTGTGATCCTTGAGAATCATCTTACGTACAGTTTTCTTCTGGAATTTGTATACGGCTTCATCAATCAGCTCAACCCATTCCGGATGTTCTTCTTCATAACGTTCGGAAAGGCTTTCCTTAATCTGACGTATATTTTCTTCCCTCACCTGCTTTTCGTCAGTAAATACTGCTTCTTCCATTTTTTCAGGAGTAATAAATGCTACCATATCTTCATACATATCTTCCGGAGTATCGATATGGATATAGTCATGTTTTGGTTTGCCGCATTCGGCAACGATAGTATCAATAAATTCGATAACTTTCTGATTTACTTCATGTGCTGCAAATATTGCTTCTATCATTTTATCTTCAGGAACTTCATTAGCTCCCGCTTCAATCATGATAACTTTTTCCCTTGTTGAGGCAACTGTAAGCGCAAGGTCTGATATTTCTCTCTGCTCGCTTGTAGGGTTGAATACAAGTTCTCCGTTTACCATACCCACCTGCGTAGATGCCGTGGGTCCGTCAAATGGAATATCCGATATTGCAGTAGCAATAGCCGAACCAAGCATGGCCGTCAGTTCAGGACTGCAGTCCTGGTCCACGCAAAGTACAAGATTATCCAGAGTAACGTCATTTCTGTAATCCTTAGGGAATAACGGCCTCATAGGTCTGTCGATTACACGGGAAGTAAGTACGGCGTTTTCAGATGCCTTTCCTTCTCTCTTTATAAAGCCTCCCGGTATCTTTCCAACTGAATATAATTTTTCTTCATATTCAACACTGAGCGGGAAGAAATCAATGCCTTCCCTTGGTTTTTCGGAAGCGGTTGCAGTAGATAACACAACAGTATCGCCGTAATGCATAAGAGCCGCGCCGTTAGCCTGCGCAGCTACGCGTCCAACATCAACAGTAAGCGTTCTTCCTGCAAGTTCCATAGTAAATGATTTGTACATAGCTTTTCTCCTTTTCAATAAATAAATTTGCAGGATATGCCGAAACTACTTCAAAATATACCACCGAACAAAAGTAATATACTTTGAAGAAGTCTCGGAATAATCATCCTGCATTGTGTTATAAATGTATAAAAGAACTGTGCATGATAAGATTATCATGCAGCAGTCCCATTATAAACAATTATTTACGTAATCCAAGTCTTTCAATAAGTGTACGATATCTGTCGATATCATTCTTTTTCAGGTACTCCAGAAGATTTCTTCTCTGTCCTACCATTTTAAGAAGTCCGCGTCTTGAATGATGATCTTTCTGGTTAATCTTGAGGTGCTCCGTAAGATTACGGATTCTTTCTGTAAGAAGCGCAACCTGAACTTCAGGTGAACCTGTATCTCCTTCTGACTTACCGTACTCCTTAATAATCTCTGCTTTTCTTTCTTTTGACGTCATTGTTTTATATCCTCCTAATTTAATATACACCATCACCTGGAAATGGTCGGAGTGTCCATACTCTAAGCGACAGTAAAAATAAGCTTTATACAAAAAGCCTTTTATATAATAGCATGAGAAAATAAAGTTGTAAAGGAAAATTTTATATCTTCTTTACTCCCGAGTATTTTCCGTATACCTTTTTCCCTGCGGAGTCTGTTTTATATGCCTTAACCTTCACATAATAAATCTTTTTGCTTTTTATATTTTTTAAAACCGCAGAACCTTTTTTAACGTTTATCGTCTTAGTTTTCTTTTTCAGTTTCTTATCGGTTCCGTATACAACCTTATATCCCGCCACTTTACCGGAGGCCTTAAATTTAATGACTATTTTTCCGCTTTTCTTTCTTGCAGCCGACGTTATTTTGGTTTTTGCCACCTTGACTTTCTGCCACTTTGCATATAAATCTAAATTTCCCTGCATACCAACAGTAATTGAATCGATTTTTGCGGTCATACCGGCATCAGTATACCATCCTTTAAACAAATAACCTTTTTTTACGGGAGCTTTCAAGGTAATATTCTCATTGAAATAAACATTCGGGTTGTCTGCATTATTCACCCCGTCATTCATATGATATGTAATACTGTATTGACTTAAAACAGGCGGCGTCTGTTTGTCAACTTCCGTTTGTTTATCAACTTTCGGTGTAGATGTAGATACAGGAATCTCGCTGCTTTTTCTTACGATTGACAATCTCGGTGAGAATGCAGGTCCTGTTTCCTTCGTTCCGATGTTAATATCATATCCATCGGCAGTTTCATTTAACCCAAATGATATCATTTTTTCATTCGGATACATGTTTATGTATTCCTTTACAAGCTCTGTAACATCTATCTTTACTTCGCTGAGTCCGCCCGACGTAGGAATAAATACATCTGATAACGCATATTTCGGGTCGTCCGCATCATACAGCATATCCGGTCTTGTATCTGCAGTAACGCTTAGTTCTTCCCAGTCAGATGAAGCAAGCACAACTTTTATCTGCTCTCTTTTGTTTTTAACAAATTCATCATCAACAATCCATAGCGCTGACGGATTGCCCTCATCTTTCTCGCTCAGATAGACAAGCGATAAATAAGCCTCTGTAATTTCTCCCGAACCCTCCGTACATTCTTCCAAATCATATTTTATAAGTCCTATTTTATTATCAGCGTTCTCGTCAAACGTACCGTCGCCAATCAATCCTTCATCATAATCTTTGTCGCGCCGAAGATACATATATGGGCTGTTTCCGTAATTATCACTGTAACTTCGTGTGAATATTGATGTGTCGGCAACAGGTTCTCCGCCCGGTCTGTTTGCCAGAGGGTCTTCATGAGTCGCAAGATACCCCAGCTTCTCTGAAGAAAATGGTACTACTATTATTTTGCTTCCATGTTCGTCTCCGCCTTTGTCGTTGTCTTTTATTGTATCTATTACGGAAAATATCATGGCCTTTACCGTATCATTTTCAATATATACATTAGGACGCTCTACCTTATACCAGTTATTGACCGTTCCGTCTTCATATCGTATAAAATCATGGTCCGGGGTATATGCCGCTCCGGTATGAAGCTGCCAGTCGTCAATACCATTTTCTGAAGTAAGATAATATGCAATACGCGCATCCCATTTGTTGACTACTATATGAAACATTCCGTTTGAATACCAGGTTACTGCGTCTTCAACACATTGCGCACTTACAGGCATACCCGGAACCTGCGACCACAATCCTTTAACATGCACGGTCCATTGATCTTTAAGTGAATCTGTAGTTGCGATATCCCCGTATCTGTTTATGGCAACATAGCCTCCGTTCGGATTAACGGCAATGCTTACATTAACCAGACCCATATCGCGGCTTGTTTTCATCACGCCTTTATTGCCATTATCAACGAGCTCCCAGGGGCCTTCTATATCCTTTGCAATATGTATGCTTCCGTTTGCCGGACTATAGCCTGCATAACCTACACCCTTATGTACATCCGAAACACATACGGCATAACGGTAACCCTCTGCGTATAAAGGATCATTCTCGCATATGCAAAACGAAAAAACATTATGCCCTGCGCCGTCATAGTAATCAGGCCAGAGAACTCCCTTATCCTCATAAGGTCCATATAAGTTATCACTTACTGCATAAATTGCTTCAGACTGGAACCATCCCTCGTGTCCAAGGCTTTCCGGCCATCTGCTTCCGAACATGTAAAACCTGCCGTCATCACCTTTAATGATTCCGCCGTCCCAGTAAGTGTACGATTCCAAAGTTCTGTCTTCAAGTCCGTTATCCTGATCCCGCGGTCCCACATCAACCGCACCCCAGCAGTCCTCGTTTAATTCGCCTATGATAGGCATAGGTTCAAAGCAATCTACGAACTTTGTAGCGGGCACATCTTCTGCTTTCGCTTCTTTTGTATTTCCCGCAGATATGCCCGCCCCTGCAAAAAATACAACTATCACTGCCATTATGATATATACAGCAATTACTTCTTTTGACATGTTTTTCATCCTCTCTTATCTGCAAATAATTTATCGGTAACAAGTTCATTATATCTTTATGGATAAAAAACAAAAATAGCATATTGCGTTAATATAATGATTAATAATGCATACATTAGGGATTTTAGTTTGTTTTAACACATACACTTTTTCCCGAAAATTGTTGCTGGTATTCCGATTTAGTTCTAAACCAATAATATCTTGACCCAATTTTTTTACATTAAAACAGCTCGTCCAGCAACAGATACCACCTCAGTTTTTCTGCATCCGGCTTAATACTCAGCGCATCAAACAATAGGTCCGCCGTATCCTTCCGCTTCTTTGATGCATATTTTCCATTCATGTTATGCCGCAGGCTCCGGTAGCAAAGTGCGATATCACGCCACTTGTCGCCAACTCCTGTATCGCCCATATCGATAAAGCCGCCGATTCCTGTTTCAGTAAGAAATACATTTGGCAGACAAAAATCGCCATGGGACAATACAGGCTCATAAGACGGCCGATTGAGCTCCAGCCAATGAAGCAGCGCTTCCGGGTCTTTAAATCCGCCGGGTCCAAAGGTTGTGGGCTCTACATTGTCCAAATCTACCAGACCCTGTTCTACTCTAAAGCGCGCCTCTTCAATCTCTTTCTCCGGATTGCGTAGAATCGGACAATCTGAGACATCCACGTCCCACAGCATCTGCATAGCTTCAGCCAGACGCTCCGTAAGTTCCTTAGGCCGATTAAGGAAGAACTCATCACATGCCATCTTGCCTTTTATTCGCGACATCAACAGATAAGTCTTCCCCTCCCACTCCTCACAGGCAAACACTTCCGGCGCTGGAACTTTCCCGTGAAGCCATTTCAGAATCGTCACTTCGCGCGCTGCCCACGGAGCGGACGGCTGGATTTTTAATACCATATCCTGATACATCCGAACGATGGCGCCGGACATGCCAATGCCATTATCTGTATAGGGCAGTCCTTCTATTCTCCTTTTGATTTCAATCGGAAGCCGCAAATCTGCCGTATTATTCATCTCCTGTCACCTGCCGTCTCACTTACATATGTCGACTTTGCTATTCTCCCTTTTCCTGCAGCTTCGCGCAGAAATCCTCGATTGCCTTTTCATTCTCCGGTTTCTGTTTTCGTTTCGGCTCCACAAGCCACAACGTTGGCACATCGTCTGTCACTTCCAGAAGCAATCTGAGCGCCGCAAAAGTCTTATCCGCGCTTCCTCCCATACTACATGCCGCAAAGGCAAAATGTTTTCCCTTAAGATTCTCCGTCTGAATAAAAGTTCGAAGCGGCGGCGTGACCGTCCCTGCCCAGACCGGCGTCACGAATACAATCTGTCCGTACTGCTTGAGATTCATATTATACGGTTCCAGTTCCGGCGCCTCCTTTATGATGGCACTTCCGCCTCCAAAGAAATATTTTAGAAACCCTTTCTCCGGATATGCCTTCTTTGGTACCAGCCGCAGCATGTCCGCGGAAAGCGCGTATGATATCCGCTCCGCCATCCACTGGGCATTTCCACTCTGGGAATAATACACAACAAGCGTTTTCATTTTCATCCTCCATATTTTTTATTTTTAATAAATTTATCATTTTATTCCATTCTTGGATACAAATAATTTCAAAACAGTTCAGGATGATTCTTTAATGAATCGGCTTCTGTTATTTTACGCACTACATGACATGGCACTCCTACTGCAAGTGAATTTGGCGGAATATCTCTTGTCACTACACTTCCTGCGCCGATAACACAACCATCGCCTATAGTAACGCCGCCGCATATAGTGACATTTCCTGCAATCCAGCAGTTGCTGCCAATGGTGATTGGTTTGGCGTATTCTTTATCGGTAAGAGTACCATCCTGCTTTACATACTGATTTCTGTCCTGCCAGCAAAACGGATGTACAGGTGTAAGAAGTGAAACGTTAGGACCAAAAAATACATTTTCGCCGATTGTCACAGGGCAGCAGTCAAGGCAGGTGAAATTAAAATTTGCATAAGAATTTTT
>CANPYY010000043.1 GCA_947588675.1 uncultured Lachnospiraceae bacterium | reverse complement strand
TTGGGAACAGCCATCCGGAGAACCTGCTTGATTTTATAGACATACTCTGGCAGGAGCTTGTAAAGGCAGGGGTTCTGTCGGAAAATTACGATTTTGAAGGGCATAAAGAACTTGTACCGATGCAGCCGGGAGATGTGCCGGTCACATATGCGGATACCGCTGCACTTGAAGAAGATTTTGGTTTTAAACCGGAAACAGACCTGCGTGACGGCCTGAGAAAATTTGCAAGGTGGTACAAAGAGTATTACATAAAAAGGTGTTATTGAGATTTAGTTGCCTTGTCTCATCTCGGAAAAACATGTCTGGTTGTGCATAAAATAGGTTTGATAAAAATGATTGCATGGTAGAAATAGTCATAATTTTATTTTTCGTCGTGCTGTGTTAGAGAATTTTTGGATATAAAAAATTCATGATTGGTGGATGATTAGAGAATGAATATTATACAAAAAGCAACAAAATTTATTACAGATCCTGCTGCAAGAATGATATTTTTGTCTTCAAAGGGATTTTATCGTAATATGCCTGATGATAAATATTTGGGTATTCTTTTCAAGAAAAGAGTAGGATATGAGCTCAATTTAGATGAGCCTAAAACTTTTAATGAAAAGTTACAATGGCTTAAATTATATGACCGTAATCCCGAATATACAACAATGGTCGACAAGTATGCCGTAAAGAAATTGGTGGCAGATCGGATAGGTGAAGAGTATATAATTCCGACTTTTGGAGTATGGGATAATTTTGACGATATTGATTTTAATTTACTTCCAAATAAATTTGTGCTGAAATGCACTCATGATTCGGGAGGACTTGTGATTGTTAAGGACAAAAGAAAGTTTGATAAGGCGATGGCAAAGAAAAAATTAGAAAAAAGTTTAAAGCGCAATTATTATTGGCCCGGAAGGGAATGGCCATATAAAAATGTTCTGCCGCGTATTATTGCTGAAGAATATATGGAAGACAGAGGTCGCATAGTTCCTGAGGATTATAAAGTTTACTGTATGAATGGAGAACCAAAGTATATTGTAGTTTTTCATAATCGTTTTGACGATACTAAGGAACTTTCTGAAACTGTTTATGACACAAATTGGAATAAACAAGAATTTTCCTTTGACGAGCATTTTGCCATATCTAATATTATAGAACCGAAACCGAGATGTTTAAACGAACTGATAAAACTTGCAAAAAAACTATGTGAAGGAATGGCGCAGGTGAGAGTCGATTTTTATATAATTAACGAAAAGATATATTTTGGTGAAATTACACTATATACAGCAAGCGGTTTTCAAAAAATGATACCTGAAGAAAAGGATTTTGAAATGGGCAAATTAATAAATCTGACAAGTGATTTTAGATAAAAAGGCATACAGAATAGCTGATTTCAAAAAAGATAAAAAATAACTAAACCATAGTGAAATAGGTGATAGAAATTGATTAACAATGGAACCGGGCAAAAGTACAGTATAGTAGTAGTTGGCATGGGCTATGTAGGTATGTCGTTGGCGGTTCTGCTTGCACAACATAATAAGGTCACAGCCGTAGATATTGTTCCGGAGAAAATAGGAAAGATTAATAACAGAGTCAGTCCTGTTAAGGATAAGGAGCTTGAAGAATACCTTGCTGAAAAGGAACTTGATTTGACTGCTGCGCTTTATGATGCGATAGCGTATGCAGACGCAGATTATGTAATTATTTCAGTTCCAACAAATTATGATCCACAGAAAAATTTTTTTGACTGTTCAGCTGTTGAGGCAGTTATTGAACTGGTAATTAATAACAGTGACAAAGCTGTGATGGTCATTAAGAGCACTGTTCCGGTAGGGTATACGGAATCAGTAAGGAAGAAATACAATACCGATAGAATTATTTTCAGTCCAGAGTTCCTGCGTGAATCGAAAGCACTTTACGATAATTTATATCCGTCACGTATTATAGTAGGTTGTGATGAAAAATCAAGAGAAACAGCAAAAACTTTTGCAGAACTGTTGGCGGAAGGTGCAGTAAAGGATAACATAGATGTTCTTCTCATGGGCTTTACTGAAGCAGAAGCTGTTAAGCTGTTTGCAAACACTTACTTAGCTCTGAGAATTTCATATTTTAATGAACTTGATACTTACGCTGAGATAAAAGGACTGAATACGCGAGATATTATTGACGGTGTATGTTTTGATCCGAGAATCGGTTCACATTATAACAATCCGAGCTTTGGCTATGGTGGATATTGTCTGCCTAAAGATACAAAACAGTTGTTGGCAAACTATCAGGATGTTCCGGAAAATCTGATAGAGGCAATCGTCGAAAGCAATCGTACAAGGAAAGATTTTATTGCAAACCGTGTGTTGGAAAAAGCAGGATATTATACTGCAAGCTCTATGTGGGCCGCTGAAAAAGAACGACCTATTACCATAGGCATTTATAGGTTAACAATGAAGACCAATAGTGATAATTTCCGTCATAGTAGTATTCAGGGGATTATGAAGCGGATAAAGGCTAAGGGAGTAACAGTTATAATATATGAACCGACTCTTCCAGATGGTACGACATTTTTTGGAAGCCTTGTAGTAAATGATTTCGGAAAATTTAAGCAGGAAACTGATGTAATTATTGCGAACCGCTATGAAAGTATACTGGATGACGTGATAAAGAAAGTTTATACAAGGGATATTTTTTTGAGGGATTGATATTGATATCGATTTAAAATTGCAGGTGTAAAAGATGAAGGTAGTTATTTTAGCCGGTGGTTTTGGTACCAGAATATCTGAAGAATCAGCATTTAAGCCTAAACCTATGATTGAGTTAGGGGGAATGCCGGTACTGTGGCATATCATGAAAATTTATTCTTATTATGGATTTAATGAGTTTATTATTTGTGCGGGGTATAAGCAGCATGTTATTAAGGAATGGTTTGCTGATTATTTCCTGCATACCTCAGACATAACGTTTGATTATACAAATGGAAATAATAAAATAATTGTTCATAATAAATATGCTGAGCCGTGGAAGGTTACTGTTGTTGATACAGGACTGAATACTCAGACCGGTGGTCGTGTAAAACGCATCAGGAATTATATTGATGATGAAAATTTTATGCTTACATATGGGGACGGGGTTGGCAACGTAAATATCAGGGAACTTGTTGATTTTCATAATAAGCATGACAGAATCGGCACGATATCGATGTATAATTTTGGACAGAATAAAGGAGTTGTTGAAGTCGGTAAAAACGGTATTATTGAAGCTTTTAGGGAAAAATCCGATACAGACGGTGAGTTGATAAATATTGGTTTTATGGTATTCAAATCAGAGCTTTTTGATTACATAGACGATGATACTACAATATTTGAAAAAGGACCTCTTACTTTACTGGCAGATAAAAAAGAGCTTATC
This sequence comes from uncultured Lachnospiraceae bacterium, assembly GCA_947588675.1. GTDB lineage: Bacteria > Bacillota > Clostridia > Lachnospirales > Lachnospiraceae > V9D3004. The sequence continues at coordinate 9,097 of CANPYY010000043.1, read as the reverse complement.
GGTTATGTGCATAAGGGGTTTTGGCAGTGCATGGATACTTTAAGAGAAAAACAACAGCTTGAAAATATGTGGGAATCCGGACTGGCGCCATGGAAATTATGGTCTTAATGGAGATTAAAAAAATGGATTTTGATTTGAGTTTTTATAAAGGGAAACAAGTTTTTATTACCGGGCATACAGGATTTAAGGGTTCATGGCTCTGTAAGATGCTTTCAAATGCCGGTGCAAACGTGACGGGATATTCTTTGGATGCGCCGACAGTGCCGTCACTGTTTGAAATTGCAGGAATTGGACAGGATGTTCAGTCCGTAATTGGCGATATAAGAGATTATATAAGTCTGAAAAAGGTATTTGATGAAGTGCAGCCGGAGATTGTTCTGCACCTTGCCGCCCAGCCTATTGTGCGTGACGGTTATAAAAATCCTGTATATACATATGAAACAAACGTTATGGGTACAGTCAATATACTTGAATGTATACGCAATAGCACCTGTGTTAAATCATTTTTAAACATAACTACTGACAAGGTTTATAAAAATAAGGAATGGGAGTGGGGTTATCGCGAGAACGAGGAACTTGACGGGTTCGACCCGTACTCTAATTCAAAGTCGTGTTCTGAGCTTGTGACGCATTCTTATAAAAACAGTTTTTTTGCAGACGGTGAAGTGGCAGTTTCTACGGCGAGGGCAGGTAATGTTATTGGCGGCGGAGATTTTGCAAAGGATCGAATTATTCCTGACTGTGTCCGTGCAGCACAAAATAAGGAGGACATTATTGTAAGGAATCCGTTTTCAACAAGACCGTATCAGCATGTGTTGGAACCTCTGTATGTGTATTTGATGATTGCCGCGATGCAATATAATGACAGCAGGTATGCGGATTATTACAATGTTGGGCCTGACGACTGTGATTGTTTACAGACAGGCGTTCTTGTGGATATATTTGTTGGTTTTTGGGGTGAAGGAATTAAATGGGTTAATTATTGTGATGATGGCCCGCATGAAGCAAATTTTTTGAAATTAGATTGTTCTAAACTGAAATCGGCATTTGGTTGGAAACCTCGTTGGAATTTGGATAAAGCGGTTGAGAAGGTTGTGGAATGGAGCAAATGTTGGCTTGGCGGCAATAATGTTAGAGCATGTAGGGACAGGCAAATCAGGGAATTCATAAATTCTCGGAAATAAACATAACTTCCCATACAATTTAAACCGTATGGAAACTAATGGGCGGAGTGATTGTAAAAGGAGAATGCTATGAAAAATGTAATAATTACGGGGGCTGACGGTTTTGTTGGCAGTTATACCGTAAAAAAATTTCTTTCAGAAGGTTGTTCCGTTCTTGCGTTAGATATGGGAGTTAAACCTAACAGACTGGATACAGCTGAAAATCTGACTTATATGCAGTGTGATATTTCAGATACCGGGTATATGTTAGAGAAGATTCCTCATGGCATATATGATACATTTATACATTTTGCATGGGCCGGTTCTGCAGGGAGTGCACGCACGGATTATAACATTCAAATGAAAAATGCGTTAGACACTGTTGAATGTATGAAAGCGGCAAAGAAACTTGGTTGCAGTCGTTTTGTTTGTGCGGGAAGCATCATGGAGTATGAGGTTTGTGCTGCGATTCATACGCAGGGAAGTCGTCCGGGAATGGGGTATATTTACGGCATGGGAAAGCATATTGCGCATTGCATATGTAAGTCAGTGGCCGCAGATATTGATATTGAACCAGTGTGGCCGATGATTACAAATGCATATGGTGTTGGAGAGCTTTCTCCAAGATTTGTGAATACAACGCTTCGTAAAATCATCAATGGTGAACCTTTACAGTTTACTGCAGCAACTCAGAATTATGATTTTGTATATGTGTCTGATGTTGCAAAGGCATTTTATCTTATTGCTGATAAGGGTAAACCGTTCTGTGAGTATCTGATTGGGAGTTCAAATGCCCGGCCGTTGAAGGAATTTATTATTGAGATGCAGCAGACACTTGCTCCGGATGCAGATTTATTATTTGGTGATGTGCCGTTTACGGGAACCAATATGCCGATAAATATTTTTGATACCAAGGATATAGAAAAAGATACCGGATTTAAGGCAGAAGTTAGCTTTGCAGAGGGTACAAGGATGACAATGGAATGGCTGAAAAAATTCAAATAAGGAGAGTATGGAATTGATTCAGAGGTTTGATTTTTGTGAACTTGATTTAAAAGACTCTTATCTGATTAAGCCGTTTTATGCTACAGATAACCGTGGAGGCCTGATTAAAGACTATAACATTGATATGTTCAAAGAGCACGGGATTAACCATGTTTTAAAGGAAGTGTTCTATACTGTTTCCAAGAGGGGAGTAATTCGTGCGATACATTTTCAGTTGATTAAACAGCAGGCAAAACTGGTGCGTTGTATAAGCGGACATGTCTATGATGTCATTGTAGATTTACGTCCGTATTCTCCGACCTTTGGTGAATGGCGGGGATTTCATCTTACAGGTAAAAATCAAAATAGTCTGCTTGTACCGGAGTATTTTGGACATGGATATCTGGTAATAGAAGATTCTGTAGTTAGCTATAAGTGTGCAGAAACTTTTTATGGTGAGGGTGATTCGGGGATTATGTATGATGACCCTGATATAGGTATTAAGTGGCCGATGGAATTAATTGGCGGTAAAAGAAATCTTATTATAAGTGAAAAGGACCTTAATCTGATGAGCTTGGCAGATTATACAAATAGTGTGACGGGAGACTGATAAAATGCCTGCAATTTCAATTATAATGCCAGTCTATAATACAGAGAAGTATGTTGGAAAAGCTATCGAAAGTATATTAAATCAATCGTTTACGGACTATGAATTTTTAATCATAGATAACGGTTCCACAGATGGTTCCGGAGAAATTATTAATCACTATGCTAAGATAGATTCCAGAATTAAGGTATTAAGAAATGAAAAAAATGTATTCATTTCCGAAGCGCGGAATATGGCTATGGAAAAGCTTACTGGTGAATATATGTATTTAATTGATTCTGATGACTGGGTACTGCCGGATATGCTTGAAACAATGTATTTTAAGGCAAAAAAATATTCAGCAGAGTATGTTGTAGCAGGGTATTATATGGATTATTACCAAAGAGGACGAAACCTTAGTTATACAGTGTGTCCTGATGATGCGTTTTACACAAAGGAGGAATTCAGAAATCATGCTGTTGATTATCTTGTAAGGACAATTCTTACAGTACCTTGGAATAAATTGTATTCATTACCTTACCTTAGGAAACACAATATAAAATTCCGCAATACAAAGCTTGAAGACCATCACTTTAATATGGATATTATAAAAGATGTTGACCGTGTATGTATGATAAGTAAGCCATTTTATCATTATTATCGTTCAAGATGCGGAACTGATTCTCAGCTTGTATATAATAAGTATCTGAACCAAAAGAAGAGAGAACATTTTGCCCACACGCTTGAGGTATATAAATATTGGGGAATTAATGATGAGATAACAATGCAGAAATTAGCTGATTATCATCTTGGGAGACTTGTACAGTGCATCACGGAAACAGTTAGTAATACAAATATAGACAAAAGTAATTGCAATAAGGAGTTAGAGCAGATTATTAAAGACGATTATACCAGGTTTGCATTGAAATATTCTTCCGGCAACTCAAAAAAAATATCAATATTAAGTATTCCTATAAAAATGAAAAGTATATTTTTATGTAAAATTATGGGAAAAACAGTAGCCTGGTTTCGTTCTTCATTTCCTGCATTATTCAGTAACATGAGAGCTGATATAGCTCAGAATGCAGAAAGAGTGAGGTAAAAGCAATGGAAAAGCATATTGAAAAAATAAAAATTGTTTTTATTGAAACTAATTGTAAAGAAAATGGTCCAATTAAACAGACATTTAATATTATTAAATATATGGATAAAAGCATATTTGAGCCGATATTAATTACTTTATGGGTTGAAGATAAGGATAATTCAATGCTTGATAAATATAAAGAATTAAATATATCGGTAATATGTTTGGAGATGAGTAAAATATCAACTCTGTTGTTTGGAAAGCAAAAAATTAAAAGAGTTTTAAAGAATATTGAACCGGATATTGTTCAGGGTGTTGGAATGCCGCTATATAGAATTACATTAGGTTATAAAAAAACAATTCATTTTTTGACATTACGTAATTATTGTATTGAAGATTATCCGGATTATTATGGAAATATAATCGGGAAAATATTAGCAATATGTGATATTAAATTGATACGCCGTAAAGTCATAAAAGGAGAAAAATTTGTAACATGTTCTGAAAGCTTGAAAAAAATATATAAAGAAAAAGAAAATATAGAATTGGCATGTATTAGTAATGGGGTTGATATTAGTTTATATACTAAAAAAGATATAGAAAAGATTCCTGAATTACGAAAAAAGTTAAACTTACCTTTAGATAAAAAAATATTTATATATAGCGGTAAATTCATTGAGCGAAAGAACCAAAGAGAAGCTATAGAAGGATATCTTAATATGAAAAATAAGGATGATACGGCATTGCTTTTTATAGGAGGAGGAAAAGGACAGATAGAATTAGAAAAAATATATGGAAAATATAAAAATATAATTTTTCGTGATGAAGTTTACAATGTTAATGAATATTTAAATGCTTGCGATGTATATATATCGACAAGTAAATCAGAAGGCTTACCTAATGGTGTGTTGGAGGCTATGGCTTGTGGGTTGCCGCTTGTTTTATCTGATATACCACAACATATGGAAATATTAGGCGCAGAAAAAGGTTGTGGATATTCATATAAATTAGGAAATATTAATGATTTGACAAAATATTTGGATAAAATATTTTATGACGATATTAAAAAAATGGGAGATATAAGTTATAAAATTGTAACAGAAAAATTTACGGCAGAAAAAATGAGTGAAAAGTATCAGGATTTGTATATGAAAATGATACGTTCTGTAGATTGATATATGTTTTTTGATAAAAAGTGGCAAATAAATATTGTACCAAAAATAGGAGGAATATATTTTATGAAGAATTTTTTGTATGGAATATTAAAAAATGTATGGAAAAAACATATAGATAGAGTAGAAAAAAAAGTCTATAAAAAAATATGTAAGCAGCATCCGGAATGGAACAGGCTTACTTCTTATGAAAAAAAAGGAGTTCGGAAACAGGATTATTATATAGTAACATTATTTAAAAATCTATATGGATATTCAGAAAATTTTGTTTCAGACGCAATCTATAAAAGTGAATTATTACCGCGATTAAATTATATGAATTATAATAAATTTGGGATATATGATAATTGTGCAGGATATTATGAAGATAAGAATTATATGGATTTTTTCCTTCATGAGTTCATGAAAATGCCCAATATTATAATACGATGTATAAATGGAAATTTTTACGACAAAGGATATAAATTGCTTAGTAAAGAAGAAGTATATAACATATTAAACGGATATGAAGAATTAATCCTTAAATATTCTGTAGGAAGTAGGCAGGGAAAAGGTGTACAAAGAATAACAGCAAATGATTATAAAAATATTGGCGGATATGGTAAAAATTTTGTTGTACAGGAAATATTAAAACAACATAAGTTATTAAGTGTTTATAATGATTCATCAATAAACGTTGTTAGAATTACTACTCTTAATTTAAGAGGAAAAGTTGAGATTTTAAGCGGAGTACTGAGAATTGGCGCTCCGGGAGCATTGCGAGATCTTGAAAGTAAAGACGGTGTAAATTGTAGAATAGTTGGTATTGATGATAAGGGATTTTTAAAAGGTCAAGCTCTTGATTATAATGACTTGGTTATATATAAGGATATATTTGGTAAAGAAATTAAAGGAAGTATACCATTTTATGAAGAAATGAAAACTGCAGTAATCAGGGCCCATCAAAAATTTTCAAAATTTGGAATAATAGGTTGGGACTTATCCGTAGATGAAAACGGAGAACTTGTTTGCATAGAGTATAATGTTGGATGTCCTGCAATATTATCAGCTCAAATTTTAAATGGACCAATTTTGGGAAAAATTACGAAAAGTGGCAGAAAATTAATTGAAGAAATATATATGCTTTAATTTTCTGAAAGAAAAGGGTGTTTATATCATCAATGGATAGAAAGGAATAGTTATGGATTTTAAGGATAAAACCTTAACTTTTGTTACGAGTTCGTTAACACAGGGTGGTGCAGAGAGAGTTATATCTATTTTAGCAAATCAATGTGCGGATATGGGAGCAAATGTTTCTGTTATAGTTATTCGGGAAAAAAATGTTCATACATATTATTTATCTGATAAAGTTAAGTGCTATCATATACATACGAAATATAATAAATTGAAAATCATACAGCGTATATACGCTATTAGAAAGATAATTAAAAATGAGAATGTCGGCGTACTTGTTCCGTTTTTATCTATTGTTTCGTTGTATACGTTAGTTGCCGGTATTGGTCTAAAAAAAAAGATTATTATGTCAGAACGCGCAGATCCCGGAGTAAGTATTTTTGAAAAAAATATGACTTGGAAAGATCGTATAGGAATTTTGATAAAAAAGGCAGGACTATTTAGATTAGCAGATTATGTAGTGTTTCAGACGCCTGATGCTAAAAATTATTATTCAGAAAATATTAGAAGAAAAAGTTGTATTATTCCTAATCCTATTGATACAGAAAATTTGCCAATTCCATATAAAGGGGAGAGAGAAAAACGTATTGTTGCAGCAGGACGTTTTTCTGAAGAAAAAAATTTCTCTATGCTATTTAAAGCATTTGCAATATTTCATGAACAGCATCCGGAATATATCCTTGAATTATATGGTGACGGATTATTGAGGAATCAATTTGAATTATTGTGCAGAAAGCTTGGAATACAAAATGCTGTTAAAATGCCCGGGTTTATAAAAGATTTACCTATTGCAATAAATAAAGCTGCTATGTATATTTCAACATCTAATCATGAAGGCCTGTCAAATGCAATGCTTGAAGCGCTTGGAATGGGGATTCCGTCTATTGTGACTGATTGTCCTGCCGGTGGCAGCAAAATGATTATTAATCATGGTGTAAATGGAATATTAATAGCTATGAATGATAAACAAGGTCTTATTAGTGCAATGGATAGAATTGTAAGTGATGATAAATATGCAGAGATGTTAAGTTTGAATGCTGTGAAAGTAAGAGAATTTTATTCTAAAGATAAAATTGCAGAGAGATGGTTGAAATTAATAAATCAAGTTAATATAAGGTAAATTCTACTATTATATAATATATGAGAGTGAAATAATGATAAAAGCAAAATTTGGAATAAGAGAAATCAAATATATAGCATTTTTACTATATGCTATATCTATATCAGCATTTGGATTGGGTACAGGGTTTGATGCAATATTTAACAGAACAGTTTTTATTTTTATGCTTATGGTTTGTTTATATTCAAATGGATTAAGACTTATAGTAACATTACACCTTAAATGGTGTGTAGTTTTCTGGGGTATTTATTATTTGTCTGTTTTTTGGACACATAGTATTTCTGATACTATGAGTAATTTTAATGATTCTATACAGATTATTGGAATGGCTGTCTGTATGCCGATAATAATACATGATAAGGAAGATGTTGACAAATGTATAGAAATTCTTGTGCTTTCAGGAGTTGTAATGATAGTCAGATTAATTCTTCTTACTCCTGTTGATTATTTTGGAATAGAAAGGATAGGGGAGTCTATAGGAATTCATTCCAACGGAGTTGGACATAGAATGGCAATGTTGGTTACAATGACACTATATCTTTTTGGAAAACGTTATAGAGAAAAACAAAAAATTACATTATATGGAATTATGTGTATTATTTTAATAATTATTTTTACTTCAATATGTCTGCTTACAGGGTCAAAAGGAAGTATTATGAAATTAATAATATGTATGACTATGTATATCTTGCTTATGTCAAAAGGTCCAAAAGTTCTATTGAGAATCATTTTTATTGCTTTAGCAATATATGTATTGTTTTGGCTTATTATGAATAATGACATGCTATATGACCTGCTTGGAAAAAGACTGGAAAATCTTGTGGCTACAGTGTTTATTGGTGAAAGGAATGATACTAGTACGCTTGCAAGGGAATGGTTTATTGAACAGGCAAAGGAATTGTTCAGAAATTATCCTATACTGGGATACGGAGGGAATAATTTTCAGACATATTTAAAAAGTATTAATTATTGGCATATTACGAGTTCTCATAATGGAATTTACGAATTGTTGAGTACATTAGGAATAGTTGGATTTATTTCTTATTTTTTAATATTATTAAAGCTTGAATTTGAATTAATAAATAAATGGCATCGTGAAAATTCATCTCAAAAATTATTATTTGCTATTTTAATTTTTGTTTTGTTTATTAATGAATACATACAGGTAAATTATGTTGCAGTTTTTAGTCAAAACATTATAGCTCTTGCTTTTATGGCAAATAGATATTCAACAGATAAACAAAATATTACAGATAGGAGGAGTATGAAGTATGCAAAAGGGAAATAATGTGAAATTTAAGCGTATGCTTAATTCAAAATCATATGAAAATGTTTTTTCTACTGTTGGTATTGATCATTACTATCCATATTAAGGTATTACTACTGAATTGGATTTAAAGAGAATACGTAGTGGAGATTCAAAGTATTTGATCAGAGAATTATTCAGAATGAAGTACCACGGATATCCTGTACCCGAAAAAATCCTATGCCAAGACCGGTTAATTTGTACTTTGCAGATTGGAAGGGACCGTCAATAATAAAGGAATTCCTTCCCAATCTTGATATGAGTAAATTTACAGGAAATCAGAAATGGCAGATGTGATGTTTGGAGTAGTTCTTGAACAAATATGATAAAAGTTAAAGTTATACCATAAAAAATTCTTTACAGTCAGGGTGATTGATATGAACAATAATTCTAAATTTGATAAGGTAATGGGAACGAAAGACGTTTTAGTGATTGCCTTTGGTGCCATGATCGGCTGGGGTTGGGTAATTAACTCAGGCGATTGGCTGATTACAGCAGGAACGTTGGGA
>CANPYY010000042.1 GCA_947588675.1 uncultured Lachnospiraceae bacterium | reverse complement strand
CATGCCGATATCCACCCTTGCATCGGCTGTATTCATTGCGGGTATGAGGGACCGTGCGTGCAAAAAGATGATGTAAATGAGATACGGCAGAAAATACTGGATGCGGACATGATGGTATTTGTGACGCCGCTTTATTATTACGGAATGAGCGCTCAGCTTAAAATACTGATTGACCGGTTCTGTGCCTTTAATAGCAGTATCCAGAGAAAGCATATGAAGTCTGCGCTTCTGGCTGTGGCATGGAATAACGACGCATGGACGTTTGAGTCACTGGAATCGCATTATGACACGCTGGTGCGGTATCTGAACCTGAAAGATCAGGGAAGGGTGCTTGGAAAAGGATGCGGCACTCCGGAAATGACGAGCCGGTCAAAATATCTGCAAATGTCGTATGAACTTGGGCGAAATTTGAGAGATTGAGGAAGAAAGGAAGGAGATTTCAATGAGAAATATTAAAAATCATAAGAATCTGGCATGGATGCTTGTATTTGCTCTTGTGTGTTCGCTGCTCTGCCAGGAGATTTCCACAGAGGTCATGGCAAAGGCAAGTAAGACAAATACAATCAAGTCTGTCTCTCTCAAGATTTGTAATAAGAAAGTTGATAAAAAGACCTATAAGATGAAGTCGGGCGAGAAGAAAAAACTCAAAGTTACTGTATCGCCCCAAAAGGGAAAGAAAACAATTAAATTTACGACAAGCAATAAAAAAATAGCCACTGTCAGTAAAAATGGGACAATTACTGCAAAGAAAGCGGGAACAGCCAAAATTAAGGTTACGGTAAAAACAGGTAAAACCAAAAAGACAACATGGATGAAGGTTCGTGTAACAGAGCCAACTGAAACGCCGGAAGCAACGCAGTCGTCGGAGCCGACAAAATTCCCAGATGTGACACAGTCACCGGAGCCAACCAAGTCCCCGGATATGACACAGTCACCAACACCGACGCAGTCCCCGAATGTGGATAAAAAAAGCATCGTTGTATATTTTTCCTGTACCGATAATACAAAGAAAATTGCCGAATATATAGCAGAAAGTACATCGGCGGACATTTATAGAATTGAGCCGGCTGTGCCGTATACATCTGAGGATTTGAATTACGGAAATGCAGACAGCCGTACATCCAAAGAGCAGAATGATACAACTGCCAGACCGGAGATTGCGGGGGCACTGCCGGACCTTAATGGATATGAAAATGTATATATTGGTTATCCCATCTGGTGGGGTCAGGCTCCGAAAATAATGTACACATTTGTTGAAAGCTGCAATCTTTCGGGAAAGACCGTGATTCCTTTCTGTACTTCCGGCAGCAGCAGTATTGGAACAAGTGCAAAAAATCTTCAGGCGGCAGTTGCCAGTCAGGCGACATGGCTGGACGGGAGAAGATTTGCGGGCAGCTCGCCGAGGTCAGATGTGGAAAATTGGATATCGGGACTTGGAATATAAATTTCTATTATGATATGAAGTCAAAAAAGAAATGTAAATTCAGGAGGGAAAATTATGAAGAAAAAAGGATTGTTTTGGGTAAATGTGCTGATGGTATTGGTCTTGATTGCGGGGCTGGCGATTCCCACGGCAGATGTGGCCGCTGCCAGCAAGTCAAAGCAGAAAAAAGTGCTCGTTGTCTATTTTTCAGCGACGGGAACGACCAAAGGTGCCGCAGAGAAGGTAAAGAAGGCGACGGGCAGAAAGCTGTACCGGATCAAAGCGGCACAGCCATATACATCTGCAGATTTGGACTATGACAATGATGACTGCCGGGCTAATACCGAACAGCATGACGGAACGGTGCGCCCCGAAATCAAGGGAAAAGTGAAAAATATAGAAAAATATGACGTGATTTTCCTCGGCTATCCTATCTGGTGGGGAAAAGAACCTATGATTATCCGCACTTTTCTGGAGTCCTATAACCTGAAAGGAAAAGAGATTGTTCCGTTCTGCACCAGTGGAGGCAGCGGGATTTCCGGCAGCATGAAAGAAGTCAAGGCGTCTGCGAAAGGGGCAAAGGTCGTGAAAGGCAAGGATCTGACCGATTTATCCTATAAGAGTGTGGCGAAATGGGCAAAGAAGAAAGTAAAATGATTCTGGAAAGTGGAGAAAATCAGCAGAAAAAATAAACTGTTGAAATGTTTGAAAGAGGAAAAATCAAAGCGGATTGTCAGAAAAGCAGTCGACTGATAGAATAAAGTTGTTCTATACTTGACACGTGCAGGTATGTAGCGCCTACGATTATTAACAGCTTTCTGGAAAGCTATGATTTCTCAGGAAAGAAAATTGTATTATTTGCCACTTCCGGAGGCAGCGGATTTGGAAAATTCGTGGACGGGTTAAAGGGCTCAGCAGCGGTTGATACGGCTTATATCTCAAGATATTCTTCCAAGTAGCGTGAAATCCCACATGCTGTCTAAAAGTTTTGCTGTGTTATTTTGATTTGATTTCTTTTGATATGAAGAAATTATTGCTTTAAGTTTTTTGTAAAATTGCTTAAAATCTTCTTTTGGAAGAAGGTATCTAAGGACGATGACAACCGCAAATAGGTCATTTTTTCCAACAGAATAACTGGAACCGTTTTTGGGCACATTCAGTTTTTTATGTAAAACAGTATTAGGAATATCCGTGTGGCTGTGATATAAAAAAAGTCGTTCATTATGGGCGCAGACGTTTCTGAAATCAGTAATTACTTGAGATGCTGCTTTAATTGACGTTCGCTTACCGCTTCATAACAATGGCTGATTTTTGACTGGATGAATACTTGTCGCAAAAATAATAGGATATCTGGGAGCGTATTCTCTGTTCAATATGGCAGATATACTTGAATACCAGAAGGCGGAGATCTTCATCAAAGTCGTATAGATTAACGATGTCTTCAAAAGTAGTGCCGGGCAGATAAGTACGGGTTGTGTAATTGTAAAAGATGGATTTGTAACCATCAATAAGGGCATAATACCGTATTTCCTGCAGTTTTTTCTCGGCAAAAGAAAGATTGTTTATAAGCAATCCCTTTTTTGTAATTAGGGTATTGATTTGATACTGATAATTCAGGAAAGGCTTTTGCTTTAGCATATAGTATATTCCTTTCAAAAAAAGAAGAGAGGACCCACAGATCCTCCCTCCGGTCACAGTCCTCTCGAGTATCTGCAACCTATCACTGCTCTTTATCCTACCACAGAATAAAGAGAATGACAATAGATTTTTTATGCAAAGTAGTGAATTTTATGGGTGAACGGTATATCCGAAGGACGAAATGCCCACGGCAGAGAATATTCAGACAGGGATTGAGCGGGAGAAGCGGAGTATATTTAGGATATGATGGATATTTGCTCTTGTGTGTTCGCTGCTCTGCCAGGGGGATTCCACAGAGGTCATGGCAAAGGAAAGGGAACTGGAATACCAAATACAGGAGGAACCCTTTACGGAAACATAAGAAACCATGCCGGGAAAAAAGGAAGCAAAGCCGGAAGATTCCATTTAGAATCGGATGTTCAGTATGCACTTTACCAAATTAATGATTCTGGAAAGTGTGTCAAATGATAAAACTTCTACGGCTACCCAAAGAGGAATTTTGCCGTCATGGTTAATATAATTGTGTTTTATAAAAACATCATGCGAACGTGCAATTTCAGAACAGATAGCAGCATTATTTTGCCAGTAAATCTGTTTGTTTTGAAGGAGGTAGGATCAGTGAGGATTAGGGCATCCTCATAAATCAGCAGGCTTTCAGTAAGACGGACTCTAAGTGAAACTTCAATTATGGACAGATAAGAAAACAGCAGATTTGATAACTTGGTATCAAATTCATAGAGCTTTACTATTTTTGTAAAATCAGTGTCTGAACGATACTGTTTGGATAGTTTTGCATAACATCACCCAAAAAAAGTCCCACCGGGTTGCGCATAGTAAACCAGAGGCGTGGTGGGTTCTATTAAGTATTATTATATACAATGTGGATGATTTTGCAAAGGGGAGTGAGAAATTTCATAAATATTTTTTTAAGGGAGGACGATATCAAGGCTTGGAGGGATTACAACGGACTCCGTTTTATACAGTGCGCCTGCAAGTTTACCGATACCTGCAGCACTTGTAATAATGAGGAAAACCGCTCCAAAAGAGTGGAAATAAAAGAACTGATAAAAAGATTAAAGCAGGGTAATCCATATGTGGAAGGAAATATTTTTAAGAGCGTTGAAAATGTCAATTTGGACACAGTAATTGCATACAAACAAAATGGCAAAAAGCAGCTATTCGGCTGCTTTTTTATATTATTAAAATTTATAACCAGTTAAAGGAAAAAAGAATTATACAAAAGCTGCTTTTGAGAGTATAGTAAAGTATATTTATATATTATTTTGATAGGAATAATAGGATAACAAAACTAATCAGAAAGAAGCACCTGCAGGCATACCTGTATGCCTAGAAAGCAGGGCAAAAAGGAGGAAATATTATGGCGAGAGGAATTGAAACAAAATGCCTGCATTTGGAAGAAGAAGAGGGATGCAGCAGCAATTACGGGTCAGTGAGCTATCCGATTTACCAGACCGCAACTTATGCACATCCTAGTGTGGGTAAAAGCACAGGATATGATTACAGCAGGCTGCAGAACCCTACAAGGGAGCATTTGGAAAAGGTGGTGGCAACGCTTGAAAATGGATTAGATGCATTGGCATTTTCAACAGGGATGGCAGCAATTACTTTAATGATGGAGCTTTTTTCACCGGGGGACCATTTGATTGTGGATGCAGACCTTTATGGAGGGAGCATAAGGCTTTTTCATAATGTATCAGAAAAAAACGGAATTACATTCTCAAGTATTGATTGTTATAAAGAAGATGTGGAAAGTTATATTAACGAAAATACAAAGGCGATTTACATTGAAACTCCCACCAATCCCATGATGAATGTGACAGATATAAAGATACTTGGGGAAATAGCAAAAAAACATCATTTGCTTTTGATAGTTGACAATACCTTTCTTTCCCCGTATTTTCAAAACCCATTGGATCTGGGTGCGGATATTGTGGTACATAGCGGGACGAAATATCTTAGCGGCCATAATGATACGCTGGCAGGTTTTCTGGTTACAAACAGGAAAGACATCAGTGAGAAGTTACGGTTTCTTATCAAGACGACAGGATCGGGGCTTGCGCCGTTTGACAGCTGGCTCGTTCTGCGTGGAATAAAGACGCTTGGTATCCGTATGGAGAAGTCGCAGCAAAATGCGATAATCATAGCAAATTGGTTACAGGGACAAAATGCAGTGACGAAAGTTATCTATCCGGGGCTTCCCACGCATCCGGGACATGAAATCATGAAAAAGCAGGCAAGAGGATTTGGAGCGATGCTTACATTCCAGCTTGAAAGCAAAGAATTTGCATTGGCGATTTTAGAGAAAGTCCGCATGATTAAGTTTGCAGAAAGCCTTGGAGGCGTAGAAACGCTGGTTACTTATCCGACAACGCAGACACATGCAGATGTGCCGGAAGAAATCAGGGAAAGAAATGGGATTACAGAAAGCACGCTCAGGCTTTCTGTTGGAATTGAGGATGTAAAAGATTTGTTGGATGAACTGGATAAAGTTTTTCGTGAAATAGAAGGTGAATTACATGACCAAAAGGAATCTTGATTTTAACAGCATTGGAAAGAATCAGAAAGTAATACAGGATAGAGAGGCAGATCTGCAATGTTACATATAGAAAATCATGATGTGAAAGAAAATATTTTAGAAGGAAATTTTGGCCTGGAGAAGGAAAGTTTAAGGATAAAAAAAGACGGCACGTTATCCCATTCACCCCATCCATTTGCGGATGATACGCATATTGTAAAGGACTTTTGTGAAAATCAAACGGAAATTAATACATCGGTACATGCCAGCGCAAAAGGCGCGGTTGAAGAACTTGAATTTCACAACAGGCGTATTTATGAAAGATTAAAAAGTCTGCCGGAAAGAGAATACCTTTGGCCGTTTTCCAATCCGCCTTATATTCAAAATGAAAGTGATATACCGGTTGCAGTTTATGATGGAATCTATGTGTCAAAAACAGCATACAGGGAATATTTATCTACAAAATACGGAAGGTATAAAATGACATTTTCCGGCATCCATGTAAATTATTCTTTTTCTGAGAAATTGTTGAAAGCTGATTTTATTTATCAAAAGGAGACAGATTATCAAGAATACAAAAACAAATTTTATTTGGAACTTGCACAGAGAATGGCTGCATATGGCTGGCTGATTGTGGCAGTGACTGCGGCAAGTCCGCTTCTGGACAGCTCATTTGTAGAGAAAGGCGTTTACAATCAGGATGTATTTACGGGAATGGCATCAGTAAGATGCGGTGAAATGGGATACTGGAACGAGTTTGCACCTATTCTGGATTATCATGATATTTCCGCATATGCAGACAGTATACGAAAATATGTGGATATGGGATTATTGAAGGCAGCTTCTGAACTGTATTATCCAATACGGTTAAAGCCGGCAGGAGAAAATAACTTAGAATCGTTGTGCCGAAATGGCGTCAATCATATAGAGCTTCGCATGTTTGATTTAAATCCTCTTGTAAGCGCCGGTGTGGAGGAAAAGGATATTATCTTTGCACAGCTTTTAATGGTCTGGCTTGCTGCAACCCCAAGTCAGCCATTCAGCGAAAAGGACCAGATTCAGGCAGTGCAGAATTTTAAGAATGCCGCTCGGTACGATTTAAAGACAGTCAATATATTGACACCGGATGGAGAATTATATTCTGTAGCTAATGCGGCCTTAAAAGTAATTGATATGATGAAAGAGTTCTACGGCGGACTTTCGTTAGATGTAGATGAAATCCTACAGTTTGAATATGAAAAATTTACAGATGCAGATAACAGGTATGCGTGGAGAATTAGGAAACAATTTGGAAATGGATTTGTAAAAAAAGGATTGGAGCTTGTAAAGGAAAGGCAGGGGGAATAAATGTGTGAAATGTTTGGCGTAACCTCCCATGGCAAGCTGGAATTAAATGAGCTTCTTTTGGAATTTTTCTCACACGGTATAGAACATCCTAACGGATGGGGAATGGCATTTTTTTATGGGAATGCAGTGTCTTTGGAAAAACAGCCGGAAGCTTCACATAAAAGTAAATACTTGAAACAGAGGTTACAGTTTAAAGTGGAAGCGGATAAAATGTTTGCACATATAAGGCTTGCTACAAGAGGGGATCAGAGTTACGAAAATACACATCCTTTTGTCATGCGGGATAACAGTGACAGAATCTGGACACTGGTGCATAATGGTACAATTTTTGACTGTGATTTGCTTAGTCCTTTTGTACATTGCCAACAGGGACAAACAGACAGTGAGCGGATTCTGGCATATATTGTTAGCCGGATGAATAAAGAAATGGAAAAGAAAAAAGAACTGTCAGGACAAGAGAGATTCGGAGTAGTAGACGAAATTCTCTGTGAGATTACACGGGAAAATAAGGTAAATCTCCTTTTATTTGACGGTGAACTGATGTATGTGCATACCAATTATAAAAACAGCTTATACAGATGCCGGAAGAAAGATGCAGTTATAATATCTACGAAACCGCTTGACTGCCATGTATGGGAACCTGTTCCTATGAATATACTGATTGCCTATCAGGATGGAGAGCAGGTGTACAAAGGGACAAATCATAAAAATGAATTTTTTGAAACAGAAGAAAAAATGCGGTTATTGTTTTTGGATTTTGCAAATTTATAAAATAGCCGGATAATTCCTTGCTGGTTGTAAGGGGTATTAATAATAAATAAGGAGACACATAGATGCTCACACAGTTTTCAAGAACAGAATTATTGCTTGGGAAAGAGGCGATGAACAAATTATCCGTTTCAAAAGTTGCGATTTTTGGTATTGGCGGCGTAGGAGGATATGTTAATTGCAGGGGGTAAGGGACTAAACGGTAATACTTACAAAGCTGGAATATGAATTAGGATTGTTACTGTGAAATATTATTTATAATGGGAACGCCACAGCTTTATCATACAGTTCTTTCAAGATTTCTATAAATATTTTCAAAGACTCGCGGGCGTCGTTCCTGTGCGTTAATAAAACGCAGTGAAAACTGTCATTGCAGTCGTAGGGAATCCAGGAGAATTGCCCGCTGTGGTCGTTCAGGAATCCGGGTGCTAGACAGATGCCATGACCGGCGGCTATATTGGTTAGCGTGCTGTCGTGGTCAGGGCTGTTAAAATATGATATTTTTCCGGAGGATATGAGTTTTTGCTGTATGGAGCGGAGAAGTTCTGGTGAGCCTCCTCCGACCATCAGTGTCCTTCCATATATATCTTCATCCGTAATCAGGTTTTTGTCAGACAGGGGGTCTTCTCTGTCAGTAATCAGGTAAATATGACTGTCAAAGAGCTCGTGGACGGTACTGCCTGCGAGCTGTTTTGTGTGCTCTTTTAAGGTAAAAAGAATATCCGATTCATTTTTTAGAAAGCTGTCTAAGCCGCCTTCATACTGGAATTTTGGTGTGATTTGAACTCCGGGATTTTCACTCTCGAAGATGCGAATGGCTTCCGGGAGAAAATAAATAGCCTGACGGACCATAAGGCTTATGGTAATATTGTCATGGTATCTTGCACTAAAATTCTGTCCCTGCTCGATGGCCCGCTTCATATCGTCGCGCATACCTGACAGATGGTTTACAAATTGTACGCCTGCAGGGGTTAGGGTGGCGCCCTTGCCGTTTCTATCAAAGATTTTGAAACCCACTTCTTCCTCCAGGAGTTTTATCTGATAGGAAAATGTGGGCTGGCTGACAAACAAATTTTCCGCACCCTTGGAAAAACTCTCAGTTCTTGCAAGCTCTATGCAATAATCTATCTGTTTTGATGTCATAAGGCCTCCTGATATTTAATAATTAAATAGAGTATTTAATGTTTTTATTGGACATTATAATATTTTTATGAGAGAATGTAAACAGTAAATCGTTGATAACAGCAAATAAATGAATGGAGGTTATACAATGGCACAGACACTGATAGCATTTTTTTCAAGGGCAGATGAGAATTATTTTGGTGGAGCAATGAGGTATGTGAAGGTAGGAAATACTGAAATCGTGGTGGAACACATGAAGGAGCTTATAGAAGCGGATACATTCAAAATTGAGATGAAGAAGCCATATTCACCGGTCTATGCGACTTGTATCGAGGAGGCAAAGAAGGATTTAAAAGAAAACGTGCGGCCTGAACTGGTAAGCATTCCCGATAACATAGAAGATTATGATACTGTGATACTTGCTTATCCTAATTATTGGGGGACGATGCCCATGGCGGTGGTAACTTTTCTGGAGAAATTTGATTTTTCCGGAAAGACAATTTTTCCGCTTTGTACGAATGAGGGAAGCGGCATGGGGTTAAGCGTCAGCGACCTGAAAAAATACGCTGCAGGGGCTATCGTTAAGGAGGGACTTTCAATCACGGGAAGTCAGGCGGCAGATTCGAAGGCGAAGGTTGAAAAGTGGTTTCAGGTAAACGGACTTATATAGCATTGGAGGATGGTAAAATGGACTATGAATCAGGATATGTATATGAACTTATGGAGCAGGGTGATTTTACTTTAAAAAAAGAAAATGAAAACTGGATGCTTACGAGTTCAAGGGCATCTAAATATTAAAAACAGGAGGGAAAAACATGGAATATGTAGTTTTGAACAACGAGGTAAAATGTCCGGTAGTTGGCATAGGAACATTTATGCTATCACCGGCAGAGGCAGAAAACAGTGTTAAGGAAGCCCTGAAGATGGGTTATTCATTAATAGATACTGCGAATGCTTATGTGAACGAGAGGGCCTGTGGGCGCGGCATGAAAGAAAGCGGTGCAAAACGTGAGGATATTTTTCTTTCTACAAAGCTTTGGCCCAGCGAGTATGAAAATGAAAATGCTGTAGATGAGACATTAGAGCGTCTGGGAGTAGAATATGTAGATTTGCTTTACATTCATCAGCCTGCGGGAAACTGGTTGGCAGGATATCGCCAGCTTGAGAAGGCATACAAAGATGGCAAGGCAAAGAGTATCGGTATATCCAATTTTGAAGGTGAATATATTGAAGAACTTCAGACTGAATGGGAGATTGTACCTCAGTTTATACAGGTGGAAGCTCATCCATACTTTACACAGAAAGAACTGAGGAAAACGCTTGATAAATATGATATCAAACTGATGAGCTGGTATCCCCTTGGGCACGGAGACAAATCGCTTATTAACGAACCTGTATTTGACGAGCTTGGCAGGAAGTACGGAAAGACGCCGGCACAGATTATTCTCAGATGGCATACACAGATGGGCTTTGTAGTAATTCCGGGCAGTAAAAATGTGAATCATATCAGGGATAATCTTGATATTCTTGACTTTAAGCTGACTGACGAGGAAATGGCAAAAATAGCAAAGCTTGATAGGGGTGAGAGATATTATCACAGGACGGATGAGCAGCTCGCAGGATTTGCAGAGTGGAAACCGAAATTTGAATGCTGATGTGATAACTATTAATGGTAACCGTGCCGAATTGAAAGTATGGTTGATACCCTGTGAAGCTCGTGATATCAGAGAGCAGTTCCAACAAAAACGGTATTTGTCCAAAGCTGGAATATGAATTAGGATTGTGATTAAAAATATAAAATATGGAAGCATATGCGTATCTTGCTGTTTAATTAATCAATATTTATGTACGATTGCATATTAAGAACAATTTGTATATACTATAATTAATAGGTACATGCCTGTACAAATTCAGAGGTGTTTTGTAGTGGGATTTATTGATTCATATAAACATGTTGAAAAAATATGTGGAGAAATATTAAATGATGACAGACGGCTTTCAGCTTATATTGACGAAATGATAAAAATTCCAAATGGTGCGTTTTATGTAAACGGCTGGACAAATGATTTAAAACAGTTAAAACATTACCGGTGGATTAGAAATAAGATTGTTCATGAACCGGATTGCTCGGAACAGAACATGTGTAATCCTGAGGATGCTCTTTGGCTAGATAATTTTTATTCACGCATCATGAATCAGACCGACCCGCTTTCCATGTATGCAAAGGCTGTTAAACCGCGTAGAAAGGATAAGACGGTGAAATCATATACGCCGCAGGAAAGAAATACATATCCTCAAGAACAGCCTGAAACACATAATGATGACAGAATATCTTTATTATTTATCTGGATTTTTGTAATAATTTTAATAGTCTTTTTCAGGCATATATTTTTTTAATGCTTGTATGATTATTATAATACGGCAGGTGTCAATAACAATTTTGATTTTTCTGAACAGTTATTTTATTACTTATTTAAGCGCCTCACTCAGACTTTCAGGGATTCCTCTCGGACCTCTGACCGCAAAAATTCCGTATTTTTTTCCAAGAATATCGAATGTGAACTTATCAGGGTCATAGCGTTTTTGCAGTTTGATTTTCATTATGCCTGACATATGAACATCCCCGTTATTAAAATGGAACGGGATATCAGTCTCTGTCACCAGACATTTATATAATATTGCAGATATCGGGGCGGCAACATACAGGAAAACCGTGTCACCGGCTTTGATGCCTTTTCCTTGTTTCCAGTTTATTTCTTCAGATTCATCAAAAGCTGCCTGAACATCATAGTATTTTGGATTGGCAGGAATAATCCATTCCTTCGGGGGTCGGAGTTTATGTTTTGTTTCCCTGGATGCCGTGGCAATATAGCTCTCGTCCAGCCATCTGCAGATTTCATTAAACGCAACCGTTCCATCAAGCAGAATTGAAATCCAGTTCCCTTTGCTGATATGATAGCCCCGGAAAAAACCTTCCTGTTGCACAAGAAAATCCATCAGAAGCGGCTCTCTCATTTTCACATTAAGGATATATGCAATATCATCACTTTCCAGTCCCAGTTTGCTTTTCGGTATATCCATAATAAGCGCAAACCATTTCTGGTTGTCGCTGTGTCTGAAAACAGCATAACCCGGATACCGTGCCCATGGATATTCCGGATTTTTATGATACTCTTTTTCGATATATGTAAATAATTTGTCTTTTATCTCCGTCATATATGTTCCTCCATGCATTTTACTGTTTTGTAGAGTGCAGACGTTTTATTTGAGTTTCTGAACAGATTATAACATAAAAAATGTTTTGTGGTTTCATTTTAGATGATTTAGTAAAAAATTTTCAAAAAATCTCTTGACGGCAAAGGAAATAAAGTGGCTGTTTTTGTATAATCTATATATTGAAATGTAATTACATTTACGTTACAATGAGACTATATAAGGAGGTGTTGGACATGGAAAGAACAACAACTTTAAATTTGAGAGTTAATCCGATAGTAAAACAAAGTGCGGAGTCTGTGTTGTCAAAATTAGGGATTTCAATGTCTACAGCGATTAACATGTATTTGAATCAGATTTCTCTTACTGGAGGAATTCCATTTGCAGTAACTTTGCCAAAAACTCCAGCATCAATAAATACTGCAATGATGACAGATGAAGAAATTCACGCAAAATTACAAAAAGGTTATGCAGATGCAGAAG
>CANPYY010000041.1 GCA_947588675.1 uncultured Lachnospiraceae bacterium | reverse complement strand
CAAATATTCCAAATGTGATATATTTTACTCCGTTATCCGCTGTCCTAATCGTCGAAGCCAAAATATCTGTCAACTCCTTCCGCCATTCCATAAGCAAGTTTCTTCTGATAACTGCTGCTCTGCAGTTTTTTATCTTCCGACGCATTAGTCATAAATCCCATTTCTATCAGCGTAACAGGTATCGTACTCCAGTTTGTCCCTGTCAGGTCGTCCCTTAAAGATATTCCTCTGTTTCTTGCTCCTGATTCTTTACACATTTCAGAAAGCACATATTCCGAAAGTTTTTTACTCTTATCGCTCAACCTTGAAACATATCTATTATTCTTTGAAGGGCACAGGGCGCTTGCGCCATATACAGATGAATTATTAACGCCGTCTGCGTGAAGCCTTATACATATATCAGCTTTTTTATTTGCCTTTAACGCCCTTTCCTTATTACTTATATTCACATCATTTTTTGTACGTATCATTACTACTTTATAACCGCGGTTTACAAGTTCCTTTTTCAACTTTTTTGCTACGGCAAGCGTAAGTTTATATTCCGGTACTCTTGTCGAAACTCCGGAAGTTCCTGACGAAACTTTCGCCTTTTTGGTCTTTGACCCCGGTCCCACGGGTTCAAGCGAACTGTTTCCCTTTGCCTGATGTCCCGCGTCAATGGCAACTATCTTATTCCTGCCTGCTTCGTCCGCTCCCGCCGTTTGCGCAGTAAACGATACGCTTAAAATGATACACAAAACCAATCCCAAAATCTTTCTCATATAATCTTACTTCCTTTCCAAATCTGAAACTTGCAAATTTGAGTATAATAAACTAGAATATATTAAAATACTTTAAAAATTATTTTACATTATTTTAGGAGATATAACAATGAATAAAAATATAAAATACAATTTTTCCAAAACAGATACGCTGTGCATAAAAGCGCTGGCCGTATTTCTTATGCTTATACATCACCTTTTTACATTTCCCGATAAACTTTCCGGCAGCGCGGATTTTAACAGAATATTTGTCTTTGACGACGGAAGCAATATATGCGAACTTTTTGGCAATTTTGGAAAATTATGTATTGCAATATTCATGTTCCTAAGCGGATACGGAATATACATGAGCTTTAAAAACAGAGATACAAAAGACAGCTATTCTCCGATTGTACTTAAAAGAATCAAATCCGTATATATAAAATACTGGCAGATATTTTTTGTAATGGTTACACTTGGTGTTATAATAGGCTCTGAAAAAATAACTTCATCCGTCTGTGACTGGGTTAAAAACCTGCTTGCACTGGAAACCACCTTTAATGACGAATGGTGGTTTATCACAATGTACGTTATCGTAATATTGTTGTCGCCGTTTGTATTAAAATGGCTCGACAGAAAAAACGCAAACCCCATAACAGATATCATTATACTTATATCTTTTAACGCCTTTGTGAATACCGCCCTTCTTTCAATCGTAAATAACTGTACATACTTATCTTCCTTTAACGGTACTTATTTCTGGCAGAAAGGCATTGTAGCGCTCATTATGCTGCCTATGTTTGCAATCGGGTGTTACATGGCAAAATACAATATATTCTCGCTTATACATCAAAAACTGCCGCTTGAAATATCCAAAAAATTTATAGGCTTAATCCTTCTTGCAATTATATTTATATTAAGACAGAGGTGGGCCATGAGAACAGGATGGGGATGGGACAGGCTTGACTATATATATGCTGCAGTTTTCTGCATCTCATTTTCACTTATATTAAACAGACTTGAATATGTTAAAAACGTACTTGCATTCATCGGAAAACAGGCTACCGGAATATGGCTTATACATAGCTTCTTCTGTTACTATTATTTTCAGGAATTTATATATGCTCCTAAAAATCCGATACTTATATTCCTGCTTACGCTGGCTGTATCTTTTGTACTGTCATATGGCATATCATTCATATGCAGTTACGCATGGAAAAAAATTAAACCTTTATTTGATAATTATGAAAGATAACTGTCTCTCATTTCGTCTTCGGCTCTCTGTATTTCCGCTTTAAGACCCTGTGCGGACAGCCTGATTGCTCCATGCCCGAATATTATTATCTGCTCCAGAGCATCTGACGTAGCTACGGTTACATTATGGTCTTTTGCAATCTTATGAACTGTTTTTTCTATATACTGGTCTGCTGTTTCCGCTTCTTTTGTATATACAACATATATATTATTATATTTCTCAATCTCACCATGGTTTCCCTTTACCTTATATGCATCAAATACAAGTATAACCGTCATCTGCATATATCCCTGATAGTTGCACAGAATTTCCATAAGCCTTACTCTTGCGCTTTCCATATTATCCTTTGCAAGTTCGTTAAGTTCACTCCATGCAAATATGATATTATATCCATCCACAAGCAGATAACCGTCTTTCTTTTTATTTGCCGTTTTTTGCCGTTTTTTCTTTATATACCTGTCATCACCGGGATTATCATATGATATCTTTTTAGGCGTATTGGAAACCTTTCGTTTTATCTCTCCGTATGTCCTTACAAATATTTTCTCAAGTTCATCATCATCGGCTTCATATGGAGCGGACCTTTTTGCGCTTATAGCATTTATATCCTCATCGGGAGTATACTTTTCCTTTATTCCTGATATGTGCATATAATTCTCAACCTGCTCCCAGCTTACATAAAATCCCGCGCCATGCGAACAAAATACAGACGCCGACGGATTAGCTATATCCCCCTGTGCGTCATATGCCCTTTCTTCTATAACCTGTTCAGTATTGTGACATTCTTCATATCCTCCGGACACACAGCTAAGCATACCCATTCCTTTTGAATAAGAGGCAACCTCCGACTGATATCCCTGCATACATACTACAGGAGCTGTTCCGATAAGAATGGTTTTATCTGATTCTACAATTGTATCATTTATTCTGCCGCTCATCCTCTGAACATCATTCATTGCCCTGCCGACACACTCACCCGGAATTTCAAGCCTGAAATCATACACCGGTTCCAGAAGCACTGATTCAGCTTTCATAAGTCCCTGCCGTACAGCCCTGTAAACAGCCTGTCTGAAATCTCCTCCTTCCGTATGTTTAAGATGCGCCCTTCCTGCAATCAGAGTCATTTTTATATCCGTAATTTCAGAGCCGGTCAACACTCCAACATGTTTCTTTTCTTCAAGATGCGTCATTATAAGCCTCTGCCAGTTACCTGCAAGCATCTCATCATCGCAGTCACTGCAAATCTGTATACCGCTTCCTCTTTCCGCCGGCTCCATAAGAATATGCGCTTCGGCATAATGCCTGAGCGGTTCATAGTGCCCCACTCCTACTACCGGCGCCGCAATTGTTTCTTTATATACTATACTCCCTGCGCCAAAACGAACTGATATATCAAATCTTTCCCTTATTATCCTTTCCAGCACTTCCGTCTGAATTTCTCCCATAAGCCTTACGTTTATCTCGTTATTACTTTCATTCCATATAAAACTTAAAGATGGTTCTTCCTCCTCAAGTTCCTTAAATTTCATAAACGCAGTATGGACGTTTATTCCTTCCTGCAAAATTATCTTATATGCAAGCACCGGGGCATATAATATCTCTGCCGAATCTTTCTCTATGCCAAAACCCTCTCCCGCTCTGCTTTTATCGAGTCCCGTAACTGCACATATATCTCCGGGAAACGCTTCATTTACAGTCTTATAACCGCTTCCCGAATATATCCTTATCTGCTCCGTTTTATATCCGTTTATTACCATTTTCCCTTTAAGGCTTCCGCCCGTAATTTTCATATGCGTAAGCCTCGCGCCTTTTTCATCTCTTGTAATCTTATATACCTTCGCTCCAAATTCATTTCCGTATACAGGGTACTGCATATAAGATATAAGCTTTTCCATAAAACATTCTACACCTGTAAGCTTGAGCGCCGAGCCAAAAAAACATGGATATATCAGCCTGTCTTTTATATTTTTTGATATGGTACTTACCGATACTTTACCTGTATCAAGATATTCTTCGAGAGCGTTCTCACTGCTTGTTGCAATCTCCTCATAAAAAGAACTGCATCCGTCATCTTCAAAACTTATACAGCCCTGACCCAGTTCATTCTGCAGGACATTTATCAGAACATCTGCGTCCGTATCAGGCATATCCATTTTATTCACAAATATAAACACCGGAACTTTATATAGGGAAAGTATTTTCCACAAAGTACGCACATGGCTCTGTACGCCTTCACTTGCGCTTATAACAAGTATCGCATAATCCATAATCTGCATTGCTCTCTGCGCTTCCGCAGAAAAGTCGGCATGTCCCGGAGTATCTATAAGCGTAATTAACGTATCGCCAAGCATAATATCAGCCTGTTTGGAAAATATTGTTATACCTCGCTCCCTCTCAATGTCATTATTATCCAGAAATGTATCCTTATGGTCTACCCTGCCCTGTTTTCTTATAGTTCCACTCAGATAAAGCATACTTTCTACTAAAGTAGTCTTACCTGCATCCACATGGGCGAGCATCCCAATACTGACATGTTTTTTATTTCTGTTTTCAGACGTATTTTCCATAGAAAATATCCCTTTCTGCCATTTATAATACAGATGTTACAATATTACATAATGTAATATTACCTTTCTTATAATGTAACTCCCCCTATATCAAAACTGAAACTCATATCCTTTGACGAATCTATTATATATTCAGGATGCGGTCTTGCTCCCCACGAGTCATCTCCGGCTATTCCCATCTGTTTAAGCGACAACTTGACGACGGTATAGTTAATATCAGGAAGCTCAAAATGGTGCATTGCATTCTCAAGTTCGTGCGGCGTATAAGGCAGTATGCTGCCTTCCATGTAATCCGGTGACTGTTTTGAAGAAAAGCACAGTCCTATGCCCGTCCCGTCAACAAGTTTTACATATCTTATTCCGGTATGGTTTCCACATTCCTGCGGAACCAGATACGGCGTTACCGAGTCTTTTACATACGATTCATACACTCCAAGTTTATATCCGTTATTTCTGTCAATATAATTTTCCTGCGGACCATGTCCATACCACACATACCTGTCAAGCGACGGCTCAACCTTAAATATCATTCCAAACTCAGGCATCTCAGGAAGTTCCCCAACGCCTTTGTAATCAAGTGTTACATTAATATGGTCAATATAAGCTTTATATGTTACATGCACCGATACCCTCTCGTCCATAGGATACTCATATCTGTATTTTATCACGGCATGTCCGTCCTGCATATACGCGCCTTCAAACACAGGTCTTGTATACAGACTTGCAGCCTTCCAGAACGTATCGCGCATCTTCATTCCGTTTCCGTTATCGTTGTCAGTAGGCGCTCTCCAGAAATTGGGAACAGGAATATTTTTAAGAAGCTCCTTTCCTTTATACTTATATGAAATAAATCCTTTGTATACCGCAAATATTGCAGAATAATCACTTCCCCGAACAGATATATTGTAATCGCAGCACACAAGCTTCACAGTTTCACTATCGACCTTTTGAGGTTTTTCATTTGCAATAAATGTATACTGGTCAAATGCCACTTCATATCCTTTGCCTGCCCACAAAACATCTTCTTTCAGACGGAAAGATATCTGATACGTACATTCTCCCTCCGCACTCTCTGCATACGAAACAATCGCATCCGGAATCTTATATACTTTCCTGCCAAGCGGCTCTACATCCTGCGGCAGTTCTTCTTCATATTCTTTGATGCCGTTAACAAGAAGCGACATTTTACATTCATACTCCCCGGTAGATGTAAACAGGCTGTAGTTTTTAATCTCTACTTCATTACGTGATATCACACAGTCTATATTCTGGTAATTATGCTTTATCTCCGGAAGTTTTGGAGACTCCGTCCTGTCTGCAAACACAATACCGTCGCCGCAGAAATTCTCATCATTCGGCCTGTCGTTAAAGTCTCCGCCATATGCAAGGTAACTTACGCCGTTTGCATTTTTAGTCTGTATCGCCTGGTCAATAAAATCCCATATAAATCCGCCCTGATACTTAGAATTATTTTTTGCAAGCTCGGTATACCGTCTGTGACCTCCGCAGGAATTGCCCATCGCATGTGAATATTCACACAGTATAAAAGGTTTTTCAGGGTGCTCCTTTATAAACTTCTCTATATCGACCACTTTGGAATACATCTGGCTCTCCACATCCGAAGTATCCGGATAACTCCTGTCGTTAAATACTCCTTCATAATGTACAATCCTAGTATCGTCTTTCTGTCTTATATGCTGCGACATGTCATATATATTTTTACCTCCGAAAGACTCATTGCCGCATGACCACATGAGTATCGCCGGATGGTTTTTCTTGCTGCCAATAAGGCTGTCTGCGCGTGATAAAAGCACATCATGCCACTCGGCTTTATCGCCCGGAACCACTTTATCACCCTGTCCGAACATTCTTGGGAACGCCCATGTACCGTGCGTTTCAAGGTTATTTTCGGCTATCATATACAAACCGTACTCGTCACAAAGGTCATAAAAATACGGCTGGTTGGGATAATGACTTGTACGAACCGCATTAATATTATTTTTCTTCATCGTAACAACATCCCACAGCATCTCCTCTTTTGTAACAGCGCGTCCGTTTTTATGGCTGAAATCATGTCTGTTTACCCCGCTGAACATAATGCGTTTTCCGTTTATACTAAGTATCCCGTCTTTTAGCTCAAACTGCCTGAACCCTGCTTTCTGGACAAGCTTTTCCAGAAGATTACCCGACTCGTCATATGCGCACACAACAAGCTCATAAAGGTACGGCTTTTCAGCGCTCCAAAGCTTAGGTGATAGCACCTCTTTTGATATGCTTTCGTCGTCACTGTCCGAGATATCACCGTCATATGAAAATATACATTCTCCGCCCGCAGCTTTATCGTTCAAAGAAACCGTGTATTTTCCATATGTCTGAGCATCTTTAAGCCAGCCTATGTCTATTTTAATATCAGCGTCTTTATAATCATTTTTAAGATATGTCCGCACAAATATATCATTTATATGTATCTCAGGAACACTGTACATATATACGTCGCGGAATATCCCTCCAAGCCTCCAGAAATCCTGGTCTTCAAGCCAGCTTCCGCTGCACCATTTGAACACCTGGACGGCGATACGGTTTTTCCCGGTTTTAACCGCATGTGTTATATCAAATTCGGAAGCATCGAAACTGTCCTCGCTGTAACCGATAAACTCTCCGTTTATCCACAGCGCAAACGCACTTTCCACACCTTCAAAGCATATAAAAGCCCTTTTATTAAAAAAATCCTTATTTACATACATATCAAGCACATAGCTGTATACAGGATTATATTCGTCCGGTACTTCACCCGGATTAAGATTCTCATGTCCGTCCCACGGATACATGACATTTACATACATTGCCGGGTCAAGGTCGCCTCTTATAATCGGGATATTTCCGGGAACTTTTATATCTTCCCAGTTGCTTACATCATAATCCGGCCGCCAAAAATCTTTTACTGCATCTTTTATACATTTGTCAAAATGAAACTTATATATACCGTTAAGGCATATTTTTTTATAACCTCCTCCTTCATATTTATTATCACTGTGAGGTTTACATCTGTTTACCTCATACGTATAAGGGTCAAAAATAACATTATAATCAAAATCACTCATAATACTGTGTCCTCCATACACATAATAATATATCTATATATTAAATTATTTTGCAAAATTATACAATATCTAGTATAATTATTACGTTTGAATCACTAAACTTATTTTAAGAATGGAGATTTTTTTATGGAAAGTTACACAGGAAACCAGATTGTTGTATTGGAGGGTCTTGAGGCAGTCAGAAAGCGTCCGGGAATGTATATAGGAAGCACAGGCTCGCGAGGTCTTCACCATCTTATATGGGAAATACTCGACAACGGCATAGACGAACATCTTGCGGGTTTCTGCAACCTTATAACTGTTACCCTGCAAAAAGACGGAGGAATCCGAATACAGGATAACGGACGGGGCGTTCCGGTTGATATACACCCTACACAGAAAATTCCTACAATCCGCGTCGTATACACAATGCTCCATGCAGGAGGAAAATTTGCAAATACGGTCTACAAAGTATCAGGAGGACTTCATGGCGTAGGCGCTTCCGTCGTAAACGCGCTTTCTACGCATATGATAGTAGAAGTCAGACGCGGCGGCCAGATATACACTGACGAATACCGCAACGGCGGACATCCTGTAACTCCTCTTGACGGCAATCTTATACCGGTATCAGGCAAATGCGCCAAATCCGATACCGGAACTACGGTAACTTTCTATCCTGACCCTGAAATATTCGACAGCACACAGTTTAAAGCTGATACAATCCGTAAAAAACTTAAAGAAACGGCATATCTTAACAAAGGACTAAAACTGGTATTTAAAAATGAATATACGAAAGAAACCTTTACCTACTATGAAGAAGACGGAATCAAAAGCTATATTTCATACATTGTAAATTCGCTTAAAGAATCCAATCCCGATATGGCAACACTTCATGACGAGCCGGTATACATTGAGGGCACAAGCGATAACATCGAAGTAGAAATAGCTTTCCAGTATACTACAGGATATACTGAACAGATTAATTCATACTGTAACAGGATAAACCTGTCCGACGGCGGTACGCTTGTAACCGGATTTAAAACGGCTCTCACCCGAATCATGAACCAGTACGCAAAAGAACTCAATATGGTAAAGGATAAAGACAAACCTGACGGTAAGGATTACAGAAACGGAATGATAGCCATCATCTCTATAAAACATCCCGACCCCCAGTTTGAAGGCCAGACAAAAACCAAACTCGGCAACTCTGATGCGCAGATTGCCGTAGATGAAATTATGAGCCAAAAAATACAGCTTTTCTTTGATAAAAACGTAGAGATACTAAAAAAGATTCTCGAAAACTCCCTTCGCGCATACAACGCAAGAAAGGCAGGCGACAAAGCGCGCAATGCGGTACTTAAACAACTAAACGATGTAGACGTAAGGAGCAAACTTGCAGTATGTACATCCAGGAAACCCGAAGAATGTGAACTGTATATCGTAGAGGGAGATTCTGCAGGCGGAACCGTAAAAACCGCCCGCGACAGAAAAACACAGGCAGTTCTTCCGTTAAGAGGAAAAATATTAAACGTCGAGAAAGCAACTCTTGAAAAAATACTTGTAAATAACGAAATTAAAACAATGATTGCCGCTTTCGGATGCGGAATAGGCGATGACTTTGATATCACAAAACTAAAATATGACAAAATAATCATACTTACAGATGCCGACGTGGACGGCGCGCATATAAGTACGCTTTTACTTACTTTCTTTTATCGTTTCATGCCGCAGCTTATTACGGAAGGAAAAGTGTACAGAGGTCTTCCGCCGCTTTATAAGGTAAGCTACTCGCAGGGTAAAAAGAAGGGCGAGCAGTATTTATTTAACGACTATGAACTGGAACGTTTCAGAAAAGATTCCGGCAAAAAAATCATATCCCTGCAGCGTTACAAAGGACTTGGTGAAATGGACGCCGAACAGCTTAAAGAAACTACGCTTGACCCTGCGTCACGTATACTTGCAAGGGTAAGCATAAACGATACTATAGAAGCAGATCAGATTACAAGCATACTTATGAGCAGCAACGTACCTCCAAGACGCGAGTTTATCATGGAGGAAGCAAGGTATGCCAATCTTGATATTTAATCAGCAGTTTGGAGGATATATATAATGGCAAAAAAGAAAAATGAAGAAACAAAGGCAGCAGAAAATATTATTTCCATGGACTTTACTGAGGAAATGAAAAACTCCTACAGGGATTACGCTGTAAGCGTTATTATCTCCCGCGCACTTCCCGACGTAAGGGATGGGCTTAAACCTGTTCAGAGGAGAATCCTTTATTCAATGAAAGAACTTGGACTTGCGCCGGATAAACCACATAGAAAAAGCGCCAGAATAGTCGGCGATACAATGGGTAAATATCATCCGCACGGCGACAGCTCCATATATGATGCGCTTGTCCATATGACTGAGGATTATTCCCTTTCTGTTCCGCTCGTAGACGGACACGGCAACTTCGGCTCTATCGACGGCGACGGCGCCGCCGCAATGCGTTATACCGAAGCAAGACTTTCCGATGGCGCGATGACAATGCTGTCACATCTTGAAAAAGGACTCGTAGAATTTATCCCTAACTTTGATGAAAGTGAAAAAGAACCTACCGTACTTCCTGCAATGCTTCCAAATCTGCTTATTAACGGCACTACCGGAATTGCAGTAGGAATGGCAACAAATATTCCTCCGCACAATACCGCTGAAATTATTGACGGCGTTATTGCATGTATCGACAATAAGAACATAACTCTTGAAAAACTTATGGAATATATACCCGGACCTGACTTTCCTACAGGCGGCACAATAATTAACCGGGAAGATATAAAAGAAATATATGAAACAGGTGAGGGCCGCCTGCGAATCCGCGCCAAATGCGATATAGAACCGGGTACGGCAGGACGTACAAATATTATTATTTCAGAAATTCCTTATACCATAGCGGGCAACAAGGCAAAACTTGTAGAAAGCCTCGCCCAGCTCATGCGCGATAAAGTATTTGATGAAATATACGATGTACGCGACGAATCCGGAAAAGATATCAGGATTGTCGTAGAAGTAAAAAAAGACCGCGACGCAGAAAATCTCCTTAACGGGCTGTACAAAAAAACTCCCCTTGAAGACACATACGGCGTAAACCTTTTAGCCGTTAAGGATAAACAGCCAATACAATTCAGCCTTAAATCAATTATTGAAGAATTTATAGAGTTTCAAAAAGAACTGTATACAAAAGAATATAAACATCTTCTTGACAAGACCGGCGCAAGACTTGAAATAGTACGTGGTCTTATAAAGGCAACTGATGTAATCGATTTGATAATAGAAATACTCCGCGGAAGCCAGTCGCTGGCACAGGCAAAAGGATGCCTTATGCGCGGCGATATTACAGACATTAAATTTAAAAGCACACTTTCCAGCAGCCAGGCGCAAACACTTAATTTTACCGAGGCACAGGCAGACGCAATACTGGCAATGCCCCTTTCAAGACTTATCGGACTCGAAATACTTAAACTTCATGAAGAAGAAACGGAACTTTCCGATAAGACTACAGAATATCTCAAAATACTTGGAAGCGAAAAAGAACTCTTAAAGGTAATCAAATCAAGACTCAGAAATTATTCAAAACAGTTTGGCACCGAAAGAAAAACTGTTCTTGATTCAATAGAAAATACCGGTTATGTCGAAAAAGTAGTAATAGAAGACATATATGTCCTTATTGATAAATTCGGATACACCAAAACAATCGACCAGGCAAGCTACCAGCGTCTTACGCAGGACACACTGGATGAATATTCACATATAGTATCAATGACAAGCGACGACAGGCTGTGCGTATTTACGGCACAGGGCAATATGCACCAGATTAAGGCTTCCGCACTTCCGCGATGCCGCATAAAAGAAAAGGGCACTCTGATTCACAATCTGTGTAAACTTGGAAATGATGAAGCTATAACCTACGCCCCATTTGAACAGATATTTGACTCAATATTACTTTTCGTAACAGAACACGGATACGTTAAACTTGTATCAGGAGCTGAGTTTGAAACCAACAGACAGACAATAAGTTCTACGAAACTTGAAGATTCAGACAGGCTTACACTTGTAAAAATAATATCTGCCTCTGAATATTTTTCAGGAAATCTTAAAGTAGTAATGGTTACCGACAAAAAATTATCGCTTGGTTTCATGCTTTCAGAAGTAAGCGAACTTAAAAAGACCGGCCGCGGAGTCAAAGGAATATCCCTTGACAAAGATGATAAGATTATTTATTCAGACTGTATTGATATAAAAACCGACACGGGAAAATATAACAATCAGACCGTCAATTATAAAAAAATCCGCACCAGAAAACGCGGAGCAAAAGGGCAGAAAGCTACCGGAGTATTTGAGTAGAACTAAGTATAGTATCTGTATTATACAACATTATATTGTACGGAAATACACGTTTTCACTCGGTTCCGCACGCAGCGGATACATAAGTTTTCGGAAATTACTTTCCGAAAACTAAGTACCGGCGGCGTCATACGGTATTTCCGTACAATAAATGTGTATGATACATAACTAATCTTATCTTGACTAAAAAAGAGGGGATGTAATAATGTATGAACAAAACATCTTTGACAATGATACTTTTTTTCGCGGCTATAAAGAACTTCGTAAAAACGATGCAAATTATAATATTCAATTGGAACAGCCGGCAATGTCTAAACTGCTGCCGGATGTAAAAGGAAAATTTGTTCTCGATTTGGGATGCGGTTATGGCTGCAACTGTCTGGATTTTGTAAAAAGAGGGGCGAAAGGCGTAATCGGTATTGATATATCGGAAAAAATGCTCGAAATCGCAATGGCTGAGTCGTCGGATGATAAAATTCAGTACATAAGAATGAGTATGACGGATATAAGCAAACTAAATCAAAAATTTGATTTGGTTTACAGTTCTCTGGCTTTTCATTATGTAAAAAATTTTGATAAACTTGTAAAAGATATTTATCTGTTACTAAACGAGGGCGGATATTTGCTTTTTTCACAGGAGCATCCTTTTACTACCGCAACATTCGGCGGTTTACAGCATTACAATAAAGATTCCGACGGACGTTATGTTTCCTTTACATTTTCCAACTATGGACAGCCCGGGGAAAGAGTCATCTCCTGGTTTGTGGACGGCGTAAGAAAGTATCACCGCAGATTTTCTGACATTATTACAGGTCTTGGCAGGGCAGGATTTATAATCGATACGGTATGTGAGCCTATCCCGGAACAAAGCGCAGATGAAAAAGTACCGAATATTTTTATTAAAGAACAGATTAAACCGACTTTTTTAATTGTAAAAGCAAAAAAGCAATAACGGAAAATTCGACAAATTGGTGTTCAAGGAGATATGAGTATGATCTATTATGATAAAAATGGAATTGTAATTCGAGATTTGCAGCAGAGCGATGCCAAAATCATTACAGATGAAGAAATC
>CANPYY010000040.1 GCA_947588675.1 uncultured Lachnospiraceae bacterium | reverse complement strand
TCGCTGTTCTGTGACATTTCAAGCGCAGATGTTGCAACACCGCCGGCATTAGCAGCCTTTCCGGGTACAAAGTATACTTTGTTTTCCTGAAGGTATTTTGTTGCGTCAAGAGTAGTAGGCATGTTAGCGCCCTCGCATACTGCAATACATCCGTTAGCAACAAGCTGTTTTGCATCATCAATATTAAGTTCATTCTGTGTAGCGCATGGAAGTGCAATGTCACATTTAATACTCCATACTCCCCTGCCTTCATGATATTCTGCACTTGGTCTTTTAGCCGCATACTCTGTAAGACGTGCACGGTTTACTTCTTTAACTTCTTTCAGAAGTTCAACATCAATTCCTTCAGGATCATATACCCAGCCTGTAGAATCAGAGCATGTAACAACCTTTGCTCCAAGCTGATGAGCCTTCTGGATTGCATATATAGCAACATTTCCTGAACCTGATACTACAGCAGTCTTTCCTGCTATATCAATGCCGTTGGATTTAAGCATTTCTTCCGTAATATATAAAAGACCATAACCTGTAGCTTCTGTTCTTGCAAGAGAACCGCCGTATGATAATCCTTTTCCTGTAAGAACTCCTTCATATACTCCACGGATTCTCTTATACTGTCCAAACATATAACCAATCTCACGTGCTCCCGTTCCAATATCTCCGGCAGGAACGTCAGTATCTGCTCCTATGTATTTGCAAAGTTCCGTCATGAAGCTCTGGCAGAATGCCATAACCTCTCTGTCAGATTTACCCTTAGGATCAAAGTCAGAACCACCTTTTCCACCGCCAATAGGAAGGCCTGTAAGAGAATTTTTAAATATCTGTTCAAATCCAAGGAACTTAATTATACCGATATTAACTGATGGATGAAGCCTAAGTCCACCCTTATAAGGTCCTATTGCTGAATTAAACTGTACCCTGTAACCTGTGTTTACCTGAACCTGTCCATTATCGTCTACCCATGGCACCCTGAACTTAAACTGTCTCTCCGGCTCACACATTCTTTCAAGCAGAGCATCTTTCCTGTATTTCTCCTCGTTTGCCTCAATTACAGGTCTTAATGAATTAAGAACCTCATCAACTGCCTGTAAAAATTCCGGTTCACTTGCATTTTTTGTACGAACCTTTTCAAGCACTTCGTCTACATATGACATTTTTGTTTCCTCCTAAAAATTTTTTTATAATAAGTGCATGGTTTGATGGTTCCTTTGCCACTTCCGCCTCAACACTTAAATACTATTTATTTTGCAGATATTCATGTATTCCTGCTGCCGCCGCTTTTCCTGCACCCATTGCAAGAATAACTGTTGCCGCACCCGTCACTGCATCTCCGCCTGCAAATACGCCTTCTCTTGAAGTCTTTCCATAATCCTCGTCTGCAACAATACAGCCCCGTTTATTAGTATCAAGACCGTCTGTTGTTGACGATATAAGCGGATTCGGAGATGTTCCAAGAGCCATAATTACCATATCGGCATCAATATCAAACTCCGAGCCCTCTATCTCTACCGGTCTGCGTCTGCCGGACGCATCAGGTTCGCCAAGTTCCATCCTGATACATCTTATACCGCTTACCCAGCCTTCTTCATTAGTAAGAATCTCAACCGGATTAGTCAGAAGGTCAAATATAATTCCTTCTTCCTTTGCATGATGCACCTCCTCGGCCCTTGCAGGAAGTTCCTCCTCGCTCCTTCTGTACACTATATGAGTTTCAGCGCCAAGCCTTAATGCAGTTCTTGCCGCGTCCATTGCAACATTTCCTCCTCCGACAACAGCGACCTTCCTGCCGCGCATAATCGGCGTGTTAGATTCTTCATCAAACGCCTTCATTAGGTTAGATCTTGTCAGGTATTCATTTGCCGAAAATACTCCGTTTGCCTGTTCTCCGGGTATCCCCATAAATCTTGGAAGTCCTGCACCCGAACCGATAAATACAGCGTCATATCCTTCTTCAAATAAATCATCCACTGTTACAGATTTTCCCACAATCACATTGGTTTCTATCTCTACTCCAAGCGCTTTTACATTTTCGATTTCTTTCTTTACAACTTCTGTCTTAGGAAGACGAAATTCCGGGATACCGTATACAAGCACACCGCCTGCTTCATGCAGCGCTTCAAATATTTTAACCTGATAACCAAGTTTTGCAAGATCTCCGGCGCATGTAAGTCCTGCAGGACCCGAACCTATAACAGCAACTTTTTTGTCAAGTTTCTCACTGACCGGCTGCGGTTTTATACCGTTACTCTTTGCCCAGTCAGCAGTAAATCTTTCCAGTTTTCCTATAGATATAGGCTCTCCTTTAATTCCCCTTATACATCTTCCCTCGCACTGGCTTTCCTGCGGACATACCCTTCCGCATATTGCAGGAAGCGCAGAAGACTCTGATATAACATCAAATGCTTCCTTTACATTTCCCTCTTTAAGATGTCCGATAAATCCCGGTATATTAATAGACACAGGACATCCTTCTATACATTTCGCATTCTTACAGCCAAGGCAACGCGCCGCCTCGCTTGTCGCTTCCTCAATATTATAACCAAGACAAACCTCATCAAAATTAGCTGCCCTTACTTTTGGCTCCTGTTCCCTTACAGGCACTCTCTTTAATACATCCATTACTTGTCACCTCCGCAATTACCGCATCCACCGTGATGTGAGCTGCCTTCCTTTGCTTTAAGGTAAGCCCTTCCTTCTGCCGTCTTATACAGAAGCTGTCTTTTCATTGCCTGGTCAAAATCAACCTTATGTCCATCAAATTCCGGACCGTCAACACATGCAAATTTGACCTCTCCGTCAACAGTTACCCGGCATGCGCCGCACATTCCTGTTCCGTCAACCATTATAGGATTAAGGCTTACAACTGTAGGAATATCAAGTTCCTTTGTAAGCTTACATACAAATTTCATCATGATCATAGGTCCTATTGCTATACAGACGTCATATTTCTTACCTTCGTCTACAAGCATTTTAATTGAATCCGTTACCATTCCATGATTTCCATATGAGCCATCATCGGTAGTAATATACAGATTACCGGCAACTTCCCTCATCATATCTTCCAGAATAATAAGGTCTTTTGTCTTTGCGCCAACTATGACATCTGCGCTTACTCCATTTTCCTTTAACCATTTAACCTGCGGATATACCGGAGCCGTTCCTACGCCGCCCGCAACAAAAAGAATTTTCTTTTCCGCAAGTTCATCAGTTCCAAGCCCGGTAAGGTCTGAAGGACGTCCGAGAGGACCAACAAAATCCTGAATATAATCTCCTTCTTCCAGCCCGGCTAACATATATGTACCTGCACCAACTATCTGAAATACTATAGTAACAGTGCCTTCTTCCCTGGAGTAATCGCAAATTGTAAGAGGAATCCTCTCCCCATCTTCATCAGCCCTTACTATAATGAACTGTCCGGGAAGGCAGGATTTTGCCACTCTCTCTGCCTTTACATCCATGAGAAAAATATTATCCGTCAACAATCTTTTTTTAAGAATCCTGTACATGACTTATTCTCCCCTTTATTTATCACTGTTTGTCTGCAATTTCCCAACCTATCAAAGTATAGCACAATCAAACTTTCTTTACAAGTTTCAAAAAGAAGTTGCCGCAAACAGGCAAATATATTTGCAACAACTCCCATCAATTATTTATTATTCAATTTTGCCAAATCATTCTGCCTTATAACTTCACGCTGGATTTTGCCGCTTATCGTTTTTGGCAGTTCATCTGTAAATTCAATCATTCTGGGATATTTATACATAGCGGTCCTTGCCTTAACAAAATCCTGAATATCTACTTTAAGTCTGTTCGTCGGTTCATAGCCCTCATGAAGAACAATTGTAGCCTTAACAATATTACCTCTTGTTTTAGAAGGATATCCTGTTACGGCACATTCAAATACCGCAGGATGCTCCATAATAACATTTTCAACCTCAGCGGGTCCCACCCTGTAACCGCTTGATTTTATAACATCATCAGTACGGCTTACAAAATAGAAATATCCATCCTTATCGCAATACGCCTTGTCACTGGTATGATATACTCCGCCTCTCCAGGCATTCTTATACAGCTCATCATCTTCATGATATCCGCAGAATATACCTACAGGTATTGAACCATCTTCATACGGATAAAGCGCAATCTCTCCTATTTCACCCGGTTCTACAGGATTGCTGTCATCGTCTACTATACATATATTATACATAGGCGACGCTTTTCCTATCGTATCTTCATTCTGCCTGTCGCCTTCCATAACGCCAATAAGAAGTGTTGTTTCAGTCTGTCCAAATCCGCTTCTTATTTCCATTCCGGTTCTCGCCTTAAATTCCCTTACCGTTTCTACCGGCATAGGCTCGCCTGCTGTTGTCACCTGCACAAGGTTCGATAAATCATATTTTTCAATTTCTTCCCTCAAAACATATTTATATATCGTAGGCGGCGCACAGAAAGTAGTAACTTTACATTCTTCAAGTATAGAAAGAATTTCATTGGCATAAAACTGATCATAATCATATACCATTATTGCCGTTCCGCAAAACCACTGTCCATATATTTTACCCCATGCAGTCTTAGCCCATCCTGTATCGGCCACAGTAAAGTGAAGCCCATTTTCAATAACGCCGTGCCAGTTCCTCGCTGTCACTATATGTCCTACAGGATATGTGAAATCATGCACAACCGCTTTAGGCTCACCGGTCGTACCTGATGTAAAATACAAAAGCATCATGTCTGATTTTTTAGTATTATGCCTTTCCATTTTATCAGGCGCAGCCGCAACTTCTTCTTCAAAACATATATAATTTTCCCTTTTTCCTACCGTTATATATCTTAATATATCTGCACGGCCAAGAGAATCTACTGCTTTATCAACATAGTTGCATATACTTTCATCATCAGCACATACTATAGCTTTAATATCTGCCTTTAATATTCTGTAACTTATATCGCTGTCAGAAACCATATGGGAAGTTGGTATCGCCACTGCCCCCAGCTTATGCAGCGCCAGCGTTGCAACCCAAAATTCATAACGCCTTTTAAGTATAAGCATAACGCTGTCCCCATGACCTATGCCATGCGCAGCAAATGCATTTGCCGCCTTTGTACTGAGCCTGCTTATCTCATCAAAAGAAAATTCCCTTACATTACCTTTTATATCTTTATAAACAAGAGCCCTTTTATCAGGTTCTTCCTTTGCATACCTGTCAATTACATCATATGCAAAATTAAAAGTCTCCGGAATATTAAAATTAACTTTTACAAGCTTTCCATTTTCATCATATTTATCAATTACATAATCATTATAAAATACAGACATAAACTATTCTCCTACTATTCATTATTCATGATTGCAAAAGAAAATCTTCCGCTCATACATGTTTTTCCATCTACGCTCAATTCGCCTGAAAGGAAATAAAAAGGTTCCATTTCTCTCTCTATCTTCGTGTCAATTCTTATTTTATCTCCCGGCAGAACTTTATTTCTAAATTTCACTTTATCCAGTCCCGTGTAAAAAGGAAGCATATCGCCTGTCATCTTATCTTTAAACAACAGACATGAAGCCTGCGCCATAATTTCACAAAGTATTACTCCCGGCACAACCGGACTGCCCGGAAAATGACCTTGGAGAAAAAATTCATCGCCCCTGACCGTATAATATCCGGTAGCCGTACCATCTTCATTCAGATAAGCTTCATCTACCAGAAGCATAGGTTCTCTGTGCGGCAGTATCTGCTCTATTTCTTTTCTGTCCATAATAACCTCTTTTCACTTATTAAAGCCAATAGTATATAATTATACACGCTTAATAGCTACACATGCGTTATGTCCGCCAAATCCCAGAGAAGAAGACAATGCATACAAAAGCTCTGCTTTTACTGCCTTATTCGGGGTATAGTCCAAATCACAATCAGGATCCGGTACCGTATAATTTATTGTCGGAGGCACAACTCCCTCTTTAATCGCCATAGCTGACGCAATCAATTCAACCGCTCCCGTTGCGCCAAGCATATGTCCTGTCATCGATTTTGTCGAACTTATATGAAGCTTGTAAGCGTCTTTGCCAAATACTTCCTTCAAAGCTTTAGTTTCCATAATATCATTAAGATGCGTTCCCGTTCCGTGCGCATTTATATATACTTTTTCACCGCTTTCAATGCCCGCTTCATCCTTTGCGCCGCGTATTGCATTAATGGCTCCAAGTCCTTCAGGATGCGGCGCCGTTATATGGTATGCGTCAGAAGTATTACCATATCCTACAATCTCTGCATATATCTTTGCATTACGTTTTACTGCATGTTCATATTCTTCAACTATTACAATACCTGCGCCTTCACCCATTACAAATCCTCCGCGCCGCGCGTCAAACGGAATACTTCCCTCATCAGGATTATCACTCAGAGAAAGCGCCTGACAGCTTACAAATCCTGCCATTGCAAGTTCATTTATTGAAGCCTCGGTACCGCCTGCAATAATTGCATCAGCATATCCGTGTTTAACTGCGCGGTATGCCTCGCCAATAGTATTAGTAGATGTAGCGCAAGCCGTAATAACAGGAAGCGTAGGTCCCATTGCACCATATCTTATAGATACTGAACCGGTAGCCATATTTCCTATCATCATCGGTATGAAAAATGGCGAAACCCTCTCAGGTCCTTTATTATTAAGTTTATCATGTTCTGTAATAAATGTATTAATTCCTCCTATGCCGGAACCGATATACACTCCAAATCTGCTCTTATCAATATCTGATTCAAGAATTTTACTGTCAGATACGGCTTCCTGTGAAGCAGCAATTGCGTACTGTGTATATAAGTCCGACCTTCTCATTTCTACTACCGAAGGAAAATATTCCTTAGCATTGAAATCTTTTACTTCGGCATCAAGATTTACAGTAAGACGTGAAGCATCAAACCTGTTAATTTTATCAATACCGCACACACCGTCTTTAATATTTTTCCAAAATGATTCTCTATCATTTCCTACAGGAGATACAACTCCCATACCCGTAATAACAACTCTGTTCATAATGGTTCCTCCAAATATTAAATATACATTCCACCGTCTATTTTAATTACCTCTCCGGTAATATAGGATGCACAATCCTGAACCAGAAAAGCTGCAAGTTCAGCTACTTCCTCCGGCTTTCCATATCTTTTGCACGGAATATTATCAAGCATGGCTTCAACCGCTTCTTTTGGCATACTGCCTGTCATATCAGTACATATAAATCCCGGAGCTATTGCATTACAGGTAATGCCCTTTGACGCATATTCCCTTGCAACAGATTTGGTAAATCCTACTATTCCGGCCTTGGATGCGGAATAATTAGCCTGTCCCGCATTTCCCATAAGTCCTACCACAGAACTTATATTCACTATACGACCACGGCGTTTTCTAATAAAATTCCTAAGACATGCTTTTGTTACATACATACATCCTTTAAGATTAACATCAATTACAGATGATATATCATCTTCAGTCATCTGCATAAGCAGTTTATCTTTTGTAATCCCGGCATTGTTAATCAGTATATCAACCCCGCCAAAATCCGTAATTATTTGTGAAACCGCATCATTAACGGCTTTTATATCACTTATATCACACACATAAAGACCGGCTTTTCTTCCCATATCTTCTATGGTCTTTATAGTATCTCGCGCCTGTTCTCCATCATGCGTTGCAATGACAGCTACATTTGCGCCAAGTTCTGCAAGCTTTACGGCTATCGCCTTTCCGATTCCTCTGGAACCTCCGGTAACAACCGCCGTATTCTCTTTAAGCATACCATAAACCTCCTATATATTCAGTTTACCGCAAGTATCTTTTAAAGATTCCATACTGTTTACATTATATATATTCACATCTTTTAATGTTTTTTTAACAAGACCTGACAAAGTCTGACCCGGTCCACACTCAATAAATGTATCACAGCCGCGTTTATACATATTTCTTATAGTATCCTCCCACTTAACGCTGTGCGATACCTGCATACATACAAGTCTGCGTATATCGCTTACGTTATCAGGATAGCTCTCTGCAGTATAATTGGAATACACAGGTATCCTTGAAGCCTTGACATTTATACTTTCTACTGCTGTCTTGAGGCCTTCCGACGCATCAGACATATACGGTGTATGAAAAGAACCGCTTACAGGAAGTTTAACATATCGTATGCCCAGTTCCTTGAGCCTTGCCATAAAGACATCCATCTTATCTACATTACCTGAAACCGTAGTCTGTCCCGGGCAATTATAATTCACCGCATACACGCCATACTCCTCACAAAGTTCAGAAAGCGTCTGCGGCTCCGTACGAAGCACCGCTGCCATAGAACCCGGGTATTTCCTGTTACACTCTCCCATAAGTTCCGCCCGTCTGCACACAAGGCTGAATCCGTCTTCTTCTGAAAAAACTCCTGCATAAGTAAGCGCAACTATTTCTCCCAGTGAAAATCCTGCAGTTTCATCTGCATGTATACCATGTTCCTCAAGCGCTCTGGCACATGCCAAATCCGTAAGAAACATACACGGCTGAGTATTCTCAGTCAATTTTAACGTTTCCTCATCAGAATCAAAGCACTGCATACAGGTACCGGGTCTTTTTATCTCTGCTGAATCATAAAGCCTCTTTACAGCTTCAATATTATCATACAAATCTTTGCCCATTCCTGAATACTGTGCTCCCTGTCCCGAAAACAAAAAAGCTATTTTACCCATTTTTCTGCTCCTGATAATAATTGTTCTGTTTCATTACATATTCCGGTAACAATATCTTTACAGCTTAGCCTGTCTTTTATCATGCCTGCTATCTGTCCACACATACATGAGCCTTTCACCATGTCGCCTTCAACTGCCGCAAGCCTTAATCCTCCTGCTCCCATTGCTTCCAGTTCTTCATTAGTCACGGTACTGTCATATTCTTTTTTGAAAAACTCACGCGACATAGGATTCTTGAGCGTACGTACAGGATGTCCAAGTCTTTTTCCGGTAACAATAGTATCAATATCCTTTGCCTTTATGACTTTTTCCTTATAGTTTTCATGTACATTACATTCATCCGCCGTAAGGAAACGTGTTCCCATCTGTATTCCACAGGCTCCAAGCATAAGCGCTGCCGCCATACCTCTTGCATCTGCAATTCCACCCGCTGCAATTACAGGAATATTAACTGCATCAACCACCTGAGGCACCAGTGCCATTGTAGTGCTTTCACCCACATGGCCTCCTGATTCGCAACCTTCGGCTATAACCGCTGTTACGCCCATTCTTTCAGTCATCTTAGCCAACGCCACGCTCGGTACAACCGGGATAATCTTTATTCCCGCTTCTTTAAGCTGTGCAATATATTCGGAAGGATTTCCTGCCCCTGTAGT
Organism: uncultured Lachnospiraceae bacterium; assembly: GCA_947588675.1. Classification (GTDB taxonomy): domain Bacteria; phylum Bacillota; class Clostridia; order Lachnospirales; family Lachnospiraceae; genus V9D3004. The sequence goes on along the minus strand of CANPYY010000040.1, from coordinate 4,199 downwards.
TACCACCGAAACTTTCTCCTCGCATACTACATCTACAGCTTCACGAATATACGGACTCATAAGCATAAGATTTACTCCAAAAGGTTTATCTGTCAATTGTTTTGCTTTTACAATCTGTTCCCTTAACTGTTCGCCATTTGAATTCATGGCAGCAATAATACCGAGGCCGCCAGCCTCGGAAACAGCCGCTGCAAGATTATAATCTGCTATCCATGCCATTCCACCTTGAAAAACCGGATATTTTATACCAAGCAGCTCACATATAGGACTGTTAATCATTTTTATCCCTCCGGACTATTTTGATGCTTCGATATATTCACACAGTTTTTCAATATTATCGATATCCTGTGAAAGTTCAATCTTTACATCAACTTCTTCTTCAATCTGCATAACAAGTTCCATAACATCAAGCGAGTCAAGACCAATCTCTTTAAATGTATCTGTTGTTGAAATTTCAGACGCATCTTTTCCTAAATACTCTGCAATAATATTGGTAATTGTTTCTTTCATAGTAAAAAAACTCCTTTTTCATTTTTTACAATAATAAACCTGGGTGCAACACCCAGGTCAAGTTTTTTATAGTTTATTTATATGACAATTTCATATATACAGGCAAATCCAACTGTTACTTCTCCAGCATATTTTCAATAAATATACCATATCCCTTTGTGGAATCCTGTACAAATACATGCGTTACCGCGCCTATAAGTTTTCCATTCTGAATTATCGGAGCCCCGCTCATCCCCTGTATTATTCCGCCGGTTTTTTTTAGAAGTCTTTCGTCATTTATCTGTAAAACTATACCCTTATTATCCGTACTTCCTTTATCTATATCAACTATTTTTATATTATATTCTTCTATTTCATCCCCAATCTGGCATAATATAACCGCAGGTCCTTTTTTTATCTCCTGCCTGAGTCCTACAGGTATGCTCCCATATCTGTATTTGGATAAATCCGCTTTTTCGCTAATAGTACCTCTTATTCCGAGTTCAGAGTTTTCCTCTACCGTTCCTATAAGTTCTGAGTCTGATTCAAGTATCATTCCCATTATTTCACCCGGATTTCCCGAACTTCCTTTTATAATCTTTATTATCTCTGTATTATACAGTTTTCCCGATTTTATTTCCATTAAAACTCCTGTATCCGAATCGGTAATACCATGACCCAACGCACCAAACTGCCCGTCGCCGGACATATAAGTAAGAGTTCCTATACCCTGCGTGTCCTCTCTTACCCATACGCCTATTTTAGTAGTTCCATCCTGACATTCCACAGTCTGAAGTTTAACACTGCTTTCTTTTCCGTTTCTTCGTATTCCAAGCGTAACATAACCATCAGTATTGCTATTCAGATACCTCTCAAGCTTCTTTATTGACGACACCTTATTGCCATCAATGCTTGTAATATAATCACCGGTCTGTAAAATCTGATAAGCCGGTTCATAATCAAGACCATCTTCTGATAATACGGCTCCTGTTCCAAGCACTAAAAGTCCGTTAGTCTTCACCTGTATTCCTATAGTATTTCCACATGGTATAAGTTCCAGATTATCTATGATATCGAGAGATATGCTTTTGAGATTAAATATCCCAAAAAGCTTAAGATTCATTTTATAACGTCCCTTTTCAGAAGACGTAACGGTAAACGGCTGCTGCATTGAAAAATGTATTTTGCCGTCGCCCTTTTTTTCCGCATTACTTATATTTAATGCTTCTACAGAACCTTCCAGATTGGCTTCAACAGGCATTGAAAAATCAAAGCTACTGTCATCGCCAACATATATTTTAATTGAATCCGGTATACCTGCATCTACCTGATAAATATAGAAAAAACCCGTAAACAGCAGTTCGGTTATAAGCACAATAATAAGCACAACGCGGTATTTGCCAAGTCGGTTCAATTAAAACTCACCCTTTCGGACAATATTATACTTCTCTAGTATGTCCGAAAAAGTTTCAAATTATAAAATATTTTCTTTCCTTTTAACCGCAAGTTCTTTCATCTCTCTTGCACTGTTAAGAACCGCTTCCGTTATTTCTGCGCCTCCGAGAATCCTTGCAAGCTCATTATTTGATTCATCGTCATTTAAAGCACGTATCTGCGTACTCGTCCTTTCATTTCGTATACCTTTTTCAATTACAAAATGTCTGTCAGCCATCGAGGCAATCTGCGCAAGGTGCGTTATACATATAACCTGATGTTCCCTTGAAATATATGCCAGCTTTTCAGACACTTTCTGTGCAGTACGTCCACTTATTCCCGTATCAATCTCATCAAATACAAGAGTATGTATTCTGTCCGTCCTGCTAAGCACTGACTTTACTCCAAGCATAATTCTTGAAAGTTCTCCCCCGGACGCCACTTTTGCAAGCGGCTTAATTTCCTCACCCGGATTAGTCGATATCATAAATTCTATATTATCCATTCCACATGAGGAATAAGAATCCTTTTTTTCAAATACAATATCAAATATAACTTCTCCGAAATTAAGGTCGGACAACGCCCTTGTTATATCCTCTTTCAAACCCTGCGCCGCATGAAGTCTTATATTAGTAAGAATATTACATTCTTTATCAAGCTTTTCCCTTGTATCGGCAAGTTTTCTGTCAAGTTCTTTTTTATGTTCTTCATAATCCGTCATGACTTTAAGGTCTTTTTTCAATTTATCATAATACTTAGACATATTTTCAGTATTTCCACCGTATTTTGCAAGAATTTTCCTTACAAAATCCAATCTGTCTGAAACTTCCTTAAATCTATGTTCATCAAAACCAAACTCATCCATATATGTTGACATATCATGATTCAAATCAGCTATAATATTATCCGCATCTGAAAGTGCATCTGCATATTGGCTTACATTATCATCATATTGCCCTGCTTCGCTTAAAATCATAAGCGCCTTACTTATAAGCGATGATATATTTATATTACCCATGCCTGTAATCTCATATGCGCCGCTTACTGCTTCAGCAATTTTTTCTGCATTTGCAAGTTTTCTATATTCATACTCAAGCTCTGCTTCCTCGTCATCTCTGATACCGGCAGTTTCAATTTCATTTTTTTCAAATTCCATAAAAGATATGCGGCGTACTCTTTCCTCCTCAGATACCGACATACTGTCATACTCTTTTTTTATATCACAATACTGCGCGTAAAATTCGGCCACCCTACTCTTTACAGGATATATATCATCCCTTTTATACCTGTCAAGTATCTCAAGATGTTTATCTGCATACAAAAGCGACTGATGTTCATTCTGTCCGTGTATATCAATCAGAAGCGATGACACTTCCCTAAGAATTGCAAGCGTTACCGTTTCACCATTTATTTTACTTATACTCTTTTTGTTCATTATCTTCCTTGAAATCACAAGCCGCCCTTCATCCGGAAAAATATCATATTCAAGAAGTTTATTCCATATATAGTCCTCCGGTTCAAATATAAGTTCAACATATGCGTACTCAGCGCCATTTCTTATTATATCTGAAGAAACCCTTGCCCCAAGTGCAATATTAACAGAGCCAATAATAATTGACTTTCCTGCCCCTGTTTCACCCGTAAGTATATTGAGGTGATCATAAAAATCTATCTCCGCATCTTCTATTATGGCAAGATTTTTAACATGCAAATGGGTCAGCATCCCGCTTTCCTCCTTCTTTCTTATATTACTTCCGGCAAGTTTATTGTAATACATCAGAAAATGTTTGTCAATATAAAAATAACCCGGAAGAAAACTCTCCCGGGCACTTAAAAACTGGGCTACAAGGATTCGAACCTTGAAATGCTGGAGTCAGAGTCCAGTGCCTTACCATTTGGCGATAGCCCAATATTATCAACGAGTGATATTATAACAGAGCGGAGAAGGTAATGCAAGACCTTTTTTTATTTTTTTGATTACTTTTTAATTTTAGCTAAAACATATATTTACAGACCGGAACAAAAACACAGGACATTCAAACTAATACATAGAACTCTGAATGTCCTGTACTCTTATTATAAGATTCCCCTGCAAAACTTTACGACTATGACCGATTCGGTCAGGTTACTACTCTCGAAAGGCATTGTTATGCCCTGTCTGATTAACTTACGATATCCAGAATATCATGCAATCTCATTATAGTTCTTTACAAATTCCTCCATGGAGTCCGCTTTTGCTGCCATCTTATGAATCTTACTTAGTTTTTCAACATCTT
>CANPYY010000039.1 GCA_947588675.1 uncultured Lachnospiraceae bacterium | reverse complement strand
TCCTCCTGTTTTAACCAGTGATTATTCTTTATACACAAAATCTGTAGTAATCTATTCAATATTTACCTTATACATAAGAACTTATTTCCCTGCCACCCTATCAGAGCTGCTTATTTATACATGCGTAAAAAACTGTTTTCTGCCTATATTTACTGCGTTTGGAGCATTTTGTCCATATTATTTCACACACACCATAGACCGTTACTACATTTACTCCGGATACCCCTCATAACATAAGTATGGATATTCCGAATTTTCAGCCTATACACTTCAATAAAACACACTTATATTCAGCATGGCAATATTTTTTTATTAATATATTTTTGTCAACATGGACAAGTGTATCATCTTTTTTTTGCAAATGCAACAACAAATTATTGGAAATTTCCTTTTTTATGTTTTATGTATAGTTTGGCAATATTTTTTTTAAATTTTTACCAAAATATACATACTTTATGAATATATAGTACTGGTATTGGTACATGCCCCTACAATATCTTACCTCGTTTCCTAAGTTCCTCTAAAAACTGCTTTTTCATTACAGGACCAATCTCAAGAACAGTATCAATATCTTTCATATATATGTATCTGTTGACCTTATCAACACTCTTTATACGTTCTATATTGATTATTGTTCGACGGTTACATAATGTAAAATCATCTGAATCCAGTTCCATCAGCATTTTATTGCAGGTTTTGTAAGGAATCATAAAGCTATCGTTTATAGTATATACCGTCATCTGATGATTTCTGCTTTCAATATACAGGATGTCATCAAGCAAAACAGCTTCAAGCAGCCCATTACTACGAAAATACACATATTTCTTGCGATTATCTTTCGTAGTATATCTTATAGCACTTTCAATTACTGTTTTTACATTTTCACTGTCAAATGGCTTTTCAATAAATTGATAACAATGCACTATTGAAAACATACGCATCTTATAGTCATACAGACTGCTTAATATTATAATAGGCACGAAAGAGTATTTTTCTATAGTGCGTATGTTGATTGCAAAGTCAGCACCTGAATTATCTCCGCCCGGTTTTCCCGAATGCAGCACTATATCTGTAATAAACAGGTCTATGGTTCTTTTTATCGCTATTACATATGCCTCATTTTCATCAGACGTTTCATAAACCACTGCATCAGGTTTTACCTCCTTTACAAGTTTTACCAATTCATTTCTTGTTTCTTCTTTTTCTTCTACTATAAGAACTTCTTTCATTGAAATACATCTCCATTTCTACCATCTAAACACCTATATTATGCTTGACACGTACAATACCAGTACATATTTCAATTATTGGCATTTTTAATTTTAAACTATATATATACTTATTGTCAACAATACATTCATAGTTTCTTTATTATAATTAATACTTTATAAACTGTATTTTTAACTACATATTTTTACATTTTGACAACAGTATTTATGATTATATATTTACTTATTGTTTGTTGGTAATACTAAACATTTCATTTATAAACTCCCTGTTTTCTTTCTTTATAAACTTCTCATCACCGGTCAAAATATAATCACAGGCAACTTCAAGAACATTTGACAGCTTAATTAAAGTCTGTACCGAAAAATTTTTTCTTCCTTTCTCTATTTCATATAAAAACTTAGGCGTAATATCGACAAGTTCCGATAATTCTTCCCTTGTATATCCCTTGATAAGCCTCAATATGTATATTCTGTACCCCGTTTCATATTCTTTTTTCATATAAATATTCGCCTCCATATAGTAATAATTTTACAACTAATATACATCATTTTGGCAATTCAATTGTAATTTTTAATCAAAACGTATTAATTTTTACATAAATGTATGCCTTTTAATATAAATCGACAAATTTTCTCTATTTTAGACTGCAAAATACATATTCAGATAAATTTTCCGTTGTAATAAACCGCTGTTTCTCCTTTTTACGCCTGAAAATAATAAAAAAACAGGGATGCCGCATAGTAAAAATTTTGCAGCATCCCTTTAATATCGCAGTATTATATCTATTCAAATAATGGTGTTGAAAAATATCTCTCTGCAGTATCAGGCAGTACCGTAACTACCGTTTTACCTTTTCCAAGCTTATGGGCGAGTTTTAATGCCGCCGCTACATTTGTACCGCTTGAAATACCGCACATTATTCCTTCACAACGCGCCAAATCTTTCGCCGTCTGCAACGCCTCTTTATCTGAAATAACGACAATATCTTCGTATATATGCTGATTGAGAACTCCGGGAATAACTCCGTCTCCAATTCCCATCTGAATATGGGCTCCCACCGTTCCGCCTGCAAGTATTGCCGCGTTTTCCGGTTCAACCGCCCATATTGTAATATCCGGATTAGCCTTTTTCAGTATTTCACCTATACCGGTTATAGTGCCGCCTGTTCCTATTCCTGAGCAAAAACCGTCTATAGGTCCGTTTACCTGCTCTAACAGTTCAATACCCGTATGAATTTTATGCGCCTGTGGATTTGCATCATTTTCAAACTGTTGTGGTATGTATACGCGTGAATCCTTTTCTTTTAACTCATTTGCCTTTTGTATACACTCATTGATACAATCTCCGATATTTCCTTTATCATGTATCAACACAACCTCTGCTCCATAATGCTCAACCAGAAGTTTTCTTTCCCTGCTTACCGAATCAGGCATAATTATTATTGTTTTATATCCTTTTACCGCGCCCACGAGAGCCAGTCCTATACCCTGATTACCGCTTGTAGGTTCAACTATAATGGAATCAGGTTTTAATATGCCCTTTTCTTCTGCGGCGCAAATCATATTGTATGCCGTTCTGGTCTTAATTGAACCTCCTACGTTCAGCCCCTCAAATTTGACCAATATATTTGCATCCCCCGGTTGCGGCAAATGATTCAGCTTAATAACCGGAGTCTGCCCTATTGCCTCTAATATATTGTTATAATACATTTTACTATTCCCTTTCAATAACTGCATTTTTGCTTACAGATAACAGGTCGCATAAACCACCTGTCTGTCCATCCTCAGTGTTATCTACAGTTATCCGCTGCTACTTTAACTCGGAGTCGCTGCTTAAAAGTTCAGCGGCATACCTGAGTATACGGGAAGCCATTTGCCGGATTTCTTCTTTTTCCGTACTTTCCATAGCCTTTTCCATACTTTTTATCAGCATTTCCTCAACATCTGCTTTCCCGTAAATAAAATTCATATCACAGCCAAATTCAGTTGCCAGTATATATGCATATTCTCCTGACAACCCTGTTTCACCTTTTTCAATTCTGTACAAAGCATCGTCAGAAATATGAAACTTTTCCGCAAGAGTTTTACGGTCTATGCCATTAACTCTCCTGAATGTCCTGATATTATTTCCCACTATTTCATCTATGCTTTTGTTTCTCTTTCCATTTTTCATAAAATATACTCCTTTACTATATATAGAATATTATCAGTAAAAAGTATATTTTCTATCGGTCCTTTTCACCGATTAATGAAATTATTTGACCGTAACAGTATTATATGTACTTGCTTAAACTGTAATTACACTTTATTAAATTCTACACTTTATATGTATATTGTGCAAGTAAAATTAATATTTAATCCAAAATCAGGCATTTTATTGTTTCCAGTATACTGATTATCTGATACCTTATCAAAAATGCAGTATTTCTGTATTCGGGGTAATTATTTTCAAGCACATCGGTAAGCGGTAATACGTATTTTTCAGTTTCCTGTATATATTCAATCAGTTTTTCCCTGTCAAAACTCCCCGCCATTGTCGATACATTATTACACCGGTCAATAATTTTCACAACACATGCCTTGCCATTTCCGCTTATTCTTTTATAATATTCATCTTTCGCCTGTTTTTTTGTTTTCCCATCAGGCACAAAAAAGCTTACAAGTCCTACAATTTCTTTTACTTCATCCCCAAAAGGGAGCTGATTTAATGTAATTTCCGTATCTTCAACTACGTCGTGCAAAAGAATTGCAGCAAGAAGCGCATCATCACAAATGCCAAAAGCATATGCCTGACACGCCATTAAAAGCGGATGGTTTATATATGGCACCTGCTCATCCGAATATTTCCCGGGTTTTCTAAACTGTCCTGCGTGTTTCTCGCACATATACCGCACCGCGCGGCACGTTTCTTCCAAGCCTTCCGAAAGCGCAAAACTTTTTACCTGCGAAAGCATATTTTCTCCATCAAACAAACTGCCTCTTACCACCAGCTTTTCCGGCTTTTCTCCATTATTAAGCAATTCTTTTTCCTCCGCATTTAAAATGCCTTTTCCGATAACATTCATGTTTATATAATAGTTTTCCTTTCATGGGTTATATAAGGAATATCTATATTATCCATCAACATCGATATATTGTCTATAACAAAATCACAAATAATTTCTCCGGTTCTACCTAATCTATTATTTCCATCAATCAAATATTAATATTGAAATAAACCGTCTTGTAGTAGTATATTAAAATTGCAACATCTGGAAATGACTTCCTGTTTCTGACAGCAAGTACCGGAAATGCAAAAACGACAGTTTGAATATCAGTCGAAGAAAGCGCAATAAATAAAACTATATTAATAATATCCGGGAGAAAATCATGAATTTTACAAACAGTACAATATTACAAATTGCAATGCGGCAATCTGCCATAGATGCAAACTGTGATGCAGAAGATTTTATGCGGGCAGAGAATATTATTGTTGCATCTAATTCAAATCCTGATGCAAGAAAATATCTTTCTCTACCGTTTGACTGCAATCTGATTTCTTATGGAAACAACATTGTTGCTTCCATAAACGAAAAATACCGTAACATTATATCAGACTATATAAACAGCTTTCCTGTTGAACATTGCTTTGAAACGCCGAATCTGCATGTTCTGAACGACAAATTACAAAAAGATGATTTAAGAATTTGCTTTATGGCGGAGTATTTTCTTCCTGACCTTCGCCAGTTAAAGATTTTAGACTGTCCTTACACAACAAAACTGCTGCATCCGAAAGATTTTTCATCGCTTTATACTCCTAAGTGGAGCAATGCGTTGTGTGAACAACGCCGCAAACTGGATATTCTGGGTGTCGGGGCATATGACGGTGAAACGCTCGTCGGTCTTGCCGCATGCTCCGCCGACTGTGAAACCATGTGGCAAATCGGTATCGATGTACTGCCCGCCTATCGCAGACAGGGCATTGCGTCCGCTCTTACAAGCCGCCTGGCTCTTGAAATTTTAGAGCAGGGCAAAGTTCCGTTTTACTGCGCCGCCTGGTCAAATATAAAGTCAGTCCGAAACGCCATCAAAAGCGGATTTCGCCCGGCATGGATTGAAATGACTGCAAAAAACGCTTCCTTCGTCAATAAAATGAATCAAAAAACAGCTAAAATATAGAATATTCAATTTCTATTTTACAAAACGACTCCCTGCTTATAACAGGCCGCAATATAATCTCTCGGCTGATAATAAAAATCTGTATTATAATCAGATATACTATCGCTGATCCACGAATGATATACCTCCCATATTCCTTCTACCAACCGGGAAGAATAACTATCCTCTATCAATCGCGCATATACCTCACCGACAGTCCAGTAATCCGGAACAAGATATCTGCAGTCGGCTTCATTGTCATAGTTTCCCTTTTTTATCTGAAACTCTTCAATAAATTCAGCCGCCACCTTTTCAATTGGTTCACAATGAAAAACATCTGCATATTCATATATTCTTTTAATCGTTTCCATTCCAAGAAATTCTGTAACTTCACGCCGGTTTCTTTTTATAACTCTTCCTATATATTCAATCAAACTACATGTATAAAACAAATTACTGTCATTTTTTGCTCCCATAAACCTCATCGCTCCTCTCATAGACTAAGGTATTCAATGCAGATTCAGAATGAAAGCTGATCTGATGTGTAGGGTGACTGAATTTTGCCAGCTCCCAAAAAGCCTTCCGCGATATTTTTTTATCAATAAAGTTCTGAACATAGTTAAAAATAGTATCATTTGCCATAGGTCCTTCTACGATATCATACTTATGAGGCTTCCCCAGTCTGCACGCCACAATAAAATCCAGCCATTCTTCTGTCATCGTTGAAAACTTAAGACAGTTCAGCTTGGAATCTGCCGTATACTGATAAATATTAATATATCCTTTTCCCCCAAATCTTGTCGCCCAACGTTCTGCCTGTTCTCTGAAACTTATACAATAGAATCCGAAGTAAAAATCTTTGTTATATACTGTTTTTCTTATTTCAGGATATTCTACAATATTTTTACTTCCATGATACAAAACCATGTTATACATCCTTTCATAAATATTTTCATTTATGGTTATTTTGATATATTCTTTTAGATATGTCAATAATGGTTTTATTTATCTTTTCATACATCAATCAAAAGAATGAGGTGCATTTTCTATAAATTCTGCCGCCCCTGCTGCCCCTGCACATGAACGAAAGTCTGCGCTGCACTCTCTTGCAGCCGTTACATATTTATTATTGTTCAGGACTTCCTGCACGGCGGAACGTATACCGCAAACAGAATCATCCGTGAGCATAACCCCTGCGCCTGTTTCCACCGTCCTTCTCGCCACAGCATGTTGTTCACCCGTCTGCGGGTAAAGAATCATAGGCACAGCCATATACAGACTTTCAGAAACACTGTTCATGCCGCAATGGGTAATAAATACATCTGCTCCGGAAAGTATATCAAGCTGGTCAACATATGTATATACCCGTATATTGTCCGGCAATGTATAAAAATCATCAGGCTCTATCGCATTACCACATGATATAATGACATCAACATTACATTCTTTCAGCGCTTCAATGCACTTGTTATAGAAATCCGGTCTGTCGTTAATAACTGTTCCCATAGAAATATAAATAAGCGGTCTGACATTATCTTTATTCGGTTCGATATTTGAAAATACTGATGGACCGACAAAAGCATAATGATTTGAAAAACTTTCCGCATACGGCTGAAACCGCCGTGAAGTATAAACGACCGAGTCCGTTTTATTGTCACTCTGAACCATAGACAGCACACTGTTCACATGATATCCGTAAGTTCTTAGTTTCTTCAACTCTTTCGATATCTTCGGAAATCCGAAAATCATATCTGCTAATTCTTTCAAAGAATTTTTCATATATCGCGAGGACAGTCTATTAAAAGCGAATGTGCTGGTGGACACCACCATTGACACATTATGCTTTAAGGCGTTTAGTTTACCCCAAAAACAAACCGAATCCGTATACACGACATCGGGACAGAAGGTTTTAAATTCCCCGTCAAGAAAAGAGTCCATATTGAGCGTAATCCGTATATCCTGTATCGTCATTTCCGTTGCAGACACATTTTTTAACCCGTATTCTTCCTGTTTTGTCAGCTTTGGAAGATATGAATCACAAGATATAAATTCCGCGCCTGTCGCTGTAATTTTCTTCTCAAATTCATTAAACGAATAGAATCTCACTACATTACCACGCCGAATCAGTTCCGCCGCAACAGGAAGCATAGGGTTTGTATGACCGTGCGCCGGAATACAGAAAAAAGCTATTTTTTTCAATCGGCGGCACCATCCTTCCCATACGCTATATCATATAGTTCGGTAAACGCTCCCTTGGGAGGGATTGCTATTCCCCGCTGTTCATCTCCAAGAAGTAGCAGCGTATCTCCGGGTTTAATCCCAAAAACATCCCTGGCCTGCTTAGGTATTACAATCTGTCCCTTTTCACCAACCGTAGCCGTCCACGCGTATTTTCCTTCCAGTGATTTCATTTTTTTCTCACCTCTCAAGTATGATTTATATAACTTATCATACTTTTCTTGATTTAAAATGTCAAGGAGATTTTATCTTACTCAAGCCACTGTTCACTTTTCAGCTTTTTAATACAAAAATAATAGAGATATTCTACAGATACGACTGTGGTAAAACACATTAGAGCGTTGTAAAAATACGGAATTTCACAGATATAAGGCTTAAATTTTGACTTTTTTGTAAAATTCCTGAATAACCCTATTAAACTTTGAATTTTTGCAAGATTTGTGATACAATATATATTGTATCTGATACTGAAGCTGATAAGCAATCAAGATTTGGAGGTACGCTATGGTACTTGAAAATAAGTTGGGACTGACAAACTCCTCAGACCTAGCCCGCGAAGAAGAACGCATTAGCAAGAAAAAAGCGATTGAACTTTTTAAAAACGGAATACTTGATAAATTAGATGCAGGAAAGTTTTCTTCCCTCAAAGCAATTCATAAGTATCTTTTTGATGATATATACTATTCTGCCGGAGAAATCAGGACGGTAAATATCTCAAAGGGCAACTTCCGTTTTGCACCTTTGATGTACCTCGAAGCGGCTCTCAATAATATCGATAAAATGCCACAGTCTACGTTTGACGAAATCATAGAAAAGTATGTGGAAATGAATATCGCCCATCCCTTTAGAGAAGGAAATGGCCGCAGTATGCGTATCTGGCTGGATCTCATTTTAAAAACAGAGCTTCATAAGGTTGTGGACTGGAGCAATGTAGATAAGGAAGACTATCTTCTCGCTATGGAACGCAGCCCCATTAAAGATATTGAAATCAAGCATATCCTAAAGGCTGCTCTGACCGATGACGTGAACAGCCGAGATATCTATATGAAGGGCATTGACCATAGCTACTATTACGAAGGATATTCAGCTTTTAAGGCGGAAGAGCTGTAAGATTAAAATAATAGAGTGCTCAAAATTATAAAAACGTATGTATACCGAATCTACGAAACTTTATGCCTATTCGGAGCACAATTATAAAAACTGTTAAAGTTTTAATTGGAGACCGTTTCAAGTTTTGTGTAAACTTAGAAAACCGATATAAGATTTGTGAATAGTTACTGAAGGGCAAAGCCGATTTTTATGGTTCTGCCCTTACTTGTATTATACAATGATTTTTTTGCATGTCAATTAAGCCGGCATATTTTTAGATTGTTTTACAGATTCCTGCCGGAAAGGCGTTCCTCAAAATAGATCTCCAGCTGGGAATGAATCTGTCCCAAGTCCTGTCTGTGTCCTGTCCATTTTTTTGTTATATCCATAGTTGCAAGATACAGCATTTTCAACAGACTGTCATCTGATGGAATACTGTCCTGCTTTTAGTGACTTTCCTGAGCTGGCGGTTGAATCCCTCAATGGCATTTGTCGTATAAATAAGGCGTCTGACCGCTTCCGGGTACTTGAAGTAAGTCGAAAGAGTTGCCCATTTATCATGCCATGATCTATAGATCTTGGGATATTTGGAGTCCCATTTTTCCCGGAATGCTTCCAGTTCTTCCAGTGCTATTTCTTCTGTAGGGGCAGCATATACCAGCTTCAGGTCTGCCATCAGTTTTTTCATGTGGGATTCAATGTCACCGGTGGTCATTCCTTTTGCATACATGGACAGGATTTTTTCATCCATGTCCTGCGTAACTGTGTTTTGGTATTTTCGAATGAGCTACGGTTCATATTCGCCATTACGGTCTCTGGGGATTGCCACCTCCTTGTCGCCATAACTGGTATACATTGTTTTTTTAGAATGCCCGTTCCTGCTATTGTCTGTTTCCTTGTTCCAGTAATCGTACTTTGAATAACCAAGTTTCTGATCCAGTTCTTCATCCAGCGCCCTTCCAGAAGGACGGACATCATGTCACACATAACCGAGTTTAAATCGGTACCGCTTTTGATGCTGATATCATTACTCTTTAGGTAATCACGCATCATTTCCCACCTTGATACGGATGCGTTGATTAGAATCTGCCATACTTTGGATTGCTCTATTGCTGATCTTTTGGAATATGTACCATCGTAACAGTCAGAAAAATAGTAGATAGACCACAAAACAGTTTATCTGCACTAAACTTGATTTCAATCTTTAAGGCTAGCAGCCGAGAGTATCGTCTATTTTTAAATCCTTTTCAAAATTATTATTGTCAAAAGTTCCGTCAATAAGACTTTCAAGAAATTTATTCATAGAATCTGCCTTTTCTCCATACTTTTCTTTTATATTTTCAAGCAATGCCTGACACTGTTCTTGACATTTTTCTTTTATTGATTTGATTTCTTCTACTTCCTTTTTCTTATACTGACCACCATTTACCCAATAGCGGCATAATGTTTTATAAGCTACATACTTCTCAATATCCTTTCTCAAACTATCATCCTTTAACTCATCTCCATATGCCATACATATAAATATTAAATCCTTATAATTTTCTGCAATATCCTTATAAAGCAATTTAGCTCGATTGGAATATTCTTTATATTCAAATATATGTTCTCCAAATTGATTAACATAATCTTTTGGTACAGATTCAAATTTCTTGACTTTTAGATAAAAAGTATCTCTGTTTATTTCACCACCTATATCATTACACTTTGCAACTTGCAGACACTCCAAACAAGATTTTCCTGTTACTTTTCTTCTTCCAACTAAAATCCACACACCCGGAATATTTTTATACCGTGCAATAATTTCTTCCTCTTCGCTCCATTTTATTGGTTCAATTTCTTCAATATACCTTATCATAAATTATCCTCCTTCAATATGTTTTGCAATGAGTTTCATTGAAATGTGTTTTCTCAATTTGACAAAATATTGAACTTTCAAAGTTCAATACATTTTATTCGTACGGGAAGTATAAATATAAATCATTATCCCTCGCATTACGCTCATGAAACACTTCATAGCTTATCTTTATTGGCTTATTGTCCCGATAAAAACTATACCTAAATTCTCTTGTCTCTTCTGACATCCATCTTACTCAAAATCCTTTTCATCCAACCATTCCAAAAACTTTTATACTTTTTACTAAAGAAATAGGATCGTATTTGCTCCCATATTACTTTATATCCAGAGGAGACAAAAAACTAATAGCCAAATCTCATTTTATAATTAATGTGATTTTCTAATAACTGCACTAAAACTATACTATTTATCTCTTTCCAAAGCAACAAAAAAATCTTTATTTTCAATTTTCATTACCATAGTACATTCTTAAAACAAAATACAGGGCAGGACACACAATAATACTCTGTGTGCCTGCCCTAATACTATCTCTTTTTACCGTCCTTATTCGTGGACACCATCTCTTTGCCAATCCGCCCGCTTGCACTGCCTGTTTTGCAAAGCAACTCGTTACTCCACATGATGTCAGACATTACATTCTCTTTCCTTGATGTTTCATAGTTTCCAGTTTCATCTTATAAGCAAATGCCTTCTCACTGGGCACTGGGTTTCAGGTTTTTCCTGTGCATATTTGAATCTAACGTTGCCATAACTGCCTGAGCATCATCAAGTTCCCTTATTATAACGGACACTTCTGTTTTACCCGACCATATAGCAGCTTCTTTCTCAATACTTTTCATCAATTCACATAACTCCATATTCACCTCCACCTTAAACGGATGATTTCTGAAATTATGCACTGTATTTACCGCCACATTCCGTATCATATCCACACAATCACTTTCCTAAAACATATATAATTAATGTCACCTAAAATAGTCCGTTGATATTTAATGTGTAAAAAAACAAAAGACCGTTTACTTTCAATTTTCTTGAAAATGAACGGTCTTTTACGTTATTTTTCGTTTAATATGTTTCCGCACACCACATCCGGAACCACTAAAACATTTACTACGTCAGAAATCACTTTTTTAAAATGTAAAAACCTCACGGCAGCACTTTCCCTCACAAAATGTAGATTTCACCAATTTTGTACCAACCTGATACAAAATTTATTCCTCTTTCATACCACCGGTGCTTTCTTCACTCATCTTACTAGCTTCAAATGAGCCATTTTTAAATTTTTTCCGAAACTTCATATCCACGTTTGGTAAGTTGAAATATTTCATTTCTATTTCCAACTGCCATTATCAACTGATTATCTTCAAGCTCCTCTACAGCTGCTCTCCATATGGCAACAGATTCACCAATCTTATCAGTATTCATTATCTTATTATTGGTTTGTATATCTGTTCCTTCAAGCGAATTAATTACCAAAACCTGTCCAGCCGCATCTTTTGTTGCTTCAATCAAAAGTTGCTTTGCTTCCTCTGACAGTATTGGTAATTTCACTTCTTCTTTTTCTTCGTTAAATATCGCCTCTAGTTCTTCTTCAGAAATAGGTTGCCATTTCATTTGTGTTTGTTCAAATTTTTCCAAGATAACATTTTGTATTTCATCTAATTGCTTTTTCAAATCTTGAATTTCTCTAAAATCCCCTGCTGTCGCAATTGCCTTCTCTGCTTGATCCGCTCTTACCCAACCCGACATAGGTACATCATTTATAATTTTAGGTATTGCCTCTGCAATCTTATACTTTAATTCTTCCTCATTAATATAGAAATCAACTAACCTTCCCGCTGCTTTAACAGTATCATGAAATTTCTTTACTCTATCTCTTTCTTCATCCGTTGCCCCGACTTTGATTACAGGAAGCAAATCAATATTTTTATGTAAAAATGCTAATATAGGCATTTTCTTACTGATAGCATATCTATATTCTTTTTCCGTATAACTTATATTTTCCTCAGGATCAATAGAACCGTATTTCCCTGCAACAATCAAAAGATAATAATCACTCATATCAATCATCCTTTTAATATATTCCCATTGACTCAAAGAACTTGCTGGAAACTGTTCCATTCCTACTGGAATACAATTCATGTCAAGTAAGCAACTTATTGCTGCCTGTCTCTCTTTTTTCAAGTCTTCATATGTAGAACTTACAAATACTTGATATTTTCTTTCCATTAATATTTTCCTTTCTACCACCTATATTATTAGTCTACTACCCAAATCATTAGCCTATTTTTCTTTTATTCTCTCTTCCAATTTCGGCAAATTATTTAAACTTACTGTTTCCAATGTCTGTAACTGCTGCACTGCTAACTGCCGAAGCAATTCCATCCGTTCTTTTTGATTCTTTCCCTGATTAATCAGAACAGCATTATAACTTTCCATATTTGCAAGCACTAATAATTGATTCAATGTCGCTACATCCCTCATATTTTCTTTTTCTGTTATATTTTCATCTTTCCACTGTTTCGCTGTTTTTCCAAACAAAACTACATTCAACATATCTGCTTCATTAGCATATCTATATGACACCTGTGCAGGAGTCAGCTCTGGCGGAATCAGATTTCCTTTAATTGCATCCGCATGTATCCTATAATTTAACTTAGAAATTTCCCTATTCAAATTCCAATTCAGAGACAACCGACTATTCTCATCTGACTTTAGTCTCCTGTAATCTTTCATAATATACAACTGGAATTCAGGTGAAATCCAAGTTGCGAAAGACATAGCAATATCACTATGAGCATATGTCCCACCATAACGTCCTGCTTTTGAAACGATGCCGATGGCATATGTCGCTTCTATCCATTTCTTGGGTGACATTGTAAATGCGTTTGCTCCTGCCTGCTTTTTAAACCCCTCGAATTCGAGGGGTTTAAAATCTGGATTATGTAGTCTTTCCCATAATCCAAGAAATTCTATTACATCCCGATTTCTCATCCAATTTTGTATAACTGCCGTTGGATCATCACTTTTATATCGAGCTATATCCGTCAATGAAATAAATTCATTTTCAAAGTCCTGCGTATAAATTCCAATATCTATTCCAGTTCTTCATCTTCCCACATTTTCTGATATGCTTCAATGTAAAATTTAATGCAGGCATAACCTTTATCTTTTTTGTTTGGTTCTGATTGTTTTATATACTCCTTGAAAGGATCTTTATTCATCAAATTGCATCCATTTATTTTTACGTCTCTTAGCTAAAAATCTATCATAGTTTTCAACGGTCATATTCATAATATCTTGCGGAATACAGTTCTCCTCAAGATTTATTCCTTACTTCAAACGTAATTGTCACATTTCCGTCTCCTACTGCCTTTGCAAAGCCTGCCGCATCCTCAATCTTCCCTACCGTTGTATATTCATAGGATGTATTATGAGATTTGTAAAAAGTCACCAGACAATCTGAGCCATACATCATAATATCTCCAGCTTTTATTTCCCCCGGCACTCTCTCATCAGTAGGAAATTCCTTATTAAAATAGCAGTACTTTTCATTCCCATTCAACTCTTTCATTTTGATTGTCACAGGCATTTCCTTCATCAATTCATCAGTCGTTTTATTCTTGTAAAAAATTGCCCGAAATGTCTCGCCGTTTACCGTAAGAACAACAGGTGTGCCTGTCTTTTCAGAGTAAGGATTTGTACGATTCACCTTGATTTTAAACCATTCCTTTCTAATTTTTCTGCCATTT
>CANPYY010000038.1 GCA_947588675.1 uncultured Lachnospiraceae bacterium | reverse complement strand
TTTTTGGCCACCATATGATGGCTTATTTGTGATGTTCAATTTTATACTCTATCCGCTATCTTTTAGTTTCAAACTTAACCTCCAACTTATATTATTTGAATATATTATACCATCTTAGCTTTGACTTTGAAATACTTATACATTAGAATAAAAATAAAAAGGTAAAAGAAGGTGTTTGAATGACAGATAGATTTCAATTCAGAAATATTAATAAAGGTGAGGCGGATGAAGCTGTCCGTATTGAGCAGATATGTTTTCCGCCGAATGAAGCCTGTTCTGAAAAAGATATGAAAGACAGAATAGAAAAAGTACCTGACTTGTTTCTGGTTGCGGTTGATAAAAAAACGGGAAATATTGCAGGATTTTTAAACGGACTGGCGACGGATGAAAAGGTGTTTAGGGATGAATTTTTTACAGATGCCGGACTTAATAATGATAAAGGTAAAAATATTATGATATTAGGTCTTGATGTACTTCCGCAATATCGTATGCAGGGGCTTGGCAGGGAACTTGTGAACAGATATATAAAACGTGAAAAAGAAAAAGGGCGCAAAATGATTATACTTACGTGTCTGGAATCAAAAGTAAAAATGTATGAAAAAATGGGATTTTGCGATGAAGGAATATCAGGCTCGTCATGGGGCGGAGAAGAATGGCATGAGATGAGAAGATATATATCTTACAATTTCTATGGGCATGATAAAGTATCTGACGTAAAAGCGGTAAATAATATATATCCGGGAATCGAAACGCCTATTGATTTGTATGACGCATTATCGGAGATATGGTGCGCAGAAACATGTGCGCCAAGAATGAGGGATGAATGGACGCAGGAAAACAGGACGCTTGGACAGTGTTCGGTCACTGCATTTCTTGCGCAGGATATTTTTGGGGGAGTTGTTCGCGGTATGAAGACAGAGAACGGAGGTATTCACTGTTATAACGTTGTAAATGGAATTGCTTTTGATTTGACATGCGAACAGTTTGGAGAAAAGGCGAATGAACTTGTGTATGGGGCTGACCCCGTGCAGGAAAGAGAATCGGATTATCATTTTGGGAAAAAGGAAAAGTTTCAGAGATATGAGTATCTTAAAAGAAATCTTGAACAAAACACATTAATAAATAAAGATGTATAGCATGGAACTATAAAAATAAGAGAAAATAAGAGTATAAATGAGAAAAAAGCAGATATATTAATATATTATCCTAAAAATGTTTCAATGGAAGAAATATACAAATGATAATGATTTGCAAATAACAGGCGAATTGGCTAATATATAAAACAGTAGTTAGCACTCAACATAAGCGAGTGCTAATAATATATAAAATATTAGGAGGAATTTATGATGAGATTAGTACCTTTAGGTGACAAAGTCGTTTTAAAACAGTTGGAAGCAGAAGAAACTACTAAGTCAGGTATAGTATTGCCGGGTCAGGCACAGGAAAAGCCTCAGCAGGCAGAAGTAGTTGCTGTGGGTCCGGGCGGAACAGTTGACGGTAAAGAAGTAGTAATGCAGGTTAAGCCGGGAGATAAAGTTATATATTCAAAATATGCCGGAACAGACGTTAAACTTGGTGAAGATGAATATGTGGTAGTAAAACAGAGCGATATAGTAGCTATAGTAGAAGATTAATTATAATTATAACCAGGAGGTAATAACAATGGCAAAAGAGATTAAATATGGTGCAGAAGCAAGAGCTGCATTAGAAACAGGAGTAAATAAACTTGCTGATACAGTAAGCGTAACCCTTGGACCTAAGGGAAGAAATGTTGTACTTGATAAATCATATGGAGCACCGATGATAACAAACGATGGTGTAACAATTGCAAAAGAGATAGAACTTGAAGACGGATTTGAAAATATGGGAGCGCAGCTTGTAAAAGAAGTTGCAACCAAGACAAATGATGTTGCAGGTGACGGAACTACTACAGCTACGGTACTTGCACAGGCAATGATTAATGAGGGAATCAAGAATCTTGCTGCAGGAGCCAATCCTATTATTCTCAGAAAAGGAATGCAGAAAGCAACTGATTGTGCAGTGGAGGCAATCAAGGGAATGAGTCAGGCACTCTCAGGAAAAGATCAGATTGCAAAAGTTGCCGCTATTTCCGCAGGTGATGAAACAGTTGGCGAGATGGTTGCCGATGCAATGGAAAAGGTAAGCAATGACGGAGTTATAACAATAGAAGAAAGCAAGACAATGCTTACAGAGCTTGACCTGGTAGAAGGTATGCAGTTTGACCGTGGATATGTATCAGCTTATATGTGTACTGATATGGATAAGATGGAAGCTAATCTGGATGACCCGTATATCCTTATTACAGATAAGAAGATAAGTAATATTCAGGAAATACTTCCGCTTCTTGAGCAGGTTGTACAGTCAGGTGCGAAACTTCTTATTATCGCTGAAGATGTTGAAGGTGAAGCATTAAGCACACTTGTTATTAATAAACTCAGGGGAACATTTTCTGTAGTAGCAGTAAAAGCTCCTGGTTACGGTGACAGAAGAAAAGATATGCTTCAGGATATAGCAATTCTTACAGGAGGAACAGTTATTACTGAAGAACTTGGACTTGACCTTAAAGAAACTACTCTTGAACAGCTTGGACGCGCTAAGTCTGTAAAAGTAACTAAGGAAAATACAATTATTGTTGATGGACTTGGTGAGAAAAATGATATTGATGCGAGAATATCAATGATTAAAAAACAGATTGATGAAACAACATCGGATTTTGACCGTGAAAAGCTTCAGGAAAGACTTGCAAAGCTTGCAGGAGGAGTTGCTGTAATCCGTGTTGGCGCTGCTACCGAAACCGAAATGCAGGAAAAGAAACTCCGCATGGAAGATGCGCTTAATGCAACGCGTGCAGCAGTAGAAGAAGGAATAATCGCCGGAGGCGGTTCTGCATATATACATGCATCGAAAGAAGTAAGCACTCTTGCCGCAACACTTGAGGGAGATGAAAAGACAGGAGCTAATATTATACTTAAAGCACTTGAGTCACCTCTTTACAAGATAGCGCAGAATGCAGGAATGGAAGGTTCCGTTATTGTAAGCAAAGTAAAAGAAAGCAAAGCAGGAACAGGATATGACGCACTCCGTGATGAATATGTCGATATGGTTGACAGCGGAATACTTGACCCTGCAAAAGTTACAAGAAGCGCCCTTCAGAATGCAACAAGTGTAGCATCAACACTTCTTACAACAGAATCAGTAGTATCAACAATAAAAGAAGACGTTCCGCCAATGCCGGCAGGAAATCCAGGCATGGGAATGATGTGACGATAAGCACGAACGCAACCTGAATATAAGCTGTCAGCTCCGGCTGCTTGCAGACGGGAGTGACGGCTTACTATTCAGGGTATGTGAGTGCAACGAACAGCCCTGTATATATGCGATTTTTGCATATATACAGGGCTGACGTCGTGCTTATCGGGGGCACAGATGTGCTTATCGGGGGCACAGATGTGCTTATCGGGGGCACAGATGTGCTTATCGGGGGCACAGACGTCGTGCTTATCCGAACGATTGGGGTGTGCTAATTAAAAGAATATAATGTGGTAATATAAGGATTCACCACTTGACAATATGAATACATTAATACTAAACTTATACCAGAAAGAAAGCCATAGGTTTGGGTTTTCAGACGAATAGATTGGAGATATATTATGGAAAACATGTATGCAGAAACGGCAGTAAAGAGGGTTAATACCGTAAAGGTAATAGTGCTTAAAGTATTACTTGTATTTGCAGTGATATTTACATTTGTATTTGCAGCCCGGATTGGGAGCAGGCTTTTGTTTGCGGCCGGAGTTGTAGGAGGCTGTCTGCTTGTGTGGTTCTGGCCTCGTTTCAATATTGAATGGGAATATATATTCGTTGACGGACAGATAGACTTTGATACAATATCCGGGGGAGAAAAACGCAAAACAAGACTCAGGATTGATTTGGACGAAGTGGAAGTTGTGGCGCCGCTTAAATCACATGCTATTGATGCGTACAGACATAATAAAGTAAGAGATTATTCATCGCTTAGAAAAGACGCAAAGATATATGTGGCGGTTGCCAAGGTCGCTGAAGAAGGTTTAAACCAGATATATTTTGAACCTTCTGAAAAAATGATTGAGCTTATGAAAGTAAAAGCGCCGCGAAAAGTAATGCTGCAATAATGATAGAAATAAATACTGACGCTGTATTGCAGAAAAATGCCGTTATTTGAATGACGCAGACATATGGATTTTGCGGAAGTTTGTATAATATAATTGATGATAAGGTCTTTTATGATAAATTAAAGTCATAGAAGACCTTATATTTTGCTGCGGAAATATGATTGGAAAAATAGCAAAAAAGCTAATTATTTAATGAAAACTTTACAAAAAACGTTTATAGTGTTAAAATAACTCCGTTAATTACAAATATATAAGGAGTGGATTTTATGAAAAAAGTGATTATTTCGGCTGCAGTTATGCTTGCAGCTGCAAGTCTTGTTTTTACGTCCGGACAGGCCGTGGAAGCAAAGTCAAAAGTGAAAGTAAAGAAGGTGAAAGTAAGCAGTGTAGCAGGCTCGTCAAAAGTAGCATATGTTGCAAAGGGCAAAAAAATTAAACTGGATGTTGCAGTTAAAGTAAAACCCAATAAGGCTGCGAACAGAAAAGTAAGTTATAAGTCGTCTAACAGCTCTGTTGTTGCCGTAAATAAAAAAGGCGTTATATCCGGCAAAAAAACCGGTACTGCAAAAGTTACGGTAACTTCATTAAAAAATAAAAAGAAAAAGGCGTCTATTAAAGTAAAAGTACTTAAAAATGCTGTAAGTAAAGTAAAGATAAATCAGAAAAAAGCTTCTTTAACAGAAGGAACCACACTAAAACTTAAAGCAACCGTAAAAGCTAAAAAGGGTTCATTTAAGAATATTGTATGGACTTCTTCAAAGGAAAAGATAGCAACCGTTTCCAAAAAGGGAGTTGTAAAAGGACTGAAGCCCGGTAATGTAAAGATAAAGGCGGCAGCAGCCGACGGAAGCGGAAAATTTGCAGTATGTAATGTTAGTGTATTAAAGAAAACTACAGATGTAAGCAACTTGAATTTTACTACATACAGTAATAAAGAATATACGGATAAAATTGTCGTATCATTTAACCAGGGCGTTGCGCTTGGCGAGGGCAATTTTGAAGTTAGAGATAAATCACGTCCTGATGGACAGTTTATACATGTAATGGATGTGGGCGATGTTTATACTGAAAATCAGGTAGATTATGTACTATCTCTTAATAACAATGTATACAATGGCGATATTGTACAGGTTGCAGTAAGCGGAATAGATGGCAATAATGTTATATCGAAAGAGTTTATAGTAAACAACTGTATTGATGAATATGTTATAACAGGTCGTGTTGGACAGTATATATCATCAGAAGAATTTGGTGGGGGTTATAAAAGTATTGCTCTTGAATCAGGAAGTCTGCCTGCCGGTCTTATGATAGATCAGGAAGAAGGTATGATATGCGGAATACCTGCTGCTGTAGCAGATAACCAGAAATGTGTATTTGCACTTACTTCAGAAACAGGAAAGGTAGAAAAAGTAGAAGTTAATTTCCTTATTGCTGACAGTAATTGTATTATGATAGAAAATCTGGTCGAGGGAAACAGAAAAGATAAAGAAATTGCCGCAGGATATGTAAGTAAATATTTTTACATTGTAGGAGGAGGCGGTTCATATACAGTTGAATTAACTGATTCCTGCAATAATATGTTTAATGTTTACGAGGATGATGTAAACAGCGCTTGTATTTACGCATCGGAACTTCCGGCAGGTACTTATTATCCAAGGGTAAAGGTAACTGACAAGGCTAATCCTGCAATTGTAAAAGAAGCCGTATTTCAGATTACCGTTGCGCCTTCAGCAAAACGTACAGGTACTATAGACAGAGGAGATGTTGCATCTGTATATTACAAGAATACTGAAACGGGACGGACATATTCTCTGGAAACTGTTTCTTCAACAGACGGAAGCAACACTAAAACTTACAGCGTATCGCTGCCTGTAGGTACATATAATGTATATTATGAAACAGTTAATGATAATGATAAGGTTAAGATTAATTATCTGGAGCGTAATGTGCCTGTTAATGCTGATGGAAATTTTGCATATAGTCTTACAGGCGCGCTTAAAATTGATGTTAGTCTTACATCTTCTATAGGTTTTTCAGTAGATGCCCAATATAGGTTATATCTTATGAATACAAGCGGTAAACTGATAAAAACAACATGGCTTTATAGTAATTATTATTATGGTGACGGAGATTATAAGGTTAATGAATTAAAGGGCAGCTTCAACGGAGTGGCAAGCGGAAATTATATTATAAGGGCATATGATAGAAACGGTGCATTTGCGGGAGAAATACCTTTGACTCCTCTTACCGGAGATACTGCACAGCAGATTGCACTGAATTAAAAATAATAACCTGCTATTTGTATTATTTTGCTTGACTTAATCCTGAATTGGTGTTATCCTTTTCTGCAAATACTTTTATTGAAACTGAAATTAAAACACTATGTTCAGGAGGGTTAAATATGGGTACGATTATAGGCGAGGGAATCACATTTGATGATGTGCTTTTGGTACCTTCATATTCGGAAGTAACACCTAATATGGTAGATTTATCTACACAACTGACTAAGAAAATAAGACTTAATATTCCGATGATGAGTGCAGGAATGGATACAGTTACGGAGCATAGAATGGCCATTGCAATGGCAAGGCAGGGAGGAATAGGAGTAATACACAAAAATATGTCTGTAGAGGCGCAGGCGCAGGAGGTAGACCGGGTAAAACGTTCGGAAAACGGAGTAATTACAGACCCGTTTTACCTTTCACCGGATAATACCCTTGAGGATGCCAATACACTTATGGCAAAGTTTCGTATATCGGGCGTACCGATTACGGAAGGACACAAACTGGTTGGCATTATTACCAACAGAGACCTTAAATTTGAAACCGATTACAGCAGGAAAATAAAAGAGAAGATGACTTCGGAAGGCCTGATTACGGCAAAAGAAGGAATAACTCTTGAAGAAGCCAAAGAGATTCTTTCAAACGCAAGGAAAGAAAAGCTTCCTATAATTGATGAGGCTGGTAATCTTAAAGGTCTTATTACTATTAAAGATATTGAAAAGCAGATTAAATATCCGCTTTCGGCAAAGGATTCACAGGGACGTCTTTTATGTGCGGCAGCAGTCGGTATAACGAAAAATATAGAGGAAAGAGTTAAAGAACTTGTAAATGCGAAGGTAGATGCAATTGTTATAGATACTGCACATGGACATTCTGCAAATGTTCTTAGAACAATTAAGATGATACGTGATAAGTTCAGTGATATACAGCTCATAGCCGGAAATGTTGCTACGGGTGATGCAACAAAGGCCCTTATAGAAGCAGGGGTGGATGCAGTCAAAGTAGGAATAGGTCCCGGTTCTATATGTACAACACGTGTTGTCGCAGGTATTGGCGTTCCTCAGATTACCGCAATTATGGATAGCTATAATACAGCTAAGGAGTACGGCATTCCGATAATTGCAGACGGTGGTATTAAATATTCCGGAGATATGACAAAGGCTATTGCAGCAGGCGCTAATGTATGTATGATGGGAAGTATGTTTGCGGGTTGCGATGAAAGCCCGGGAAGTTTTGAATTGTATCAGGGAAGAAAGTATAAAGTATACAGAGGTATGGGTTCAATTGCGGCAATGGAAAACGGAAGCAAGGACAGATATTTCCAGACAGACGCCAAGAAGCTTGTACCTGAAGGAGTTGAAGGAAGGGTATCTTATAAAGGAACGGTAGAAGATACGGTATTTCAGCTTATGGGAGGACTTCGTTCAGGTATGGGTTATTGTGGAACACCGACGATAGAAGACCTCAAAGCAAATGGAAGGTTTGTAAAAATATCGGCTGCGTCCCTTAAAGAAAGCCATCCGCATGATATCCATATTACCAAAGAGGCGCCTAACTACAGCGTAGAGTAATGCATATATAGTTTAATAGGGAAATCAACGTGGGGATAACATGATAAAAAAATACGGTTCAAAAAAATATACATCAGGAAATAAAAATGAGCAGGCGAAAAGGATAAAATATATTTTTATCTTTAGCGTACTGCTCATTTTTTTAGTGTATATATTTGCATTAGTGCTCAGCCATGTAACCGGCAAAGGGAAAAATACGGCACAGGTAACGGCTAATACCGGACCTGTAGAAGTTATAAAAGATTATATTGAACCAAATGAATATTCCAGACCACAGAAAAAACTGAAGAAAGTAAATGGGATAGTGATACATTATACGGCTAATCCGGGTTCTGATGCAGAGGCAAACAGAAATTATTTTAATAATCTTATGTATGAAAATGCAGGAAAAGAAAAACCGGTATATGCAAGCAGCCACTATGTTATAGGACTTGATGGACAGATTGTACAGTGTATACCGCTTGATGAGATAGCATATGCTTCAAATGAAAGGAACAGTGATACAATATCAATTGAATGCTGCCATGCCGATAATACCGGAAAATTTAATGATGCTACATATAATTCGCTCGTACGCTTAGTTGCGTGGCTGTGTGGGGAATATAATCTTAAAAAGGATGATATAATACGGCATTACGATGTGACTGGAAAAAACTGTCCCAAGTATTATGTAAAGCATGAAAAGAAATGGAACAGTTTTAAAGACGATGTATTCCGATATATAGATAATCATAAAACCGACAATAACATTATTAAAGCGAAAGACTGATTTCTTTTCCGGAAGGCTCATATGCCCTGAATGAAATTCCTGAACTTCGCAGCATATTTTTTGCGGCAATGGTCGAATCGGTGTCAGAGTATTTATCGCTAAGATATATAATTTCTTTTATTCCTGACTGTATGATTGCTTTTGTACATTCGTTGCATGGAAAAAGAGTAGTATATATTCTTGAACCTCTAAGGTCTGTGCCTGTATAGTTAAGAAGTGCATTGAGTTCTGCGTGGCATACGTACAGATATTTTGTTTCAAGAGGAGAACCTTCTCTTTCCCATGGAAACTCATCGTCGCTGCATCCGACAGGCATACCGTTATATCCTACGGAAAGTATTTTATTAGACTGGCTTACAATACATGCGCCGACACAGGTTTGCGGGTCTTTGCTTCTTTCTGCAGAGAGCAGAGCTATTCCCATAAAATATTCATCCCATTTAAGATAGTTCTGTTTTTTCATATATATGCACCTCAAATTTTATAATAAAATTTATTGATAAAAAAAGCTGCTACATAAGTAACAGCTTTGATATATTACAAGTAAATTATGCTAATTTATTGACAGCAAGAGTAAGTCTTGAAATTTTTCTTGATGCCGTGTTTTTGTGGTATATACCTTTACGCTGTGCTTTATCTATCTCTGAAATTGCATTTTTCAATGCAACAGCAGCCGCTTCAGAGTCTTTAGCAGCAACGGCAGCGTCTACCTTTTTAATAGCTGTCTTTACTTTAGAACGAATTGACTTGTTTCTTTCAGCTTTGGTTTTGTTAACCAAAATTCTTTTCTTTGCAGACTTTATATTAGCCATGATAACACCTCCTGTGTATTCAGATTCATAAGCGGCATATAGGGAGACACGATAAAACCTACTTATGCACACTCTGTTATTCTATTATAAAAGATTTTCCATGTCAATACTTAAATTATAAATTTTATATAGGTAAAAGCTGCAGAATAATATATAGGATTTTTGCATAGACTATCACAAAGAGGTGAGTGGCCATGTTTGAAAGACGGACAGACCTTGCACTTGAAGCCAGGGAAAGTTTTCCGGAAAACGATGTTGAAATATCCGATGTGTCTTTAGATAAAGACACTGTTATAATAAATGATAACAATAACATAAAGCTTGATATATCAACGGTAAAGATAATGAATGAAGCGGGAGCAAAGAAAATGAACAAGCCGCAGGGAAGTTATATTACAATAGAATCCGGAGATATTTCGTCATTGCCGGATGAATGTATGGAAAAGGCGGCTTCTGAAATAGGAAAACGTATTGAAGAACTGGCAGGAACGCTCCGTGAGAAAAAAATAATGGTCGCAGGACTTGGAAACAGATATGTTACGGCGGATTCACTTGGACCGATAGTAGTTGATAATCTTAATATAACCAGGCATTTTGTAAAAGAATACGGTGTAGAATTTCTCGGAAAGATTGGAATGGGAGAGGTCTGCGCCATATCTCCGGGAGTAATGGCGCAGACCGGAATGGAAGCCGCAGAGATACTTGAGAGCATTGTAGCTGAGGTAAAACCTGACGTTTTAATTGTTATTGACGCGCTTGCAGCACGTTCAGTAAAAAGGGTGACGTCTACAATACAGATAACAGATACCGGAATTAATCCCGGCTCGGGCGTTGGAAATCATCGTGTTGGCATAAATGAAGACAGTATAGGTGTAAAGGTAATAGCAATAGGCGTTCCTACAGTTGTTGAAGCAGAGGTTATTGTATCTGACAGGATAGAGGAATTTATGAAAAAACAGAATTTCAATGACGATGAGATACAAAGTTTTATAATGAATATGGGACAGCCGGAGATAAATAATATGTATGTTACTCCTAAAAATATAGATGAAACCGTAAAGGATATGGGTGAGCTTGTTGCCATGTCGATAAACGGCTGTATGCAGTATGATATTTAGGGAGATATTATAATGAAAAATATTAAAAAAATATGTAAATATATTACAGGTGTGCTTGCAGTAATTGTTATGTCGGTGTCTTTTTCGGGATATTCAGTAAACAGGGGATACATATCCGATATAGTCTGCAATATTTTTATGGAAAATAATCCTTCTGTACAACAGGCTGAGGAAAATTATGGAAAAGACGATGCAATAAAGGATGTATGTACATATTTTTATAATAGTTTTTCACCATACGCAGAAGTGCTTGAAGCTGCAGCAGATAAATATCCCAAAAGAGTTTCGATAGGGGAGATTAATACAAAGATAGGTGAAAGTAATTATATTTTAAAACGTAATGCAGAATCAGAAAAAGAAACAGTAAACGGAAATGTGGATGTGGTTTTCGGCGACGGTTATGATGAAAGCATTCAGGTGTCTAATGATGATACGGTAAAAAACGAAAATGAAAATCTTATAAATCAGCTCAGGCAAAACATGGATACAGATTTTCTGATTAAGAATTTTTATATAGTTGATTCCACCACATCTGTAAAAAAGTCATATTTTAAAGTAAAAAGGATGTTAAATACAGATTTTACAATACAGAAGGAAGATGCGCCGCAGATACTTATATACCATACGCATGGTGCGTCGGAAAGTTTTGAGGGAAGCAGTAAGGATGTATTGGATGAGGGAATCATAGGCGTGGGTGATTATCTTGCCCAGGTGCTTACGGAAACATATGGATATAAAGTATATCATGACCGGACTCCATATGATATGATAAACGGCAGTATTGACAGAAGCCTTGCATATGCTAAAGCGCTGCCGTGTATATCAAAAATACTTGCGGATAATCCGTCAATCAAAGTCATCATTGATTTGCACAGGGATGGTGTAGGCAAGGCAGCTAAAAAGGTAGTAAACATAAATGGCAAAAGCACTGCAAAGGTTATGTTTTTTAACGGCCTTAGCAGAAGCAAAACCGGTGAAAGACAGTATCTTAGAAATGATAACCTTGCGGACAATCTGGCGTTCAGCCTTCAGTTAAAAATAAAGTCAATGGAGCTTTATCCCGATTTTGCCAAGCCGGTGTATCTGAAAGGTTACAGATATAATCTGCATCTTCTTCCGAGAAGTCTTCTTATTGAACTTGGCGACCAGAACAATACGCTTGAGGAAGCAAAAAATGCAGTGCCGCCGCTTGCAGATGTTTTGGATTCGGTATTATCAGGACAGTAATATATGCACAGTTGATAATTATATTATAAATAAAATTTATAACCGGGGATAAATTATAAATATATATAATTATATTGTCATTTTGAAAAAAGGGTGGTATTATTACCTTAAAACCTATCAAAAAAGTAGGTAAAGAAGGATGATATATCATGACACTGCAGCAATTATTATATACCGTTAAAATTGCCGAAACTAAATCAATGAATAAAGCGGCTGCAGAATTATTTGTTTCGCAGCCTGCGCTTTCAAGCGCTATTCATGAACTGGAAGAAGAAATGCGTATTAATATATTTATACGTAATAAAAAAGGAATTATAGTAACGACGGAGGGTGAGAACTTTTTAAGTTACGCAAGACAGATGGTTGAAATGAGCCAGATGATTAAAGAAAGGTATTCGTCAGATGAAAACAGGGAAAATAAGTTCAGTGTATCAATGCAGCATTATTCATTTGCCGTAGAAGCATTTATGACGCTTGTAAAAGAGTTCGGGCTTAATGACTATGAACTTGCAGTTCATGAAACAAAGACGTCAGAGGTTATTGAAAATGTGGAAAAATTCCGAAGTGAGATTGGAATTATTTATCAGAATGAATTTAATGAAATGGCAATAAACAGAATACTTTCAGATAAAGAGCTTGAATTTGTTCCGTTATTTAAGTGTGAAGTATATGTGTATATGGGCGCAGGACACCCGCTTGCGGACCGTGAGAAAATTAAAATGGATGAACTGCTTGAATATCCGTACCTGTCATTTGAGCAGGGTGATAATAATTCATTTTATTATTCAGAGGAGATGTTTTCTACATACAAGTTCAGGCGTATCATTAAAGCCGATGACAGGGCGACAATGCTTAATCTTATGACGGGTATGGACGGATTTACTTTATGTTCAGGTATCATTTGTGAAAAATTAAATGGTGACGGATATGTTGCAATTCCTCTTTCTACAAGCGAGAAGATGACAATAGGGTATATTAAAAAGAAAAAAATGCCGCTAAGTCTGCTTGGCGAAAGATATATTTCCATATTAAAAGGGTATTCGTCTGACACGGACTAAATAATATATTCACAGCTATCCTGATTTTTGTTAATAATGCTTTGAAGTGTTATTCCATCTAAATATTCAGTAATGACATTGTACAGGCCATGGTATAGAGGCAGGGTAAGGCAGTTTTCACAATTTTCGCAGAGGTTAGGAACATTGTCCATACAGCTTACCGGAGTAAGGCTTCCTTCGGCACTTAGAAGAATTTCTTTTATCGTGATTTCAGAAGGATGCTTTGCCAGCATATAACCGCCCATGTGCCCTTTGTTGGAAGCTAAAAGTCCGCTTCGGTTTAGAAAAGGTATGATTTGTTCGAGATATTTTTTGGAAATATTCTGGCGTGCCGCTATATCTTTAAGCGCAATGTATCCTTCGGTGTAATGTTGTGCAAGGTCAATCATAAATCTCAGTGAATAACGTCCGCGAGTAGATATTTTCATAATAACCCCTCCTCAATTTAATGCAGTAGTATTCTTAAAACCTATCATACCATGGAAATGGTAAGTATTCAAGTTGATGATTATAGAAAAAGTTTATAACAATATAGAAAGGCTGATGAAATATGGAATTAAAAATTTGATAGCAGATTTGAAGTATACATTTGATTCATATAACGGAGATAAGGAGTTGTAAGTATAATGGAAAAGAATACAAAATTTGATAAAATCATTGACAGAAAAGGAACAGACAGCCTGAAATTTGATTTTGCAAAAAGGTGCGGCAAGCCTGAGGGGCTTATCCCATTGTGGGTTGCGGATATGGATTTTCAGACGTCAAGCATGATTTTGGATGAGATACATAAGAGGGTGGAACATGGGATATTCGGATATACGGAGACAGGAGAAGACTATTTTAATACTGTAGCCGGATGGCTTAAAAAGCATCATAATATGGATATTAAAAGAAACTGGCTCGTAAAAACTCCGGGCGTAGTATTTGCGCTTGCAATGGCTGTAAAAGCATATACAAAGGAAAATGATGCGGTACTGATTCAACAGCCTGTCTATTATCCGTTCAGTGAAGTGGCAGAGGCTAATAATAGAGTTGTGATAAGTAATGACCTGATACTTTCAGAGGATGGAAAATATCATATTGATTTTGATGATTTTGAAAAAAAGATAGTTGAAAATAGCATAAAATTATTTTTGTTCTGCAGTCCCCATAATCCTGTCGGGAGAGTGTGGACAGAGGAGGAGCTTAGAAAAATTGCAGATATATGTATAAAGTATAATGTTATTATAGTAAGTGATGAGATTCACCATGATTTTGTATTTGAGGGATATAAACATACATCTCTTATTAATATTGATGAAAGACTGGCAGATATGTGCGTAATCTGTACATCTCCGGCTAAAACATTTAATCTGGCGGGACTTCAGGTGTCAAATATTATTATTCCTAATGCCGGACTTCGCCGCAGTTTTAAAAATCAGATTGCCGCGGCGGGATACAGCCAGCTTAATACTATTGGAATAGCTGCCTGTGAGGCTGCTTATAAATATGGCGGAGAGTGGCTTGAAAATATAAGGAAATATCTGCAGGAAAATCTGAATTATATAAGAGAATATATATCTTCCGAACTGCCGCAGATAAGATTGATTGAACCGGAAGGAACATACCTTATATGGCTGGATTTCAGGGGATTAGGACTTTCTGAGGAGGAACTGGAATCTCTGATAGTGAATAAGGCCGGACTGTGGCTTGACAGAGGAAATATATTCGGAAAGACAGGAGAGGGATTTGAAAGAATTAATATTGCTACGAGAAAAGAGGTGATTAAAAAAGCGCTTGATAGTATAAAGTATGCTGTAAATAACACATTATAAGAAAAATTTATAGCAGATTAAAAATAAAATGAATAATTGATTTGAGAATTACCGGAAAAAATGTATTGACAAATAAATAAAATATGAGTATAATCATGTTAATGCTAGCAAACCTATTAAAATGATAGGTAATAAAAATGAATAAGAAAAGGAGAATAAAACTATGTCAGAGATTAAAAAGAGTTCATTGGAATTAATTGGAGAAACACCGGTACTTGAGATTTCACGTTACAGCAAGGCGGCAGGCATAGAAGGAGTAAATATTATTGCAAAGCTGGAGTATCTTAATCCGGCAGGTTCAGTAAAGGACAGAATTGCACTTGCAATGATAGAAGATGCGGAAGAAAAAGGTATATTGAAGCCGGGAGCTACAATTATTGAGCCGACCAGCGGCAATACGGGTATAGGCCTTGCGGCAGTGGCAGCAGCTAAAGGCTATAAAGCTATACTTACGCTCCCTGAGACGATGAGCGTTGAGAGAAGAAATCTGCTTAAAGCATATGGAGCCGAACTTGTACTTACTGAAGGCGCTAAAGGCATGAAGGGTGCGATTGCCAGAGCAGAAGAACTTAAAAATGAAATAGAAGGCTCTGTTATTTTGGGACAGTTTGTAAATCCTGCAAACCCTGCAGTACATAAGAGAACAACGGGTCCGGAGATATACAGACAGGTTGACGGAAAAGTTGATATATTTGTAGCCGGCGTAGGAACAGGCGGTACTGTTACCGGTGTAGGCGAATACTTAAAAGAGCAGAATCCTGATATTAAAGTAGTTGCAGTTGAGCCTGCCACGAGTCCGGTATTGTCAAAAGGAACGGCAGGTGCGCATAAGATTCAGGGAATCGGAGCAGGATTTGTGCCCGATACTCTTAATACGAAGATATATGATGAAGTAATTGCAATAGAAAATGATGATGCATTTGCTGAAGGCAAGAAATTTGCTATATCAGAGGGAATACTTGTAGGTATATCATCAGGCGCGGCATTAAAAGCAGCGACTATTCTGGCAGCAAGGTCTGAGAATAAAGGCAAGAACATTGTTGTTCTGCTTCCGGATTCAGGCGACAGATATCTTTCAACACCGCTGTTTGCAAATTAATCTTTACTATTTTCCTTACAGGTATTTTAAAGCGCTTAACAAGCTTGCAATGAAATGTTTCTAAAGGGGGCAATATAGGATTTTGTAGGTAGAAATGGTGTCGGCAGATGATTTAATCAATTTTTCAATGTTATTTAATCAAAATGCAATGTCTAAAAATGAAGAAATGTATGATAATCAGAATACAGGCAGTGCGGCATGGAAAACCCCTTTCC
>CANPYY010000037.1 GCA_947588675.1 uncultured Lachnospiraceae bacterium | reverse complement strand
GCTCAATTAGCAGAAAAGTTAAACATTACCGACAGAGCTGTTTCTAAATGGGAAACGGGAAAATGTATGCCCGATTCATCTATTATGTTGGAACTTTGCAATATTTTAGATGTTACTGTCAACGAACTATTAACTGGGGAGAGGATAGAAATGAATCATTATGAAGAAAAAGTAAATGAAAACCTCATTGAATTAAAAAGAAAAGATGAGAATAATATGAACAAGAACGCCGTAATATCAACAATATACACAATCGCTATGGTTATTGGTATTATGGTATGTTGTATATGTGATATTGCTATTTCGGGAACCTTGACATGGTCACTTATTGTGCTTAGCTCTGTCTTGGTTGCATGGATAGCATCTTTTCCGATTATATTGTTGGGAAAGAAGGGTACGTTGGCGGCAATGATTGCTATTAGTATTCTCATTGTACCATTTATGTATATATTAAGTATCTTAATAAAGGTCAATGAGGTATTTCACATTGGTTCGATTATGTCGATTATTTCACTTGTATTTTTGTGGATAATTTATATTATGTATCGTCGACTTAAAGAACGAAAACTATTGGCAACAGGAATTACATTCTTGTTTGCAATCCCATTTACATTTTTGATAAACAGTACATTGTCAAAAATGATTGGAGAGCCTGTAATTGATATTTGGGATATATTATCTGTATTTATTCTGTTTATTATAGCAGTAGCTTTTATCATTGGAGATTATGCAAGGGAAAAAGGTTATATAAGATAAATTTACAATTTAATAACAGACAGCGTTAGAGCGTATAAAAATTAGCCTATGCGCTCTTTTTCATTGACAAAAGAGCAAGATTGTGCTTATATAAAATATAAAAATGTGGTCGTTTTGTGTACTGCCGAACAGATGTTCGAGACAATATAACTGTAGCCATTCATTTCTCAGAAACCAAGTAGCGTAACTTTAGAAAGATGTCTAGTATAGGAATTGAAGTTGAATCTTCGACTTCTTTCGGAATTGTTCCAAGTTAGGGCGGTTCTGAGTCGTCTGTTGCACACATGAAGCAATGTCATTTTTTGCATTATATGATTCGGCGTTAACCGCACATATTTCCAAACGAGTTTACAAACACGTTAAAACACCTCAAAAGAAACGAGGAAAGGTAGATTATGGCACAAGCAGCAAAGAAAAAAATAAAATTGATATATTGGGCTGCAAAAACGACCCTGATTCTGGTAGCATTAATTACCATTTGTTTTTCTGTTATATTAGGAATTATGATTACATCCTATAAGGACAGTATCGATATTTCTAAAGATATTATTGGAACATGGGACTGCGTCCAGTTTTACAAAAACCAAAAATCATTTACAGTTTCAGATAATCAAGAGATAACCGTAACGATTGACAGCGGCAATGTGAAAATGCATGGGAGCGACAATGCCAGTATTCTTCGTGGCGATCACAGCGGGACATATACCATTGAAGGTGGGAGTGTTCTGATAGTTAAGATGGGAGAAGACTCTTGGTCGTGTTCGTGCGTATTTACACAAGATGGATTGTTACGTCTCACGATTTCGGAAATGCAAGTGGTTTTATATTTAAAAAAAAGGTAGGTAGTAATTATGAAATCAATGCGGTCTTTTCTTTGTCTCGTTCTTTCATGCATAATGACACTGTCTCTTGCCGCCTGCGGTTCGTCAACAGATTTCAAAGAAGGTATTAAGGGCACATGGAGTTTGTATCATTATTATGAGAACGCAGAAGCGGGCATTGACGTATTCCTCGATGATTCCAATTTCTGGACCGTTACCGTTACCGACAATGAGTTCACTATTACGGCGAAAGACAATGCGGAACTTGAGGAAAACGGTGGAACCTTCGTATGGACTAAAGCTGATGAGGCAGAGGTTACTTATAATGATGGCACCCGCTGTACAATGCGAATTTCTGAAAACAGCAAAAAGCACAACGAACTTGGTGCATGGGATATATATGTGGTTGAAACCAATATGTACTATGTGCTGGAGATACCCCAGGAGGACTAACAAATGCTCATGAGATGTTTATTCAAGAGGAAGAAACTTCTTTTTATC
The DNA here is from genome assembly GCA_947588675.1 of uncultured Lachnospiraceae bacterium. Classification (GTDB taxonomy): domain Bacteria; phylum Bacillota; class Clostridia; order Lachnospirales; family Lachnospiraceae; genus V9D3004. The sequence continues at coordinate 15,253 of CANPYY010000037.1, read as the reverse complement.
TTGTTGCCGCTTCTAATCATTAGACCTATTCTATCCTCTTGGATAGGCATCAGGGTGGGTGAATTTTTTGATCTTGCTATTTACGGAACCAATTACAAGAAAGTAATTCTTGGATTTATTGTAATCTTTGTGTTGTGGGTTACAAATTACTCAATTGTTTTTTACTGGACGAAGCTGCTCAAAGCTTTTATCGTTACTCGTTTTAGAAGAGATTCAAAGCATGATATGTTTAATAATGTCATGAATGTTAACGCCGATGATTTTAACACTATGGAACCGGGCGATTACATTGCGGCATTTTCAAATGATATAACAATTCTTGAAGATCGTTATTTTAAATCAGTTCTTGAGTTGTTTGAGTATATCATAACAATCATAATTGTTGGTGGGGTGTTTTTTTCGCTCGATCCATTGCTGGCGGGAACGGTTGCCACATTTGGTATCATAGGAGCGGCTATATCAATAGCTCTTGCAAAATATACTCGAAAAATGAATGACAGATTCATTAAGTCATTCTACGCATTTACGCAAGGCATTAAGGAACTTTTTAGTTCTTTCCGAACCATAAAGAACTATAATATCACAAATCAAATTCAAAATCGGTTTGATCAAATGAATGATGAAACCGAAAACAAAAAGTATCAAGCAGATTTCGCATTGGAATTTGTAAATAGCATTAGTGCTGCTTTTTCTGGTTTCTTAATGTTTAGTGTTATCGGGATTGGTCTTATCAAAGTAATGCGGGGCGATATAACAATGGGAATTGTTATTACTGCTTATAATTTTTCTTCTGATTTGTCCACGCCACTTCAGAATTGTTTGCATAAGATGAATGAAATCCGTTCGGTAAAAACCATAACTGAAAAAATAAATACATTTCGGGAGTTGGCTCAAAAATCCGCTGAAGATGTCGAGTGCGATGAAGTGAAGAATATCGAGACATGCAACTTAGAGTATAATGGAGTTTCTTTTACTATAGGAGAGAAAAAAGTTTTATCAGATTTCTCTTTTGTATTTGAAGAAGGTAAGAAATATTTGATAATAGGAAAAAACGGTGCCGGAAAAAGTACGCTCTTTAAATTGCTCAAACGTATGTATGGTAATTATACAGGAGCGATTTCTATCGGTGGATTTGATATTTCAAGGATGTCATATGACACATTGGGTGGATACATATCATACTTAAACGAAGATGTGAATGTCTATTCTGCAAGTGTTAAAGAGAACATTACTCTTTTTAGAGATGTTAATGAAGAAATCCTTGATAAAGCCATCACTACCGCTCATGTAGAAGTTGAGTTAGACAGACAAATCAGGGATAATGGTTCGAATATTTCAAGTGGAGAAAAACGTAGAATCGAAATAGCCAGAACTCTTGTTCAGAATACACCCATAATTGTTTTTGATGAAGCAATATCAACATTGGACATTGAAACTGCCTATGAGATTGAGCAATTGGCTCTTTCACTCGATTCAATGGTGATTTTCATATCACATAATTTTTCCGGCAAACTTGTTGACAAATACGATGAAATCCTACTTCTTGGTGATGGTATGCTTCTGGGGCATGGTTCACATGAAGAACTTCTTTCGTCCAACCCTTATTATCAGCACATCTGGGAAATTAAAAACGGTACAATAAACTAAAAACGGAAAGGCATTACGTCCAATTTAAAATGTGGAGGTTATATACATGGAAAGTAATGATTTAGAGCTAAGAATATTTATTTCATTGACGTTATTTAAGGAGCATTATCCTCAACTATCATTCGATAGAGAAAAAGCCTTTGAGGATAGTATCATATGCTCTCCAATTGTTTCTTTGTCTACTCCTGAATATGCGACTTCATTTGTTTTTAATAATGGTATGGAAGATCCTATTACTACTGAAAATATCTTATCTGAAATGGGTATAGGTAAAAAAGACCCATTAAACAAGCTTTTTGAAACGAAAAAAAAGATTGAATGGTATTACCCATATGGACTTGTCATCAATCTTTATTATGATGAAATAAACGAACTTAGGGAATTTATGATTTCTATTCGAACATTCGTGAGTTCAGTGCAGTTGCGTAATGTTGAATATGATAAGAAAACGTTGAATAAACGGTTTTCCGTTGATTCATATCCAACATATCTAATTATATGCAAAGATAAGGATATATATAACAGTGTATGTAATGAACTGTCTATGAATCCAGTTGACGATAAGCTGTACCAAATTGGAAATCCATTTGTAGTATTCAACTTGGCTAGCGAACAACATGATGACATGATAGCAGCTATCGGTTTATCTATGAAGATTATTTCCACCATTAATGGTTTATGCTTTAAAATACGGATAAAATTAGCAAAAGCATTAAAGAGTGATACGCTAAATCTTCACATTGATCATTCTGATGAGCTATTTGAGATTAGAAAACTTTGCTCTGTGGCAAAAGAGTTATACTCAAATAATGTGGTTAAAACCAATATTGAAAAGCAAATATACAGCGAAATGTTAGAGGCATTCAATGTTCAGGACACCTTGTTTCAAATTGATAATGCCATTGAAACAATAGAACATAACGATGAAAGTGAGATTATGCATAAAACCGAGAAGATGGATACAACGCTTTTTATTACTGGATATCTCGGGTTGATTCTTACGGTTTTTGCCTTTTTGCCCTTGAACTTTGGGGATTTGTTATGGTTTCGTATTCCAGACACTTACTACCCCATAAGGTGGGCAGTTTTTATTGGCATCGTGGTTTTAACAGTTTTTATTTGCCGAGGTATCTGCAAATATTATAGGTATTTCGATATTGAGAAAAATCATAAAATGAACAGTGATGCAAGCAGGGAAAGCGAAAAAAAAGTCAAAAAGGAAAAGAGAAATTGTGAAAAATATATGATCAGGACTTGCTTAATTCTGATGATACTTATACTCTTAACCGTTTTTATTTTTTGCGTGTTATCTATGCTTGGTATATATCAAGTACATTTGTAAAATAAAGAACTCGAGGTTACGCGATTATGTTAAAAAACAGTGACGGCTTGTACTATATGGAAAAAGGCGGTAGGCGATTTGCATCTGAAATTGTGGTTGTAGGCAAAGCACAAGAAGGATGGTCTTCTCCTGATATTGTAGAAATCCAGTACAACACTACTGTGCTTACTGGTTTTCTGAAAGATACGGAACAACAGGGTGAAAAAAACGTCATTGAAATAATCTTGAATCGTGTAGGAAAAGAACTTGATGTATCTATGGCAGATACTGTAGGTGTTTTTTCAGATGACAGCTATTCACACTTAATTGCAATAATTTGTATATCGGTTGCAGCGAAACCAAACGAGAGATTTATTTGTTTTCGTGAGATGCGAGATCAATTGTTTTTTGATTATAAAACCGGAGCAATATCATGCAGTGATTGGTTAAATCGGTGGATTTTAATACGAGAACGTAAGAAACTTTTACCTACCGAAATGTGGGAAGTTGACGCTATATTTCCACAAGACTATCTTGATTGCATTATGTTTTCGTTTGAAATATTGAAGTTATACAGCGAAAAGCAAGGAATTAAATTTGATGATTTTGAGCACGACTGTGTACGTATGATGCTGTTTGATATTCTTATAGGTCAAGCTGATCGGTCACCAAGTAATTATGGAATAATTGTAGATGTAAGTACCAATTCTGCTCGCTTTGCACCACTTTTTGATAACTCGACTCTTACAAAGCCATATATCCAAAACAATATGATAAGCTTCAATCATCTTATATTAGATCGACGGTTGGCGGCAAAAATAGTATTTTATATGTTTAATGCCTTAGCTGAGGCGTTTTGCGACAAATTAAATGAGAAGCATGACACTATTCGAGAAGTGTTAAATAGCACACTTCCATTTTACGATGTGATAACAAAGAGTTTTTTAGTTGAGAGAATTACAGAGGGGATGAGAATAATTGAAAACTTATGACGAATTTTTCAATGAAGAAGTAATCGAATTTCTCTGTCAACATTCAATACATATACTAACCAGAGATTCAATTACGGAGGGAAAACATTTGAGCTGTCATTTCGTTTGACCTGTCCAAATCACATATAATTTGTTAAGTTCTCAAGTTTTAGAAGGTTTTACGATCTATTTTTTTTGAGTTAAATTGTATAAAAGAAAGCTACATTCGCTTACCGATTGTTTCAAAAGACATGGGGTTCATAAATCGGCAATTAAATTTTTATGAATTGATAAATAGCAATAATCTGAAATCTGTATTGAATGGAGTTTCTCTGAAAGCGATTGACAAATACGGCTATTGATGCGGTGACCTGTTATGAAAAATTTATATGAAAATGAAGCATTCACCGATTATTGCAATCATATTGTCAAATCTTTTGATAATTCAATAGGATAGTTCGCTATTGTATCTTCAACAAATGATTTTCTTATCTTAAATTCTTTGTCACATATAGGATAATCGCTATTAACAGTTTTTGCTCTGTGATATTAGATTTTATAGTAGAAGACTTTGTTAAATACATATTTTTTTGTTAGAAAACTTCATGGTATCTGTTACAGCCCTCCATTATAATATTTAGATAGTTCTGTCTGTTATCTACAACCGCATAAATAACAACTTTTTTATTGATATCATCAATCTTATAGAATACTAAATCTTTTTTAGTATCAGAAATTTATACTCCTGTCGTTTTAGTATGAGATATTTAGGGGATGTTTCTATATAAGGATTATCTATGTTATGTTCAAGTTCATCCAATTTTTTGCGAACTATATTATTATTAAAATTTTGGACTCGTTATCATAAAGCGTAAATCATCAAAAGTATCTTTAATAGGAGCAACACGATTGTTTTTAACATCATCTTCAGCTTTGGTTAAGATTGCCAACAGTTTTGTAATCTGCCGATGACTTATCGTTTCCTTTAATTTAGACATATGTTTTCACCTCTGAATATATTATATGTAAATTGTATTGCAATATGGTTATGGAATCAATATCTGATTTTAAATATCATTAAAATTATTTTTAATATGGTATGTAAATTAATACAGCTGTAAAATTTGAAAAATTATTGATATTTTACTATAATGTCTATAACTTACGAAATTATTGGTAAAAGGAGATATGATATGTACTGTAAATATTGCGGCAGCCTTGTAGATGATACATCATCGTACTGTAATAACTGTGGCGCAAAACTTGATAATAATTCCAATGTAGGCGTTTATGAAGATAGTTCGAGTTTTGGGTTTGCTATAATAGGTTTTATCATTCCGATTGTTGGTTTAATCCTTTTTCTCATATACGAAGGAAAGAAACCTAAACGAGCAAAATCAGCAGGTAAGGGCGCTCTGATTGGCTTTATAACTAGAATTGTTTTATCAATTATTTTTGTAATTCTGTATGCTATTTTTGCTAATTCGCTTTTTAATAACACGCTAGATAACAAAAAAGAAACAACAGCTGAAATTTTAGAAAAATATGTTGATGTTTCCTTTGGAGAATTCAAAGTAACTAATAGCGAGTACTTACCGGAAACATCCCTTGATATTACAGTAAAAAACAAAGCTGAAAAACAATACACTTATGACATAACAATTGAAGCGGTAGATGCAAACGGTGCAAGAATTGAAACAGATATAATTTATGCTGATAGATTAGGTGCTGGACAGGAGATATATTTGACCGCTTTTGAATATGTAGATCAAGATGAATTAGAACAATTTAAAAATGCAGCTTTCAGAGTTTTAGAAATAAATAAGTATGATTTTTAATATAATTCTTTCAAAAGGTGTAAGTAATAAAATATAAATATCCTTAAAAAGTGCAAATAACCTTTAAATTAACTTGAAAAAAGGTGCAAGTTATGATGTGGTGATATACATCAAACGCTTGGAGGTTTACTATGGAACGGTTCGCTTTGCAAAAACTTATAAACTGGAAGAATAATAAGCGTAAAAAGCCGCTAATAATTTGGGGTGCAAGACAGGTGGGTAAAACCTATCTTGCCAAAGAGCTTTTTGCTGAAAAATATTATAAAGGTAACTATATTTATATTGATTGCAAGATTGAAGATGGGATACGTGAGTTTTGCAGGGGGACTGCCAATGCTGAAAAAGTTATTGAGTATGTTTCTCTTTTGAAAGGTAAGCGTATCACCGAAAATACACTCTTGATTTTTGACGAGGTGCAGGAATGTCCCAACGTCATTTCCTCTCTCAAATATTTCTGTCAGAATTTCAGAGAGATACCTGTTATTGCAACCGGTTACATGGTGCGAATCAAACTCCAGAGAGAAACCCATAAAAGAGGTTCTAAGGATAACGGTAAGTTCCTGTTTCCCGTAGGAAAAATCAATCAAATGACAATTTATCCAATGACTTTTGATGAATTTTTAATGAACAGTAATAAGCCGCTATATAACATTGTCAAAAAGTCGTATGAAAATAGACATCCGCTGGAGGCGAAAATTCACGAGATGGCAATGGAGCAGGTTTACAGATATCTGCTTGTCGGTGGTATGCCCGAAGCGGTGGAGGTCTATATAGAAAGTGAAAATCTTTTTGAGTCGAGAGAAATCCTTCCAGTTAAAAGAGCATATTACAATGCCGCTCATGCCGGATAACGATAGCAATTTCCGTCTGTTCCTTGGGGATATTGGAATGTTTTCTTATCAAAGCGGAATTAATGCAGCGTCATTTATATCGAATAAACGGGAAAATACCCTATCAGGTATTTTCTTTGAAAACTTCGTGGCAAACGAACTAATCGCCAGAGAGCATAAGTTATTCTATTGGCGGGGTAAGGCTTTTTTACTTTATTCCGTTTGTGGCGGCCAACATGGCCGAAGGAACGATGAAAAATTAAACTTGCATGGATATTCAGGATTACATATCGTCCTGTATAAAATGACATAAAAGATTTTCGGGAGGAAGATTAGTAAGAATAAACTGAAAAACATTGACAAATAGGAAGTATAACAGTACAATTGAAGAATAACTTCTATTCACGCTGAATAGAAAATTATAAGCAATAAAAGGGGAAAATCAAAGATGATAAAATTAAAAAAATGCCTTGCCATGTTTATGGCAGGAGCACTGATAATGACGGGAGGTATACTGCCGCAGGAAAGCAAGGCTAATGCGGCAGGGGATTACGGAATAAGTAATCCAAGGGTAGAAAACGGCGTGACTACATGGGACAAGATAAAGTTTGGAAGTTATTATCAGGATGCGGAGTTTGAACCTGAACCTATAAAATGGAGGGTGTTATCTGTAGATGGTGACGATGCTTTTTTGCTTGCAGATAAGTGTCTTGACTGCAAGCCATATAACGAGGAATATACAGACGTTACATGGGAAACGTGTACATTAAGGAAATGGTTGAATGAAGATTTCTATAATGAAGCATTCGATTCAGAGGAAAAGGCAGCAATAACGGAAACGACAGTAATAAATAACGAAACTATATATAATGACGGTGAAGACGAATATATTACTAAAGACGGAAATGATACAAAAGATAATGTGTATCTTCTGTCAATAGATGAAGTATGTAATACGGCGTATGGGTTTAATGCTGAATTTAGTGAAGCATATGAAACAAGATATGTAAAAGTTACGGATTATGTAAAGGTAAATGGGGCAGACTACGAGAATGGTTACTGGTGGCTGCGCTCGCCCGGAGATTTTAGTAATTATGCCTCCTGTGTAAATTTTTATGGCTTTGGTGATAATTGTGGTTGTTATGCTGATAATGCCGTGCGACCCGCTTTACATATTAACATTTCTTCTTCTAAAGTAAAGGATGCAGGTGAGGTAGATTCGGAAGGTAATGTTACGGAACAGGCAGACGGAATAGGTACGCCAAGGGTAAAAGATGGCGTTACCACATGGGATTGCGTGTACTTTGGAAATTATAAACAGAATGCGGAATGGAGAAAACAGGATGTTGAATGGCGGGTGTTGTCTGTAAATGGCAATGATGCGTTCCTGCTTGCTGACAGGAATCTTAACTGTAAGCCATATAACGAGGAAAATATTGATGTCACATGGGAAACATGTACTTTAAGAAAATGGCTTAATGAGGAGTTTTATAATGAGGCGTTTGATGCAGAAGAAAAATCAGCTATTATTGAAACAAAAGTGATTAATGATGATAATCCTTGTTATGATACCGACGGCGGAAACGATACAAAGGATAATGTGTATCTTCTGTCCATAGACGAGGCATGTAATTCGGCATATGGATTTGATTCTGAGTTTGATAGAGAAACAGATGCAGATTCGGATGAAAATCCGAAAACAAGATATTCTAAGAACACAGACTATACAATATTATTCAATGGTGCAGGGACGGTGAGCGGTCCCGGTTATAAAAACAACGGTAACTGGTGGCTGCGTTCAACCGGTTTTAATGGTACTTATGCTTCATTTGTATACCATACAGGTTACGGTGAGTATAAGGGTAAAAGTGTAAATGCCGGTAATTATGTTGTGCGACCTGCTTTACATATTAATCTTTCGTCTTCTGAATGGAGTAAAGCGGGAACTATAAGCGCAAATAACCAAATTAAAGCAGAACCCATTGAGGAGCCGGATGATTATGGTAATAAACCTGATGTACCAACACAGGTTCCGACACCGCCGTATGGAAATACCGGAAACAATCTTAAAGGGGTAAAACAGGCGTCGCAGACTGCAAATACGGTTCAAAAGCAGACAACGGATGGCATTGCAGCAAAGACACTCAAATTAAAAGGTGTTAAGTGTATTGCCGGCTCTAAAAAGATAACCGGTAAAGTATCGTTATCAAAAGCAAAGGTTAAAATAAAAGTCGGAAGCAGGGCTTATAAAAAAGCTGCGGTAAAGGGAAAGAAATTTACGTTAAGGCTTGGTTATAAGCTCAGAAAAAATACAAAAGTGACTATAAAAGTCACTAAAAAAGGATGTAAGGGGATTGTTAAGCAGTACAAAGTGAAGCAGATATAGTGAACTTTATAGAAAATAATAGATAAATCATAAAAGATATGATATAATCTGTTTTAGTAATGTGAAATTACGTAGCCAAAAAACAAATACTATAATGGAGGTTATTTTTTATGAGAGGTAAAATTAAGAGTAACACTATCTTAGCTGCATTGCTGGTACTGGCATTAGTATTGCAGGTATTTATTGCACCGGCAGCAGGTGCGACTGCGAGTGCGGAGGAATCAGGAAATCCGGATCCGAATTTCCATATATACATTGCATTTGGACAGAGTAACATGGAAGGACATGCACCGGCTGAAGAACAGGATATGACTGTAGATGAGAACTATCTTATGATGCAGACGGCTGATGGCATGAGGACGGCAGATGGTGAAGAAAAGATTGTCGGACAATGGTATCCGGCAGTACCGAAGCTTGCAAACAGCAATACAATAGGTATTGGAGTATGTGACTATTTCGGCAGGAGAATGTTGGAGATTAAGCAGGAGACTAATCCGGACGCCAAAGTCGGAGTTATAGTCGTTGCTGTTGCAGGTTCAAGTATTAAGGCTTTTGATAAGGATGAATATAAAGAATATTTCGATAGTCTGTCCAGTGATTCCACATGGATGAAGAATATAGCCAAACAGTACGGCGACAACCCTTATCAGAGGATAATAGATGTAGCAAAGCTTGCGCAGAAAGACGGAGTTATAAAAGGTATTATACTGCATCAGGGTGAAACTGATGCCGCATCAAATTATTGGACGGATGAAGTCCAGAAGATATATAATGATATGATTACTGACCTTGGTCTTGATGACAATATTCCGCTTCTTGCAGGCGAATGTCTTCAGAATCTTAAAGGACAGAATAATAATATTAACAAGCTTCCTGAACTGAACAGCAATTTCCATGTAGTTTCTTCAGAAGGTTTTACCGGAGAGAGTGACGGACTGCATTTTACGGCGGCAGATTACAGGGAATATGGACCAAGATACGCAGAACTTATGGCTCAGGTTGAACCACAGTATACATTTGGCGAGCCGGTTTATGAATGGTCTGCTGATAATACAAGCGTAACAGCTAAAAGGGTTTGTAATGAACTTTCATATTATACTGAAGAAGAAACGGTAAGCGTAACAAAAGAGATTACTAAACAGGCGACTAAAGATTCCGAGGGAACTATAGTATATACAAGCGGTGATTTCAAAAATCCTGCATTTACTAAGCAGACAAAAACGGAAACAATACCGGCGTTAGGAAACAGTGCGACTGATAATTCAGGACAGAATGTACCTTCTGGTCAGACTGTAGTGCCGGCAGTAAGCACCGGCACGGCGCCTTCTGTCGCAGAACCGGAAAAAGCTGAAAAGACTTTGAAATTATCAGCGGTTAAATGTAAGAAGAATGCAAAGAAGATTACGGGTAAAGTATCTGAAAAAGGTTCAACCGTAAAGATTAAGGTTGGCAAGAAGCCTGCTAAGAAAGCAACGGTTAAAGGTAAGAAATTTACATTAAAGCTTTCATACAAGCTTAAAAAGAAAACAAAGGTTGTAATTACGGTTTCAAAGAAAGATTTCAAGCAGATTAAGAAAACTTATACCGTGAAGTAAATATCAAAATAATTAACCCTGTATCTGCATCAGGTACAGGGTTTAATATTGCCATTATTATAAAGCAGGGAGATTGTCATGATAAATTTATTAAAACTTACAGGAAATATGAAAGAAGAAATTAAGAAATTGTCCGAGCTTGCAAGCGCAGTCGTTAAAGAACATTACGACCCGATTATAGGAGCAGAGCAGAATGATTATATGATTGCAATGTTTCAGTCGCCTGAAGCTATTCTGTGTCAGCTTCAGGAAGGACATATATTCTATATTCTTATAGAAGACGGCGTATATATAGGTTATTTTGCCTGTTATGAAAAAGAGGAAAAGCTGTATCTTGATAAATTTTATATACATAAATCCTGTCGGGGTAAAGGATTGGGACGCTATATGATGCAGAAAATTATAAATATAGCAAAAGAAAAGGAATACCCGGCTGTATTCCTTAATGTAAATAAAAATAATACTGATTCAATAGCAATATATGAGAAAATGGGATTTAAGATAATCCGCTCGGAAAAGAATCCTATAGGTCATGGATTTTATATGGATGACTATGTTCTTGAACTTAGGATTTGCGGTAGCGATTAATAACTGAACGGACATATATATCATGCCGGCTGCATATTTTAATATTTTCGGTATTATTTTTTGCCGTATGGATTTTGCGCCTTCCTGATACTATAATAAGAACAGTAACTGCCGCTGATACTGCAAATGAAGCAAATAAAACTAAGAGAATAATGGGAAGCCTGTCTTTGATATTATACCAAAGGCCGGTTTTGGTTTCACTGGTTACGGTGTCAAGTGTGATTTCATTATTCTGCACTTTGGTAAGGTAAGTAATTAATTCCTGCGTAGCGTTATAATATTCCCCGTTGGTTATATATCCGGAAAGTTCCTTGTTAATATAATCGCATATTTCATGTGGTATATATGACGAAGCGTCATTATATCCCTGGACTTCGCAAAATGCGTTATCTTCATCAGTGTTTATCAGAAACAATACCGTGCCGATTGCTTCAAAATAATTATTGTGGTCGTTGTATATACCTTCAAGTTCATGCCCGACAGTATAATCATTTACATCCGGGGTGGTTATTACAACGTATATAAAATTATCATTATTGTAAAGTTTTGAAAGTTCTGACAGGATATTTAATTCTTCATAATCATTAAAAGCATCCGCGCCATCATAGATTATTGGGTCGCGGCCGTTTATATCAAGGCTGACTCTTTTTGCATCTGCGGATGACGGACATATTATTGCGGTAAATACGGTTAAAAATATAAAAATAAAAAATCTTATTTTAATTCTCATAACGTCCTCCTATATTATAAATATGATACATATTGCAATAAAAAACAGAATAAGTCCGGATAGTACCATAAACAGAATGGATTTAATTAAAGACAGCGGGCGTTTGCCGTAAATTGCTTTACCATTACCGTTCAGGTATATGTGCTTTCTGATATTTTTTTCAGTATAGCTTAAATTCCATACCGGAATCAGCATGGCTTTAATATCGGGATTGCACATACCGTATTCCGTTTTTGAATTATGTTTTGAAGAATATTTGTTTAATGAGTTCCATAATGTATCATGTATTTGTTCGTTAAGCTGGATTTCTGCGCTTTTATATAATAATGAAGCTTTTTTACTGATTGCAAAATCGGTTTTGATATCGGTATTTTCATTTGTGTAGTTAATGGCTTTGCTTACGTCATAAGGAAGCAGTCCGTCTAATACGATATCCGACATGGCGTCGGATGCGCTTATGAGTATCATATTGTCTTTTGTATAAGCCTTGCGGTATACGTCATAGTAGTGTGTACGTGTTATATTGGAGGATAAATCATCATCGTTTATTGTACATACTGAATGAAGCGTGCCGTAAGCTGAAAGGTTAAACAGAAATACTGGATAATACTCCCGTAATATTGTTTTATCCCGGATAGCTGAATTGAAAGCAGATTTGGTAAAAAGTTTTTTCCCTCCCCATGAGCGCAGAAGTTTTAATGCGTCTTCTTCTGAGGTTTCAAAAGGTATATATGAAGATATTTCATATATGTCATGAGGCCGGATTTCAGATACTGCATTTGCTATATCAGGCTCATCGTCATTAATAATGCTTTTTGAAGCAATGTCTTTTATATAAGAAGAATTTTTATATAATCCGTATTCAGGCAGGTCGATTTTTGTGACAGATATTTCTGAATTGCAGGACCTGCATATAAGTATGCCCGTTTTTTGGTCAAATTCCATAATACGGCTGCATACCGGACACTTTATTTCAAGCATAAAAACACCTCCAATAATAAGTATTATTTTACATATAATATAGTCCTGCGTCAAGAATTGCGCCTTTCAGATTGATTAATTTATATCAATGTGCTAGAATTGCAATATCATTTTTTGAGAGGTAAAGTTATGTACGTTGCAGAGGACTGGAAAGATTACGAGATAATTGATGCATCATCAGGGGAAAAACTTGAAAGATGGGGAGATTATTTGCTTATAAGGCCTGACCCGCAGGCTATATGGAAGACTAAAAAGGTTCATGAGGGCTGGAAACATCCTAACGCACATTATCATAGAAGTAAAAAAGGCGGAGGGGAATGGAAATTTTTTGAATTGCCAAAACAATGGAATATCAGGTATAAGGACCTGGTCTTTGGACTTAAACCGTTTAACTTTAAGCATACGGGGCTGTTTCCTGAACAGGCTGTGAACTGGGATTTTATGAGGGAAAAGATAGAGGGAGCAAAAAGGAATATAAATGTTCTTAATCTTTTTGCCTATACGGGTGGCGCGACGGTTGCATGTGCAAAGTCGGGCGCGGCAGTGACGCATGTGGATGCTTCCAAAGGCATGGTTACATGGGCAAAGGAAAATGCTTCGCTTTCAGGTCTTGCATCAGCTCCTATAAGGTATCTTGTGGACGATTGCATTAAATTTACGGAACGTGAGATAAGGAGAGGCAGGCATTACGACGGGATAATAATGGACCCTCCGTCTTATGGCAGGGGACCGGGAGGAGAAGTTTGGAAAATAGAGGATAAAATACACGAGCTTGTAAAATTATGTTCAAAACTTATGTCGGATAATCCTTTGTTTTTTATAATTAATTCGTACACTACCGGACTTCAGCCGGCAGTTCTTTCCTATATTATAAATACGGAGATAACGAAAAGGTATGGAGGCAGGGTAGCTGCCGATGAGATAGGGCTCAGGGTATCTTTGAATAATTTATTGTTTCCATGCGGAGCAACTGCCAGATGGTGTAAATAAAGATGATACATTAAGTAAAGAAATGATATATCATGACTTTATTAATTATTGTATTGAGTTTGATTTAATAAATAGGTTATAATTAAACCGTTGGATTTAATGATAGCAGATATAACGTATCTGCAACAAATTAAAAAGGAGGATATGAAATGAAAAGGGCAATGAAAAAGGTTGCAGGCATTGCGCTTGTTGCGGCTCTTGTCGTTACGTCGTCAGGATATAATACCGCAACAACACAGGCGGCGCCAAAAGCAAAGAAGATTGTGATGAATAAGAAAAGCGTTAAACTTGAGGTTGGAAAGACGTTTAAGCTTAAAGTTAAAAAAGTAACGCCTAAAAAAGCAGGTAAAGCGGTTTCTTACAAATCGAACAAACCAAAGATTGCAAAAGTAAGTAAAAAGGGAAAGATTACTGCGGTAGCAGAAGGTAATGCAAAGGTTACCGTTACATCTAAGAAAAACAAGAAAGCAAAGACAGTTGTTAAGGTTACGGTTATTCCCGCAGATAATGCAAACGTAACTGACAATACTAATACTGCAGCGCCGATAAGCACTGCAAAGGCAGAAGCAACAACTGCGCCGAAGGCATCTCCTACGGCCGATGTAAAACCGACAGAGTCCGTTGCTACACAAAAACCGGCGAGAACTGCAAGGCCTACAAAAGAGCCTACTCCGGTACCTACTCCGAGATTTGAAAAACCTGAAACGACGGCAGCGCCGGTACAGAAACTTTCATTTGCAGAAGGCGCATTCTATAATGAAAATGCGGATGGCGCAGAGATTACGCGAAATGAAGACGGAACGATGACCGTTAAGTTTACGCAACAATGGGCGGCTCTTAACTTCTATATTCCGGACGACGCGCAGTCATATTTCAGCACTTATAAATCGGCTGTTATTACATATAAGAGCAGTAAAACAGGTAACTTTACCGAAGAAAATAACGGTGATCTCGGACATGCGCTGTTTGATGCCGACCATTCGGAGAATCCCGAAAGCCAGGAGGCAGGAAAGCATCCTGACTGGGGAAGAAAGCTTGTTACGTCGGCTGATTATGTAACAAAAGTATTTAATGTTACGAGTGAATGTGCAGGCGGATGTATAAGAGGATTCCAGGTGTTCAATCCTAATGAAATGGCTGAGGGCGATTCTATAACGATTACAATAAAATCGATTATTTTCTATGATGAGGAGAAACCTGAGGATTTTGTTCCGGATGATGAATCGGATACACCGCCGGAAACATCAGCAGACCCTGAGGCAACACAGGACCCTGAGGCGACAGAAGCTCCGGAAGAACCACAGAAGCCGAATCTGGCTGAACCATATGAAGTAGACCTCAGTAAGGTAAGCACTGTTACTGACGGAGTACCGGGA
>CANPYY010000036.1 GCA_947588675.1 uncultured Lachnospiraceae bacterium | reverse complement strand
GCGACCGCCTCCTAAGCGGTAGGCCGGAGGTTCAAATCCTCTTAGCGACGCTAAAAACACCGAAAATGTTTGTTTTTGACATCTTCGGTGTTTTTATTTTCAACCGCCAATAGGCAGCATCTCATATATAGACATTTTTTATGCTATTTGTTATACTAATATAGAAATGGTCTTTATAACGTTAATGCGGAGGGTAAATATAGCATATGTTTAAGAATAAAAGCCAAAAACATCACTATAAAGATAACAGTATTATGGCCACTGGTATAGTAATCATAATTATCGTAGCTCTTTTGCTCGCCGGATATTTCAGCATGACTTCAATACTCAGGCAACGCTCGCTATCCCGAATGGAAGAAGGAGTTCAGACCGTCAAGGAAGAAATATCTTCAAAACTCAGCCGTGACAGCAAAATACTTAATGCCACTGCCAAAATTATTTCCTCAGCGGATAATTTTGATATAGATGCAACAAGGGCAATCATTGAAACTACTACTCCGTTACTCGAAACCATGAAGATACGCGTACTTCTGCCCGACAATTCAGTAATTACACCGGCGGGTTCAATTACTCCCTCCGAAAAAAATGATATTATATCCTTTGAACAGGAAGCAAGTCTTGGCGAACACATTTCAAACAGAGAAGTCAGCCTTTCTTCCAACGAGCCGGTTCTCAGGCATTTTGTACCTATTATACAGGATGGCAAAACCGCCGCCCTGCTTTATGCTGTAACTGAACTGAATAATCTCCATCAGAACCTTAATATAGATAACATATACAACGCCAGCGCGCATGTTTATATAATCGATACAAAGACCGGGGATTTCATACTGGACACCTGGCATAATAAACTCGGAAACATATCAGACTTTTCTTCCGAGCCCTCACGTAAAACAAAAGGCGGTAAAACTTGGGATTCATATACCAACGAGCTCATTAATATGCAAACAGGTTATGTAATATTCAAAACGCCAAATACAGACGGTTGGGAATATATGTACTATTCTCCTGCAGATATTAACGAATGGTCTATTGCAGTATCTGTGTCGGAAAAAGAAGCTTTTGCCAGTGTATTCGCCATTCAGCGCCTTTGTTTTTATCTCGGAGCAATAATGGCAATAGTTATTCTTCTGTATTATGTATGGGTTAGAAACAATGCAAAAAAGATAACAAACCGCGCCGTAAACCAGGCAATACTTACAGAAAAACTGCATAAAGCCGAAGCTGCCGACAAGGCAAAAAGCGTTTTCTTATCCAACATGTCCCATGATATAAGAACGCCTATGAACGCTATTATCGGTTTCACAACCCTGGCGCAGACTAACATTGATAACAAAGAACGTATACAGGAATATTTAAAGAAAATACTTTCTTCAAGCAACCATCTGCTTTCACTCATAAATGATATTCTTGATATGAGCCGTATCGAATCGGGAAAACTTAATATTGAAGAAAAAGAATGTTCCATTTCCGATATATTCAAAGATATGCGCAATATTATACAGACTCAGATGGAATCCAAGCACTTAAACTTTTTTATGGATACATTGGATATTGTGGACGAAGATATTTACTGTGATAAGCTCCATGTAAACCAGGTACTATTAAATCTTTTGTCAAATGCAATTAAATTTACCCCTTCCGGCGGCACCGTTGCGCTTACAATACGGCAGAAGCCTCATGCTCCAAAAGGCTATGGTTCTTATGAAATCCGCATAAAAGATACCGGCATTGGAATGAGCGAGGAATTTATCAGTCATATATTTGAGCCGTTTGAACGCGAACGGACTTCTACTGCAAGCGGTATACAGGGTACGGGGCTTGGTATGGCGATAACAAAAAATATTGTTGATACTATGGGCGGCACAATTGAGCTTACTTCCAAGCAGGGACAGGGTACAGAGTTTATTATAAATTTCGATTTCCGCCTTCAAAAAGCATCAGGAAATATAGAAGTTGTTAAAGAATTACAGGGTTTACGTGTTCTTGTAGTAGATGATAGTTTTACTACTTGTGACAGCGTTACTAAAATGTTAAGACAAATTGGTATGCGCTCTGATTGGGCGCTGCACGGCAAAGAAGCCGTTCTCCATGCAAAACAGGCATATGAACTCGGCGACGAATACTACGCTTATATAATAGACTGGTTTATGCCTGACCTAAGCGGTCTTGAAGTAGTCAGGCAAATACGAAATATAGTAGGCGACAGCGCGCCGATTATAATCGTTACGGCTTATGACTGGACTCCTTTTGAAGAAGAAGCCCGCAGCGTAGGCGTAACTGCATTCTGCAATAAACCGATATTCCTTTCTGACCTGAAGAATATTCTGGTTACAGCTACAAGTAACATCCCCCGTGAGCAGGAAATATCCGTTTCTGATATTTCAAACCGCTTTAAAGACACACGTCTGTTATTAGTTGAAGATAATGAACTGAATCGTGAAATCGCCCAGGAACTGCTTATAGAAAACGGTTTTATCACAGATACTGCAGAAGACGGTTCGGTTGCCTTAGACAAAATTAAACACTCAAAACCGGGATATTACTCGCTTATACTTATGGATATACAGATGCCTAAGATGAATGGTTATGAAGCCTCCCGCGCAATCCGCGCCCTAGATGATGCCAATCTTGCTAATATACCAATTATCGCAATGACCGCCAACGCATTTGAAGAAGACAAAAAGATGGCTTTAGAAAGCGGAATGAATGCGCACATTGCAAAACCTATTAATATTGAAAACCTGCTTAAAGTTATCATAGACATTCTTAAAGCTTAATAATACCCTGCTTTAACCGCCTCATACCATCCTCCACATACTTTCTCGGGCACGCAACATTCATCCTCACGAACTGATTTCCATTACCGCCATACTGGCTGCCCTCAGAAAGATACAGACCCGTGGTTTTTCTGATTAAATCTGCAAATTCCAAAGATGTATCGGTAAGCTTACCGCAATCAATCCATAATAAATAAGTTGCCTCCGTCTGTATAAGCGAAAGCCGGGGCAATTCTTTTTTAATGTACCGCGCTGCAAATTCTTTGTTTCCCTGAATATACTCCCGTAATTCCTCCAACCACGGTCTTCCTTTTGTAAATGCCGCTACCGCCGCTTCTACCGCAAACGTATTGGGTTCTGCTACTTCGTCGGTATTAAGGGCTCTCCACATCTTATGTCTGAGGTTTTCGTCAGGCACGACAACTGCTGCCGTCTGAAGCCCTGCCAGGTTAAACGCTTTGGTAGGCGCTATTGCCGTTATACTTATTTTCCTGCATATTTCAGATACTGACGCAAACGGTATATACTCAAGTCCCGGCGCAGTTAAATCACAATGTATTTCATCTGAAAAAACAGTTACATGATACCGGTCGCAAAGTTCTCCTATTCTTGCAAGAGTTTCCCTATCCCAAATATTTCCCGTCGGATTATGGGGATTGCATAAAATCATCATTGTTGTCTGTGGATTTGACAAATCTCTTTCCAGTCTGTCAAAATCAATAAAATACTTATTATCATAATAACCAAGGGGACTTTCCGCCACATTTCTTCCATTGTTTACAATAGAATTAAAAAAGATATTATATACCGGAGTCTGCACGAGAACATTCTCGCCAGGTGTTGTAAATTTTCTTACAGCGCTTGAAATAGCCGGAACTACGCCAGTACAAAACACAAGCCATTCCTTTTCTATATGTAAACCATGGTACTTATGCCACCATGTCTGATATGCTTCATACCATATATCAGGCACAATATTATAACCGAATACCCCTTGTTCTGTTCTTTTCCGTATGGCTTCTATTATTTCAGTCGCCGCCTTAAAATCCATATCGGCTACCCACATCGGCAGTTCCCCTTCTGCGATATCCCACTTTAGGGAATTGGTATTTTTTCTGTCCGTTTCAATATCAAAATTATATTTCATAATTTTTCCTTTCCGCATACCTACAATGCCATATTAATATTATCAACCATCCAACCTTTTAGTAATAAACTCTTTTACTTCATCAGGTTTAATGCCAAGGGCGCACGCCAGTTCATTATGAAGCAATTCCTCCGCACGTTTCATATAATTTTCGTCTACCTGGCTTAATTTATGTCCCTTTTCCGCTATAAGCTCCTTTTTTGCAAAAATTGCGCGGACCAGCCGAATTAAATCTATACAATCGCCGCTTTTTAAATAAACCTGATAATGTTCATTAAGCATACGCGGATTATGGTTTTCATAAACCTCGCTTTCAACATTCGGTATATTATTTATGATGTCAAGAGCCTTCTCTTTCGTCAATACCGGACGCATATATACTTTAGTATCAACCGGAGCAAAAATTCTGCCATTCTGATAGACAGGAATCAGCGTGTAATAATCTTTCTCTTTTTTTGCCCCATCCATGTCCAGGGGGCCAATCGCCTCAATTTCACACACTCCCACCGAGCCATATATAACCCGTTCACCAATCTTATACATTATTTTATTCCTCCTGTTCCCATAACATTGCATAAAATAATTCTATATAATTATACCATTTTTTGCTCCGTCAGGTAAGAGATTTTATTTCCTTTTTCCTTATTTTTGCAAAGGGTTCTTCCACCCTATTTATCTATATTATATAAGACGGTCCCCGTAATTTTTAAAATCAAGCTGCATCTGCCAATCTATCCAGCTTTCCTGTACCGCGTCATGTATTATATCATCCGGCATACTGTCCCCGATTAAAAACGGAGATTTTTCATTATGTTTTCTCATATTTTCTTTTACAAGTACATTATTTGTATTGGCATAACAATATTTGCACAAATGTCCGCATGTATCATATGCGCCTATATCTGTCCCGAGAATACATGCGCATTTGCCATTACGCTGATTATTTTTTCTTTTTGGAACATTAAGACGATTATTGATAGCTTTTTCAAATGTGTTTACAGTCATACAGCCCGAACAGTCCGCGCCATAAGCCTCCAGTTCATTTCCTTCCGCGCATGGTTTTATTGTCATGCCGTACTTTGAAGCAATTCTTATAAATTCCTTTCCCAGTTTAATTCTGTTTTCCTCTGAAACTTCTTCTATTCCGGGGAAATTACATTTTACCTTTTTATATATATCAATAAAACTGATAACACATGTTTCTGTATATCCCGACAATGTTTCTGCCATTTTTTCAAATTCTGATATATGCCGCCTTACAGGGTAATCCTTATTAATAAAAACAGGGTCATACCGCCACCCAACCGAATCTTTACCGACGATTTGCGAAAGTTTTTTAAAACTTTCCATTACTGTTTCTTTATCCGGAACATTTGGCTCTATATCGCTGCCATACGGAGTAATTGTAACAAACCAGTACTGTCCGTAAGGTTTTAACACATCCATATGCGAAAGCATCGGTTTTGGATTTTTAGTACAAAATACAATTAAATCCACAACTTCGGAAGACAAACTGTATCTTGTTACGCTTTTAGGGTTATATGGATTACGGACAAATACATATCCTTCCTCTATTCTATTTATCAGCCATTTATGATAAAACGCAGGGATATCTGTCCTCATTCCTGTCTGTATAATCATTACCTTATCAACCTTTCCTTTATCTGTTTCTCAATTTAAAATCATTTATTGCCTGAACTATTTGGGTCATACAGCGGTCCATAAAACTGAAAAAATATTTCGAACATTTCCTGCATAAAAATAACCTCCTGCATTAATATACTAATTATACCATGCAGGAGGATTATATTTCTTTTATTTTTTATATTTATTATTACATTTTATTACTCTATAGCGCTAACAGACACTGCCGGCATAGCCACAAAATTTTCTCCAACCGTTGTAGATTTTATCTTAAAAAGGTTTACTGATACTTTTGTACCTTCTTTAATATTACTATCTAAGAATCTGGTACCCGCAATAATGTAATCTTTATCCTTATATTCAGAATTAAAGATAGATTGTGTTTCGCTATTATTTTCGAATATCAGTAAGTATTTAAAATCTTTTACATCACAGGATTCTATCTTCAGAATCTGTCCACAAAATGTAGCATAATTACCACCAGTAATCACCTCCGTCTGATCAGAAGATGAATTAATTTCCTCCTCCGGTGATATTTTTAAAAGTTCAGACCAATTTGTTGTATATGCTTTTTCATTCTTATCCACATTATCAGAAGCAACTTCATTTGACATATTGTTTTCCTTATTATTAACTATAATTTTATATTTGTATACTTTTTTCTTTTTTAAAGCCTTAATCGTGCATTTTCCAGACTTTAAAGCATTTACAACGCCTTTTTTATTTACCGTAGCAATTTTCTTATTTGTACTCCTAAACGTATACTGCTTAGGTTTCTTTAATGGAATTTTATATTTTACCCCCTGATTCATATTCAAAGTTTTTGCAATTTTATTTGTTTTTGCATCGGCAGTATTTTGCAAATCAGTAAAAAACGCTCCTAAAACAAACAATAATACAAAAGTAGCTATCCCTAATTTTTTTCGATTCATAACAAATCCTCCCATCAAACTATTATTTTATATTAATACCATTATATGCATATGACGCAAGAACTTTTCCACTTGCATTATAAGCATATATATGGACATTATATAAACCTTTTTCATTATTATGATCAGAATAATATACTCTTCTCAATGCTCTCGTCTGATACATAGTTGCATCATACCATCTTACATCATCCTGTCCATTATATGTTGTCCAAGTCGGCATTTTTACATATGCAGTACCTGGAGGGAAACTGCATGATATTGTAAATCCATCATCCGTTATGCTGCTAACGCTGACATTAGTTATTGACATATCAACATTATTATATACTGTGCCATATGAACTGAGTAAGTTCATATTTGCATCATAAGCATATATATGTGTAGCATAGTTGCCGCCCTCATAATTATGATCGGGTACATTTACAAATACTTGACTTTTTCTTCCATTTATAGTTCCCAAATGCCATACAATATCATCCTGTCCATTATATGTTGTCCATGTTGGATAATATACATATTTAGTTCCGTAGGGAACAACACATTTAATACTAAATCCATCTCTAGTACTATAATTATTAATACAATCTATGGGTTTTATATTATTACCATACATCGCCGTTCTAATAACGCCAGAATCTGAAATCAATTCATTATAATTAAGATATCGTATTCCATTTAATGCCCCACTTCCCACAGTACCATTCCAATTTTCCCATGTATTATATATGCCCAAATAATCATCATATACAGAATTACCAACATTAGTAGTTGAATAAGTAGATACTACTACTACTGTATGACCTATTTCCCAATCATCGCCGTTTAAAGCAAGCATAACAGGTCGTTTGTTATCTGAATCAAAACCGGATATCCAACTTATAAAATCATAAAAAGAAGGATTTGTCTTACTATATATACGTATACTGGAATTATTTTCTTGAAAATAGCTATTCATTCCATTTATTACATTACTTACAGTCGCACCTCCATAAGGTTGATTAGTCCATGATGTTTTGCATCTATCCCATAAATCTAAATATGTAGTTTCAAGATTATTATCCTTTAATAAACCCGTCCAATTAATAATTCCAGTTGCTGCTGATATAATACAGCAATATCGACCAACATTATCAAGGACATAATTCTGTCCATACATGGTTAAACCATAATTGGGCACTTCTGCATATGTTTCAGATCCCTTTTTAGGAAGATCTTGTGGTTTTATTTGATCGCAATAATAATAAACATTGTGTTTTGTACTACAAAGCATAATATCATCATCGTCATTTGTTTGCAATATAGATTCATCATAATTATCAAGATTATTTATTATTGTTTCCGATTGTCGTGTTGAAAGTTTACTAATACTACCATCATTAGCAAACGTTGTTCCATCAATATTAATAACACTATAATCAACAACATTTTCTGAAATAAGTCCTTTTGCAATATTATCAGATTCTATATTGGTTTTATTTACAAATTCCTCAACTATTTCGATATAAAGATTTTCAACATTCTCCTCAAAAACAAATTCTCTGATTGTACCACTTTCAATAGAATATATTGCATAACCATATGGAACATTATTAACAAAATATCCTAAAGAATATCCAGTCAATTCTCCTGAATCATCCACTACATTATATAAATTTCCAATATATGCATCCATATTTTCATATTTTAATAAATAAATTGCTCCCAACGCATTTCTACATGCATCCTCGATGATTTCTTCCTCAGAAATTTCACTATTTGTTTCTAAGGCATATATATCCTTTGGCACATAAAAAACCATCAGGACCATTAAAAAGGATATTACACATAATTTTAAAAAAGTATTTTTCATCATTCCACAGCCTTTCTTATAAAATATAATATAATTTCAAATAAATTATATATTTATATATGTTACTGCTGTATTGTACAATATAATATTGAATAATGTCAACCCTAATTGCAACTGTCTAACCACAAAGCAAATTTCTTACATAAATTTTGAAAATGAACGGTTTCAAATATCGGTATGACCTAACAAGCATACACTCCAAACGGTAGATTTTTTAATCAATATTACAGTGGTTGTCAACCGGTCATAAATAACCCTATCCGCCTCCCGATGTGTCAATTTTTATAAAAATTTTCCTTTGCAATTTTGAAATCATTATGTTAAAATCGGTACAGTGCGTAGCCATCAGGCGTAAGTCCAGCTTTCTGGATTTACGCCTTTTTTATTTCAAGGAGGTTAATTTTATGAAACAGAACAAATTCTATCTTGCAGAGGAAAAAATCGGCACACTTATGATGCAGTATGCCATACCCTGTATTATTTCTTTGCTTGTCGGAGCACTTTACAATATTGTCGACCAGATTTTTATTGCCAATGCATCTTATCTCGGCTCTTATGGCAATGCTGCAAACACTGTGGTTTTCCCGCTGACAGTCATTGCTCTTGCTATTGCCGTCATGATTGGAGACGGATGCTGCGCTTTTGTCAGTCTGAGTCTTGGCAAAAATCAACAAAAACGCGCTTCTATAAGCGTTGGCAATTCAATCATTCTTTCTGTGTTTACAGGTATTATCCTAACAGTTATTTATCTGCTTTTCAATGAGCAGATTATCGCCCTGTTCGGCGGTACGGTCAATGAAGAAACATTTCAGTATTCCAAAGAATATTTTTTCTGGATAACAGCCGGCATCCCCTTTTATATGTTCGGCCAGGCAATGAATCCTATTATACGTGCGGATGGCAGTCCGAAATTTGCCATGTTTTCCACATTTACCGGCGCAGTTATAAATATCATTCTTGACCCAATCTTTATCTTTATATTCCGCATGGGTATGAAAGGCGCAGCCATTGCCACTATCACCGGACAAATCGTTACCGCTGTTTTTGCCCTCTGGTATTTACTGCATACGAAAACAGTACGCCTTGCCAAAACAAATTTTATTCCTGACGGTCATATTATCAGAAATACACTGATGCTTGGCATTTGCAGTTTTTTATCACAAATTTCTCTCGTTGCGGCAATGGCAGCTATCAACAATATGATTCGTAAATACAGTGCTATGGATGAAATATTCGGACAGAAAGAATATGCACAGATACCAATGGCGGTTGTCGGAATTGTCATGAAGTTTTTCCAGATTGTCATTTCTATAGTTGTCGGCATGGCAGCCGGATGTATTCCCATTGTAGGCTTTAACATAGGAGCAGGACTAAAAGAGCGTGTCAAAAAGCTGTTTACTCTGCTTATGTGTGCGGAAGGTCTTGTGGGCGCGGTTTCGCTTGTCATCGCAGAAGTATTCCCGATGCAGCTCATTCGGATTTTTGGTTCGGAAAACGAGAGTATCCACTATACAAATTTTGCAGTCCATGCTTTCCGTATTTACCTCTGCATGATTATTTTTGCCTGCATCAATAAAGCGGCATTTATTTTTCTTCAGGCGATGGGAAAGGCTGCCGCATCCACAATGCTTTCCATGGTGAGAGAAATAGTATTTGGTGTAGGCTTTGCACTGTTGCTGCCTGTATTTTTCGGACTGGATGGCGTGTTATATTCCATGCCGGTATCGGATATTCTTACAGCAATTCTGTCATTTATTGTGATTATTTCAACGTACCGGCAGCTTTCCGGCAAACAGCAGTCCTGATTTTGGCTTTATCCTCTGCGCTTATAGCAGGCGGCTACTATACAACCTGCCAGCAGGACAATGGCGGAAATGATTAAAAGAACTATTGCTTTCATTGAAATCTGCGTTTCCGATACCTTCGGTTGAGAAGTATTGTCCTGTCCCGGCATTTTCCCATTTGGAGCACGCATATTATCTCCGTCCTGACGTCCGTTGAAATTCCTGCCGTTCTGCGGCATTCCGTTACTGTTATCTTCATTTTGCGGCAAATCTGACATGTTCTCTTGTGGCAGGTCAGACTGTATATCTCCCTCCGCTCCGTTTTGCGTCATATTAAGAGGCGTCATACCATCCGTCCTACTAAACATTTCCGGCGATTTCATACCGCCGTTTCTGCCGTAGCCGCCCCGACCTGACATCTTTTCACCGCCGAAACCTGAAGAATTATCAATCGTTACTTCCGTTTCAGTATCTCCAATGACCAACGTGCATATATCTCCTACCTTCATTTCCGGAGTACTGACGAGAATAGAGGAAAACCCGCAGGGAACAACCTCTGAAATGAGTTCATTTCCGTTGGCATCTTTGATTTTAGCAGTTGTTCCTGCCTCCGCTGAAACATTCTGCATCAGGAAGCCTTGCGAAGATGAAGTATCAAAGCCCTCCGCCATCCTGCTGCTTCCACAGGCAAGCACGGTTCCACCGGTAATTTCGCACACGCCACCGTTTTCACTGCCGCAGTCGATAGCACAACTGCCGCCGTTGTCGCTGACACTGACAATCAGCCTTCCACCGCTGATGTAAATATCTTTATTGGAGTCAATTCCGTCTGCGTCCTGACCGTTTTCTATTACGACAGTAATCTCTCCACCGGTAATGGTAATAACGGAATTTCCGCTGTACCCGTTAGCGTTGAGTCCATCGTCGGTAGGTCTAATATCAAATGTTCCGCCTGCAATAGTTATCTGAACCGCTTCCAACCCCTCACAACAGGACGGAATACAAATATTTCCGGATTCCACATAAAGAAATGATGTTTCATCGTCGTTGGAAACAGTGATTCCATCGTCACCTGCAGAAAGCGTAAGACTTGCGTCTTTGAGCCGCACACTGTCATTTGCGTGAACAGCATCCTGAGCAGCGGTTATGTCCAGTGTTCCGCCGGTCATAACAAAATCGTCGTTGCACACAATGCCGTGCCGGTATTTTGCCATGACCTGAAGCGAACCAGTTCCGTTAATTGTCAAATCATCTCTGGAGTAAATTGTTCCGTCCACGCCCGCAGAAACTGCTTCCTCTCCGAATGAAGTTCCGGAAGATAGAGTATTCTCAGTACCGTCCTGCAAGGTCAGAAACACCTTGTCTGCCTGTTCCACATGAATTGCGGCATTGTCCTCACAATGGATTGACACACCGGAAAACTTCAGCCAAATCTTATCGTTACCATTTGCTTTAACAATGACTGAGCCGTTGGATAGTTCTCCGGAAAGTACATATTTCCCCGAATAGACAATGTAGATATCCCCATTATTGACATAGGCTCCGTTTCCCTTCACCGTGCTGCCCTCGTCTGAAAGAACGATTCTCGTTGCATTCTCTGTATCCCACGCATCGTCCAAATCATTTTCCGTAAACATTTCATCATTGTTTTCTTCGCTTGCAACAACAGTGATGCCCAACGCTTTTCCGTTCATAAAGAGGAGAGTCACAAGCAGGGTGAACACCATGATTCCGATACAAATTGCATCGATATGCTTATGCTTTGACATAAGACTACCCCCCCTTATCCCATGTACTCCCCATTGAAGCTCACTAATACCGCGCTTGCCACACCGTTCATTTCTGACAGTTCGTTAATAAAATCTGTATTGTCGTCTTTCAGGCGGATTTCCAGGTTCAACTCCACACTGCCTTTCTGCGCAGTTTTGCTTTTCACAACGCAGCGAACCGTTTTCTTTTCCAGATACTCTTTTGCCGCTTTTTCACTATCATGACCGCTGCATTGTAATACCACAATATAGGGATTACTGTGAGACTTCCTGTTGGCAAATACAAGCAGTATCAGGCCTATAATGACACTTCCAATCACAGCTAGCGGAATCATGCCCGCCGCAAGGACAATGCCTACAGCAATCGACCAAAACAGGAATGCAATATCTAACGGTTCTTTAATCGCCGTCCTGAAACGAACTATGGACAGAGCGCCCACCATACCGAGTGAAAGCACCACATTCGAAGTAACGGCGAGAATCACAACCGTCGTAATCATAGTAAGCGCAATCAACGTTACACCAAAAGAAGACGAATACATCACACCGTTGTAAGTCTTCTTATAAATAAGAAAAATAAAAACGCCAAGCCCAAAGGCAAGTACCAGCGCAATCACCATATCCAATATGCTTACTCCGGATATGTTTTCAAGAAAATTGGATTTGAAAATATCGCTAAATGTCATAGTATTTATTCCTTTCTGAATTAATTAGCCGTAAATACGGCACTGAGCGTATTTTGAGAAGGCAAAAGACCGGCGACCCGTGAGCTGAATCGCATCCCGAATCACATCAGGAAAAAATGCGTCCCACTTCACTTCCATTAAAATCGTGGCGTCTCCTGCCGGAACTGTAACAAGATTGGCATTTAGAAAATCGGTACACCCAAGACCGGTACGGATTCCATAATCGAATGTGATGCGGACATTGCCCGGTCGGTAAACAAATGGCTCCCGTGTATAATCTACCACTGTCTTCGCTTGAAGTCCTTCTGTTTTCACTTTATAGCAAAATTCCTGCAAAAGAGGAGGCGCATTTTGCCGGATTTGCAGAATACCTCCTTCGGCAATTAACTGCGCCTGTTCAGTCGTTATCTGCACAGCCTGTTTACTGCACAAGCCGTTCAGCTTGCTCTTTTTCTCCAAATTCAGAAAACCGATATCGCCGTTGTA
This sequence comes from uncultured Lachnospiraceae bacterium, assembly GCA_947588675.1. Classification (GTDB taxonomy): domain Bacteria; phylum Bacillota; class Clostridia; order Lachnospirales; family Lachnospiraceae; genus V9D3004. The sequence continues at coordinate 6,296 of CANPYY010000036.1, read as the reverse complement.
ATAGCGAATACGGAATTTTTCACGCCGGTTCACTCCGTCAATTTTTTCCCGCAGAGCCCGGTCTGCCGGCGTATCAAAGTAAAGGCTGCGTATCTGGTATATGCCGCCTGCAGCGTGTTCATCCGGTTCCATAAGCAGCTTCAATCGGCTGCGCAACGCCAGAAGGTCGGCTGTATTAATCTCTATCTTCCATTCATGCCGAAAATTCATCTTGCTTCTATCCCCCTTTGTATAACAAATTCTCCTCTGTAACGATATTATCATACCCAAAAAAGATTGAAGGAAAATTGAAGTCACAAAAAGTTCACGAAACAGGAATGACGGCTGTAAATACAATAAGCCCGTCGTGGCAGGAAACTGATATATGCCCATGATGAGCTGTAACGATTGCTTTTGCAATGGCAAGCCCCAGTCCATACCGGTTATCTTCGCCGGTTCGCGCTTCATCCACACGGTAGAAACGGTCAAAAAGATGCTTTTGCTGTTCGGCAGGAATGGGCGCTCCCTCATTGCTTATGGTCAGGACTGCCTGCGCCTTTTTCCTGTGAAGTTCAATGCGTATAGTTCCTTTCTCCATGCTGTGCCGTATTGCGTTATCAAGCAGAATAGAAGCCAGTTGACTCAGTTGGGCTGCGTTTCCCATAACGCATATGTCTTCAGCCACATCGCAATGAAGCTTTAATCCGTTCTCAAAAATAACTGTTTCAAATGGGAGCGTCTCCCCCATAACAATCCGTCCAAAATCCACATTCGTCATTTCCGGCGTTACATTCTCCGTTCTGGCCAGTTCCAAAAGCTGTGTGACAAGCGCCCCCATCCGGGCATTTTCATATTGGATATTGTTCAGCCACTGGTTTTCCCCTATTTCCCGCTGAAGCATATCAGCGTTTGCTCCTACCACGGAAACCGGTGTCTTTAGTTCGTGTCCTGCGTCGGAAATAAACTGTTTCTGCTTATGATAACTCTCCTCCAAAGGACGAACAATCCGATTTGCAAGATAAATTGCTGCAAAGAATAAAACAATAATGGCTATGCTGCCGAAAATCAGGGTATAACGAAACAGGGTAGTCATGCTGTCCTGCATGATGGTATTATCCATAAAAGCTACCAGCATGTATCTCCCTTTATCAACTGCCACATAAATCAATCGGTCTCTTGTGCCGCCGGATTTCCCGCTTTCTACAATTTGCAGAGCGTATTCCCGGAGTTTCTCATCGGTATAAATCTCCCTGTCGCTGTTATCTACGGCGAGCACGGAGCCATCGTCTTTTGACACCGCAACCGAATAAAACGTAGAAAGCTGAAATGTGGGCGTATCTTCAAACCGCGGTCCGTCAGGCCTGTGTGCCGGGGCCGGCATATCCGGCTGTTTCAATTCTCCCGGGCGGATATTCACGTCATAGAGCTGTGCGTACCGTTCCAACATCCCACGGTTCCGTAAGGACACATCACGGTAGCTGGAGATGTAAATAACAGCCAGCGTACCTAGAAGGAGCAGCACTAAGGCAGATATAATCGCAGCGACAATTTTCCATTTTGATTTTCTAAACATCACAGTACCTCAATTCATATCCCATCCCCCGGATGGCTTTAATCTCTGTCTTTGCTCCAACAAACGCAAGCTTCTTTCGTGTAAAGGACATATAAACCTCCACATTATTGTATTCCGCTTCGCTTTCAAAGCCCCATATCCTTACCGCCAACTGTTCCCGCGTCAGGACATGTCCCTGATTTGCAATCAAATATTCAAGAATGTGGTATTCCTTTTCACTAAGGCGTACGCTTTGCTCGTTCGTTAAGCACCGAAGGTATGCCGTATTGGTATCAAGAGAAATATCACCGAAGGTCAGCGAACCATCCGAAGAAGGAAGGGTCCTCCTTCCGAGGGCGCGCAGTCTTGCTAGCAGCTCCCTTGTCATAAACGGCTTGGTCAGGTAGTCATCTGCACCGCTATCCAGCCCAGTCACCTTGTCGTCTACTTCACTTTTAGCCGTCAGCATCAGAATTGGCGTTTTAATTCCCAGGCGGCGCGCCTGCCTCGCAATCCCAAAGCCGGATTTTCCGGGAAGCATCACATCCAACACTATGATATCGTAAATTCCGCTCTCAACGGCATTCATTCCGGAAATACCGTCGGCGCACCAGTCAACATCATATTTTTCCAGGCGCAGAATTTCACAAAGCGCCTGCGCCATCCTTTTTTCATCTTCAACAAGCAAAAGCTTCAGTTTAATCCCTCCTAAATAAGAATTATACCCTGAAAGATGTTACCATGGTCTATTTCCACCCGGATTCCAGCCTCCTCCGGGAATATTGCCAAAACCTCCGCTCATTCCAACGCTGACATTAACGGAAGTAAAAGTAACTTCTGTGTATTGTGTCAAATCATTCAGAGACGTTCCATAGCAAACCGTATAGGTCTCTCCCAGCATCAATGCCTTACACGATAATATAATTGACTGAAATCTCTTTGTTGGCTGGGCGGATAATACTATATTTCCCTCACCGTCTTTCAAAACTACATATGTGCCTGCGTTCTGCGCTGTACTAAACCGCACATTCACTACCGGCTGGGAAGAACCTCCGGTAGGCGCATCATCCATCCCTACTGCGCCCGCAGCAATGAGAGTCCCGCCTGAAATTTCACAGATACAATTATTATCTCCATAATCCAGCGCCCCATTTCCGCCGTTTTCCGGTCCATTTACTATCACTGTTCCTCCTCGGAAAAAGATATTTCCATTGGAATCAATACCATCTCCATCTGAATGTATCGTTAAGTCTGCCTGATAAATATAAAGTTCTGTCTTTCCTGTGATTCCATTATGTCCGGCGGCTGCACCATTCTCCACACCGGTTACATTAATTCTGGTATTTCGTATTTTCAAGGCATCTGTGGCCTTAATACCATTTCCATTTTTTGAATAAATATTTAAGGTTCCTGAACCATTAATGGTCAACGGCGTCTTTTTACAGACAATTCCCCCGGTATATGTAGTTGAAACACCATCATCTTTATCAATCCCCGTATCCCCCGTATCTGACAGTGTATTTATACTGCCATCTTTCACTGTGATAACGGCACGGGTTGCAGATTTTTTGATTGTAATCAGTCCGGTATCCGAATCCGGTTCTGTATTTTTAGATGAGGTAAGATTTATTCCATCAAGAATGATGTGTACGGTTCCCGTCAGTGTTTCACCATTCTCATCCTGTTTGTAATCCACCTCAATCAATCCGTCAACTGCTTCCTCAATAGTTTCTGTATGAAGAAGATAAGTTTCCGGAGCAGTGAGTGTTAGTTTGTTTTTCTTGCTGATTTCATATGTATCCTCAGTAATTTTGCTCTCCGGAGCCTCCGCCGGCAAAGTAATTTCTACCACATCTCCCGGAATTTCTATATCCTCATCTGTCTCATCATATTGGGCTACATCAGTTCCCACATAACCCGCCATAGAATCATCCCCGCCGTACTGACTATCGTCCGGCTCCACCGGAGAAATGTCCGGGGCTCCCGGTGACGGGGTATTCGGTGTTTCGGATACATCAGGTAACGACGTATCCTCTGTCCCGGATGCATTCGGTAATGATGTGGCAGAAGGTTCTGCCGTTGTTTCCAGTGACTGACTATTCACCGCACCCGGTAATACACCGGTATATGTTTCTTCTTTCGTTTCCTTTTCTTTGACGGCATACAGATAATCTGCCCGCAATTTACTTTTCTGCTCCGTTTTTCTCAGCTTAGCAGTCGTCATTTTTTTGCCCTTTACAGGATAGAGTTTTAATGTCTCTGTTGTGGTGAAAACAAACGTTTTGGACGATTTTGCTTTTATCTTGTTTTTCCCTGTAAACTGCTCTGAGGTTGTATAATACACGGTATAACCCTTTTTAACCTTTACTGTCGTTGTGACTTCCCCGCTATAAGTACCTGCCTTTTTGCTAATGGTATAGCCCACTGGTTTTTTTACCATGATTTTCAATTTTTGTTGCTCTTTTCCGCTACGAATAGTTATCGTTGCTTTCCCTTTTTTCTTTGCCGTAACTAATCCCTTTGATGAAACTGTTGCAACTGATTTTTTACTGGATGTAAATTTCAATGAGGATGCACTCAGATTGGTTTTAATCTGGAATGTACTTCCTACCGCCATGTTTTTTACTTGTCCTGCATAATTCTTTACCTTGATTTCCTTAGCAGATGCATTCTGCGGTGCTGCGGCTATAATCACCGCAAATGCTAATAATACTGCCTGCCATCTCCTAATTTTCTTACTCATATTGACCTCCATTCTATACGTCCTTGATTAGCGGAATAATTTGTGTTAAACACTGATTTTCATTTTTTATCATATAGAAAAAAGATTGAAATAAAATTGAAGTTATTGAGATTATTTATCGCTTATCGCGTTTTTCATTTGCCTGTATTTCAAATCGCCATAGCTGCGATTTCAAGCGCAGGTTTTCATCTTCCTTCCCACCATCGTCTGTGTACGAATATTTTCACTTTCTATTTTCTCCATCATTCTCGAAAACACAGGTCTTCCCTTGATATTCTTTACGGAAAATCCCGCATCAGAAAATTCGGAAACAATGGTCATATCCTGATATTCTGCATATTTTTGCAGAATATCCTTCTGGGCATCCAGATTGTACCTATCCACCAAAATAGCCGTAAATACGTGGTATAAAGATAACAATTTTTTCTGTTTTTTCACTCAGGCTCCCCTTCCGGAAGCCTTTTTAAACTATCCATGCTGACTAACGATAAAGTTTCCATCTGCTTGACCGCAAGTTCTCTCAACAATACTAGACGTTCCGACATCTTTTTTCCTTGCCCGATCAGTACCGCATTGTAGCTCTCCATATTTGCAAGTACCAGAAGTTGGTTGAGCTCCGCATCATCACGGATGTTGCCTTTTCTACCCGGATTAGCATCCCGCCACTATTTCGCCGTCCTGCCAAACAATGCGACATTTAAAAGGTCGGCTTCGTTTTTAACCGTGTCGAATTGCACACGGTTAAAATTTTGATTTACTATATAACTGATTAATATCTTTCTTTTTATATCTACTCTGTTAATGTTTTTATCATACTCCGAAATTGACCTATCCCTGAATCACTTCGCTGCTCCAAATTATAGAAGATTCTATCTACTATCTCAGCTCTATTCAATTCTTTATATTCATTTTCTGGTATTAGGTCTCTTGAAACACAGCCAATACTTCTTAAAAAATAGATAAAATACACCCTTTCAATGTCCGCTTTTATTGAAAACGATATTTTCCTTTTCCACATCCGGTTACAGGTACAATCACCTCACTATCAACCAACAATTTTATCAGCTCAGAAGCTCTTGTTGATTTTAAGCCGGTAATATCTTCTACTTTCGTTCTGCCAAAATACTCTTTTTTACCACACTTCAAAAACAGTTTTAATGCATGATTAATTGTCTTTTCTGAAATCATATCCGAATAAGAAAGTAATCTATTTCGAATGTCCGCTTTTTGTTTTTCAATGTCCGCTTCTCCAAACATTCCTCTAATATGCAGAGAACGATTATGAAGCTCATTCTTTTCATCTAACAATAAATTTCTCAAAAACAATTCCAAATATTCTGTTGTCTCATGAACTCCATTTCTCAAGTCATTGTAATTTGCTCTAACCAACGCATTTCTAAAATACCACGCATTCTCTGCAAAAATATCATTAGCTGCATCAAACCCAAGAGTTCTCAGGTATTTAATAAAAAACACCGCCGTAGTTCGTGTATTTCCTTCTCCAAATACATGTATCTGCCATAATCTTGATACGAAGATAGCCAGGTGATGAATAATCTCTTCCATGCTCAAGTTTTTATAGCTAAACTTCTTTTCCTCTGCAAAATCATAGTCTAACGTTGCACGAAGTTCTGATGCACTGCCATAAAGAACAGTTGCTCCATCAAGCACCCATTCTTTTTTTGTGATATTATAATCTCTTAGTTTTCCGGCATGTCCATAAATACCTGTAAATAACTTTTTATGAATAGAGATATACTCATTCGGAGTAAAGCTAAATGCCTTCTCTGATAAAATCTTCGCAATTCTAACTGCAACTTTATCTGCTTCTTCAGTACGGTCTTCTGTATCCGCTTTAGGTTTTTCTTCATAATACGTATTAAGAAGCTCCTGAGCTTCATCGATTGAAATATCCCCTTCAATATTCTTTATTGCCGTATCAATCAAATATTTAGATGTTTTTAGTCCATCAACTGCCTGAAGGCCAATAGCTGTATGCCAGGCATAACCTTTATCTCTTTT
>CANPYY010000035.1 GCA_947588675.1 uncultured Lachnospiraceae bacterium | reverse complement strand
GAAACTTTACATACTCGCTCCGTACAACAAGCAGTATATTTTTAATATTGACTTTCATATTCTCTCACCCCTGAAATGCCACATTACTGCGTACAGCACAAGAAACACAAGTATGCCTGCCGCAGGATATATGAAATTTACGCTTACAAAACATGTTCTCAGCATATAGCTTATTATAAATACCATACTGAGCGAAAAATACAGGTTATTATATATAAATATAATAAACGATGCAAGTAACGACATGGTACCGCCATATAGAGATATGTAAAGTATTTCCCTGCCCAGACATAAAATTATCGAAAGCAGCGTTTTATTTTCATAGCCGACAATCTCAACCGTCGGGTTTATATCAAAGAAACAGCTTATTATTGCCGTATATAACAGCAACCCTATACATGCCGCTGCTGCCCCGCTGAGCGCGGAATAGATGTACCTGGAGTACAGATACCTGTATTTGCCGGCGCGTCCCCATACGTTTATATAGAACCTGCTCTTTATCTCGTCATGGATATATGATACCGACGGGGCAGACACCACAACAGGCATAAGAAGATACAGCCATCCACGGTAACAGGCGCCAAAGGCGCCTTCCATATCTGAATGTCCAAGCATTTGCTTCGGAAGAAAAAGTATTGCTTCAATAACGGAGTATTGTTTTTCCATCAGTAGGAACAGGTTGCCAAACAGGCATATAATTACTATTGACACAATACTTATAATATAATAAAGCAGTTTTTTTCTGACTTTCATATTCCTCACCCCGGTATCTTATTACAGCCGTTTATTATTTATTGAAAGCTTCCAAATCCGTTGTAAGCTCTCCCGTTTCCATATCTATGAAAAAGAAATGTTTATAATAATTCATTTTTATCGTTCCTATACCGGAACTTATATCGGAAGCCATATTAGTATCCTTTACCAGAAAGGCATATACCGGCCTTGCTTCTATACCTGCGCCCGGCGATTCACTATGGTCTTTCAGATACAACGCATATAAAGGAATCGCCTCCGATACTTCAAATATTCCAAAACCTGATAACTCATTTTTAAGTATTCTTACCGCACTTTCAGGGTCAATTATTTTTTCAATCGGTTTTGAAGAATTTAGTACAAAATTAGTATTTCTGGAAAAATATGACGGGATATCCTGATTATCATAATAACGCAATAATGTAAATGCCGTTGTAGTAAAAACCTCCTGGTCGTAATCATCATTGTTTTTAATAAGCGGTTTCGTATAATCATTAAAGCGTATACCCTTATATTCACATTCGGCGCATATTGAAACTGCTCTGGATTCAGTATCAACATCACTTTTCTTTGTTATAAATGCGTCTGAAACTTTATAATTTAAGCCCGCTATGTACATGTTATCTTCAAGCCATTTTTCAGCATTTTTACATAGGTCAGACAGATTTGCCTCTTTATCAGCCAAATATATATTTACATTAGATATATCTTCCTTATCAACGTTATACTTACTTTCAATCGCATCAAAACCACCTTCATACAAGGAATCCGCCATATATGACATGCCGCCGTTTTCAATCATGTCCAGATATTTCCGCTCTTTTTCGTTATCATAAGTCACTCCTCTGCCCCAGTCGCTTTCACCCGCTTCCGTGTTCTTCAGTTTTTCCTTGTTTACTCCAAATAATTTTGTATACTTTTCAATATTAGTATCCGCAATAAAATTCTGTTCAAAAGATAACTGCAGTATATCTACGGCCTCAACATCTGAAAAATCTGCATCAGAAATAATCTTTACATTACCTGTGTCAATTGCAGACAATTTTTTATTTTTGAGTTCATCGACAGAACAATATGTAACTTCCGTATGTCCTATCTGTGAGTTTTCTCCGTATTTCTCCATATTTTCTTTTACCTTTTCAGGTGTTTTCTGACATCCGCATAATAATAAACACGCCGCAAATATCATATATATCAATCTTACATATTTCATGATAACATCCCCCCAATTTATACCGGATTAAGGAGATTTTTTTCTCCATTTTTAATTTCTTATTCTTTAAATTGTACCTTTACTTCAATTCTTAATTTTCTTTTTTTATCCAGTTTTACGGAAGTCTTTTTTATTTCCCTAAATTTATAAAACTTACCGTTACTTTTTCTATAGCTTATTGCATACTTTACCGTGTACTTTTTACCCTTTATCTTTATCGTTTTCCAACTGTATATATACTTGCCCGAACGTTTTTTACATTTAATATCCTTTGAAATTACAGCGGACAGCTTATCTACATCGCATTCATCTGATGAAAAGATATCAAGTATGGTTTTGGGATTTCTAAGAACAATATTCCCGCAATTACAGGGTCCAAGCTTTATGTCTTTAACCTTTTTCCCTATGACAAATTTATCTATATGTGTTGTTCCGAAAGTCACATGCGCATTATCAGCATTAATTATAACCTGCTTTGCATCTCCCGCCATATCACCGAAATCATCATCATAGCCGCCGAAGTTGCCATTTAGAATCATCCTGTCAAATACTACGCCTCTAAAACTTCCGTTTAATACACTTATTCCGGCAGGAAAATCAATTTCTTTAAGAAGCGTTGAATTTTGAAAATTATTTCCCCCTATTGACTGAAGCGTTCTTGGTAAAGACAGTTCTTCTAAAGCATTCATTTCATTAAATGCAATATCCGCTATTTGTAAAACCCCTTCAGGAATTACAAGCCGCTTCACTGTATTATCCGACGCAGCAAATATTGCCGCTTTTTCAAAATCAGTAGATTTTTCATTAAAACTTCCAACTCTCACCCATAAAATTATTTGGATTATACTTTTCCGCATTTAAATATTTTTTAATTAATTTAGATTACTTTATATGTTTTTCTATAATGTACCATTTCATTTTATGTTTGTCAACGATATTTTTTATCAAAAAATATTGATTTTTTTAATAATTGTTGTTATAGTGGTTATATGATATTGAAAAAAAATTATTATATATTAGTGGTGTTTTATGGCATATATAAGTAATCTTATAAGCGGTACGATAGACTTACTGGTATTATCGATATTAAACAAAAAAGATAGTTACGCATATGAAATCTCTAAGACTATTTTAAATAATTCAGACGGTCTGTTAGACATTTCTATTAACTCTGTCTATACCGTACTTTATAAACTGGAAAAAGAAAATTTGGCAAGCGAATATACAACTCTGGTAGGCAGAAAAAGAACAAGGGTATATTACCACCTTGAACCGGCAGGAAAAGAATACTTTAACCTGCTGTCCAAAGATTATTTTAAAATATCAGAAGGTGTTAAAAAATTACTTGATTCATTGGGAAGTATTGAAAATGAATAAATTATACAGACAATATATATCATCTGTTATTTAATCCGGCAAGCTTATTTACAGTCGGCTTTAACAACAATGATATTCCCAGCAAAAACAGCGCTATACCTGCTATATTATCCCAATATACTGAAATCGTTACATTCTCATTCACATTACTTTTCCATATAAGATATACGGAAATAAGCCCGATTATTATACCCATTATTATTCCTGAAAATATATAACTTATTACCTGTATCCAACTTATCTTCTTTACTCTTTTTTGCGTGGCTCCAAGCATACGAAGCGCCTTGTATTCTTTTTCTCTCGCAAGCAAAAGCCCCTTCGCTGAATTAAGCCAGCCTATTCCCGCCACAATAGTCAGAACAATCATTACTATCTTAATCATAGCCAGCCTCTGCAAACTTATAGTATTTCCTTCCTCTATAATCTGCTCAAATACCAGCCCCTTAAAATCCCCGTACTTACTTTCCATCTGATTTATTGTATCCTCAAGCTGCTTTTTATCGCCGTTCATATAAAAATATCCCGTGCCCGCAAAATAACTTCCTTCCGGTTTTTCTTCAGTATAGATAATATTTCCGATATCGACGATAATGCCGTCTGTTTCTCCCATCCAAACATCACCTTTTATTATGCCGGCTACAATCAATTCCTTTTCCCCACCTAACCAGGATGTATTAATCTTCACCTTATCGCCAAGCCCATATCCCATATACTCTGCCGTTTTATCTGTAACCACCATTCTTTCTTCTATCGGGATATCCTTCCAGACATCCAGATATTCCCCTTTAAATCCGGTCATAAGCAAATTGGTATCAGCCGCAAAAAATCCTGCTATATCGCCGTCTGATATTTCTGTTTCTTCATCTTCATAAAACTCCCCTGTTATCATACAGCATTGTACCTCGGCTTCTTTAATCTGCTCCGCAATTTCAATAATATCTTCAGGAACCGGCTCCCTTTCCATAATTATGTTTCCATATGCATCAAAGCCTTTCGTCAAATTTCTGTAATAACTATAATTATTTTCAGTTAAAAGTTTCATTGAACTCTGTCCCGTATATGATAATGCAGTTATCAGCGCAATTATAAAGACAAACATAAAATTCTGCCAGAATTTTGGCATAAGCAGCTTTATTCCGATATAACAGTCTGTTCCGATTAATCTGCGCGCTTCCAAAAAACGAAGCCTGTTTTTCTTTTTTCTGAGCCCTGTAGCAGTTTCCCGAAATATCTGTATCGGCAGCACCTTCTGCCTTGCGACAAAAAATATCATGACAAATAAATTAAATAAAACAAAAACTGCTGCCGTCATCTGTATAAGCACTGCAGGGTCAATATAGACTCTGCCCGGAAACAGATTTATTTTTTCATTAAGCATATTTAATAACAAGCCGTCAAATAGTATACAGGCTAACGCTCCCGCAATGCATCCCAAAAAACTTACCGTAAGGGACATTGATATAAAAATCATGTTTACCTGTTTTATCTTTCCACCAATTGTTCTTATTACCGCCATGTCTCTGCGGTACTTTCTCATATATTCATAAAAAATACTTGCAACAAACAGTCCGCTTATTATAATGACAATAACAAAAAGAACTTTTAACATTCCTTTAAAGATAACAAACAGTTTTTGCATATCTTCATCCTGCCCGACAGTTGAAACAAGGAAATCACCGCTATAATTTTTAAGCTTTTCTGAAACAGCCGCCCGGTCTTTATTACTGTCACACTGCAAAAGAACGTAATTAATCTGCAATATATCCGTATCGCCTAATAATTTATGAAGTTCAGATATATCCATGATAATAAGCGGAACTTTACTCATAGTGAAAGAATCTGCCGCAACGACCTCTTTTACCATATATTCATTTCTGCGCAGAGATAATATATCATCTTTATTTTTACCATACTTTTCACCAAGATATGAGTTGATTACAATCTCTTTTTCCTTTACCGGATAAGTATATTTATACCGGCTTTTATTTACATTATCATCCACAACGCCTACCATATAAATACCGTCAAAATCCGAAACATAATATCCCGATGAAACATTTGTTATACCATCGCTGTTTTTTATATAGCCGGTCTCCTCATCCGTAAATGTCTCACCATTAATTTTAGAAACGCCTATCTGATAATCGCCGTATTCTTCCAAAATACTATTCACATATGATTTTTCTGCACTTTTTGATAACTGAAACATGCTTATGCTTAGAAAACACGCAAAGAAAATACTTAGAAAGGCTGAAAATGTAAGCATTTTACTGTTTTTCAGGAATGTAATGCCCATTTTAAATAATCTTATCATGCCTGAACCCCCATTTCCCCACGGGAGTTTTTCTGGGATTCCCTGAATTTTGCTAAAATTTCATCTACATTTCCTGCGCCGGCCTTATTTTTATATTCCCCATATATTAAACCATCCTGCAAAAATAATATCCTGTCTGCATAACCTGCGATAACAGGGTCGTGTGTCACAAGAATAATACTCTGTCCGTTCTTTTCTTTCAAATCCAGTATGAGTTCCATTATTTCACAAGCCGTATTACAGTCAAGATTACCGGTCGGCTCGTCTGCAAGAAGAATCTTAGGATTATTAATAAGAGCTCTTGCGATTGCCACACGCTGTTTTTGACCTCCCGACAAATCAGTTACCGGATTTTTTTCTTTTTCTTCCAATCCAACCATTGCCAGCATCTCTTTTGTACGTTTTCTTATCTCACTGCTTTTTTCTCCTGATAATATAAGAGGCAGCGACACATTTTCCATAACAGTAAAATCATGTATTAAATTAAAGGACTGGAAAATAAAACCTATGTTTTCTGAGCGTATCCCGGTAGCTTTTGGCTCGGTTCCATAGTCTTTTTCCAATTTCCCGTTTAAGTATATTTCTCCCCCGCTTGCCGAATCCATTGCGCCTATAATATTCAGAAGCGTGCTTTTTCCCGAACCGCTGCTCCCCATAATTGCAAGGATTTCACCCTGATTAAGCGTAAAAGAAACACCTTTTAATGCTTCCAAAGACTCTTTTCCATTTTCGTAGAACTTATGGATATTTTCCATCCTAATAATTTCTGCCATTTAATTTTCTCCTCCCCATTCACACCCGTCATTTTTTGTGTCAGCCTGTCCGCTTCCCTAATTGTATCAAACGGAATCACTGTCTTACCATAAAAATCATAATCCGGCAATACATGACGCCTAATCTTTTCTTTATTATAAAAGTCCTTTCCTAATTATACAAGTCCCTATCAAGTATCTAATACTTATCTTATATAAGGTTGTAAAATAAGCCGCTATTTAGTATAATCTTATAAGAGAAAATGTGATAACTCGTAAAAATTTTCAACATATAGGCCAGACATATTTTAAAGAAACAGAAAAGTTAAAGGAGGAATTTTTATATATGAAACGTATCACTATTGTGCTGACAATCATCCTTTTTTGCTTATCGCTATCGGGCTGTTCAAAACGAGCGGATGGGGAACAAAGCGTTCGGACGGCGCCGGATTTTAAGCCGCTAAATTCAATCGAGGACGGGCGCAAAAACGTATACCTCATAGTAAAAAACCTCGAAAGCAGCTATTGGAATGTCATAATCGAAGGGGCAAAAGACGGCGGAGATGAATTTGACTGCAACGTCTATTATAGCGGAAGCTATGTCGAGTCGGACTGGGAAGAACAGTATCGTCTGATTGACGACGCCACGGATGCGGGAGCAGACGCCATCCTGCTTGCGCCGGATGATTCGGTCCGGCTCTCGGGAAAAATTGATGAAACCTATCAAAAAGGCATACCGATTATATTGATTGACACTATCGCCAATACCGACAACTACGATATCTGCTACATGACCGATAACCTTATTGCAGGGCAGAAAGCGGCAGAGGAGATGATTTCCCAGTTGAAAAAAAGCGGCGTGTCGGACAACGACAGCATACAGGTCGGCCTGCAGCTCGGCGCAGTCTCCTCGCAGACAATTAGCGAACGGCTCGCCGGATTTTTCAAATACTGGAGCAGCAATGCCCCGGAAACATGGGAGATTATTTCGGATATCAAATGTAATGACGGCGTTTTGGAGAAGGCTGTGGAGTGCGCGGAGGATTTACTGGAATATCCCAGGTTAAGAGGCGTATTCGGTACGAATAACTGTTCAACAAGCGGATTCGCCAAAGTTATCAAGGAGCATGAACGCAAGGACATCGTTGTGGTGGGGTTTGATTATTCCGAAGATATTGCCGCTCTTATTAACGGCGATTATATGGCCGCCACAATCCTTCAAAGGCAGTATTACATGAGTCATACCGGCATTGAAACTGCCCTGAAAATAATAGATGGTGAGAATACAGATGTAAAATTTGTAGACATGGGAGTAGTAGTAGTAAATAAGGATACTATAAATCAGACAGAAGTAAAGGAAACGCTTCTGCATAATTGAGGTGGATTATGAATAAGAAAAAGAATGTGATTTTACCAAACGAACTGAGCAAAAGTTTTTCGTTTATCCGAATGCTGATTATCTATCTGACAATATGCGGCGTCGGAGTAATCGTGCTTCTTTTCAGTTTTAACGGGCTGATTCGCAGACAGGATAAGAAGCTTACGAACGATATTTGCAGTCTTATAACGGAAAAAATAAACAGCTCAATCAGCTACATGACCAGCTCGGCAGTGAATATGGCCGCCGGCTTATCCGTCCAAAATTATTCCGACCTTCAGGAATTGTACGATGCAATGTCGCAGAACAACGGTGGCAGCGGCTATGTAAGCATTGGATTTATTGATGAAGAAAATAATATATATGCTTCCCCGACGGAGCTTAATGAATTTGAAAAATGGAATCTGATGGATACGGCAAGACTCGCCGACCCGGTTTCTATATCAGCACCTTACCGTTCGGGAAAAACCGGTAAACCTGTATTTACGCTGTTTGCGGATTTCGCCTACGACGGCGGCAAAAACGGCTATCTGTTTCTTACATATCCGCTTGAGGAAATCCAGCGTATGGCTTATACCGAATCTCTGGCCGGGGATACAGAAATATGGCTTATGGAAGCGTCTTCCGACAACATTATACAGTGCGCCGGTTCCAACAAATATTTCATAGGCGTCTGGGATAATGCACTGCTTTCTCTCAGAAAACCAATCAATGACAGATACCAGGAAACTTATGCCGCATGGAAAGACAAGATGAACGCAGGTGAAGAAACCGCCGCCATTACTTATAAAATCGGCAGTAAAACCTATACGCAGGTCTGCTCTAAAATCGACTTTATGTACGGCTGGTATGTTGTGGTCAGAATCCCGAGCAGTTCGCTCTCCTCGGCAATGCAGCAATTCCGGCTCAGCGTTCTTATATTCCTGGGAATCCTGTTTATCGCAACGGTCATAATGTTCATAGTATCCCACAGAGGCGAGACGAAGGAGAAAAAAGTGCTTGAAAACCTTTCTATCCAAGATCCTCTGACGTCAGCCCTGAACCGGAGGGCATTTGATTTTACTGCCGGCCAGTATCTTGGGTACTTAGGAAAGACGCTCAAAAACGAAGCGTCGCTGCTGTTTATCGACATTGACTATTTCAAGCACGTCAACGACCGGTTCGGTCATGAAGCAGGCGACAAAATCTTGAAAGAATTTTCGGCTGCGCTGCTGGAAATCTTTGGCAACGATGGATATGTATCGAGGTACGGCGGAGACGAGTTTGTCGTCCTCGTTCAGAACGGAGATAAAGACACCATAAACAGGCAGCTTGAACTTCTGAGGAAGAAGGCGGCTGCGATAATGCCATGCGACAGCGCAGAGGAATGTGGTGATTTTGTCCTTACCTTCAGTTGCGGAGCAGCCGTATTTCCTGCCGATGCATCCGACCTCAAAAGCCTTCAGACGAGCGCAGACAACGCATTGTATATCGTGAAAGAAAATGGACGTAATGGATTTGGCTGGTATGAAAAAGAAGAATAATTAATAACATTAAACGTTATATTTTGGTATGAAAAGCATCAAAAAGAATTTTACCTTCCGGAGCTGCCAGCAGGATTTAACCCTGCTGGCAGCTCCGGGAAAACCGATGACGATGGTCCTTTGAAACGTTTTCACATTTTTTTATGCCCGGTCAGCTTTTCGGGTTCCTCCACATAAATAGAAGCCTCTCCGCACTGCGGACATACCGCCACCGCTGGCTTTACTGCAGCGCGGCTCTTTTTAGGGCGTATGACAATGCCATACCCGGAAGTGATTACATAGTTTTCTTCCATTTACGCACCGCAACGAATACATTTGCGCATATACCACTCTCCTCCCTTCTTTTTCAAATCTTATATTTTCCGTCCGATTCCGGACTGTCTTCTGATTAATACAGCATCAATTCGGATTTGTCAAACATTGGTCCAAATGGCAAAGAAAGGCAGGCGAATAATATCGCCTAACCTTTTCTATGCTGATGGTGCTTAATTTATTTTAACATTTTTCCATATACTAAAAACATTAAAATAATTATAACATAAAACTTTACAAAATACCACACAATATTTATATAATATTATATCGCCTGTTAATCATATAGCAGCCAAATAAAATAACAGTTCCCAATCCCACCGTCATTACAAATCCCTTTATTACGTCATAAGGTATCACATCTATAACAGAACTGTTCTCGGATATCGCATATACAAGCAATAATCCGCTTATAAAACTTATTACTGCGACCAGATAAAATCTCTTTGATATCTCCAGACATACCATACTTTCTTTATATCCGCACAATTTCCATGCAAAGAATAGCTGTTTCCGCTGCGCAAGCCATATGAATGTAACTATAACAGTGCTTAAAGCAAAGCTCATAAGTATCATAACATATAAAGTATCCATGATATTATCGGCAGAAAACAGTTCTTCTATATAAGGTCTGTCTTCTCTTTCCATAGTATTAATCAGCGCGGAAGCCGGACTGCTGAAAAAAATATATATGTCATTTGCTACATCATACAGGTATGACTTATTTTTTGTATCCAGTACATAAGATGTATTGATTCCGCTTATTTTCACTGCCGACTTGAAATCTATAAAACACATATTATTCAGCTTGCTATCTTCTTTCGTCCCCATAACTCCTATGACAAGAAAATCCGTGCCCTCATACCGGTAATACAGCTTTCCGTTCCGTATGACGGCATCCTTCTCATGCTCTTTCCCGAGAACTATTTTAGGCTCATCTGTCCAGGATGTAGAAACGTCAAAATATTTTCCGCTTATCATTGGAGGAGTTATCACTTCTCCTTTAACATAAATTCCCCTGAGTATAATACTTTCATCCTTTATGGGGACATATATGGCAAAATTATCGTTTCCGTCCTCAAGTTCCGGCATCACCTTTTCCCATTGCAATTCATCATCCGAATCAACTATGGAAAAGCTTTCATAATGTCTTGTATACAGCGTTCTCTGACTCATATCATTTTTTCTTTCCGCACGTATCGTAGATACTACAAGCAGAAAACACATAGATATTGCGGTAAAGCTTATATACAACAGTATATTTCCCTTAGGAATCTTTTTCAAAAAAAGATTCATTATACCACCCCTATCTTATACATGTTTCGACCTGCCTCACATTTATCACATATCATACCGTCCCTAATCCTTCTGTCTTATAAGGTGTTCCGTATCAACTCCACGCATCAGCAGCATGATAAGCACTGAGCCTGCCGCAAATACAGCCAATGTAAATATATATATATAATTCAGTATTACGCTCTCCCTGAAAGCCCACCTGCCAACATCTATAAATATATATCTGCATACAAATATAGAAGGAATCAGTATAAGCGCAATCTCAATAAGATAAGGAATCAGTATCATGCTTATGGAACAGCCATTCATCAGATATATCCCATATACCCTTTTGTTTGCTCTTATCTTGTCGTAAAAAACAATGCCTATTCCGTAAAAAGTAAAACACAGCAGTATTACCGTGAGTATAAGCATGATTTTTACTCCTTCCGCCGACTCCTTACGGAAAACATCAGCTCCCAAAGAACCGCCCTCCAGATGTACCGGTGTTATGCCGTATTTTTCAGCTTTCTCGCGCAGCATATCTATATAATCATTAAGCTGACCATCCTTTACCAGGGCTATCCCGACCTGAAAACTCATATATGCCATATTAGCGTATTTTTCTATTTCATCTACCGTATCAGTATCCGCCGCTACTTTTATTCCTAATGGGAAAATAATATACTTGTCCAACAGACAACTGTCACGGTAACCTGCACCGCTAAACTTAATCTCAGGGGTCATTGCTCCGTCTTCAAGTATCCCGATGACCCTGCACCTATAATTATATTCCCAGTACTCAACATTCATCTCGGTTCCTATTTCAATAATTCCATTATAATCACTTCCAAGAATTATAGGAATAGGAGCTGATATGTCGCTAATTGTCATATTCTGCTCGGTAAACCCTTCGCCTTCCTGCGTCCTCAGTCCGAACATCTTCCATGCGCCAAGGTCAAGCTGCACACTTTTCAGGTTATATATGCCATATGTTGAAATTACATCTGAATCTCCATCCGAATCAAAATAAACAGGAAACTCATCAGGACCGGTATATCCAGAAGACCCAAGTAAATTTTCCATATCATCTTTATTAACCGTTAAAGGTTGCTGTACCTCCATGGATATAGTAGGGTTTTCTTTCGATGAATGAATCTCATCATAATAATCCATCATATTGCGGCAGCCGGTGACCGTATTAAAAATACCTGTAAAATCATCACCTGTCGTCATATAATCAAGGTTGCACCACAAAGTATCCCCATCCGTTCCGTCAAGCCTTGCAATTCTGTCACCAATATCAAGATAATACGAGCTCATAAGCACAGTCATCATAAGGCTTATGGAAAACATAATCATAAGAAGTATATTTTTAAAAAGGCCTTTTCTGAAGCTTCGAAATAGTTCCCCGACAATAAATCTTACCTTTCTCATAAATACCCCTATATTAAATAATATAATATATAATTATATTATATTTTATCGTATTATGTCTGTCAATAAATATTTATTCAAATTGTTCAAACAAAGTATTGTGTAAAAAATATGGTTTACCTATTGTTATCATAATTATAATTCCAATAACGACAACTGCCTTATTGTAATATATAATTATAAAATTTGCTTAGATAGAGATATTGAATTTGATATTATTTGTGTTGACCAAGATTATAGAGGTAAAGAACTATCCAAATCACTTATATACTTTTTTAGATTGAAATGATTTTCATACAGACTATTTAGTGACGGTACTTTAGGCAGTTTTAATGCTTCCATCATTGAAATATACATCATGGCAATAATATACTTTAAATCATCATACGCATACAGAATGCATGAAATTCATCGCATAAATACAATATTGCCCCTTGTATACTTTATCATTATCACAAGATTAATACACTCTTTTTACAACTAAACATTATCTAAAACAGATAGATAATCATCTTTCTGCTTAGAATTTCCTGACATTTTGTGCGGTTCCAATGTCTTCTCTTTTCTAATTTTCTTCCAACAAAAATAACGCCTCAATACAAACAATACTTCACTTTATTTTTTATGATTAAAAAAGTGAGTTTTTCAAAAGTAAAACTCACTTATCGATAATATAATTGTATCAGATTTATGCTTTCATATAACTAGCATGGGAACTGCCATTTTTGTATTAATTATACGACAAGAAAATTTCTTGTTGATTGACAAGCAGTATAGCAAAAAATAATGGATAACAATTTATTATCTGTTGAATTTTGAAAAAATAGATAATTCAAAGTTATCTGTTGGATTTGATGATGAATAAATATATTGATAGTCAAATACTATACGCCAATGATAGAAAATGTGTGTATAGTAAATAAGAATATACTTAGTATTACTATTTAATACATGGGAGGAAGAAACTTTGGAAAATGATAATTTTAATGATGTTTTGCTAAGATTAGTGTATGCTCTTGAAGAATACAAAGACAATTCTAACACAACATTGATTTTAGGAGCCGGTTGCTCATTAGCCTCAACCGATAATGATGTTTCTACTATTGGTATTATGAAAGAATGTTTATATGAACACAATGTAATATTAAATGGTGAAGAAAACTGGGAAGAAATATACAAATCCTTTATAAATATTGTCTGGACAGGGAAAACTTTGGAAGAAAGGCGCAGATTACTGAATAAACGTTTTCAAGGAATGGAACCAACAGATGGACATAGAATTATAAAAGAACTTATTGAAAAAGGTTATATTCACAATATAATTACCACAAATTTTGATTTGCTTATTGAAAAAACATGTAGCAGTTTATCATTCCTGAAAAAAAGCGGAGACAAAAAATTTGTGAAAATCGGAAACGATACCCCTCAATTTAAGCTGTTAAAAGTTCATGGTGATTTAGAAGACGGTATTTTAAGATTTTCACCTGCAGAACTTAAAGAGTTGCCAGGCAAATTATCAAGTGAAATTCATGAAATGACAAAGGACCTTACATTATTTTTGGGATATAGGGGACAAGACATTGGCCTTATAAATTCAATAAACAAAATGAATTCCTCTTCAATATATTGGATTGATCTTTTAGGCCCTTTGAATCAAAAACCTTTTGAATCAGAACAGATTAAGGATTTATTACTGGTAAGAGAGTCAAGGGAAAATCTACTTTATGGCAAAAAATACGGTGACTTTCAAAATTTTTTGCAAAATTTAAATAAATTTCTGATTTTAAAAGATCATAAAAACATAATCGAATCCAAGAAAAAACAGATGATTGATGCATGGAAAAGCACATCAATCATAGATATGCTATCAATGAATTCTAAAATATATAATTTGTTTGTTGATCTTTTATATTCCTCTCATAAAACAAGCAGTAAAATCTGTGATTGTTCTGGATATCTTTCTAATTTAAATGCATATTTAGTTTTTTTTAGAAATAATTTTTTGCCATCAAAATTAATTGCAATTCCCCACAATGAAATCGATTCTCTCATGCTAGGTTTATCAATTGAAATTTTGGCAAGAACACAAGATTGCAATGTCAATGTAAATGAGTATACTGAAGAACTACATAAAATATTCGAAGCAGAAATAAAAGACAGTATATTGTTTGACTCTTCATTTTGGGAAGCAGTAAAAAATTTGCTTGCTATGAATTATTGTTGCAATATTGATACAGTTAAATTTAATTTTAAAGATCAGTTTCTCAACATAGAATCTATAGAAATACCTCTTGAAAATTTAAGGGAGCTAATGCAGGTTATTCGTATATTATGTGCTGTTAATCTTCCTTATGATGAAAAAAGCAAATATAGAGTATTTAGTGGAAAACAAGATTTTATAAAAAATGTTGGAGATAAGATTTATATTGATTTAGGTGAAATAGGTCTGGATGAAAAAGAATTTGCAAAAGATTATTTAATTAAGCAATTGCCCGGCTATCACGTAGACTACGAAACAAACCATTTCAGAATCAGTTCAAGATGGCTAGACATATTATATAAAGATAAAAATATAGAAAGTTTTGAAGATAATACCATATACAGCCTATGTTTAAAACGTTGCAAAGAAACTTCGAATCAATTCTTGAACTTGGGTGTTATAAATAATAAAAAGCATATTAAACTAAAATTAGATTATGATTTAGAATGTTTTGTGTCATCTGATAAAACAGCTCTATTTGTCACAGGATCAAGCGGAAGTGGCAAGACTTCATCTATTCAAAATTATATGCTTGAAAATAAAGAGTCGTTTTTTATTGTTGTTTCTTCTAAAAATAAAATCACAAACAGAAACGGTATAGGAATGTTTTTAAATGTTGATATATGCGATGCGAATGAAGATTTGTTGCTAAAAACTTTAAATTGTGCTTTCGAGTTACGCCAATCACTACTAATATTAATTTTAGACGGATTGAATGAATTTAATTTTCAAGATCAACAGTTAAATTACAAAAAAATGATTGAACTTTCGGAAAAACTTTATTCATTAAACTGCCAGAATATTAAATTAATTGTTACTTGTAGAATTCATGCGTATCTGCAGTATAAACAGTTAACTGGTTTGCATCTTAATCACCAGTTTTTCTATAGTAATGACAAATCAGAACTTGGATTGATGGAAAATCGAGATGCAAGTTATATGATAAAAACTTTTGATGATCGAGAGATTAATTTATTAGCCGATTGTTATATTCCAGAATCTAGGATATCTGGAATTTCTCAAGTTAAATTACGAAATGTTACACCTTTATATTTTGCAATTATAGGAGAATACCTTGACAATAATATGAATACAATTTTAGATTTAGAAACGGATAAAGATTTTTACAAGATTTTTTCAAAGGCAATGCTTGATAGACTTTCTAAAACAAGTGTATTTTTTGCAAAAAAAATTATTTATGCATACTTTGAACTTATACTAAAATATGGAACAATCAATATAAGCAAATTTATGATAGAAGAAAAACTTTTATCAGAAAATAACTCAGATGATGCAGAGAAGTTTAATATAACCTTTAATGAGCTTGCGGATATCAATATATTTGAAAAAAATTCTTCGAAGAAACATAATATAAAGTTTATGCATGATAAAATTGAAGAATTCTTTTTTTCAAGCTATCTTGAAGAAGATGTAATTCTTACATCTACGGTTCTGGATAAAGTAGTTAAGCTCAGTAGGTATTATCTTATATATAGAAGTGGTTTTATTCAATTTCTTATAAACAAAGCAAAAGAGAATTTGGGAGAATTTAAAGAGATTATTGTTATGAATTCTTCGAGCAATATAGATATTTTCCCTAGACTTTTTATTGATTCCTTATCTCACTTAAATAATATTGATGAAGATTTGGGATTTCTTTTACATCAGAGAGATTATAAAAATGGAGAAATCATTTTGAACTTGATAATATTAGGACTTGAGGATAGTTTATTGAGCTATTCTTTGGTTTCGCATGATTTGATGTGCATAATTGATTCCATTATTAATATTTCAAATAATCTAGTAAATAACGAAGTTAAAGCGTATATGTTTTTCTTTAAGTCACGTTTACTTTATTTTAACAACAATTATGATGAGGCTCTTAAAAGCATTAATCAGTCTTTAAAAATAATTGGCTCGGCGAATGGAAGTCTTACTCAAAAACTGCATATTCATCAGGCAATTATTTGGACAGAACTTGGTTATAGTAAAAACAGTATATTGACACTGCAGGAAGAATTTGACAAATGCAAATCAGAAACTAATATCTATGATCGGATACGAATTGGTGTTGAATTAGTAAGAGCACTTAATCATAGTGGGCAGACAGAGCTATGTTTTAGTATATGTGAAGAACTTTTAGAATATAAAGATCAAACAACTAATGCTTATCTTCTTGCAAGAATATATGGAGAAAAAGCAAATATACTTAATAAAAAGTTTTTTAGAGAATTGGAATATGGTTTTATTCCATTAGATCAAATATCTCCAGCCAGATTGCTTAATATAGAAAAATGGTTTCATGAAGCTGTGAAATTATATAGCATAGCTATTGATTTGTTAAGTAAAGATAATGACGTATTTTGTTATAGTGGCATGATTCCAGAACTGATAAATTCATATATTTGTTATTCAATGACGGTGCATGAATGTGGATTAGATGAATGCGAGGAAATGATTCAGAAAGTTGAAAAACTTTTCAAAAATATAACAACACCTTATAAAGCGGATTTCAATTTGTCAAAAGCTTATTATTATGAATATAAAGGCAACATTCCAAAAGCGATTAAGTGTATAGAAACTGCTCAAAAATTTTCAAGAGAAATGAAAAACAAATTTAAACAAGCAAAGAGTAATATTTTTTATAGCCAATTTGCTTATAGAAGAATTTTAAAATCATCGGAAAAAGAGCATATAACTTATTGGAAAAAACTTGCATCCGAATGTATAGAAAATGCATTGCAGTATTATAAAAAATATACAAAATCAGAAAACAACAGATATATAGAAATATGCAATCACTTAAAATTTTTACTGAGTAAAAGTTGAACCCAATAAGCCTCTCAACAATACTTAGTTATATAAGTTTTGGTTGGGAGGCATTCTGTCCTCATTTATCTGGGAACATTTTGAGGTGCATCATGAAATCCAAAATTTATGTTGTTGATATAATTGTTATCAAATTCTTTTTTTATTTTCCAAATTCTATTCACAATTTCCTGACAGATATCCGCTCTTAGATTCAATGCCATAGGTAACATAGAGATGACCGATATCAGTCTGTTTTTAAAATTATATTTTGGAAGATAACGCACACATATATTTGCAATACTATTTCTTTTTAAATATTCCGTAAATTTATATATGTATCGATCATTTTCTTCTATTAATTCTTTTGATTTAATAATGTCAACGATCTCTTTATTGATAAAAGGCGATTTTATCCATATAATTGTAGAAAATCCGTACGTATATTTTTCATATAAAACAGTAATGCCCAATCTCTTAAAATTTTCAGTTAAAGAATATGATATATTTAATATGTTTGCAACATAAGCCTGAAATCCTTCAATACCAACACTTTGTAAAACATTCCAAGCGGATATTATATCTGTTGTACTTCTTGAGTTGGTAAATGTATAATAACAAGAATCATTTTGAATTTCACCATTCTTGCTATTTATTGAATATAATTCATTCATATTTTGGGTAATAAAAACGCTGGTGGTATATGGAGAAAAACCTCCTTTGTGAAAATCAAATCCAAAACCATCTGCCATATTAGTATGTTCAAGAATTGCTGACGTATGACGTATCTTTCTGAGAACCTCTGTTTCAATTTTTAAGCTATTTTTAGTAAAATCATAGTATTTAAAGAATAGCCATGGCCAGCATACTACTAAATCATAATAAATATATGGTGAATACGATAAATTAAATTTTACAACATATGTATTAATAATGTTTTTAGCTGTTTCTATATCTTCTACCGCAGAATGTAAAGTATTTCCGCCAGATAAAATTATACAGGCAATTGGTATTTCATTTTTCATACAATAAATTATATTTTTTTCAAATTCATTGATATCCATTTCTTGTTTTTCATTTAAAGGAATTCGGATGCAATTATTTATTCCCAACTGATATCCGACAGATTCAATTGAAAAATGATTAGCCATTGACGTTATTATGACTGGCGAATTGTTTGTGTGAAAGTTTCGTTGGCATCTATTCAGACCACATTTTACCGCATAAGTAAGACATACCTTTCCGCCTGATGTAAAAACACCGGCAGATTTTTTGACATCAATATCTACTAGTTTTGATAATTGTCTGGTAATCTGTTTTTCCATATTTAAATATCCGGCACATGTTCGGTCTATCATTCCGTTTGGATTGTACATATTTGTAATAGCAGATGCTGCAACTGTGTTCATCATAGCAGGTGGACAGACATTATAAAATGCCAACGGCGAATTCCATCGTATTTGACCGTTTAATACTTGTAATGAATGATTCAATATTTGTTTTTGGTTTCTTAGACTGTCTGGAATTTCTTCAAATGGCGATAAATAGTCTTCATAATCAAAGTCCAAATTTCCTAAATAATATGAATTAGCATCCGTCTTAGGAATGTACTCTATACCTTTTTCAATTAGCTTTATAAATTCATACCTATTATGATCAGTTGAACTCAAAAATCTGGTTTCTAATTCGTTGCATATATCACAATAATCATAATCCAAACCTAATTTCTTTTTGTCCTCAAATGGTATAATTTTTGACAAGATTTCAGAAGGAAGCAAATTGTATAGTTCCTTAACATTAGGGTTTGGACATTTACTTTTATTCAATATAATTATAGTATAGAGTGCTATGATTTGATATTCATTTAGGCCCCAATTAATACTTAAAAGATCAAAAACTTTATCATTGAATATTTCAGCCAAATCAATGTCTAAAAGAAAATAATCTTCATCTTTTCGCGCAAAAGTAAAAAAAGCAAAATCTTCAAAGTCAAATTTGCTAAATAATCCAATTGACTTTTCTTTTAAATAACCTATTTCCCACTGTTCATCACTATCTGTTGCAAATATGTTATTTTGGACGCTTCCAATTATTACTGCATGAAAAATTTTATTAAATTTATAATTTTTGTATAATGTAAATTCGTCTGATTCTTTACTCAGTAAAATGTCCAATTTAGGGAGCATCCTTTCTTTCGAGCAAATTATTTCTTTATAACCAACACGATTTTCTATAAGTACAGGGAAGTCTGTATCCTGAAGTGAAAGATAGTTTCTCTGTTGGTTGTTCTTTGTCCAAATTTCACTCGGAATTTGCAGATCAGACTGTTTGAGAAATGCTGATTTTTCTCGTGAAATCAAGGATTTTAAATAGCTGTTTCCAAAATATTCGACACCATATATTTCTAATAATTTAAGTAGATTATATTTGTAAAAATTGTTTTTTTGATTTTTTGATTCAGATGGTATAATGCATAGAAAATCTTCATTTAATAAAGTCTCTTCTAATACCTGTTGACTTGGCATATGCAAGGTGCAATAATCGAAATATTCTGTCTGTATATTAAGTTTCATATCTGTACAGTTATTAATTATCAGTATTTTATTTTTCACGATTATAAAACCACCTTTCTGTAAAATTCACTTTCAATCCCCGCCAACCTTACGAAAAACAATGGATTCTCCATTCAAAGTTATCCATAAAATCCAACAGATAACTTTGAATTATCTATTTTTTTAAAAACCAACAGATAATAAATTGTTATCCATCACCCACATACATAATACCATAGTTTTCTTCAAATGTCACTATATTTCTCAATTTATTTTATATAATTCTATGCACTTTTACACATATCTCCAAAAAAACTATTATCATAAACATAATATATTAAAGAGAATATATCATAAATTGCACTGAATTGCAAATCAAACCCACTTAAACTACTGCGCATTGCAAAATTGCTTGAACATTACCTGTTTCTTCATGTTCTAATCCGCATCCATGCAGGCGCTGCATAACCAAAGCAAGTTATCACAAACTATCATACAGGGTTACGGAATGGTCATTATCTTCAAATTAGCACATGAATTTTAAAGCACCAATGTCATAAAATCCATAACAAAGGACTATCGCTTTGCGGATTCATCCGCAAAGTGATAGTCCAAAAGGAGTGAAAAAAGTGTAACTATCTTATTCACCTTATGCGGTCACCCACATTATCTTTTCTGTACATCCGGGCAGCTACGGAGCAAGTCCGGGCTGCCCTTGTGTACAACATAGAAAGGGGCAACTATCAAAACAAAAGAAGATTGCCAAAAGAATAAAAAGTATTACGCCGTACCCAATCTAAGACCTCTAAGTTCCAATGTACAATCATCAGACGTTGCACTAAGCTTTATACAATTTGCTTCTGCTGTTGAACTAAACTTAAAGAAGGACAGATTTAATTGCTTAAAGAACAAAGTACTATTGAAACTCAGCGGATATTCTTTACCAACCATTTCATCAGATTCAGGGCTATTTACATAAAATCCTGCCTGAATCTCTCCAATCCAATCACTACTACTTCCCAGTATATCTATCTTCTTATAATTCAACAAATTTACCTTGCTTCCATCTGGCTTTAATTTCAAAAAAATATAATCACCCTTTTTTTCGAATGTTGCTTTCAATACCCCGTTTTCAATTGACAGACTCTTTGCAGTTGACTTTATAACATTGTCTTCAGTTATCTCAACGTCAAGCATTTCAGTCGTATCCTGTTCCTCGAGGGTAATTGATTCAATTGTCCATGTTTCTTCCTCAGAACCGGCAGTACCTGTACGGCTATCCTGTATGTTCAATATAAAAAATTCAGTATCTGCGTATTTATCATGTGCATTAACACCCTCTACGGCATTCATATATTCTAACCGGCCTTCAGTCTCATTATTCTCCATTGTGAATGTTTTATAAATAAGTCTTTCTGAATCACTATATTCACTTATACCGGCTTTCATAAATGAAATTTTCAATTTAATTGCTTTTCCGCTACTAGTGGTGCCTTTCACCTTCATTACTTTGTACTGATTCAATAGAATACCCGACTTATCTGTATTAACATACAAACCTATACCCCCGGAGCTTTTTGTTGTTGTTGCAGTCATTTTTCCGTCTGCAAATGTTGCTTCTCCGTATGCAAGGCTGCTTTCATCCAGTTTAATGCTTACTTTTTTATTCTCCGGTGTTGGAGACGGCTCCGGTGTCGCCGTTGCATTAGGATCCGGCGTCGCCGTTGGTTCCGGTGTCGCCGTCGGTATGAATGCCGGGTCTTTTATAAGCGTTATGGATTTAATCGTAATCTCTGCAAGCTGGTCAGCCGTTTCCTCTTTATTATAGGTGTTGTATTTTATGAATACGCCCTGAGCGGCTTCTTTTATGCTTGACAGGCTCAGCGTGTATTTTTTGCCTGAACCCGAGGCAAACGTTGTATACTGCTCGCTTCCTACTATCGGGCATTTCGAGCTGTCTGCTCCTGCCCAGTAGTCCGAGGCCGCTCCCGCAGGTATCTCTCCCTTCATGCTTACCGCCATATCGTACGCCTTGCCTGTTTCATATGCTATTTCCATGCTCTTATACTGCGAAAGGTCTACGGATGTATGCGCGTCGTTCAGGTAGAAGCATATGCCCATTCCGCTGTTGTCCTTGTTAAGCGATACTTTTACCGTTCCGTCTTCGTTATACTCTGCCGTTCCCTTTGTATCCAGAAACGCCTCGTTTGCCTTGCTTATGTTTACTTTAAGTTCCGTTGCATATGGGTCTTCTGTTGCAACAGGCTCATCTGTCGTCTGCGGTTCATCTGTTGTTTGCGGTTCGTCTGTTGTTTGCGGCTCATCCGTCGTTTGCGGCTCGTCAGTTGTTTGCGGTTCGTCAGTTGACGGCGTCTGTGTTGCCACTGCTGCAGGGTCTTTTATGAGTTTTATGGATTTTATCGTCATTTCTGCATTTGGAAGGCTTGCCGCATCTCCCGCATTGTAG
>CANPYY010000034.1 GCA_947588675.1 uncultured Lachnospiraceae bacterium | reverse complement strand
AGCGTCGCTAAGAGGATTTGAACCTCCGGCCTACCGCTTAGGAGGCGGTCGCTCTATCCAGCTGAGCTATAGCGACACACGCCTATTATAATAGCATTATGTGTATGGAAAGTCAAATATTATTTATATGACGCAAGTATGGCGGCTTTATCTGTTTTTTCCCATGGAAGGTTCAGGTCATTCCTGCCAAAGTGGCCATATGCGGCGGTTTGTTTGTATATAGGTTGTCTGAGATTAAGCATTTTAATAATTCCCGCAGGGCGTAAATCAAAATTTTCCCTTATTATATCTATAAGTTTATCATCGCTTAATACGCCCGTGCCGAAAGTATCTACCATAATAGAAGTAGGTTCGGCAACGCCTATTGCATATGAAAGCTGGATTTCACATTTTTTTGCAAGCCCTGCCGCTACAATGTTTTTGGCAACATAACGTGCGGCGTAAGATGCTGAACGGTCAACTTTAGTGCAGTCCTTTCCTGAGAAAGCGCCGCCGCCGTGTCTGGCGTATCCGCCGTAAGTATCCACAATGATTTTTCTTCCGGTAAGGCCGCTGTCGCCATTAGGACCGCCTATTACGAATCTTCCGGTTGGATTTATATAATATTTGGTTGAGTCGTTCACAAGTTCGGCAGGAAGTACGGAGTCTATAACATATTTCCGTATGTCTTTGTGAATCTGTTCCTGTGTAATATGTTCGTCATGCTGAGTTGATATGACAACCGTGTTGATATGAACAGGTTTTCCGTTTTCGTCATATTCAACCGTTACCTGGCTTTTACCATCCGGACGCAGATACGGAAGGGTTCCGTTTTTTCTTACTTCAGAAAGTTTTTTGGTAAGCTTGTGCGCTATATATATAGGATAAGGCATAAGTTCTTCTGTTTCATCTGAAGCGTAACCGAACATCATACCCTGGTCGCCTGCGCCAATAAGCGAGGCGTCTGCATCCCTGTTCTGTTTTGCTTCAAGGGACCTGTCGACGCCAAGGGCAATATCGTCGGACTGTGAATCTAAGGTAATCAATACCTTACATGTATTTCCGTCAAATCCACAGGCGGTATTATTATAACCGATTTCGTTTATCGTATCGCGGACAATTGCTTCAATGTTAATATTTGCTTTAGTAGTTATTTCTCCCATAACGAGTACAAAATCTGTTGTTATGGCAGTTTCACACGCAACGCGGCTTTCCGGGTCTTCTTTTAATAAAGCGTCCAGAACGGCATCTGATATCTGGTCGCATATTTTGTCAGGATGTCCTTCTGTTACAGACTCGGATGTAAACAATTTCTTTTCCATCTTAAAGTATCCTCCTTAAAACTAAAATGAGAATACAATATTTTATAATAATCGTCAAGAATAATATATAATAAAGTAGATGGCATGTACTATTTAAAAAATTTTTTAATAAATCTAAAAAAAACATTTGAAATTATTTAAAAAATAGATTATAATGATTACACAGTAAAGTAAACTGGGAAGATATAGTGTATTGAATTTGTTTAGAAATTAAAGGATAGGTGGAATTATTAATGAATAAAATACTTATTATCGAGGATGAGCTTGCTATTGCTGAACTTGAAAAAGATTATCTGGAACTTAGCGATTTCCAGGTAGAAGTTGAAACAGATGGCGAAACTGGAGCTAAAAAAGCACTCGAAAACGATTATGATATGTTGATATTGGATTTGCTTCTTCCGGGAGTAGATGGATTTGATATATGTCGTAAAGTTCGTGAAAAGAAGGATATGCCTATAATAATGGTATCCTCAAAAAATGATGATATTGATAAGATTCGCGGTCTTGGACTTGGTGCAGATGATTATATTACCAAACCATTTAGTCCGAGCGAACTAGTTGCACGTGTAAAAGCTCATTTGTCAAGATATTCAAGGCTTGTAGGAAGTAACAGTAATGATAATGAATGTATTGAGATAAGAGGAATAATGATTGATAAAACGGCAAGACGAGTATTCGTTGACGGACAGGAAAGAATCTTTACGACGAAAGAGTTTGACCTTCTTACGTTTTTGGCGCAGAACCCTAACCATGTGTTTACAAAAGAGGAACTTTTCCAGAAAATATGGGGTATGGAATCAGTGGGAGATGTTGCCACTGTAACGGTTCATATTAAGAAAATAAGGGAAAAAGTTGAGAGAGATACGTCAAAGCCGCAGTATATCGAAACAATCTGGGGCGTTGGTTACAGATTTAAGATATAATAAGATTTTCTCCCTCAGGGAATACTTTTGTTAATCACAAATAAATTTCTTGCAGGGGAATCGGTTATATGTTTGACAGGGTCTTTCTAAAAAAATTATTAGGCTTAACGGGAATTACCATTGCGGTATATCTGATATTAAGATATCTTCTGCCACTGGTAATTCCTTTTATTTTTTCCATAATTTTATCAAGGTGGCTTTATCCGTTTGTAAAAAAAATATCGTCAAAACTCAGGCTTCCATATAAATTCGTTGTTATTATTACGGTTTTTATAATATGCGTACTCATATTTACGGCATTGGGAAGTCTGTGCGTACTGTTGTTAGAGCAGGTTAAGCAGCTTGCGGCCAATATGCCTTTCATTAAGGCAGAGGCGAGCGAAGGAATACAAAGAATATGCAGATGCTGTGATAAGTGGCTTGGCATAGACGGCGGTAAAGCATACGATATGTTTTTAATGGGAACAGATTATATCGGAACAAACTGGAATGAGAAAATACTTCCGTTTATAACGAAGGAAGCGTGGAATATATGCAGGTATTTTATATCTGCAATAGTGGTTTTTTTGTTTTTTCTTGTCGGAACCTGGCTTATGATGGAGGAGTATTCAGAGCTTCGCAGTGAAGCAAAAAAGTCCGGCATATTAATGAAATTCATGCCGGTTTTTGCCGAACTGCAAAGTATACTTGGAGGATATTTTAAAACGCAGGGAGCCATTATATTTATGATTTCGGTGATTTGCAGCTCCTGCTTTTTTGTACTGCACAATCCTTATGCGCTTTTAATAGGGTTTGTTATAGCGGTATTAGACGCATTTCCCATAATAGGAAGCGGAAGTATTCTTATTCCATGGGCGGCTGTTTATATATTTCAGGGAAGACTTAAAGAGGCGGTTATGGTTATGATTATGTATCTTTTATGCCTGTGCGTAAGAGAGATATCCGAGCCAAGGTTAATGGGACAACAGACAGGCCTGCGTCCCATATATATGTTTGTATCATTTTATATTGGAATACGCCTGTTTGGAATAGCCGGGGTAATTTTAGGACCGGTTGGCTTTGTGGCGGTCAAGACAATATATTCCATGGCGTTTTGTAACGAGGAGAAAAATTTCAGTACAACAAATTAATGTAAAGTAATCAGAATTTGAATATAATTCCAATAACGGCAGCAGCGGCTATATATACAATGGGATGCAGTTTAAAAAGCTTATAAAAAACAAATATAAGAATACCAAGTATAAGCGATTTGTAATTTACCGCTATAGCGGCAGTATTTTCTATAAGAAATGCCGCTTTTGCGATTCCCATACCTGATGCGGCAACAAGCGCTGTTGAGGCAGGTCTGAGACCGTAAAATATTTCCTGTACGATTCTGGATTCCTTGAATTTATTTAGTATCTTTGATACGAGCTCAATAACGATTATAGAAGGAAGGACCAGAGAAAGTGTGGCGGTTATTCCGCCAAGAATGCCGCCCGCTATACCAAAGTAGGTGTATGTGGTCTGAAAACCTACGTAAGTGCTCATATTAATTCCAATAGGACCGGGAGTAGATTCGGATACGGCAATCATATTTGATATGTCATGCGTCGTAAACCATCCGGTTGCAGAGGACATTTCATAAAGAAACGGGAGTGTTGCCAGACCTCCGCCTATTGCAAAAAGTCCGGTTTTGGCAAATTCATAAAAAAGTTTTAGATATAATAGCAATTATGCCGCCCCCTTTCCCGAATTTATATGTGATTTTATATAACTTATTACCACGCCCAAAAATCCTGAAGCCACTATAAGTATTACTGTAGTAATGTCGGTAAGCAGAGCTATGAAAAATACTGCGACAAACAATACAAAAGTGTAAGTATCAATAATGGATTTTTTGATAAGTTTAATAACAGCGTCAAGAATCAGGGCGCATACGCCGGCCTTGATTCCGTTTAGTGCATGTCCCACAATTTCAAAATCTGCAAATGAACGGATAAATCCTGCTATAATTGTAATGATTACAATAGATGGAAATACCATTCCAAGCGTTGCCGCTATACCGCCGATAACGCCTTTTCTTTTATATCCGATAAACGTAGATGTATTTACGGCAATTATTCCCGGGGTGCATTGGCCTATTGCAAAATAATCCATGAGTTCTTCTGTTGTTGCCCAGTTATTTTTTTCAACTACCTCCTTCTGAAGTAAAGGAAGCATCGCATATCCTCCGCCGAAGGTAAAGCAGCCTACCTTTGCAAAAGTAATGAAAAGCTTAAATAATTCTTTCAAATTTGCCACTCCATTCTGTAAATTCTAATGACTAGATTAACACTAATTGCTTTATTTGTCATGTACTTTATGTTATTATAGTCGCATATATTCAGACTGAACCGAGTGGAGGCGAAAAAATGTATATTGATATTCCCGAAAATGTAGAAACAATAATCCGTATATTTAAAAATAATGGTTATGAAGCATATGCGGTAGGCGGATGCGTAAGGGATTCGCTGCTTAATAAACAGCCGCAGGATTGGGATATTACAACGTCTGCGTCGCCTGACCGGATAAAAAGCCTTTTTAATAAGACAATAGATACAGGTATTGTTCACGGAACAGTTACCGTGCGTATAGGCGGGGAAAGCTATGAGGTGACAACCTACAGGATAGACGGTGAATATGAGGATGGACGGCATCCTAAAAGCGTATGTTTTACTGCGAGCCTTACGGAAGATTTAAGAAGGCGTGATTTTACAATTAATGCAATGGCGTACAGCCCGGACGAAGGACTCATAGATATATTTGGAGGTATGGAGGATTTAAAAGCCGGCATTATAAGGTGTGTCGGAGATGCAGACGAAAGATTTGCCGAAGATGCTTTGCGGACGTTAAGGGCTGTAAGGTTTGCGGGACAACTGGGGTTTAATATAGAGGAAAAAACTTATAAGGCCATATGCAACGCATCCGCAGGGATAAAGAACATAAGTTTTGAAAGAATACGCGTCGAACTTTCAAAATTAATTGTGTCGGATGGTCCGGACAGGCTTGTGATAGCATATGATACCGGGCTTACGGGAATGTTTTTTCCGGAATGGGATAGAATGATGGAAACTACCCAGAATAACCCCAACCACATATATACTGTCGGAATCCATACGATAAAGGCAGTGGAAGCGGTAAAAAAAATATACAAGGGTAATGATGAAAGGGAACTTAGGATTTTATCATGGAGCGCGCTTTTGCATGACGTGGCAAAACCTGTATGCAGAAGCTGCGATGAAAATGGAACGGAACATTTTTACGGGCATCCTGATAAGGGAGCGGATATGGCTGTTAAAATACTCAGGCGGCTTAAATTTGACAATTATACAATAAATATGGTATCCAGGCTTATAAAGTATCATGACTACAGATTTTCGGGTTCAAAAAAGGAGTTGAGGAGATTTATAAGCAGGGCGGGAATTGATATAATTCCGCTTTTGTTTATCCTTATGGAGGCTGATGTATCGGCGCAGAGCGATTATCACAGAGATGATAAACTGAGGCTGTTAAAATATGCAGGGGAATTATTTGACGAGATAGTAGCAGACGGTGAAACATTGACAATAAAGGAACTTAAAATAAACGGACATGACATTATTGAAATGGGGGTTTCCGAGGGAAAACAGATAGGCAAAATACTTGATAAGCTTTTTGAAGAAGTTATAGATAATCCAAAGCTTAATAACAGGGAATATCTTCTTTGCAGGGCGGAGGAGATAGCAGAGAAAAATAATTTTAGTTTTTAAATATAAAGTGTTCTAAAAAAGGAGCCTCCTGCATACATTTGATGTATAAAGGGGGCTTGACTATGTCGGAATATAAAAGATGGATTGCGTATATATATTCATACGATAACGGAAACAAAGGAAATAATATAGGGTATGCAAGGGTGGAAATGCGCGACGCAAAATCAAAAATTACGATACATATTAATGTGCTTAGCGTCACTGAACCAATGAAGGTATATTTATATGTAAGGGAAAATGGAGTAATGAAAGGTATATATATAGGAGATATATATACCCGTAAAGGAACCGGTGATGCATCCTTTACATTAAAATCCCAGTCTGTGGAGGACAGCGGATATAAAATGCAGGATGTATGCGGAATTATAATATACCATAATGAAAATAAATATTTTGGCTCGGAATGGGATGATAAACCGATAAACCTCAATGAATCAAAGAATATTATTCCGGAGGTTTTGCCGGAAGAACCCGTAAAAGAGCCGGTGGCAGAGGTGATTTATAAAGACGAAGCAAAGCCTGAAGCGGAAATATCGGAAGTATTAGAAGAAGCATCCGTTGAAGCGGAATCTGCAGTAACGGTTGAAGCCGAAACGGAAGCGGAATTTGCCGAAAACGATAACAGCGAAGGTAATGAGCAAAATGAGGGCGTAGTAAAAAAAATAGAGGACGCCGCCGAAGAAATGATGGAAAAGTATCCGAGGATGTATCCTTTTGAAGATGATGAAATGCTCTGGTGCGTAAGGATTGAACCGCAGGATATAGGACATCTTCCGATTAATACCTGGGTAATTGCAAACAATAGTTTCCTTTTGCATGGATATTACAGTTACAGGCATCTGGTACTTATGAAAACGGCAGATAAGTATCATCCGAGTTATTTAATAGGCGTGCCGGGCGTATATCACAATAAAGATGAGTTTATGGCTAAAATGTTTGGATTTGAATTATTTAAGCCTATGAGCAGTAAAAAGGATATACAGGGAGGAGAATTTGGATACTGGTGTATTTCAATAACAGACATAGTGTAAAAGTCTTCTGCATATTATATTAGAAAAAAGATTGGTAATATAATATTATGTGTGGAATTTTGGGTTATTATAACCATAATGCAAAATTTACTTCAGACCTGCTACGGCAGAAGCATGTGCTTGAGAAAATGTCGCAGACTATTAAACACAGGGGACCCGACGAGGATGGGACATATATAGGTGAAAAATGCTGTTTTGCCCATACCAGGCTTTCGATTATTGACCTGGAAAACGGACAGCAGCCGATGGCTGATAAGCAGGGTAATTATATAATAGTATTTAATGGCGAGATATATAATCTGAAAGAGTTAAAAGACAACCTCGTTCTGTGTGGACATTCATTTGAAACCACATCAGATACCGAGGTGCTTTTACATGCGTTTATGGAGTATGGAGCAGATTTTATACGGAAAGTCAACGGAATATTTGCAATAGGCATATATGACAAAAGGCATGAATCGCTTTATCTGTTTAGGGACCAGATGGGAGTAAAGCCTCTTTATTATACTTATTTTAAAGATACTATCCATAAGGATACACTTGTTTTTGCCTCGGAAATGAAGGCGATTTTTGAGTTTCCGGGAGCAAAACCCGTCATTAACAGAGAAAGTTTCTGCGAGGTATTTGGTCTTGGACCTGCAAAAACATATGGTAAAGGCGTATTTGCAAATATAAAAGAGGTGCTGCCGGGACAATATCTGTGCATTAATAAGTATGGAATACATCCGGTGACATATTGGAGGCTTATATCGAAACCGCATTATGATTCTTATGATGAAACGATAGAAAAGACAACATTTCTTGTAACAGATGCAATAAAACGGCAGATGGTGTCGGATGTTCCTATATGCACATTTTTATCTGGCGGACTGGATTCAAGCCTTGTATCGTCTGTCTGTGCGTCCGAGCTTTCAAAGGAAGGAAAGGTATTAGATACATTTTCGTTTGATTTTACGGATAACAGCAGATATTTTACTCCAAATTCATTCCAACCGTCTGAAGACAGGCCATATGTAGACGAGATGGTTAAATATCTTGGTTCAAATCACAGATATCTCGAATGCAGTACAAAAAAGCAGGCAGAACTCCTGCTTGACTCGGTTATATCCAGGGACTTGCCAACGATGGCAGATGTGGATTCTTCGCTGCTGTATTTTTGTTCTGTAGTAAAGGACTATAATAAAGTTGTGCTTACCGGAGAATGCGCGGACGAAGTGTTTGGAGGATATCCGTGGTTTCATAAAGTATCGGGAAAAGACGTTTTTCCATGGGCGGCAAACCTTGACCCAAGGAAAGAACTTTTAAATGATGAGTTCCTTTCCTGGTTAAGGCTTGATGAATATGTAAAAAATACGTATGAAGAATCGGTAAGGGAAATTAATATTTTGCCGGAGGACGACGATACGGAAGCCGGAAGGAGAAAAATATCATATCTTAATCTAAGATGGTTTATGCAGACTTTACTTGACCGCATGGACAGAACAAGCATGTTTAACGGTTTGGAAGCAAGAGTGCCGCTTGCGGATATCAATCTGGTAGAATATGTATTTAATGTTCCGTGGTCCATGAAAGCAAAAGACGGAGTCGTAAAAAATCTTCTCAGACAGGCGGCGACGGGGTATCTTCCGGATAAAGTGCTTTACCGCAGAAAGAGTCCGTATCCTAAAACTTATAATCCGGAGTATGAAAATCTGCTTGCGGAGATGCTAAAGGAAATCATTAATGACGCATCAAGTCCTATTCACTTCTGTATAGATAAGAAAAAGGTCGAGAAATTTATTGAAAACCCAAAGGATTACGGTAAACCCTGGTACGGGCAGCTTATGGCCGGACCTCAGATGATGGCGTATCTTATACAGGTAAATCACTGGCTTACAGTTTACAGATAATCCTTTGTGTGATACCATAATTATGGTATGAAAGGATAAAAATATGACGGTATACG
This sequence comes from uncultured Lachnospiraceae bacterium, assembly GCA_947588675.1. Classification (GTDB taxonomy): domain Bacteria; phylum Bacillota; class Clostridia; order Lachnospirales; family Lachnospiraceae; genus V9D3004. The sequence goes on along the minus strand of CANPYY010000034.1, from coordinate 14,123 downwards.
AAAAATATATGAAAGAGGCTTTAAAACAGGCGAAAAAAGCATATGCGATTGATGAAGTCCCGATAGGATGCGTTATTGAATATAAAGGAAAGATTATTGCGCGCGGATACAATAAAAGGAACCTTATAAAAAGCACGCTTGGCCATGCGGAGATAACCGCCATAAGAAAGGCGGGGAAAGTCATAGGCGACTGGAGGCTTGAGGACTGCACGATGTATGTTACGCTAGAGCCGTGTCCTATGTGCGCGGGGGCAATACTGCAGGCGCGTATTCCCAGGGTTGTTATTGGAAGTATGAATCCGAAAGCAGGCTGCGCAGGTTCAGTAATAAATCTTCTGGAGATGGACGGGTTTAATCATAAAGTTGAAGTCGTAAGAGATGTCCTGCAGCCTGAATGCAGCGGTCTCATACAGCAGTTTTTTAAGGAGCTAAGGCTCAAAAAACAATGAAAATACTTGGAAAATGGGAATTGTTATAAATAGAAAAAAGTTGACAGTGATAAAAAAAATAAGTATACTGACTTATGAAACTATGTTATAAGATTTCCGTGCAGCCGGGGAGTTAGCGGTGCCCTGTACCTGCAATCCGCTATAGCAGGGGTGATGTCCGGTCTAGGGTTTGTGGTTTTGGAGCTGCCCTTTATAAGTGGCGTTGACATCCGGGTCTTACGCAACAGGGGTTTGTGAACCGTGTCAGGTCAGGAATGAAGCAGCACTAAGCAAAATCATCTGTGTGCCGTGAGGGTGCCTGGATTGAGTTTACTGTAAAGGTAACGTCCGGGGTCGCAAATTCAAAACAGGACGCACGGATTTTTATAATATTATTGGAAACTTGTTGTCTTGGTAATTACTTATGAGGAGCATAAAATCAATGGGTAAGTATGAAAACACATTAAGGTATGTACAATTAGGTAAATTGCTTGAGGAAAAAAAATATGCTGCCGCGCTTGAAATGGCGGAGGCTGCTGATACCGATAGAATAAAAGAGGTGCAGGAGCTTAAACTTTTGGCGGAAGTATACATAAAAAATGAATTATATGACAAGGCCAGGGATATGTATAAGCTTATATATGAACAGATTCACACCAGAAGAATTTTATATAAGCTTATCCTTTTATGTATAAAAAGCGGGAACACCGCGGAAGCGGCATCTTTTTATGAGGAGTATCTGACCAGGGATAAAAACAGCATTGACAGATATACGCTGAAGTACAGAATAGATAAAGCGTCCGGGGCAGATTCATCTGTTATAATAGAAGACCTTAAAGCCATTCTTAATGAAGAATATAGCGAGAAATGGGCATATGAGCTTGCCAGGCAGTATCATAAGGCAAAAGACGCCGATAATTGCGTTGCGGAATGCCATAAGATAATGCAATGGTTTTTCGGAAGCGAAACTGCAAAGAAAGCTTCTCTTTTAAAACAGTATTATACGGATGAAATAGATGAAGACATTTTGGAAAACTTCAAGGAAGGTATAAGTGCTGATGTAAATAAATATATGCAGCAGGAAGAACAGGCTGTGGAAGCTGAAGACCGAACTGATAATAAAGAATCAGATGTTGCGGAGACATATGATGAAGTTTCTGATAATGAACAGCAGGATATTAAAAATACAGAGAACAATAGCGATATTGATATTTACGAGAAAGAAAGTATCGTTTCCGGTTCTGAGGACGCCGTAACGGAAGCTGCGGCGGCAGATGAAGCGGAAGCCGGGGATGAAGAACAGTCGGAGCCGTTAGAGGGGCTGTCAAAATATGGACAGGATATACCATATACCCATTTAAAATATCTGTTCAGGGGACTGGCTGTCCAGGCGCAGCCGCCGATAAATATTGCAATAGCGGCAACTGAGCCTACATATTATCTTACAGTTGTTAAAAAGATAACTAAGGAACTGCAGAATATGCAGTATTTTGGGGATAAAAAAATAAAGATTGCAAAGATAGATGCAGGAAAACTTAATTCCCTTAAACTTGACGAACAGATAACAGAACTTATAGGTTCCTGCATTATGATAGAAAATGCGTCGGCAATGAATCCGCAAACGATTAACAGTGTAATAAAGGTTTTGGATTCTCATGCGTCTGAGGTTGTTGTTATACTGATTGATGAAGAAGAAGCATTATCGAAAATGTTTTTTAAAGAGGAAATTTTAAAAAATCAGATAAAATATTTTGTAATTGTATAATAAAAACCTCTTTCCATAAATAATAATATATGATATACTACAAACATTAAATTGTAGATTTTGACAAATTTATGACATATATCGGGAGATGTATTATGGATCAATATGTGATTAAAGGCGGAAAGCCGTTGGTCGGAGAGGTCGTTATAGGGGGAGCAAAAAATGCAGCGCTGGGTATTCTGGCCGGAGCAGTTATGGCAAATGAACCGGTGCTTATTGAAAATCTGCCTGATGTCTGTGATGTGAATGTACTTTTAGATGCAATTTCGGGTATAGGCGCAATAGTAGACAGAATAGACAGACATACTGTAAAGATAAATGGGGGAACTATTAAATCCGTATATGTGGATTATGAATATATTAAGAAAATAAGAGGCTCATATTATCTTCTGGGCGCTCTGCTTGGCAAGTATAAGGAAGCAAGGGTGGCGCTTCCGGGAGGCTGTAATATAGGAAGCCGTCCTATAGACCAGCATAAAAAGGGATTTGAGGCTCTTGGAGCAACAGTAAAGATTGAACAGGGTGGAATAATAAGCGCTAATGCGGACGCGCTTAAAGGAAATCATATTTATCTGGATGTCGTATCTGTTGGGGCAACTATTAATATTATGCTTGCCTCATGTCTTGCAGAAGGAACAACCATTATAGAAAATGCAGCGAAAGAGCCGCATATAGTTGATGTGGCCAACTTCCTTAACAGTATGGGCGCAGGCATAAAAGGCGCCGGAACTGATGTAATAAGGATAAAAGGCGTTGAAAAACTGCATGGAAGCACATATTCAATTATTCCCGACCAGATAGAGGCGGGAACATTTATGCTTGCAGCGGCGGCTACAAAAGGCGATGTGCTTGTCAAGAACGTTATTCCAAAGCATCTTGATGCAATTTCAGCAAAGCTCGTTGAGATTGGCTGTGAAGTAGAAGAATTTGATGATTCGGTGCGTGTAGTTGCGAATAAAAGACTTGGACACACCAATGTTAAGACGCTTCCATATCCGGGATTCCCGACGGATATGCAGCCGCAGATAACAGCTTTGCTTGCGCTTTCAAATGGCACAAGCGTTATTACGGAAAGCATATTTGAAAACAGATTCAAATATGTTGCCGAACTTGCAAGAATGGGTGCGGATATTAAAGTAGAGGGAAATATGGCAGTAATTAACGGGGTGGATAACCTTATGGGAGCAGCAATAAGCGCGCCTGATTTGCGTGCCGGCGCTGCGCTTGTTCTGGCAGGGCTTGTAGCAGACGGTTATACTATCCTTGACCAGATTGCTTATATCGAGAGAGGATATGAGCTGTTTGAAGAAAAGCTTACCGCACTTGGTGCGAGTATAAAGAAAATAGATATAAATGATGAAAGAGAACTTCAGAAATTTAAATTGCAGGTGAGTTGACATTCAGGAAGGAGCATATATAAATGGCAAAGGACAAGAAATTGGTTGAAGCAGTTACGCCAATGAATGAAGATTTTGCAAAGTGGTATACGGACGTTGTTAAAAACGCAGAGCTTATAGAATATTCAGGAATTAAAGGCTGTATGATATTAAGGCCTAACGGATATGCAATATGGGAAAATATACAGAAGGAATTAGACAGGCGGTTTAAGGAAACCGGAGTAGAAAATGTATACATGCCTATGTTCATACCCGAGAGCCTGCTTCAGAAGGAGAAAGACCATGTTGAAGGTTTTGCACCTGAGGTTGCATGGGTTACGCAGGGAGGAACGGAGGAACTTTCAGAAAGGCTTTGCGTAAGACCTACTTCGGAAACCCTTTTCTGTGATTTATATTCAAATATTATACAGTCATACCGCGATTTGCCTAAAGTATATAATCAGTGGTGTTCTGTTGTCAGATGGGAAAAAACTACAAGACCGTTTCTTAGAACAGCGGAATTTTTGTGGCAGGAAGGACATACCGCACATGCCACCGCAGAGGAGGCGGAAGAAAGAACGATACAGATGCTTAATGTATATGCGGATTTCTGTAATGAAGTGCTTGCGATTCCTTTACTTAAAGGAAGAAAAACTGACAAAGAAAAATTTGCAGGTGCGCATGCGACATATACGATTGAAGCAATGATGCACGATGGTAAGGCTTTGCAGTCCGGTACAAGCCATAATTTCGGAGATGGATTTGCAAAAGCGTTTGGAATACAGTATCTTGATAAAAACAATAAACTTTCATATGTACACCAGACTTCGTGGGGAATGTCCACCAGAATTATCGGGGCAATAATCATGGTGCATGGAGATGACTTTGGGCTTGTGCTTCCGCCAAAGATAGCGCCGACGCAGGTAATGGTTATACCTATTGCAATGCAGAAAGAGGGAGTGCTTAATAAAGCGGAAGAACTTTATGATTCTCTGTGTAAGGCGGGAATAAGGGCTAAACTTGATTCATCCGATAAGAGTCCGGGCTGGAAGTTTTCAGAGCAGGAAATACAGGGTATACCTGCACGTATAGAGATTGGTCCTAAGGATATTGAAGCGGGACAGTGTGTAATTGTAAGAAGGGATAACAGGGAAAAAACCATAGTACCGATAAGCGAGGCTGCCGACAGTCTTAAAGAGATTCTTGATAAAGAGCAGGAAGATATGTATAACCGCGCATACGAGCATCTGCACAGCAGTCTGTATGAAGCAAAGGATTATGAAAGCTTTAAGGATATTATCGCTAATAAGCCGGGCTTTGTAAAAGCAATGTGGTGCGGCGACGAGGCGTGTGAACTTAAAATAAAAGAGGATACAACGGCGACCTCCAGATGTATTCCGTTTGAACAGGAAAAAATCTCAGATACATGTATATGCTGTAATAAACCGGCAAAAGCCATGGTATATTGGGGTAAAGCATATTAAGTTTAAATATACTGCGACATACAAAAAGGGTATTGCATTTTGCAACGCCCTTTTTTATGTGGAGAAGTTAAAAGTAATTTTACTGGTTATATTTTTTAAGTATCTTCTGAATACGTTCCGTAGGATTAAGAAGGTCACTTATAGACGAATCATGATTCAGGGTATCTATAAGCAGCGCAATATATTTGCTCATATCCACGTTAATGTAATATTCTTTATTAAGAAGTTCCTCGGTCTGGTATATGAGGTTAGTAGTCATAATACGGTATATAAGACCGCTTTCGTATGCTTCGTCGAATTTTTTGAGGCCATTTGTAAACATTCCGAATGTTGCGGCAACAAAAATACGGTTTGCCTTTCTTCTTTTAAGTTCCGTAGCCACATCAATAACACTTTCGCCGGAGGAAATCATATCGTCAATAATAACAACATCTTTTCCTTCTACATCTGCTCCGAGAAACTCATGTGCGACGATAGGATTGCGGCCGTCTATAATGGTTGAATAATCCCTTCTCTTATAAAACATACCTACATCAATTCCAAGAACGTTTGCAAAATATACGGCACGTCCCATGGCGCCTTCGTCAGGGCTTATTATCATCATGTGTCCCGGGTCTATTGAAAGATTGGGGACATTTCTTAACATGGCTTTTATAAACTGATAAGTAGGCTGTACGGTTTCAAAACTCTTTAACGGTATGGCATTCTGTACACGCGGGTCATGTGCGTCAAAAGTGATTATGCTTTCTACGCCCATATCGGTAAGTTCCTGAAGGGCAAGCGCACAGTCAAGGGATTCCCTCGCGCTTCTTTTATGTTGTCTGCTTTCATACAGGAAAGGCATTATTACAGTAATTCTGCGCGCCTTGCCTCCAACTGCTGCAATGATACGTTTAAGGTCCTGATAATGGTCGTCCGGCGACATATGGTTTTCAAATCCGCATACGGAATAAGTCAGGCTGTAATTGCATACATCCACAAGTATATACAAATCCATTCCGCGTACAGATTCTTTAACAATTCCCTTTGCTTCGCCTGAACCAAATCTCGGGCAGACACAATCAATCATATAGGAATCCTTTTTGTAGCCGGCGAAAGCTATAGCAGAATGCTGCTCCTTATGGTCGGCGCGCCACTTTATGATATAATCGTCAACCTTCTTTCCTATCTGGCGGCTGCTCTCAAGCGCTATAAGGCCGAGTTCGCCAAATGGTATTTTTTCGGTAAAAGATTCGTTTACATCCATGTTTTTCCTCCATTTTGATAAAAAATGAACTGATTATCAATTTGTTAATGCTTTCAATATTCTTATGTCATCGCCGGTAATTTTAACCAGACGGTAATACCCCGTTAATCTTGAAAAAATTCTTTCACTGTAATTGCTATTGATATCGTCAAACGACAAATTTGTAGAAATAATAGTTGAAAGCCTGCCCATTATTCTTTGCTGTATACAGTTAAACAACTGTGTTTCGGTGAATTTGTTAATCATCTCTGTTCCAAGGTCATCTATAATAAGCAGGTCGCATGTATGTAACATAGCTAAGATGCCTGAAGTGATATTATCAAGCTCATCCTGATGAAATACCTTCGTTTCAAGAATATCAAAGAGCTGGTACGAAGTCAAGTAAATAACGGATTTATCTCTGTCTAAAAGCTCTTTTGCAATACAATGGGATAAAAATGTTTTGCCTGTTCCGGTGGGACCGTATATAAGAAGGTTTTCATAGGAATTATCAAAATTATCTATAAATGTATGGCATATGTTCAGAACCTTTTTAATATTGTCCCGTGGCGTCAGGTCGTTGGAAGTAATATAATCATCAGGGTAGTATTCTATATTAAAATTAGAAAAATTGTTGGTTTCCGTAATTTGTTTAAGGTTTGATTGGCTGTAAAGCATATTCAGCAGTTCCCTGCTGAAACAGTGACAGCGCCCGGTACCTATAAAACCGGTATCATGACAGTCCGGACATGTGTATATCCTGTCAAGATAATCTGCAGGATATCCGTGTTCCAAAAGGAGCTTCTCTTTTTTGGTTTCGGCCTGTCGTATAAGCTCCTGCGTATTAAGAAGGGCATTGCGGTCTCCGGATATTATTGAGTTAATCTGCGCGCCTGAAATATCGGCAATAGAAGTTTCTATATCTTCAAATCCGGGTATAGCCTGACAAACTTCCTCATGACGTTTACTCTGTATATGCCTGTTGGCAGTGCGGCGTTCGTCATATATTCTTGTAATCGCATCAAAATGGTATCTGTCGGTCATTATATATCCTCCAAGGCTACTTGTTTAAAAGCTGCTCAAGCGTGCTGTAATCATTTTTTGAATATTTACGCTGTGTAAACGAGTTAAACGAATTTTTCTTTGTTGCAGATGAAGCCGGTTTTGTATCCCTGCTGTCCTTTGCCGCGTGCGTCAGGTCGGCATTTTTAATTTCTTTCATGGTGTATATTTTTGCATTGTTCCATTTCTCGAGTATTCCGTTGGCGTACTTGAAGCTTGGCTCGTTTATGGCAAGAATTGTACGGTTACATGCTTCAAGTATTGCTTCATTATCAAATCCCATTGCAATCCAGGAGTCAATGTAGTTTTTCTGTGCCGGCGCAGGAGGCTGTGACAATCCGAAAGCTTTCATAACGCTCATGTAATTAGTTTCGTATTGTAAAGAATAGCGGGTTGCTTCTTCAACTGTATCAATACCCTCTTTAGCCCAGTTGACTGCAACGGCCTGAATATATTTGCTGTTTTTCTTTCCGTGGCTTATACAGTATTCATACAGGTGAAATATAAGTTCAGGAGAAAACTTTAAGTTGTCGTAAAGAAATACAACAAGTTCAACGTCGGAAGGAGAAAGTGGTTGTTCCATATACTTTTCAACGATATTAATCGTCCAGGCAAAATCCGGCTCTGAGGCAACCGCTGCTATTTCAGGCATAGTATATGTGCGGTTGTACTTGTCCTTTTCAACCGGTTTTTCAAAAGGAAAGGAAACTATGTTAGTATTATCAGAATCTTTTTTTGCAACCGGTTTTTTGACAGTAATATCACATATATTTCCGGCGCGGTCCGTCCTGATTCCAAGAAGATTGCATTTTTCCCAGTATCTGATGGCTCTTAAAATATCTTTTTCAGTAAGTTCAAGCGTATCTGCCATATCGGAAATAGATATATCGGGACGGTTTTCAGAGAGCCTGCGTATAATCAGAAGATAGACTTTAACATATGAACCGTTTGCATAGGGCATATAGTCGTCTATAAACAGGTTGTCAATATGCGTATATGATATATCAGGATTATTGTGTAAAACAATATTATTCATTAAATTTTCCTCCCATAAGTAAATCACAGGAAGATTATAGCACAGTAAAATGGACTTGAAAATAGTGCATAAAATGTACCAAAAGGGTAGAATAATGTATGTTAATAACGTGAATATTTTGATGAAAAACTCGCAAACACCTATAAACAGGACAAGCATTATTATCAGGTTATCCACGGGTTATTCAATTTATTAATAAAATATAAAGTTGGTAATAACGTTAATAACTATTTTTCAAGGAGCTGTTCTCCAATATTTACTACATCTCCGGCCCCCATTGTTATTAACATATCCCCGTTTATACAGTTTTCCAAAATAAAATTTTTAATATCTTCAAAAGATGAAATGTATACTGCATCGGAGCCTGATGCAAGAAGTTCATTTAAAAGATCTTTTGACGATATGTCGCCGGGGTCTTTTTCACGCGCGGCGTATATATCTGTTACAATAATTTTATCTGCAACAGATAAGGATTTGGCAAAATCTTTCAGAAATGCTTTCGTCCTTGTATAAGTATGGGGCTGGAAAATACACCATAGTCTGTTGTGAGGGTGATTGCGCGCTGCGGTAAGCGTTGCCCTGATTTCTGACGGATGGTGTGCATAGTCGTCAAAAATGTCTATTCCGGAAACGCTGCCTTTGTATTGGAAACGTCTGTCCGCTCCTTTAAAGGTTGAAAGACCGCATTTTATATCTTCTGTTTTGATTCCCTGTTCATAAGAAACGCATATGGCGGCAAGACAGTTGCATATATTGTGGAGGCCTATAACGTTCAGTTTAAAAGAATCCAGATATCTGCCATGTACATAAAGGTCAAAAGAGCCGCAGCCTTCGTTGTCAAAGCGTATATTATCTGCGTAATAATCCGCAGAAGAATCCATAGTGCTAAAAGTTGCTATTCTGCATTTGCACCCTGAGGTTATTTCTTCATAATTATCTATCGAACTGTTAATTGCAAGAAGACCGTTATCGGGAAGAAGCTGCGCAAATGATTTAAAGGACTGCCTTATTTGTTCTATACCGTCAAAAAAGTCCAGATGATCTTCTTCAATGTTCAGAATAACTGCCGTTGTCGGGAAAAAGTGAAGAAAGCTGTTAGTATATTCGCATGCTTCCATAATCCAGTTAGGAGAATTTCCTATTCTTATATTGCCGTTTATTATATCGAGCATACCTCCGACCGATATTGTAGGGTCTTTGTCTGCTTTAAGAAAAATATGCGTAAGCATGGATGTAGTTGTAGTTTTTCCGTGCGTTCCTGATACGGCAATGGCATTGGAATAGTTTTTCATAATCTGTCCTATCATCTCGGCGCGCACCATAAGAGGAAGGTTTCGGCGTACTGCTTCGGCATATTCGGGATTGTCTTCAGATATTGCAGCCGTATAGACAACAAGATCAGTGTCATCAGGAATATTTGAAGCCCTTTGTCCATAAAATATTTGTATGCCAAGAGATTCAAGATGAACCGTTATCGGACTTTTGTTTGAATCAGAGCCTGTTACACGAAAACCTTTGCTTGTAAGAAGCTCCGCAAATCCGCTCATGCTTATTCCGCCGATACCGATAAAGTGAAGCTTTCCGGGTTTTTTAAAATTTATATAATACATAATAGAGCACCACCTTACTACGTTTCTATATTATTTCTATTATGTAAGATATTATAATGGTGTGATTCATAAAATACAAATGATATTTCCTTAAAAAAATAGCAAGAATATCTTTACATTCATGGTAATTTGTTTTATAATTAATTAACAAAATAACTGTAATGGGGGTGACACGTTGATAAAAAAAGAAATGATAGCTATGCTTCTTGCGGGTGGACAGGGATCAAGACTTGGGGTACTGACTGCAAATGTTGCTAAACCTGCAGTGTCATTCGGGGGTAAGTACCGCATTATTGATTTCCCATTGAGCAATTGTATTAATTCCGGAGTAGATACGGTGGGCGTACTTACACAGTATCAGCCGTTAAGGCTTAATACCCATATCGGTATAGGACTTCCATGGGACCTTGATAAGAATATAGGAGGTATATCCATACTTCCGCCTTATGAAAAAAGCACGAACAGCGAGTGGTATACAGGAACGGCGAATGCAATATACCAGAACCTTGCATATATGGAGCAGTATAATCCCGAGTATGTTCTTATACTTGGCGGCGACCATATATATAAGATGGATTATGAGGTTATGTTAAATTACCATAAGGCAAACAAAGCTGATATAACGCTTGCATGTATACCTGTTCCTATGGAGGAAGCGAGCAGGTTCGGAGTGGTAATTACCAATGAGAATAATCAGATTCTTGAGTTTGAGGAAAAACCGGAACATCCGAGAAGTAATCTCGCATCTATGGGAATATATATATTCTCATGGAAGATACTTAAAGATGCGCTTGTGAAGCTGAGGGAACAGCCGGCGTGCGACTTTGGAAAGCATATTATTCCGTATTGCCATGAAAAGGGCGACAGAGTGTTTGCATATGAATACAACGGATACTGGAAAGATGTAGGAACTCTTGCTTCTTATTGGGAGGCAAATATGGAACTGATTGATTTGATTCCTGTATTTAACCTGTATGAGAAATTCTGGAAAATATATACTAAAAGCGATATGACGCCGCCGCAGTATATATCAGAAAATGCGGTCTGCGACACGGCAATTCTTGGGGAAGCCTGTGAGATATACGGAAGCGTGCGTAATTCGGTTATAGGCTCAGGCGTTATAATTGAAGAAGGCGCAAAGGTTACCAATTCAATTATAATGAACGGCTCGGTAATAGGAAAAGATACGGTTGTCGATAAAGCTATAATAGCTGAAAATGTTGTTGTAGGAGCTGACTGTGTTGTTGGTACCGGTGAAGAAGTGCCAAATAAGTTAAGACCGGATATATATGCTTTTGGACTTGTTGCCATCGGTGAAGACAGCGTTATACCGCCGGGTGTGACTATTGGTAAAAATACTGCCATTTCAGGAGTAACCGAGGAGTCCGATTATCCGTCGGGGCATCTTGAAAGCGGAGAGAATATCATGAAGGCAGGTGAGCTGTTATGAGAGCAATAGGTATAGTATTAGCAGGTGGAAAAAGCAACCGTATGAGGGAGCTTGTACAGAAAAGAGCTGTATCGGCGATGCCTATAGCAGGAAGTTACAGATGTATTGATTTCGTGCTTAGCAATATGTCGCATTCGCATATCCAGAAAGTTGCGGTTATTACCCAGTATAATTCGAGGTCTCTTAATGAACACCTTAATTCTTCAAAATGGTGGGATTTTGGAAGAAAACAGGGAGGATTATATCTTTTAACGCCTACCATAACGCCTGATAATGGTAACTGGTACAGGGGAACGGCCGATTCACTGGCAAGAAATATTGATTTTATCAAGGAAAGCCATGAACCGTATGTTGTTATTGCGTCGGGTGATTGTGTATATAAACTGGATTATAATAAGGTGCTTGAATATCATATTAACAGGCAGGCGGATATTACCGTAGTTACGAAAACGCTGGACGATGCTGCAGAAACCAATAGATTTGGCGTGGTTCAGACGGATGGTGACAACAGGGTAATTTCATTTGAGGAAAAGCCGGTTAAAACTACTAACAAGACCGTATCAACCGGAGTTTATGTAATCAGGAGAAGGCTTCTTATAGATCTTATAGAAAATGCAGACGACGAGGAAAGATACGATTTTGTAAGGGATATTATAATAAGATATTTATCTGTTAAAAAGATATTTGCATATGAGATGGATTCATATTGGAGCAATATAGCGACAGTGGAGTCATATTATAATACCAATATGGACTTCCTTAAAAGAGATATACGGGATTATTTCTTCAGGGAATATCCTGACATATATTCTAAAATTGAGGATTTGCCGCCGGCTAAATATAACGGCGGTTCGCATGTTGTGAACAGTCTGGTGTCGAACGGCTGTATAATTAACGGTATTGTAGAAGACTCAATTTTGTGCAAGGAAGTCTATGTAGGAAATAACTGTACAATTAAAAATTCAATTATACTTAATGATGTGTACATTGAAGATAATGCGTATATTGAAAATTGCATTATAGAAAGCAGGGATACAATAAGGGCGAATTCTACTTACATTGGAGATACCGATAAAGTAAAAATTGTTATGGAGCACAATGACAGATATGTACTATAGAGGCAGAAATCTGCACGCATATATATGAGGAGGAGCACATATTATGAATATTACAGATACAAGGGTGAGGGTTTTAAAAAGAGATAGCAGGCTTAGGGCTGTTGCCTCAGTAACAATTGATGACGTATTAGTCATACATGACATTAAGGTTATTGAAGGAGATAAAGGCTGGTTCATTGCAATGCCAAGCCGACAGACAGCAGATGGTGAATACAGGGATATAGTTCATCCGCTTAATACAGAAACAAGACAGGAACTTCAGGAAACTATCCTTGAGGCATATAAAGCAGCAGCCTCGGCTGAGAGCGAAGCATAGAGGTGTGTATGGATTCGGGAATACGGGGCAAAGCCTGTAGCATAGTAAATGAGGGAAATACCGCTTTAGCAGTAAAAAGCGGCGGATTGAATGTATTTGCAACACCTTCCGTAGCAGCATTAATGGAACAGGCGTGTTATGAAAGTATAAATGACAGGCTTAACGGGGGTCAGACCACCGTGGGTGTAAGCATAAACGTGAAACATATCGCTGCAACAAAGATAGGGAAAAAGGTTTACGCAGACAGTGTTCTTACCCACGTTAATGGCAACCGCCTGACATTTGAAGTTACGGCATATGATGAAGATAAAAAAATTGCATTCGGAACTCATGAAAGAGTAATCGTAGACACCGAGAGTTTTTTAAACAAATAATTTACTATTTATTTTAAATTGTATTTAGATATCGTCCTTTTGTATATAATGGAAGCAGATGCGGAAAGAATCTGCTTCCATTTTAGATTTTAAACGTTACTTACTGTTCCATCTGCTTACCGAGAAAACATGAGGCGGAAGCGGCCAGAAGCTGTTCAACGTCATTCATTTTCGTGTTATCATCTTTGCTAAGTATGCAGACTGAGCCGATTACATCTCCCTCGCTTATTATAGGGCTTATTGTTTCATAACTGAAGGTTTCGCCTTCCGTTATTGTGCAATAGTTTGATGAATGTTCATCCGCACTGATATTTTCACGGGACTCCATCGCATTTTCCAGGTCGTGGTGTACCGGTTTGGAAATGAGGTCTTTTCGTCCGCCTGCAATGGCTATAATCTGGTCCCTGTCGGTTATACATGCAATATGCCCCGATGTCTGTGACAGGGCTTCTGCGTAATGCTTGGCAAATTCACTGAGTTCGCCTATAGGGGAATATTTTTGAAGAATGATTTCCCCTTCACGGTCCGTAAATATTTCCAGCGGGTCGCCTTCACGTATTCTTAAAGTCCTTCTTATTTCTTTTGGAATGACGACGCGTCCAAGGTCGTCAATACGTCTTACAATACCGGTTGCTTTCATAAAACATCTTCCTCCATTTACAGTAATTAATTTTGATATAACTATTATTTGTTAAAACAGGGAATGTATACGCGGATTGAAAAAAAACTGAAAAAAAGTATTTTATTAACGTTTTTAACAGCAAATTAGTATAAAAACCTTGACAAATGGCATAATTACAGGTATAAATAAAATTGTAAGGTTATTACATAGTAATAATAACAAGTATTTTTATCGATTGAGGAGGAGTATTTTCATGA
>CANPYY010000033.1 GCA_947588675.1 uncultured Lachnospiraceae bacterium | reverse complement strand
GAACCCAAGTACCGAAGATATGCTTAATGCGATAGAACAGATAGATGCGGAAACTATATTTATAATGCCTAACAACTCCAATATAATACTTGCGGCAGAACAGGCCGGGGAACTGTGCGAGGATAAGAGGATCATAGTTATACCTTCAAAGAATATCCCGCAGGGAATAATGGCGATGCTTAACTATATGCCCGCAAAGGATATAGAGGATAATGAAAAGACAATGGTAAATGAGATGTATAACGTAAAATCGGGTTCGGTTACTTATTCCATACGCGATACCGTTATTCAGGGACATGAGATCAAACAGGGCGACATAATGGGAATACAGGACGGAAAGATAATCAATACCGGGGTACAGGTCATGGCTACGACCGTTGAGCTTTTGAATAACCTTATAGATGACGATACCGAACTTGTAACGTTATATTACGGCAAGGACACTACCGAGGACGAGGCTAATCTGATCGCCGGAAACATCTCAAAGAATTATCCGGATATAGATGTTGAAGTGCATTATGGCGGACAGCCGGTATATTATTATTATCTGTCAGTAGAATAAAATAAAGGACCGTGCTGTTATATGGAATTAAATGCTGATATAATAAACATAAAAGGAATAGGAGAAAAAACCGCTGCAAATTACCGACGGATTGGAATTAATACCGTCGGTGATTTAGTTATGCACATTCCTAGAGGTTACGAGGAATATAAAGAGATAGAGGCGGTAAAGAACGCGCCGCTTGACTGCAATGTTATTGTGGAAGGCGTGCTGGCAAAAAGACCTGCGGTAAAGAGCATACGCGGCAGAAAAATAGTAAGCGCGCCTCTTAATGACAGGGGGACCGTACTGAATCTCGTATGGTTTAACATGCCGTTTTTAGCCAACAGCCTGAAAGTAGGCACATATTATATATTAAGAGGAAAGATTACCGTAAAAAACGGTGAAAAAAGGATGGTCCATCCCAAGATCCTTACAAAAGAAGAATATTATAACAGGCTGCATAAGCTTATTCCAATATATAACCTTACGGAGGGCCTTACGAATAATTCGCTGATGAAATCAGAGGCGTACGCAATAGAAAATCTAAAGCCGATAAAGGATTATATCCCCGATGATATCAGAAAAAAGTATAATATCATGCCGTTTATGCCGGCGGTAAAAAAGATACATTTCCCAAATAACAGGGAAGAAGTAAATGAAGCAAGGAAGAGATTTGTTTTTGATGAATTTTTTACCTTCCTTCTTATGCTGAGATACTATAAAAAAGGGTCGGCAAAGATCAAGAGCGAAAGAAAGTATATTCATTTTGAAGTGTGCGAAAAGCTTATTGATTCATTGCCGTATGAACTTACAAAAGCTCAGAAAACGGTATATAACGAAGTGATAGCGGACATTAAGTCAGGTTATGTGATGAACAGGCTTATACAAGGCGACGTAGGTTCGGGCAAAACTATAATTGCCGCGCTTGCGCTTCTTCTGAATGCGAAGAACGGTTATCAGGGAGCTCTTATGGTTCCGACGGAAGTGCTTGCAAAACAGCATTATGAGAGTTTTGTAAAAATCCTTGAAGATTTTGACGTAAGAATAACTCTTCTTACGGGTTCCATGAGCGTTTACGCAAAACAAAAAGAGTATGAAAAGATAAGGGAAAATAAAACGGATATAATAATAGGAACACACGCGCTTATCCAGGAAAAGGTCGTATATGCAGACCTTGGCCTTGTAATTACCGATGAACAGCACAGATTCGGCGTAAATCAGAGAAAAAACATATCCGATAAAGGAAATTGCTGCCACACCATAGTTATGAGCGCAACTCCCATACCAAGGACGTTGGCGATAATATTGTATGGGGACATGGATATATCTGTGATAAATGAACTGCCTAAAGCAAGGCTTCCGATTAAAAACTGCGTAGTGGGCCAGTCATACAGAAACGCCGCATATTCATTTATATTAAAAGAAATAAATAAAGGGAACAAAGCGTACATAATATGTCCCATGATAGAAGAAAGCGAGGGCAGCGAGCTTTCCGATGTAAACAGTTATTATGTAAAATTGTCGGAAATAATGCCGGATAACATAAATATAGACATACTTCACGGAAAGATGAAGCCTTCGGAAAAAAATGAAGTGATGGAACGCTTCAAATGCGGGATGACAGATATACTTATATCCACAACGGTCATTGAAGTAGGCATCGACGTGCCGGAAGCTACCGTAATGATGATAGAGAACGCTGAAAGGTTCGGCCTTGCGCAGCTTCACCAGTTAAGAGGAAGGGTCGGAAGGTCTGACAGGCAGTCTTATTGCATATTCATGACGGCAGATGAGAGAAAAGAAGTCTTAGAAAGACTTGATGTACTTAACAGGTCGAATGACGGGTTCTATATCGCGGGTCAGGATCTGAAACTCAGGGGACCGGGAGATATGTTTGGCGTAAGGCAGAGCGGGGAAGCTTATTTTGATATCGCCGATATATATAATGACGCCGATATATTAAAAAACGCCGACGCCGCGGTAAGATCTCTTTCGGACGAAGAGGTAAGCCGTATTGTGCGCGTATGTCCGCGTAAAGGAAAGTATACCGAGATAGTTCCTGTATTTGCATTGTAAAGACAGATAAAAAACGAAAAATGAGCTGCTGCCTGTAGATGGATCTATCATGCAGCAACCCATTTTTTTCATGTTTGTCAGTGTTATTTACCGGCCATATGCTGTTCCTGGTTTTTAATCATCTGACGAACCATCTCTCCGCCAACTGAGCCATTCTGGTATGAAGTAAGGTCGCCATTATAACCATTTTTTAAAGGTACACCGATTTCTGACGCAACTTCCATCTTAAAACGATCCATAGCATCTCTTGCTTCCGGAACTTCTACACGATTTCTTCCTCTTGCCATTTTAATTGCCTCCTTTTAGCGAATTGCAGTTTTTTGTAACTGCAATTATATTGTATGGAAAATTAAAAAAAATACACTGGAAACAATTACCCATTAAAACTTGTATTTTAACAATTTATTTATTATAATTATCTTATTTAATATACAATTTAAAAACAGAATATATACATTGGGAGAAATAAGATGTTTGATATACGATAAAAAGGATGGATAAATTAAATGGATAAAAAGTATTTGAATATTAATGTTTATGAGGCGTTTCAAAATAGAATGCAATATATTTTTCAGGAATTTGAAAATGTATATGTATCTTTTAGTGGAGGAAAGGACAGTACAGTTCTTTTAAATCTTGTACTAGATTATATGAAGAAAAATAATATAGAAAAAAAGCTTGGAGTATTTCATCAGGATTTTGAAGCGCAATATGAAGTTACCGGAAAATTTGTAGAGAAAACTTTTGAAAAAAATCTTGACAGAATAGAACCGTATTGGGTATGTCTGCCAATGGCAACACGCACGGCATTAAGCAGTTTTGAAACTTACTGGTATCCGTGGGACGATAAAAAAGAAGAAATCTGGGTACGTCCGATGCCGGATAAGCCATATGTAATTAATCTGAATAACAATCCTATCTATCATTATAAATATAAAATGCACCAGGAAAATCTTGCAAAACAGTTCGGGAGATGGTACAAAGATTCCCATGGCGGTAAAAAGACAGTCTGCCTTTTGGGAATACGCGCCAATGAATCATTACAGAGATATCACTCAATAGTCAATAAAAAGTACGGATATGGAGGCACATGTTTTATATCCAAGATGTTTAAGGATGTATGGAGCGCAACGCCGATATACGACTGGAGCGTGAACGATATTTGGGCGGCAAATTATAAATTTAATTTTGACTATAATCCGCTGTATGACCTGTATTATAAAGCAGGACTTACACCGGACCAGATGAGGGTAGCGTCGCCGTTCAATGATTATGCAAAAGACAGTCTGCATCTGTATCGTGTTCTTGAACCGGCTACATGGGTGAAACTTCTTGGTCGTGTAAAAGGAGCAAATTTTACCGCCATATATGGAAGAACATCAGCAATGGCGTATAGAAATATCAAACTTCCTGAGGGACATACATGGAAATCATATGCCCAATTCCTTCTTGAAACACTTCCCAAACGTATGCGAAGCCAATATATTAAAAAATTTAATACTTCAATAAAGTTCTGGCATGAAACAGGAGGAGGCCTGTCGGAAGAAACAATAAACGAACTTATTGAAAAGGGATACAAAATAAAAAGAAACGGAGTTTCAAATTATACCCTTGATAAAAAGTCACGGATAGTTTTTACACAGGCAATACCGGATTCGACGGATGATATATTGACAACCAAAGACGTTCCAAGCTGGAAAAGAATGTGCATGTGCATATTAAAAAATGATTATTCGTGCAAGACGATGGGATTTGCGGAAACGAAAGCACAAAAAGAGAGAGCAGAAATGATAAAAAAGAAATATCAGGGATTGGAGGAGATGTAAATGCAATATAAAAGTCCTGTATATAATATAATATCAGTGCCAATTGAAAAAGTAGTGCCAAATACATATAATCCTAATACTGTAGCGCCTCCTGAACTGGCGCTGCTTTATGACAGTATAAAGGCAGACGGTTATACAATGCCGATAGTATGTTATTATTCAAAATCGGACGATAAGTATGTTATTGTTGACGGATTCCACAGATACAGGGTAATGCTTGAGCATAAAGATATATATGACAGGGAGAACGGAATGCTTCCGGTATCAGTAATAGACAAACCGCTAAGCG
Source organism: uncultured Lachnospiraceae bacterium (assembly GCA_947588675.1). GTDB lineage: Bacteria > Bacillota > Clostridia > Lachnospirales > Lachnospiraceae > V9D3004. The sequence goes on along the minus strand of CANPYY010000033.1, from coordinate 20,201 downwards.
ACAGGATGGCAAGTACGATAAGGCATAACCGCGCAAGAGGCTCGCATGATATAGACCTTATGAGCAATATTGTAAAAGAGCTCCATGATATGGGAAGGTCGGACTCATGGATTTCAAAGCATCTGGGAATGGACAAAGACGAAATTCTGAGGCTTAAACAGATAACCGGTCTTGCCGCAATGTTTAAGGACATTGATTTTGGAAAAGCGTGGATTTCTGAAAAGGAAGATCTTGGGAACCTGTAAAAAGCATATAATTATATAGTAAATTAAAAGCAGGAAATATTATTGCCGATATATGGAATATTATTTCCTGTTTTGTATATAGTTTGGTTTGATTGTTTGTTTCGTAGAACTAACAATTCATGACACACATATTACCATTAAAATCCAGATAAGTATATCATAATATAGTATTTTTTGTCAAATAATTATTAAAAAAAACGGCAGAATTTTACAAAAATCGTAATATTGTAACTCAATATTTTGAAAATAATAGAGATTTATATTTTTATAGTGGTCAAAATATGGTCAATTTTGCAAGGCATATTATATTTGTATCATCATAGAGTTGATTTGGAAAGGAGAATTGTTATTTATGCCTAAACGCGGAGAAAATATTCATAAAAGAAAAGACGGAAGATGGGAAGGAAGACTGAGAACCGGTTTTTACAGCAATGGAAAAACCGTATATAAATCTATTTATGGTAAAACTTATTCTGAGGTAAAATCAAAAATGTATCTTGCAAAAAATAATTCTTTGGGCGATAATCCATGCAGACGAAAAGAATTTACATTTGGTGAAATTATAACATTATGGAGTAATATTAATAGAGTAAAGCATCGCGGTACAACGGAAGCAAAATATGATTATCTTATTAAAAAACATATTTTGCCTGAACTTGGAAATTTTAACATTTCAAATATCACTAATTATGTTTTAAACGATTTTATGGAAAGAAAACTGAAATGCGGAAGGCTTGACAGAAAGGGCGGTTTATCCAAATCATATGTACGGAGCATTATGATAATAATTAATTCCGCCCTGGAATTTGCAGTAAACGAACAGATATGCAAGCCGCTGAAAACAGTTGTATATAAACCGTCGCCTGAAAAGAATAAGCTTACGATTTTAAGTGTTATGGAACAGCAGAAACTGGAGGGCAATCTCATTAAAAGGCTTGATGCTACCAGCGTAGGCATTTTAATTTCACTTAATACAGGATTGAGGATTGGCGAAGTATGTGCTCTTTCGTGGGAAGATATTGATTTTGAAAACAGGGTAATCCATGTAGGAGCAACAATAATCCGGATTAAAGATGACAATCCGATTTCAGGCATGGCGACAAAGCTTATGCTCAGCCGCCCCAAAACATCATCTTCCATAAGAGATATACCTATATCTTCTAAATTATTTGATATATTAAAAAAGGCATATTATAAGGCGCAATCAAAGTATGTAGTTTCTGATAACAGTTCTTTTACAAGTCCCAGAACATATGAATACAGATTTCATAAAATATTAAACGAGTATGAAATTACACCTGTAAATTACCATGCGCTAAGGCATACATTTGCTACCAGATGTATAGAAGCAGGAATGGATGTAAAAACATTAAGCGAAATATTGGGACATTCAAATGTTTCAATAACATTAAATACTTATGTGCATTCTTCAATGGATTTAAAACGTAAGCAAATAGAAAAACTGGAAACGCTGCTGCTCGATTTATAGTGGTCAAAAATATGGTCAAAAAATATAAAAACTCTCTGGTTTTCAGAGGGTTTTTATATTTTTTGTCATGAATTGTTAGTTCTACGCAAGAATACACAATACCAATCTGTCTGGAGAGATATCAGTATGAAAATAAAACTTGCGATTTTAGAAAAAGATCAAAATTATCTTAATAGGATTGTAACCGCATTCAGTACAAAATATGCGGATAAGTTTGAAATTTATTCTTTTACCGAACCGGAATTTGCATTACAGACACTGAAAGATATAAAAATAGATGTGTTTGTAGCAAGCGATGCGTTTGATATAGATTTATCAAAACTTCCATCACGATGCGGGTTTGCTTATTTTGTTGATTCAGCGGGCATTGATATGCTGAATGACAGGAGAGCAATATGTAAATTTCAAAAGGCTGACTTGATATACAAACAAATTTTAAGCATATATTCTGAAAATGCGGAAAACATAATCGGACTTAAAATCAGTGATGATGAATGTAAAATAATAACTTTTGCATCTCCAAGTTGTGGAACAGGATGTTCTTCACTGGCCGCTGCATGCGCCATATATTACGCAAGACAGAATAAAAAAACTTTATATCTGAATTTAGAAAAATTTGGTTCATCAGACACATTCTTTTCTGCAGAAGGTCAGTTTGGAATGAGCGATGTGATTTTTGCACTGAAAAGTAAAAAAGCAAATCTGTCAATGAAACTTGAAAGCTGTGTAAAACAGGATAAGACGGGGGTTTACTTTTATTCACAGTCAAAGACGGCTCTTGATATGCTGGAAATGACATATGATGATATGATGCGTCTTATATCAGAATTAAAGCTCACAGGTTCGTACGATTACATAATAATTGATAAAGATTTTAGTATGGATAATGATTCCATAAAAATATACAAACAGACACATGCGCTTGTATGGAGCGGAGACGGTTCGGAAATATCTAATACCAAGATATCAAGAGCTTATGAGGCTATTTCAATTAGAGAGCAGCATGAAGATGTGGCTTTGACTAACCGTATATGTTTGATTTACAACAAATTCAGTAATAAAACCGGAAAAGCAGTAGGCGATATAGGAATAAAAAATATAGGAGGAGCGCCGGTATATGTACATGCAAGTACAAAACAGGTTGTAGATCAACTGGCACAAATGGATGTATTTAGCAAGATTATCTGATGTGAGGCGTTATACATATGGAATTTGAACAGGAACAGCAGTTGGTAGCCGAGATAAAAAGATATGTTACCGAGAATCTGCCGCTTAATAGAATAGAAGATGAAGAACTTGAAATAAAAGTTGAAGAAATTGTTGAGCAGAGAATAGGACAGTTGTATTGCTCAATTGAACAAAGGGTTTCTATTGTACAACAGGTATATAGTTCTATCCGTGGTTTTGGGCTGTTAGACAGTATATTAACGGATGATTCAATAACCGAAGTTATGATAAACGGGCCAGAGAATATTTTTATAGAGCAAAACGGGCGGCTTAGCAAACTGGACAAGAAATTTGAAAGTCAGAGAAGGCTTGAAGATATCATACAGAGAATTGTAGGACTTGCAGGCAGGGAAGTAAATCAGGCTAATCCTATATGTGATACAAGACTTCCCGACGGTTCGCGTGTAAATGTAGTGCTGCCGCCGATTGCATTGTGCGGACCTACAGTAACTATAAGAAAATTTTCTAAGACGCCAATGACCATTGAAAAGCTTATACAATACGGTTCGATTACTCAGGAAATAGCAGATAAATTAGAGCTTTTAGTCAGAGCAAAATATAACATATTTATCAGCGGCGGAACAGGAAGTGGAAAGACCACATTTCTTAATGCGCTATCTAATTATATTCCGAAGGATGAACGCGTTATTACTATTGAGGATTCGGCAGAACTTCAGATAACAGGCATTGACAATCTTGTAAGTCTTGAAACAAGAAATGCGAATACTGCGGGAGCGGGAGAGATAGCAATCAGGGACCTCATCAAATCTTCACTGCGTATGAGACCTGAAAGAATTGTTGTAGGCGAGGTTCGTGGCGGAGAAGCGCTGGATATGCTTCAGGCAATGAACACAGGCCATGACGGTTCTTTATCAACGGGACATGCTAATTCAACAGAGGATATGTTAAGCCGTCTTGAAACAATGGTGCTGCAGGGAGCCGCCGGGCTTCCGCTTGAGGCGATAAGGCAGCAGATAGCATCGGCAGTTGATATAATCATACATCTTTCAAGGCTCAGGGATAAGTCAAGGAAAACGATGGAGATTACAGAAGTTACAGGTTATAAGGATGGACAGATCATACTTAATCCTCTGTATGTGTTTGAGGAAGATGAAAACAGTACGCTGGAGAAAGTGTCGGGAATGTTAAAAAGGACTGAAAATAAGATGCAGAATGTGTTTAAACTGCAACTGTCAGGGATAAAAGTTGAGATATGAGGTGCATTATATGGGATTGTTTAAGAAAAAAGAAAAAAAGGAATTGGAACCACAGTACTATATGTCGCCGACACATATACAGACATTAAATTACAAAGTTTACTATTTTAGTAAAAAGGAAAAGCTTTTGTATTTTATTCTTGCATTTATAGTTGGAGCTTCAGTTGGATATCTGTTTTATGGTGGTATAGGAAAAGATGAATATGGGAATCCGACAATGGTTACCAATGTTATGAACATAATAGTCATTGTAACTGTTGGTACCCTAGCAGGTAAGATGTTCTTACCTATCAGACAGAATCAGATTATTAATAAAAGAAGAAAAATGCTAAGTAATCAGTTCCGTGATATGCTGGATGGAATAACTACTTCTCTTGGAGCAGGTAATAACGTTCTTAATTCGTTTAATGCAGTATATAACGATCTTAAAGTACAGTATGATGAAGGGGCATACATAATAAAAGAACTTGAGATAATCCTATCGGGTGTTCACAGTAATTTTAACATAGAAGATCTTCTGGCTGATTTTGGAAAAAGAAGCGGTGTGGATGATATAGAAAGCTTTGCTAATGTATTCAAGATATGTTACAGAAAAGGTGGCAATATAAAAGATGTAATTCAGAACACGCACGCCATAATAAGCCAGAAGATGGAGATGCAGGAAGATATTGAAACTACTTTGTCAGGGAATAAAATGGATCAGATGATTATGATAGTAATGCCTATAGCTTTGATTGGAATTATAAAGATGATGAGTCCGGAGTTTGGGGCAAACTATGCCACATTGACAGGAGTTGCCTCTACAACGATAGCCATAGTATTTTTTGTGGCTGCTTACTATATAGGAAAGACAATTATGGATATTAAAGTGTAATTACGGGAGGAGCTTATCTTGTTTGAATTTCTTGAACTAAAGGATATTGTAATAATGGGATTCGGATGTATATTCTTGTTTTTATGGTTATTGCTGTTTTTTACATCTGGTAAATATAACAGTCTTTTTGAAAATTTGACTGAAAAAGAGTATCCGCTTAAAGAGCTGTATAGCATGGGATACAAGATAATGGAAATATCTTCATACAAATATAAAGGCAAGCTTGACAGGAGGCTTAGAACTGATCTGTCTGTATTGTATGAGGAAAAATATACTGAATACTATTTGCGAGTAATATATTCTCAGAGTATTACTTTTGGACTTTTGATATTTATATGCGGTTTCATACTGTATGGATTGAGCGGAGAAGTGGCTATGCTAGTTCTATGCTTAATGATGGCAGGAGTTTCAGTATATTATTTTATAACATTATCAGAAAAGAAAATCCAAAAGCGTTCAGATGAATTATTAAATGATTTTTCTGAGATAGTTTCTAAGCTTGCCCTGTTAGTTAATGCGGGAATGATAATGAAGGAAGCATGGAATGAAGTCGCATATGCAGGTGAAGCAACTGTATATCAGGAGATGCAGAGGGCATGTGAAGAAATGGATAATGGCGTGTCTGAAGCTGAAGCAATAAGAAGGTTTGGGGTAAGATGCATTATTCCTGAAATCAAGAAATTTGCAGCGACAATTATACAGGGAGTGGAAAAGGGAAATAGGGAGCTTTCCTATATGCTTAAAGCCCAAAGTGATGAAATATGGGGAATGAAACAGCAGAGGATTAAACGAGAAGGGGCTAAAGCCAATTCCAAGCTTATGTTACCTATGTTTATTATGCTCATTGGAGTGCTTATAATGATTGTCATTCCTATTTTTACTAATATGGGAATGTAATTATATTATATGCAAATAGTTCAGAAAGGAGGAGTAGGTATGTATCAGGTAGTATCTTATATGTATATACGAGCAAAATTAGCACTTCGTGAATTTTTTACGAATGAAAGCGGTGAAGTTAATGTCGTAGCAATTATTGTTTTAATTGGTGTTGCAGTTGCATTAGCATTAATATTTAAAGAACAAATAACAGAGCTTATTAAGACACTTGTAGGAAAATTGACCACTAAGGCTGGAAATGCAATTGATAATGCATGATTAATAGTGTTTTTACTGAGGATATCCAAAAAATCTTCAATGATTTTTGTGATATCCTCAATAACCACAAAAATGATGACAGGAGATAGTAATATGATTTTTTCAAAGAAAAAGATAAAGGATGAAACAGGGGCTGTTATGGTTGTTGAAGCAGTTTTTGTATTTCCTATTGTGATTTTTGTGGTTATAGTGCTTATTTATCTTGGGAATATGCTTTATCAGCAGTCCAAAATGGATGCAATAGCTATGAGGGGAGCAGAATATCTGGCAGCCATATATACGTCGCCTTTATTAGCTGAGGAGCAGATTCCGACGAACAGTGAGAATATTAATATAAAGCCATATAGATATCTTTTTGGGGATTCTCAAGCGGAAAGTAAGGCAAAGGATTATATAGAAAAATTAATGAAATCTACCGGTACGGGACTTTTTTCAGGAATGGAAATGAATGGTTATGTTAAGACGTGTAAGATTAATAATTATGTTGTATATCAGACAGCTGCAGTAGAAATTGAATATTCTATAAATCTTATTCCAATGAAGTTGTTTGATTTGCCGACTTTGTACAGCTGTAGTAATTCAACAGCTACGGCAGCGACGGATTCAGCTGAATTTATAAGAAATATTGATATGATAATAGATTATAGTAAAAAGTATGACATACCGGAAAAAATAAAAAGTACTGTAGGTGCATTTACGGGAAATTAACAGGGGGACTATGAAGTGAAATTTTTTGCAAAGACAAAAGGTGCGGTTTCTATTTTTCTTATATTAATATTACTTCCTACTATTACGATAGCAGGATTATTTATAGATGTAAGCAGAGTTTATCTTTCACAGGAGGTAATATCTTCATCAGCTGATTTGGCGCTTAATACAGTATTATCTGAATATGATAAAAAGTTAAAAGATTATTTTGGATTATTAGGTTCATGCCAAAGCCAAAGTGACGTTATTGATGTTTCAAAACAGTTTTTTATGGATAGTATGGTATCCGCACATGTTACAACATCGGATGCGGAAGCTTATTGGGATAGTGTTATATCGCCATTTACCGGTGATGAGGATATAAGAGATATGTTGCAGCTTTCTGTGGAGGGAGGAAAAGATAGCATTAATATCACGGCTGCTGAAAACGGTGCGTTAAACAATCCTGCAATATTAAAATCGCAGATTATAGAATTTATGAAATACAGAGCTCCTATGGATGGAGTTGCCAGTCTGTTTGAAAAAATAACTGACTCAGAAGTATCTGAACAGGCGCAGGATGCAGATAAAGAGACTAAGCTTATAGAGGCACAAAAAGATTTTGCCGATGCAGAAAAAAACTTTGTTAAACAGGCGGAAAAAACCTATAAGGCAATCAAAGCATATGAAGATTATAGAACGTTTACCGGAGATAATTTTAAGGATGGGGCAGAAAATTATCTTAATAAACTGGCAAATTTTATTGCACATCCGGACAGTGCAAGCAGTGAAAGTTTTACAGATATTTATAAGTCTGCTCATAAAAAGATGGTTATGGATCTATATAATACACATTCTGCTGATGGAATGATGGAGATAACCTTACTTAAACCAATAGGAATAAGTTGGGTTCTGTATTCAGATGAGCTTCCTTATAATGATAGTAATAAAGCAGGAGCTTCAAGAATAAGGACGTTGGTAAAAAATTTCAGTAATTATCTTAGAGTCTATATCGAAGCGAGAAATACTTTGGATAAGGCATATAACGACGGTCTGGGAGAACTGGAAGGTAGTGATTATCCCATTCAGTACTGGGTAAAGCTTACTGAAACATGCGGGAGTGCTTATGCAAATTATGTTGAATGCGCAGGAAAACTGGGTAGGATAGCAAAAAAACTTGATAATGCAATAGAAAATGCTAAAGAAGATGCCTTAGACGAGAAAATGGAACCGGCATATCCCGACAATGATTATTTTACATATGATTATGAAGGCGATAATACCATAAAAAATATATATGATACACTTATGAGTTATTATAGTGATTATAAAACAGAAGTAGAGTTAAAAACAGGCTCAGATATATATTGTCAGATAAGTAATACTATCAATATTCATTTAGATACCAGTACAAATCAGGATAAATTAAAGCATGCGAATATATCTAATATTTATAGTATAGGTTTGATGGTAAAAAATTACTGCGATGATTTTGATAAAGCAGAGCAGTTGGCAAAGAACGCAAAGGATGCTGCATCAAAATTAGGTGATCTTTTGACCAAATATAAACAAGCTTTTAATAAATGGGAGGAAATTGCAAATGATACGGAGATTAGAGACAATGAGCTTGCAAAAAAGGCGCAGGAGGAAATTGAAAAAGTAAAAAGTAATAATGCGGAATTATTTACTGATGAATATGCCGGTTCAATAACAAAACTGATAAACCGTCTTAATAACATATGTACACTTTGCAAAACATTTAGTGATGATCTGAAAGGAATAAAATATAATAATACCTCTATTATGAATGTAACAAATTATGCAAAATTCAGGACGGCGGCCAGATTGGATGCAGGCAGAATCGTAATAAATGAGACACAGTTAAAGCAATATGCGGAGGAAAGCTTTTCATTTAGTATTTCAGATCAGATACAGAGAGTGATAATTCATGATGGCATAGAGAGCAGTGCGCTTAAAAATGGTTATGAATACATAATAACTGACTCTTTTCATCCTAAGCTTAATAAAACAAAGATTGCATTATATGACTGGCTGTATAAAAAATTTGAAAGTAATGAGCCTAAAACTACGGCATCTGAAGCAGATACCGGATTTAATGTAAATGATGAAGGAAGCGCAGAGGATGCTGATGATAAGATTAATAAAAAAACTGAAAAGACAGATGATGATGTAGATACATCTGAAGGTACATCTGGACATAGCTTCAGTGAGTGGTCAGGTGCAGCACTTCCATCTTCCTTCAATATGGGAGAGCCTGAAAAAAGTGATATTTCAACTAGCTTGGATAAGATTAGTAATTTTGTTTCAGGAATATTTTCAGATTTTAAGGGTACATTTATGAATGCTCTTGTTAATATGAGAGATGATTTGTATATGACGGATTATGTATTTAGCATGTTTACATATGATACCTTTGAAAAAGAAGGCTGTTATAACTGCTTGGATGATTCTGTTAAAAATGGTTTGAAATATAGTGAGGCTGATGAAAAGTACAAAGGAGTAATAGATGCATGGAATAATTCTGATGAAATAAAAACTTTAAAGCAGAATGTAAGAAATAAGGATAATAACTGGGCGTATGGAGGGGAAGCAGAGTATATACTTTACGGAAATAAAAGCAATGCTATAAATAAAACTACAGCATATTCACAGATATATATGCTTAGGTATGCACTTGATGCTTCAGCAGTATTTAGAGTTTATTGGAACGATGAAGCACTTAACACTATAGCAGATGCTTTGCAGGCATTTGCCTATATACCTGCGATTTTTACAAAAACCGTTGCCTGTCTCGCAATCACCGCAGCAGAAGCAGCAGTTGATATAGCTTATCTTAAAAAAGGTATTCCGGTAGTATTTATAAAAGATAAGGAAGATTTGATATGTAATTATCATTCAGTATTTATGGGTGATGATGAAAAGGGAAATGCAGTATCTGATAAAATCGCATTGCAATATAGTGATTATTTAAAGATATTCCTGTTTTCAAAGCTTACCTTTAATAATGAAAATGACATATATAAAAGAACAGGGGATGTAATACAGGCAAATATGTCATTGGTATCCAACAAAAAAGATAATTTTGCATTGGCAAATGCAAACGTTTATTTTGATTTGAAAGCGACAGTAATTGCAGAGCCAATGTGGTCGAGGCTGTTGGCAATTGATAATATGGGAGATTTGTCTACAAGCAAAGGATGGCGAAGCGCAAAAATAAGTATCAGACGAGGCTATTAGTATGGATATTAAATCTAAATCTGAACACGGAGCAATAATTATTGAAGCAACTTTGTCTTTATCATTTTTTATGTTTGCTATAGTGACTATATATAGCATGATTCATGTGAGTATGGCACAGGCACGTATTAGCGCTGCACTTAATTCTACTGCAAAAGAGATATCACAATATTCATATGTATATGATTTGACAGGATTAAATGAAAGACAGGCAGGTGTTGCGGCAGGAGGAGGGGCAGCGGAGGCTGTATTAAGTGATAATTTATCAGAAGTTAATGATGTATATGATGCATTCAAAGGCATTGCAGGAGGCGTGCTGTCAATTGTATCTAGTCCAGACAATGCTGAGAGCTTTTTGTATTATGTATTAAATCAGGGAATAGATGCAGCAAAAGGATATGGTGCCGGTGAAGTCGCGCGTTTGTTGATAAGAAAGCATTTTGGTTCTGATCCTGATAAATTTCTAAAGGGTCTTGGTGTTAAAGGCGGTATCGGAGAACTTGATTTTAGTAAAACAAGATTATTTGAAAATGGCGAGGAGACAGATATATTGTTAGATGTTAAATATAAAATTACGGTTATTAAACTACTAAATATAGATATGAAAATGGATTTTGAATTATGTGCTAAGACAAAAGCATGGGTTGGTTCTGAATAATGTAAGCAAGTGGGTGATTGGTTGGAGCAGTTTATTTTAGTTATAGCAATAATAATATTATCATTATTGAATTATTTGTATTTGCAAAGAAGAAAATGGAAAAATATTTTAATTTGGATTCTTATACCGGTCAGTCTTTTTATAATGGTTGTGATGTTAAGATATTTTTATCAGTCAGATATAATACATATTTTAAAAAGAGTATCAATTGTAGCTGTTTTATGGAGTATAGCTATATCAGATTATAAAGAATATAGAATACCGAATAAGTTGATTTTATCAGGAATAGCAATGCGGGCTTTGATATTAATATATGAGTTAGTAATAAATATTAACAACGTTTTAAGTATTTTGATATATGAATTGATAGCAGTAGCAGGAGCCGTGATTGTATGCCTTATATGTATGGTTATATCAAGAGGCAGCCTTGGTATGGGAGATTTGAAGCTTATGATTCCTATGGGGCTAATGCTTGGAGTTGAAGGAATATGTTATGCAATGTTTGTATCTGTTTTTTTTGCATTCATAGTGTCAGTTTTTTTGCTACTTACGAAGAAGAAAGCCAAATCAGATCAATTACCGTTTGCACCATTTATTCTGGCAGGTACATTTGCAAGCATAATATTATCAGGAATATAAAATTGTAAGGTGGAATAAGAATGAAAAATTACAGAAAATTAGTACCTATAGTTATGGTTATATTGATGGCAGTATCAATATATAATATGGTTTCCAGTGCAAAATCACAGAATGATGAGTTAAAGAAGCTAATAATAAAGGCGCAGGAATGTGATAAACAGGGTTTAACGGATAGGGCTGTTTCATATTATAAGGATGCCATTAATATAAAAAAGGACTTTGAATATTATATTAATATATTTGATATTTTATACGATTCAGAGGAATATGATGTCGCAAAAAAGTGGTGTGAAAAAATATTAGAAGATTTTCCTAAGAATAGTACGTCATATGAAAAAATGATACAGGTATGTATGGAACTGAAAAAATATACTGAAGCATATGAAACGCTTGATAATTATGACGGTCGTAACCTTGCTTCAGAAATAGTTGAAAAATACAGAAAAGATCTGGAGTTTGTATATTATGATGAATATTTAAGTGTCGATAACGTGTCACAGTCAAGTGCAGGTTATGTAGGAATATGCGTAAAAGATAAATGGGGATTATCTGATGCAAATGGCTCTAATAAGGTGCAGCCTAAATTTTCACAAATGGGGTATTTTGCAAATGGAATGATTCCAGTATATGACAAAGATAACATTTGGTATTTTATGAATGAATACGGAGAATATGAATTAAATATTTCAGATTCTGTCGGAGATAATATTTCAGAAGTAGGATTATATAATGAAGATGTTTTTCCAGTATGTGTAAATGGCGTTTACAGTTATTATGATAAAGATTTCAAAAAGCAGATAGAGGATTTTGAATATGCCGGTTCTTTTTCAGAAGGAGTTGCAGCTGTAAAAGATAACGGTGAATGGAAACTTATAAATAATAAAGGTCAGGCTGTTAGTAAAGAAGTATATGAAGATGTGATTTTGGACGAAAGAGGGATATGCTGTAATAAGGAACGTATTTTTGTTAAAAAAGATAATGAATATATTATGATAGACAGTTCAGGTAAACGTATTGGTGAGGAAAGTTTTGAAGAAGCAAAGATATTTGTAAATGATGATTATACAGCTATAAAGAAGAACGGCTTATGGGGATATGCAGACATTTCAGGGAAAATAGTTATAGAACCTGAATATCAGGATGCGCAATCCTTTTCTATGGGACTTGCAGCTGTGTTGAAAGATGGAAAGTGGGGATATATAGATATTTCTGATAAGCTTGTTATCGAGCCTGAGTATAATCAATGCCATAATTTTTCATCAAAGGGAACAGCTTTTGTACAGAATAATTCATATTGGGAAATTATTAAATTATATAAATATAACCACTAATCTAAAGGAGAGCATGGTATGAATTTTAGATATGAAAATCAAGGAAGTAATACATATTTGGTATATCAGGTGGAATCAGACAGTATGATAGATACTATGAGTCTTGGTATGCTTACAAATAATAAAATACTGGGTTTGGCACCTGCTATTTTTACACAGATGGATACAATAAAGTTTATTAAATATGATGTTTCAGCAAAAATTCCGGTAAAACAATTTTTTTCAGGCCCTGTAAATAAAAAACGTCTGTTGGGAGTTTTTATGGGTATAGCCAATGCAATGCTTGCGGCTGAAGATTATATGCTTGATGTAAATAATATTATATTAGATTTGGATTATATATTTACAGATGTTTCTACATGTGAAACGGTATTAATTTGTATTCCGATAGCAGAAAGCGCATATGCAAATAATGATTTAGGGGTATTTTTTAAAAATATAATGTTTAGTACGCAGTTTGACCAGACAGAAAATTGTGACCACGTTGCTAAAATTATTAATTATTTAAATAGTACTCCTATTTTTTCATTGTCAGATTTTAAAAAAGTTCTAGATGAAATAAATGCTGTAAGGATAAATATATCTACAAAACAACGAACTGAGGTTCAGCAACAGGAAGTACTGCAAAAAACCCAAAAAGAGGATATATCATCTGTTGTTCAATCCAAGAAAATATATAAAGAAGAACCTAAAAAACAAATTGTGAATAAAGTACAATCTGAAAATAATATCCAGACTGTACCTGTACAACAACCGGTTGATACATATATACCGCAACAAAATGAAGAAACCAATGATGGCAAAAAAATGAGTATGTTTTCACTAATGATGCACTATAGCAAGGAAAACGCCCAGCTATATAAAGCCCAGAAAGCAGCTAAAAAGAATAAAGGAACGTCTCAAGCACCGCAGGTGCCGCCGAATAATCCGAAGAAACAGGCAAACAGTCAACAGGCTAACGTATCTTTTAATGTTCCGGGGAAATCTGGTAATGCATACGGCGGTCCGGAAATGGGATTTGCAATTCCGGGACAAGCTTCGTCTCCACCGGCACAGTCAAAACCGGTTAGTCAGTCTGCTTCGGCGCCTAAGGCTGACCCGGTTTTGCAACCGGTCAATATGCAGAAACAACCTGTGCAGACTATGCAGCAGCCGGTACAACAGACAATGACACAGCCGGTACAACAGCAGGTAGTGCAGTCCCAGGGCAGACCTATGAATTTTGGCGAAACGATGGTGCTTGGCAGCAATACTATTGGCGAAACAACAGTCTTAAATGCAGGAGTACAAAAAGCTGAAAAAGTAATGCCATATCTGGTACGTACAAAGAATAACGAAAAGATATCTGTCAATAAACCTGTGTTCCGGATTGGAAAAGAAAGAAGTTACGTAGATTATTTTATAAGCGATAATACGGCAATCAGCCGCAGTCATGCAAATATCATAAGCAGAGAGGGCAAGTATTATATAACCGATACCAATTCAACTAACCACACATATATAAATGGGAAAATGATTCAGAGTAATGATGAAGTTGAAATTAAACATGGAACAAAGTTTTGTCTTGCAAATGAAGATTTTGAGTTTCGTTTATACTAGTAAGCCTTTATAGGTATGCAGAGAGGAAAGGAATGTCTAATGAATTACATAGTAGCGGCCAGTACGGATATTGGCAATACCAAAAATACAAATCAGGACAGTTATGGAATAAGAGTATATACGACCGTTGCAGGAAAAATTGTTTTTGCTGTTTTGTGCGATGGAGTTGGAGGACTTGACAAAGGCGAGGTTGCAAGCGGAACAGTAGTAAACGCTTTTTGCAGATGGTCCGAAAACAGATTGCCAAAACTTTGTGAAGAAGGAATCGCGGATGACGTGATTCGTGTTGAATGGACTAATTTAATAGATGAATATAATGAAAAAATCAAAGTTTATGGAAAAAAGAGCGGTGTTAAACTTGGCACCACCATTACAGCGATGCTAATTACTGAAAAAAGGTACTATATCATCAATGTAGGCGATACAAGGGCATATGAAATTACAGATAATGTCAGGGTATTGACAAAGGATCAGACATTGGTTGAAAGAGAAGTTGAGGCGGGCAATCTGACAAGAGAAGAAGCAAAAAATGACGCGCGTCGAAGTGTGCTGCTTCAATGTATAGGTGCATCAGACAGCATATATCCGGATATGTTTTTTGGAGAAACAAAGCCGGATGCCGTATATATGCTGTGCAGTGATGGCTTCAGGCATGAAATTACTGATGATGAAATCTTTGCATATATGAGTCCTGAAGTTATGCTAAGTTCGGAAAGCATGAAAAATAATATGGATAATCTTATAGATATAAATAAACAGCGCATGGAACGTGACAATATTACCGTTTTATCGGTAAGGACTTTTGAATAATCCGTTTTGGAGGTAGGAAGATGCTGGAGATAGGTTCATTAATTGATGGAAAGTATAAGATACTTAGTGAAATCGGGCATGGCGGCATGAGCGTTGTCTATATGGCGATAAATGAACGTGCCAATAAAACATGGGCGGTTAAAGAAGTCCGAAAAGACGGAGTTCTTGATTTTGAAGCGGTTAAGCAAGGGCTTGTGGCGGAAACGGATATATTAAAAAAGTTAAGCCATCCTAACCTTCCGAGTATTGTGGATGTTATTGACACTGACGAATCATTTATAATCATCATGGATTATATTGAAGGAAATTCCCTTAACCGTGCGCTTTCAGAATATGGAGCGCAGCCGCAGGAATATGTTATTGAATGGGCAAAGCAACTGTGTGATGTTCTGGGATATCTTCATTCAAGAAATCCGGCGATTATATACAGAGATATGAAACCTGCGAACATAATGCTGAAACCTGACGGCAATGTAACGCTTATAGATTTTGGTACGGCGCGTGAGTATAAGGAAAAGAATCTTGCAGATACGACATGTCTTGGAACTGTAGGATATGCGGCACCTGAACAGTTCGGAGGTATGGGACAGACGGATGCAAGGACGGATATATATTGTCTGGGAGCAACCTTATACCATCTTGTTACAGGCTGTAATCCAAGCGAACCGCCATATGAGATAAAGCCAATACGTCAGATTAATCCTGAATTGTCCAGTGGTTTAGAAAGGATAATTGAAAAGTGCGTGCAGAGAAATCCTGATGACAGATATCAGTCGGCGGCAGAGCTTATGTATGCTTTGGATCACTATGAAGAAATAGACGATAAGTTTAAAAAGAAGCAGAAACGTAAATTTGCATCTTTTGTTGCGGTAATGTTGGCAGCAGTTATATTTGGAGCTTCTGGATTTGTATTTGACTATGCTGCAACAAAGAAGGCTTCGAATACATATATAAATAAAATCAATCAGGCAAAAACAACAGCAGATTATGAAGAAAAAATTAAAATCTATGAGGAATGTATTGCCATACCGGAGCAGGCAGGAAATAAAGAGGCTTATTTAGGACTTATAAAGACATATAGAGATAATGATTCGGTATTCAGTGTAGATGAAGCAAATCAACTCGAAAAAATTATTGCAAATAATAAACAGGAACTTCAAAAAGACATGGCGTCCTATACGGAGATATGTTTTGAAACGGGAAAATTATTCTGGTATTACTATGATTATGGTGATGGTGATGATAAACTGCTCACTAATGCAATAAGTTCAATAGGATGGTTTGAGGAGGTAACAGAGAATGCCCCTAAGGATGATAAAAATGAAAACATAAATATTGGAATGGCAGAGGTATATGCTAATGTAGGAATATTTTACAGAGATATAGGAACGCATGTTGAAGAAGCGAGCGATAAGGGTCAATATAAACCGGTATTTGATAATTTCAAAAAGCTTATGGATACTGTTGCGTCAGATAATTCAGAAAACGAGATTGTACGGCTTGAGCTTATGGAATTGGTAAAAAATGCGATAGAACAGTCTGTAACCAAATTCAAGGGCGATGGAGTAGAAAAAGAAGATATGGATAGTATGATACAAAATATAGAGACACTGACAACAGGCATAGATGAGAATGTTGCTGATAAAGTTAAGGAGAAAAAATATAAAATATTGAATGATATTGATGATACAAAGGCTGCCATTGAGGCGGCATACGGAACTAATATAGGAGGGTGAAAGATATGTCAGTTGAATATATGCAGATTATGTCTCTGGTTTTATACATAATGGCTGCTATGGCTTTTGTTATTGGAGTGGTTTTGTTTTTTGTACTTAATATACCAAGGATATTTAATGATATAACAGGAGCGACGGCAAGGAAGGCTATAGAAAATATAAGGCAGCAGAATGAAGAATCAGGTGATAAGGCATACAGATCAAGCCATGTAAATATTGCAAGAGGGAGGGTTACTGATAAGATATCTTCCTCAGGCAGTCTTAAACCGGGAAGTGCAGATATGGGAGTATCTATGGAAACGGAAAAATTTGATACTGGAATATTGGCACGGCGTTCTGAAGAAACAACGGTATTATCAGAAAATATAGCTGATAATACATTTTCAATAGATGAAGATATGATTTTTACTGCAAGCAGTGAGATTATTGAATAATATGCAAAAATATAAACGATAGGAGAATATGAAAAATGAACAATTTCAAGTCAAAAATTGCAAAAAGAGTGTTATCAATCGTTCTTGCTTTAATCATGGCTGTAAGCGTAGTGCCGATTAATCCGGTTATGGCTGCAGGTAATGATGTAAATGAGCAAAAGGAGGTCACTATATCGGTTGAAAATGGTGAGGGCGGTACCGTTAAGTTAAATGGAGCGATAACGGATTCTCTTACAGTTTCCGAAGGTGATAAGGTAAGCCTTGAAATACAGCCTGACGAAGGATTTGGGATAAGCAGTATAACGATAGGCGAAGAAATTGTGGATGAATTTGAAAAGAGTAATTTTAAAAGAGACATTACGGCAGAAAATGATATTACGATAAAAGCAGAGTATGAAGAACTGGTATATTCTGTTGATGTTGATTGCGGAGAGGGAGCGCACGGAACTGCCGTGCTTTCTAACGGAAAAACATCAGCTCAGTCAACATATAAAGGCAGCGACGTAGTTATTATAACGCCTGAGTATGGTTATACGGTAGATGCCATTACTTTAAATGGCAGTGATGTAAAGAGTTCGTTAAAACTGGCATCTGATACTGAACTGCAGTTGGAGCTTACAGATATAACTGCAGATACAAACATAAAACTTTCTTTTAAAAAATGTGAAGCAGCCGCAAAAACTGATTTTAATATCAGTAGCGAGGAGCTGATAAGAGAGGACAGCAATATCTATATATATGGAAAGGGAGGAAAAGCTGTTCTTAAAACTGATAAACAAGGAATTAAGGTAAAGTATTCTGATAATAGTGAAGATGGTGCATATAATTCTAAAACAATTGAGATTGATAAAACTAAAGATATTGTAGAAATATGGCTGTATTATGATATGGGTTGGCACAAGGTTGGAGAGATTAGCAAGGATCAGCCGGTTAAGATAGTCATTGATAACGAGAAATGTGATATAAGCATTACTGCAGATGAGGCTAATGCAAATGGTTTTTATGGTGCGGAATATATTGAAAACGGAATCAATGCAGATATTAAGGTAAAGGAACAATTAAGCGGCGATACATATTCAGGAATCAAAGAAGTATCATATGAAATAAGAAAATACGAAGATGATAAAAGTGAGAGATATGATGTTACGGAAAAGAATGTATTATATGAATACGGCAAAACAGATTCAGATATCAGGCAGGAATATACAAAGAAAATAAATATAAAACCTGAAAAAAATAATTCCGATAAGGTGGAAGTATATGTAAAAGCAGTAGATAGCTCAGGAAACGAAAGTACACAGAGCATATGGCTTAAAATCAACGTTGATGAGCCGAAAGTAACGATAACTTTTGATAATAATGATGTAAAATATACTGATATTACAAGGGGGTATTATTCAGCAGCAAGAAAAGCGACGGTTAAAATAGAAGACAGAGAGTCGACCTATGATGCTGACGCAGCTAAGAAAGGAATAAAAATACAGAATGGAAAAAATGAATATACGCCGATTATAGAAAACCAGAAAGATGAAGGAAATGTTCATATCTTTGACGTTCTGTTTAATGAGGATGGTAATTATAAATGGAGCTTTATATATGTAAATAAGGCGGGTAATGCCAGCAGTGAGCCGGATACTGGCGGAAGTGTCACACCATATGAATTTACTGTTGATACTACTAAACCTGTTGGAACGATGAAAATTGATTCAGATGATATAGTATCTCCATATGAAATAATTGAAAGTATGAAAGAAACTCCATGGTCGTTTGGAAGCGACAGGTGGAAAAATAGGGAAGTGGATATTATTGCGGAAGTATCAGACGCAACTTCTCCTGTATTGCCGGTTGAATATTATAAGCAGGTAAACAGTGACAATAATAAAATATTGACTATATCTGAATTAGATGCTTTATATAATTCAGGAGAATTTAAAGAAAGAGCCAGTGGTACGCCAAATGAACAGTTTGTTGTATATGCAAGACTTGCGGATTATGCGGGCAATGTCAAATATATTGCTTCAAATGGTGTAATACTGGATGAACAGAAATGTGATATAAGTATAGAGCCAGAGGCAGCTAATGATAATGGATTTTATGGAACAGAGTATATTGCAGACGGAATAAATGTTGATGTACATGTAGAAGACCCTGAAAATGGTGAAACATATTCAGGAATCGGGTCAGTGTCATATGAAATAAGAAAATATGATGATGAAAGCGCAATTTATGATGTTACTAAAAGAGAGGTTATTTATAAATATGAAGACAGTTCTGAAAGAAAACAGGACTATACCGGAAATATAAATGTAAATCCAAAAGAAAATAATTCTGACAGAGTAGAAGTCTGTGTAACTGTTGTAGATAATGCAGGAAATGAAAGTACACAGAGTATATGGCTGAAAATTAATGTTGATAAGCCAAATGTAACGATAACCTTTGATAATAATGATGTGAAGCATATCGACGGTACGAGAGGATACTATCAGGCAGCAAGAAAAGCAACGGTTAAAATAGAAGACAGGTCATCGGCTTATGATGATGACGCAGCTAAGAAAGGAATAAAAATACAGAATGGAGAAAATGAATACACGCCGGTTATAGAAAATCAGAAAGATGAAGGAGATATACATACCTTTGATGTTATATTTGCTGAAGATGGCAATTATACTTTCTCATTTTCTTATATTAATAAGGCGGATGATACTAATAACGAGGTAGATACTGGCGAAAGTAATACGCCATATGAATTTACTGTAGATACGAAGAAACCTGAAGGAACGATTAATATAGATAAAAATTCATGGAAAAAGCTTATAGAAAAATTGACCTTTGGAATTTATAA
>CANPYY010000032.1 GCA_947588675.1 uncultured Lachnospiraceae bacterium | reverse complement strand
ATTGTCAAATTTCTTTCCAATGTCTGATTAGGTGGTCATATTTACAACTTTTAATCATTCGTTTCGCAATCGACTATGATTAATGTATTATATTTACACACCTTTATTACCTTTATTTTGACGGAATGTTCTTGGCGACATTCCGGTATGGTTTTTAAATATTTTTGAGAAAGCAAGTGAGTCGTTATATCCGACTTTTGCCGCTATAGTGTTTACCGGAAGGCAGGTGCTTAAAAGCATGTTTTTGGCCTGTCTGATTCTATATTCTATCAAATATTCGTGAGGGGACATGTTAAGCGCTTTTTTAAAACATGTGGTAAGGTAGGAACGGTTAATTCCTATATAATCAGCAATGGCAGATATTCTTATATTGGTATAGTAATTATTTTCTATATAATCAAGCGCATGGTTTACATATGTTTTATATGAATATTCATATTCATTGGACTTATCGGCATCGTGCAAATCATCCCCAAGCTGTGCGGCAAGGGCGTAAAGATAAGCTTCTCTTTTAAATTCATTGGAAAATGTGAGCTGGCAGGCGTTTAATATACCTGTTACATTACATACGTAAGGCTCTGCATCGGGTATGCGGTTTACCGGATTTTCCCTTGAAAGCCCGGAGTAGTGAAGTACCGATTCGGCTTTTATCCCATTAAATGCAAACCAGACATATGACCATGGATTGTCGTCATCCGAGCGGTATGTGGTAGAGATTCCGGGCCATATAAGAAATATTGAATTAGCGCAGAGTTTATATGTTTTTCCATCTGCCGTGTAGATGCCTTCTCCGGATATTACTACATGTATGAGATATTCATTCCTCACATATGGGCCAAATTCATATCCGGGCTCGCAGTTTTGGATGCCGCAATAACAAAGATAAAGGTCATGCTGGCTTTTTTCTACAGATTCAAGGCATTTATAATGTGCAGTATTTGTAATATGAGGCGTAATATCCATATAATACCTCCTGTTATGTAGGTAAAAAAGTGATATAATCGGGTTAAGGCAATTATATATAAAAACACTAAAAATTACAAGGAGCTAAAAGCCCGGATGCAATAAACATTTTTGCATGTTTTTATAACAAAGTTCCATTTATAATATTTTATGATTGCTGTATTATAAAATACAGTGGTATAATTATTTTCACAATTATCACATTTGAAAGGAGAGGTATTGATGTTAAAAAACAGGATTATTGCCGCAGTGATTTCCGGTGTTGTGGCGGTATCTACGTGTATGGGGGTTGTGATGCCGTCTGCTACTGCTGCAAAGGCAGCGGAAGTTATCGGAGATGAAAATTCGGCGGGGCTTAATAAGTTAGATAAGTTAAGCGTATCGTCGCCGGACGGAAAGATAAGGATACAGATATGGGATGACGAATACGGTACATATTATTATTCGGCATATCTTAATGATAATGTCGTGATTCAGTGTTCGCCTATAGGTATTGTCCTGACGGACAATGATTTGTCAGATGGACTTTTGCTCGATGAAAGTTCGGTAAAGACGGAAACAGGAAAGGATGATTATGATATTATTCAGGGACCGGTGAACCATGTAAATAAAGAATACAATCAGTTGAACTTTACACTGACGAAAGGTTCGTCGGAGGTGACAGTTAATTTCAGGGCGGATAATCAGGGAATTGCTTACCGCTATAATGTTGACGCTGATACGGCTGCATCTGATGAATATGTATCGGTAAAAAGAGAAAACAGTACGTTTACGCTGCCTGATATGACAACTTACTGGACGACGTCATATTCGGCAACATATGAACCGGGACAGTATAGCGAGTGCAGCAGCGACCAGATGAAGTCCAGGTCAGAAGGTACGGTAATGGGAGCGCCGATACTTGCAAAAACGGAAAATGACAATTGGGTGCTTCTTGCCGAGGCAGGCGTATTTTCAACAGAGGATGCTTATACTGCATCAGCTTTTGTTTCGGAATCGGGAAGTACAAGAATCAGAAGTTACTTCGGACAGAACCTGTGGGATGAGGATGGAGGAGAACAGTTCCATAAAATCAGGCATGACAGGGACCATGAATTTCTTGAAAAGATAATAGCGGGAACCGGAAGAAAGAAATCACAGTCTGTTCCGGCAACGGACATGGTTACGTTTACGGATAAATTTTCGACGGCATGGAGAGTTGCCATAATAGGAGAGAGCCTTAATGACGTTACGTCGAGCACTCTTATTTCCGATCTTAATCCGCCGGCAGAAGGCGATTTCTCATGGGTTGTACCGGGTACCTCCGTATGGTCATGGTGGTCTACCGGAGATAATATAAGTTATGAGAGCATGAAAGATTATATTGATTTCTGCTCGACAGCGGGCATCACTTACTGCCTTGTGGATTTCGGATGGGAGAACTGGCAGGATTACGAAAGTAAGGTGCTTGAGCTTATTGATTATGCGAATGAAAGAAATGTCGGGCTTCTGTTATGGTACGGAGTTCATAAATGGGATAATGAGCATCAGTTTGACCTCGATAACGATGAAGATATAGAAGAACAGTTTTCCTGGTGTGAAGATGTTGGAGTTAAGGGAGTTAAGGTAGATTATATTGAGAGCGACAGCCAGTTTGCCATGAAAAACATGTATAAGATACTTGAAAGCGCTGCAAGGCATCATCTTGTAGTAAACTTCCATGGCGCAACGGATCCTAACGGTGAATGCAGGACATTCCCTAACCTTCTGTCCATGGAAGCGGTTCAGGGTATGGAATATTTTAAATGGTCCAACGCATCGCCGGTGGATACGCTTGTTACATTGCCGTTTACAAGAAATGTACTTGGCTCGATGGAATATACGCCGTCGTTATTTGCGCTGCCGCACGACGCTTCAATGGGAAGCCAGTACAGTCCCGCAACGGCCGGATTTATGCTTTCCATGTGTATCGAATATGAATCTGCCGTAGAAACCTTCGCGCAATCGGGTTATGTATATCCGGGATACAGGGCGTTCCCTCTTATAGCCGATGTTCCCAGCACGTGGGACGAGAGTATTCTTATAGGCGGATATCCAAAGTCGCACTGTATAAGAGCAAGAAGAAACGGAGAAAACTGGTATATTGGAGCTATGACTGTTAAAGCTTCAAATTATTCCGTACCGCTTGATTTCCTGAATGATGGTGAAGAATATTATGCGTATATTTATCGTGATAATGAGGACGGAACAGATATTGAGTGTGATATAGAGAAAGTTACGTCGAAAGATGTTCTTAACCTTGATTTAATGGATAATGGCGGCTGCGCCGTTAAACTGTCGGTCAATGACCCTGAGAAATGGACGGAGTACGATAATTATACTTATTATGAAGCGGAAGATGCGGAATTGACGGGAAGCGCCACGGTTAATAAGAATAAAACATATACGTCAGGTCTGGCAACGGTAAGCGGAATCGGTAATTCTGCGGGAAATATTGCGAATACGATTAGATATAACAATATTAGCGTACCCGAGGATGGAACTTACAATATAAGATTGTATGTTTCCGCTGGCAATAAAAAGAATCTTACAATAAGAGTCAATGAAAATGAAGAATATACATTTTCTGATGTTGTCGGAGTGGCGGGAACCGATGCCGTAGGCACATATGCTAACCCTGTTGAAATCAATCTTAAAGCTGGCGATAATATAATCGAATTGTATTCAGAGTCGTCTAATGCGCCTGAAGTTGACAGAATTGCAGTGTCAAAAGCATTAATAACAAATTCAGAGGTAACGCTGGGAACAGATGAATACACATATGACGGAAACAGGTGTGAACCTTCGGTTACTGTTGTAAGGGATGGAAAAACGCTTGTTGAAAATGTTGAATATTCAGTATTTTATTCAAATAATATAAAAGCCGGAACTGCAAAAGTATATATAACAGGAATTAATGGATACGGTGGACAGATTGTTAAGGAATTTACAATAAACGAACCGCCCAAACCTCCTGTAGAAGATACGCCGTCGGAAGGAAATAAAAATACCGATACGGTTGTCGGCGGCGGAGACGGCCAGCAGCAGGCTGCTTCTGTTCCGGGGGCAGTACAGACAGCAACAAAAGCTCCGGGTAAGGTAAAAATATCATCTGCAAAAAGTAAGAAAAAAGGACAGATAGTTGTCAAATATAAAAAAGTTAATGGAGCAGACGGGTATCAGGTAGCTTACGGAATGTCAAAGAAGGTTAAAAAGGCTAAAATTATTAATGCTAAAAAGAAAACCAAAGTAACTGTTAAAAAACTGAAATCCGGTAAACGCTATTATGTACGGGTACGCGCATATAAAAAACAGGACGGCAGGAAAATTACAGGTAAATGGAGTAAAGCTGCCGTAGTAAAAAAGGTTAAATAAAAGAATATATTAAATGAAAAAATACTTCCTGCGTGTTTTATGTCAGGAAGTATTTTTATTTGAATTAAAAATGCTAAATAAAAAATGTTGACATTTTAAAATATTTAATATATTATATCAACGTACATCAAAAGGCGAGGTGTGGCTAAGTTTGGTATAGCGCTGCGTTCGGGACGCAGAGGTCGCAGGTTCAAATCCTGTCACCTCGACGGCATTTATAATGTAGTCAGTAGCAGTAAACATTGTTTTTATTTTATGGAGGTTGATATTAATGGCAACTAAAAATGAGAAGAAAAACGTAACAGAAGAAAAGACAGCAGCACAGGCAAACGTAAAGGAAACAGCAGCAAAGGTTGAAACAGTTAAGCCGGCTGCAGTTAAGAAAACTACAGCTAAGAAAGCTGCAGAACCTAAGAAAGCTGCAGAACCGGTAAAAACCGCAGAAACGAAAAAAACAACCACAAGAAAGACTACGGCAAAGAAAAAAGAAATTACTACTACAGTATATGTTGAGTATTTTGGCAAGCAGGTAGCTGTAAAGGATTCAATACCGGAGATTAAACAGCTTTGGCGTAAAGCAGGATATAAAGTAAGGGACATTAAAGATATTAAACTTTATGCAAAACCGGAAGACAGCAAAATATATTTTGTTGTAAATGATGAATTCAGCGGCTCTGTAGAGCTTTGATATCAGATAAAAGAACAAAGTGAATTTAAGCAGCTTCCATAAAGGCGTGGAGCTGCTTATTTTGAATTTTTTTAAGCAGGGAGATTATATTATGGCAAATGTTATTTCAGATGAAACAATTGAATATGTAGGCATACTTGCAAAACTTGAACTGTCTGATGCTGAGAAAGAACAGGCAAAAAAAGATATGGGAAGTATGCTTGATTATATAGATAAGCTTGGAGAGCTCGACACGTCAGACGTTGAACCTATGTCGCATGTATTTCCGGTTAATAATGTGTTCAGGGAAGATGTTGTGGTTAATGGTGATGACAGTGCAAATATTCTCTCCAATGCGCCGGAAGAAAAAGACGGCTCTTTTGTAGTGCCTAAGACATTTGATTAAGGAGGATAATTCTATATGGGTCTTATGAGTTTAACCGCCATACAGCTTGGAAATAAGATTAAATCGGGAGAAGTTTCGGTAAGTGAGGCAGCAGAGGCGGCCCTTAACGATATAAATAAGGTTGAGGGTACTATCAACAGTTATGTTACCGTTCTTTCGGAAGATGATATTAAAAAGCGCGCAAAAGAAGTGCAGGAAGGAATTAAAAATGGAATATATACAGGACCTCTTGCAGGAGTGCCTGTTGCTATAAAAGATAATATGTGTACTGAAGGAATACTTACAACGTGCAGTTCAAAGATACTTAATAATTTTGTGCCGACGTACACTGCAGAGGCAGTTTTGAACCTTAATAAGGCGGGGGCAGTTATTATAGGAAAAACCAATATGGATGAATTTGCGATGGGAAGCACAACGGAAACATCTTATTATGGCGCTACCAGAAATCCATGGAATACGGAGCATGTGCCGGGAGGTTCATCAGGAGGAACATGTACTGCTGTAGCAGCGGAGGAGTGTTCATTTGCGCTTGGTTCTGATACGGGAGGTTCGATAAGACAGCCGTGTTCCTTTTGCGGCGTAACCGGCATTAAACCTACCTATGGAACGGTTTCAAGGTACGGACTTATTGCTTATGGTTCATCGCTGGACCAGATAGGACCCGTTGCAAAAGATGTTGCCGACTGCGCGGCAATTCTTGAAACAATCGCTTCATATGATCCGAAAGACAGTACCTCGGTAAAAAGGGATGATTATGATTTTACATCGGCTCTGGTTGATGATGTGAAAGGTATGAGGATAGGTATCCCTAAAGAATATTTTGGCGATGGGCTTAATGAAGAAGTAAAGACAGCGATATTTAAAGTTGTAGATGTACTGAAAGAAAAAGGCGCGGTGGTTTCAGAATTTGACCTTGGGCTTGTCACATATGCAATTCCTGCATATTATGTTATTGCTTCGGCAGAGGCAAGCTCAAATCTTGCAAGATTTGACGGTGTAAAATATGGATACCGTGCCGAAGAATATAACGGTCTTCATAACATGTTAAAGAAAACACGTTCAGAAGGATTCGGACCGGAAGTTAAAAGAAGGATTATGCTCGGTTCATTTGTGCTTAGCAGCGGTTATTACGATGCTTATTACATTAAGGCATTAAGGACTAAAGCGCTGATAAAGAGAGAGTTTGACAAAGCATTTGAAAATTATGACGTCATTATTGCGCCGGCTTCACCGGACACGGCGCCGAAACTGGGAGAAAGTTTAAGCGACCCTATTAAGATGTATCTGGGCGATATATACACGATATCGGCTAACCTTGCGGGACTTCCGGGAATTACAGTCCCATGCGGAACAGACAGTAAGGGGCTTCCGATAGGAGTACAGATGCTGGGCGATTGCTTCTCGGAAAAAAAGATTATTCAGACAGCATATTCATATGAACAGTCGAGAGAATATGTGCGTTGCAGTATATGTGAATAGAAAGGGGCGGCATAATGAGTAAAGAGTATGAAACAGTCATAGGACTTGAGGTGCATGTAGAACTTGCAACTAAAACAAAAATATTCTGCGGATGCAGTACGGCTTTCGGAGGAGCGCCTAATACGCATACATGTCCTGTGTGTACAGGAATGCCGGGTTCGCTGCCTGTTCTTAACAGGCAGGTAGTAGAGTATGCCGCGGCTGTAGGTATTGCTACCAATTGTACGATAAACAGATTCTGCAGATTTGACAGGAAAAATTATTTTTATCCTGATAACCCGCAGAATTATCAGATTTCGCAGTTGTATCTTCCTATATGTGAAAACGGCGGAGTCAGTATAGAAACGCCTGACGGGGGAAAAAAGACGGTCGGAATACATGAAATCCATATGGAAGAAGATGCCGGAAAGCTTGTCCATGATGAATGGGGAGAAGCTTCACTGGTTGACTTTAACCGTTCAGGAGTACCGCTTATCGAAATTGTGTCTGAACCGGATATGAGAAGTGCGGAAGAAGTTATTGCATATCTTGAAAAACTCAGGCTTATAATACAATATCTTGGAGCTTCGGACTGTAAACTTAATGAAGGTTCGATGCGTGCTGATGTAAATCTGTCGGTCAGGGAAAAGGGCAGCAGTGAATTTGGAACAAGGACGGAAACCAAAAACCTCAATTCCTTTAAGGCAATAGCGCGGGCAATAGCAAATGAACGCGAAAGGCAGATAGATATAATTGAATCGGGCGGAAAAGTTGTCCAGGAAACAAGAAGGTGGGATGACGCAAAGGAATATTCTTACCCAATGCGCTCCAAAGAAGATGCTCAGGATTACAGATATTTTCCGGAGCCTGATTTGGTACCTGTTATAATAAGTGATGAATGGTTTGATGAAATTAAATCAAAACAGCCTGAACTGCGTGATGAAAAAATGGTACGATATAAGGAACAGTATAATCTGCCTGATTATGATATAGATATCATCACGGCGAATAAGAGACTTGCAGATATATTTGAAGAAACGGTTAAGCTGGGAAGCAATCCTAAAAAAGTTTCTAACTGGCTTATGGTGGAAACTATGTATCTTCTTAAAGAGAAAGGCCTTGAACCCGATTTGGTATCATTTTCTCCGGTAAATCTTGCAAAACTTATTAAACTGGCAGAAGACAGAGTGATTAATGGTAATGTTGCAAAGGAAGTATTTGAAAAAATATTTGATGAAGATATAGACCCGGAAGAATATGTAAAAGAGAACGGTCTTATGAGTGTAAATGACGAAGGTGAATTGAGAGGGGTTATTGAAAAGATTATTGCCGCCAATCCGAAATCTGTGGAAGATATCAATTCAGGAAAGCTTAAAGCCATGGGATTTTTGGTGGGACAGACAATGAAAGAAATGAAAGGTAAGGCTGACCCGGCGTCCGTTAATAAAATACTGAAAGAGCTTCTTGGAATTTAATCTTATGTCTTGACAACGTTATTTTTATAGGTTATTATAGACTACGGCAAAGCCGAAGGGGAATCATACAGTGGCAGTATTGCGGTCTCCAAAACCGTTCACGGGGGTTCGAATCCCTCTTCCCCTGTTTATAAAAGAGCCTTGTTTTAAACATGGCTCTTTTATTGTATTCAGAATAATGTGCGGGAAAGAATTATAAGGTGATAAAATAAAATGCCAAAAAGAAATAGTAACAGGCTTGACGCAGAAATAATTTCGGATTTTTTGAAGGATAAAAGTATAAGGCCGTTTGTATATGACGTTATTGATTCTACGAATCTTGAGTTGAAAAGACGTATACAAAACGGTGATATTAAATACAGGCTTATAGCGGCGGATAAGCAGACGCTTGGACGTGGAAGGCTTGGACGCTCGTTTGAATCGCCTGAAGGTACGGGTATATATATGTCGCTTTTGCTTATACCCGATAATATGGACAACGTCCTTTTAATTACATCGGCTGCTGCAGTTGCGGTATGCAGGGCGGTAAGAAAGCTTACGGCTGTAAAGCCGCTTATCAAATGGGTAAACGACATATATTTTAACAATAGAAAAATATGCGGAATACTGGCAGAAGCCGTACCTGACAGAAACGGAAAAATTAATATAATTCTCGGTATAGGCGTTAATATTATTGCATATGAAGATACGTTCAGCGAAGAAGTAAAAGATGTGGCGGGAGCATTATATACTTCAAAGGATGAAATCAGGGTAAGCAGAAATGAACTTATTTCTGCGGTTGCCAATGAGTTTATGGATATATATGCCAATATAGGAGACAGGGAATTTCTTACTGATTACAAAAGATTTTCCATGGTAATAGGTAAAACCGTGCGGTACAGGGATAATGGAATATGGCATGAGGCGCAGGCGGTAGATATAGATGGCAACGGAGGTCTTATTGTGGAATCCGGCGGGGAGATACGGACATTAAGTACAGGGGAAATAACACTAAGACTTGTTTAAGTTACGGAAATAACTGACAAATTATATTAAAATTTTTATGATAAACCCTTTCCGGGATTATCCTTTGAACATCAGCTTTTTGCATATGCTCTCTTAATCTTTCTGTTTTAGACAATTAATTATACCACAAAAATTGGCGCTGAACCATGTTGTTTGCGCTGTTTTCGCGCTGAGTGCGTCAGTATCTTTTATGTTGGAGTATGTTTTGGAAAAAGTTATTGAAAAACAAGCGAATTGCGGTTATACTTGTAAATAAGTCTGTAAATAATGATTAGGGGTGAAATAAAGTGTATGAACTGATATGTAAGGATAACCGCGCTAAAAGGGGACGTCTTACTACAGTGCATGGAGTAATTGAAACCCCGGTATTTATGAATGTAGGAACAATAGGGGCAATAAAAGGAGCAGTATCTACGAAAGACCTTGAGGAAATAGGTACGCAGGTACAGTTATCGAATACATATCACCTTCATGTCCGCCCGGGAGATAAAGTTGTCAGGCAGATGGGAGGACTTCACAGGTTCATGGTATGGGACCGGCCTATTCTTACCGATTCTGGTGGATTTCAGGTGTTTTCGTTGTCAGGACTCAGGAAAATCCGTGAAGAAGGAGTTTATTTCAGCTCGCATATAGACGGGCATAAGATATTTATGGGGCCGGAAGAAAGTATGCAGATTCAGTCCAACCTTGGCTCGACGATAGCAATGGCGTTTGATGAGTGCGCGCCGTTTCCGGCTTCTAGGGAATATATGGAAAGCTCAGTGGCGCGTACAGAGAGATGGCTTGTACGATGTAAAGATGAAATGGCAAGGCTTAATGACTGTAAGGATACGATTAACAGGCATCAGTTGCTTTTTGGAATTAATCAGGGAGGTATATTTGAAGATATCCGCATAGAAAATGCAAAGAGAATAGCAAAGCTTGAGCTTGACGGATATGCCCTTGGCGGACTTGCGGTTGGAGAAAGCCATGAGGAAATGTACAGGATTCTTGATGTAACGGTTCCGTATCTTCCGGAAAATAAACCGGTATATCTCATGGGAGTAGGAACGCCTGCCAATATACTTAATGCCGTTGAATACGGGGTAGACTTTTTTGATTGTGTATATCCTACCAGGAATGGACGGCATGGACATGCGTACACGAATCATGGTAAACTTAATCTTCTCAACGCGAGATATGAAACAGACCCCCGCCCTATTGAAGAAGGCTGCGGGTGTCCGGTATGCAGATATTACAGCAGGGCGTACATAAGACATCTTCTTAAAGCAAAAGAGATGCTTGGATTAAGGCTTATGGTACTTCACAACCTGTATTTTTATAACAGGCTTATGAGTGAGATAAGAGATGCGATAAGCGAACACAGATATTCGGAATATAAAGAGGCTAAACTTGCAGGATTTGCTGCGGGTTTGGAATAGATTAAAACAATTTATTATCAGGAGGTTATTATGAGTAATTTGCAGGTATTATTGGAACAGCAGGCCCAGGGAGGGGGAGGCAACTGGCTGTTTTTAATCGTTGTATATGCAGTCATAATAGGTGCGTTTTATTTCTTTGCAATACGTCCCCAGAAGAAAAAGCAAAAGGCTCAGGATGCAATGATTGCCTCGATTGCGGTTGGCGACAGTATTCTTACTACCAGCGGATTTTACGGAGTTATCATTGATATTACTGATGAAGTCGTAATCGTAGAGTTTGGAAGCAATAAGAATTGCAGGATACCGATGAAAAAAGAAGCTATTGTAGAAGTTGAAAAAGCAAAGTAGATATGGAATAATAAACTGTGTACAGGTATGTGATGTTAAATGGAAATATAATTAACATACATACCTGTATTCATATTTTATTTTTTAAATTGTTCCAAAAACTTATAAGGCACAGCCAGATTTCCCAATCCTTTGCCTATCTGGATATCCGGTTTATTGCTGCCGTGAAAGTCAGAACCTCCGGTAACTGCAAGGGAATATCTGTGCGTAAGAGAAAGAGCAATATCTTCTTCCTGCTTTGTATATGTTGAATAAAGCGCTTCGAGTCCGAAAAGACCTGCATCTTTAAGTCTTTTTATAAGCGCATTAAGTTCGTCTGCGGGAAGTTTATACTGGAAAGGATGCGCAAGTACGGCGTATCCTCCGGCCTTGCGTATTATATCTATACATTCTTCGGGAGAAAGATACTGCCTTAGTACATAATAGGGAGTATCTTCACCAAGATATTTTTTGAATGCTTCAGCTTTGTCTTTTACATATCCGTGCTTTAACAGGTGGTTTGCAAAGTGCGCGCGGGTCAGTACGGCGTCGGGATTATCTGCATAAAGCTGTTCGACACTTATATCTATACCTGCATCTGCAAGATTGTCCGCCATTTTTTTGTTGCGCCATATACGTTCTTTTACCATGAAATCAGTTGCGTTTGTAAGCGCGCTGCAATCAGGGTTAATATAATAACCCAGTATGTGTATATCACCGTTCCCGTATCCTGCCGAAAGTTCGATTCCGGGAATTATTTCCAGTGAAGTATCTGCAGACATGATTTCTTTTATTCCGTTTACGGTATCATGGTCCGTAAGGGCAATGGCTTTAAGACCTGCTTTTTCTGCCAGTGCAGCAACTTCAGACGGGGTATATGTTCCGTCTGATGCAGTTGAGTGTACGTGCATATCAATATAATCCATTATAATCTCTCCCGTTTTAAAAATGTAATCACCTGAATATATTATCATAATTTTACCTGAAAGGAAATATATTATGAAATAAGGATTGTTTCAGGGGTGATGATTATGAAAAATGAAATAAAAAAACTTCCGTGGTACATAATAAAACTTTTGTTTGCGGCATACGTTGTATCAGGTGTAATTTTACTTATACTTGCGCTTATGCTGTGGAAGGGGAACCCGTCTTCCGGCGTTATAAGCGGCGGAATACTTTTTGCATATCTTATTTCCTGCTTTACCGGGGGTATGCTTCTTGGTAAAAAAATGGGTAAAAGAAAATATTTATGGGGACTTTTATTCGGCCTTCTGTATTTTGCAATAATTTTTGTTATATCTCTGTTTATGAGAAATATTGCAGGAGAGGCGGCAGGAAACGTTATGACTGTAATGCTTCTTTGCGCGGCGGGAGGAATGCTCGGCGGTATGTTAGGATAATGTAAATTTTACGGTAATGTAAAATTTCTAAATTTGAGGTTGCTATCCAAATTTAAGTGTGTTATACTTTACGCTAATAGACTAAATTGATAATAGGAAGGTTGTTTACCATGAAACACATTAAGACATTAAATTCAAGAAATTTTAAGGAAAGTATGAAAAAGGGCGGATGTGGTGAATGCCAGACATCATGCCAGTCAGCATGTAAGACATCATGTACTGTTGGAAACCAGACATGTGAACATAAGAAATAGTACGGTTGTTTAATGAATATTGACAGAGGGCTGAATTGGTAAAACCGATACCGGGGATTGCTGATGAGCTCTCTTTTAGTTGTAAAGGGATAAATAAATGATACATATGTTTAAAAATAACGGCTATAATATAGTGCTTGACGTAAACAGCGGCTGCGTCCATGTAGTTGATGATATTGCATATGATGCGATAGCGGCTTATGAAAAGGAGCCTGATAATGTAAAAGCAGAGATTATGGATATGTATGCTGAGCTTGATGAAAAAGATGCGGACGAGCTTATAAATGACATTGAGGCGCTTAAAGAAGCCGGACAGTTGTTTTCAGACGACATATATGAAGAATATATTGACGACATTTCGGACAGGCAGACGGTTGTAAAGGCGTTGTGCCTGCATATAGCGCATGACTGCAATCTTTCCTGCAGATATTGTTTTGCGGGAAAAGGCGAGTATAACGGTGAAAGTGCACTTATGAGTTCGCAAGTTGGTAAAAAGGCGATAGATTTTCTGATAAAGTCATCAGGCAACAGACATAACCTGGAAGTGGATTTCTTCGGCGGCGAGCCTCTTATGAATTTTGATGTTGTTAAGGAAATTGTTGCATACGGGCGCAGCTTAGAAGAAAAATGTAATAAAAAATTTCGATTTACACTTACAACAAATGGTGTACTTTTAGATGATGATGTGTTAGAATTTGCCAATAGGGAAATGTCTAATCTGGTTCTTAGCATTGATGGAAGGAAAGAACTTCATGACTATATGAGACCTTCGAGAAACGGAAAGGGAAGTTATGATATAATACTTCCGAAATTTATTAAAGCCGCAGAGAAAAGAAACCAGACGGATTATTATGTAAGAGGTACATTTACGCATTTTAATACCGATTTTGATAAAGACGTTCTTCACCTTGCAGATTTGGGTTTTAAGCAGATAAGCGTAGAGCCGGTAGTGGCAGATCCGTCCTGTGATTATGCCATTACGGAGGAGGATATAGAAAAGATATGTGATTCATACGACAGGCTGGCAAAGGAAATGCTTAAACGCAATGCTAAGGGATGCGGTTTTAACTTTTTCCATTTCATGATTGACCTTAGCGGAGGACCGTGTGTTGCAAAAAGATTGTCAGGATGCGGGTCGGGAACAGAATATCTGGCGGTTACTCCATGGGGAGATTTGTATCCGTGCCACCAGTTTGTCGGAAATGAAAAATTTATTATAGGAAACCTTGACGACGGAATTACAAGAAATGATATTTGTAATGAATTTAAAAAATGCAATGTATATTCAAAGGAAAAATGTAAAAGCTGCTTTGCAAAGTTTTTCTGCAGTGGAGGATGCGCTGCCAATGCGTACAATTTTAACGGCAGTATTAATGAAACTTATGATGTTGGCTGTATGCTTGAGAGGAAAAGAGTTGAATGTGCTCTTATGCTGCAGGCGGCAGGAAATGATTATTAATGGATTATATGGTAATAATTTAATATAAGAATTTAATATACAATATGAAAGGAGAGGTTAAGATGGGCAGTGATATCGGAATTGATCTTGGAACGGCGAGCGTGCTTGTATATATTACAGGCAAAGGCGTTGTTTTGAGGGAACCATCGGTAGTCGCATTTGACAGAGATACTGGAAAGATAAAAGAAATTGGTGAAGAAGCAAGGCTTATGCTTGGAAGAACTCCCGGCAATATTGTAGCCATAAGACCACTCAGACAGGGCGTAATATCTGACTATACAATTACTGAAAAGATGCTTGTTTACTTTATACAGAAATCAGTAGGAAAGAAGCATATACGTAAGCCCAAAATAAGCATATGTGTACCAAGCGGGGCAACCGAGGTAGAAAAGAATGCCGTTGAACAGGCGGCTTATCAGGCCGGAGCAAGGGAAGTCATGATTATTGAGGAGCCTATTGCTGCCGCCATTGGTGCAGGAATAGACATATCAAGACCATGCGGTAATATGATTGTTGATATAGGAGGAGGAACTACGGATATTGCGGTTATTTCGTTGGGAGGTACAGTTGTAAGCTCGTCCATTAAGATAGCGGGAGATGATTTTGACGAGGCTATAGTAAGATATATGAGAAAACAGCACAACCTTCTTATCGGCGAAAGGACGGCAGAGGACATAAAAATAAATATAGGTTCTGCATTTAAGAGGTCTGCTCCCGAGTCTATGGACATAAGGGGAAGAAACCTTGTGACCGGACTTCCGAAGACGATAACCGTAACTTCGGATGAAACGGAAGAAGCGCTGAAAGACGCTACGTCGCAGATTGTTGATGCCGTACACAGCGTGCTTGAGAGAACGCCTCCTGAACTTGCAGCAGATATAGCGGACCGCGGAATAGTTCTTACCGGAGGAGGAAGCCTGCTTTACGGACTTGAGGAGCTTATTGAATCCAAAACAGGAATTACTACAATGACTGCGGAAGACCCGATGACGGCCGTTGCAATAGGAACGGGTAAATTTGTGGACTTTATGGCAGGAAAACGTGAAGAATAGAATAATATGGATATGAATATGTATCATGCAGTATTGCGCTGTCCTGCAGTGAATGCGCATGATACATATATCCATTACGGGTAAAATCCGTATATGTTGGGGAAAGCTGCAAAATAACCGCTGTTTTGCAACGCCCCGTTTTTTATTATGCTGAAGAATGCGCAGCCATTTATAGAGAATACGGGTATAGATTTTAAGAAAGAGTGATTATGTTGTCGGAAAAACTAAAGGGATATGTGGAAAAAATCAGGTTCAGAAATGAAGTGAACGGATACACTGTATTTGATTTGTCGTGTACGGATGAAAGTGACGATATGACTTGTGTTGGCAATTTGCCGTTTGTGAACGAGGGAGAGCACGTGGAAGTGACGGGTACATATGTGGAACACAGGACATATGGGCTTCAGTTTTCGGTAAGCAGTCTTGAGGTAATAAGAATTGATGATAATATGTCAATAGAAAGATATCTTGCATCCGGGGCAATAAAAGGAATAGGCGCAGTTATGGCTAAGCGTATTGTCGATAAATTTGGGGAAGATACTTTCAGGATTATGGAAGAAGAACCGGAAAGGCTTGCAGAAGTAAAAGGGATAAGCATAAACACGGCTGCCAGGATATATGAACAGTATAATGAAAAAAGAGAAATGAGGGAAGCAGTTATATTTTTACAGAAGTATGGAATATCCAATCAGCTTGCAGTAAAAATATACAATGAATATAAAGAAGAAGTATATAGTGTGATAAAAACTAATCCCTACAGGCTTGCGGATGATATCAGAGGAGTAGGATTTAAAATAGCCGACGGAATAGGAAAACGTGTAGGAATAAGTCCTGATTCCGAATTTCGGAAAAAAAGCGCGGTATCATACATATTATCACAGGCGGTATCATATGGACATATATATTTTCCGGAAAATGAGCTTATAAAAAATGTGTCCGAACTTCTTGCATCAGACTGTACAGATATTGCTGATATACTTTCGCAAATGGCATTTGCGGGCGAGATTATCTGCAAAGAAGAAGATGGGGAAAAAAGATATTACAGCAATTATATGTATTATATGGAATTAAACAGCGCCAGGATGCTTGCAGATCTTGACTGTGGCTTTGCAGTATCTGATAAAGAGCTGGATTCTCACATAAAGCGCATTGAGAAGAACAGGGAAATTACACTTGCCGATATGCAGAAGAAGGCTATAAGCGAGGCAATGAAAAACGGAGTGCTTATAATTACGGGTGGACCCGGAACAGGAAAGACAACTACAATTGATGCCATAATTAATGCGTTTGAAACATGGGGGCTTGACTTTTTGCTTGCAGCGCCTACGGGACGCGCCGCAAAGAGAATGTCTGAAGCTACCGGCTATGAAGCGCAGACAATACACAGACTGTTGGAAATGAGCGGGGCTTTGGATGACGGCAGGGAAAATGTAATGTTTGAAAGAAATGAAAGCTGTCCTCTTGAAACTGATGCGGTTATAATAGATGAGATGTCAATGGTGGATATGCCGCTTTTTTATGCGCTCCTTAAAGCAATGGTTGTCGGTACAAGGCTTATAATGGTAGGCGACGTAAACCAGCTTCCGTCCGTAGGTCCGGGAAGTGTTCTGAAAGATATTATTGATTCGGGATGTTTTAACGTAGTACGCCTTAACGAGGTGTTCCGTCAGGCCAGGGACAGCGATATAGTCATGAATGCACACAGAATCAATGCGGGCAGTAGTATAAGTCTGGATAATAAAAGCAGAGATTTCTTTTTCCTTAAACGTGATAATCCGCAGGTAATAATAAACGTAATTCTGCAGCTTATAATAAAGAATCTTCCGGATTATGTCGGTGCGGGAATGCTTGATATACAGGTGTTAAGCCCTACCAGAAAGGGCGAACTTGGGGTGGAGAACCTTAATGTTATGCTTCAGAAATATATTAATCCTCCGTCAGAGAGAAAAGCTGAAATAGAATATCGCGAAAATGTTTTTCGTGAGGGCGATAAGGTTATGCAGATAAAAAATAATTATCAGCTTGAGTGGGAAAGACGAGGATACCATGGCGTTGTCGTTGAGCAGGGAGCAGGAATATTTAACGGTGACAGCGGGATAATACGTTTTGTAAATACGGTTGCTCAGGAAATAACGGTGGAGTTTGAAGATAATAAGTACGTAATATATCCATATGCGCTTCTTGAGGAACTTGAACTGGCATATGCAATTACGATACATAAGTCGCAGGGAAGCGAGTATCCTGCCGTAATACTTCCGCTGCTTTCCGGTACGTCGCTTTTGTTTAACCGCAATCTTTTGTATACGGCAGTAACAAGAGCGAAAAAATGCGTTACTATTGTGGGTCTTCCTGAAACGGTTGCAAAGATGATTAATAATGAAAGGGAGCAGAAACGATATACGACTTTAAAAAAACGTATATGCGAAATGCTGGTATAAGGAGGAGTAAGGTTTATTAAAGAAATAATTTTATCGGTTCTTTTTCCGCAGAAATGTCCTGTATGCGGAAAGATAATAGAAAATGAGGAGTATGGAGTATGCAGGAAGTGTGCGCTGTCGCTTCCGGTAATAAAAGGGGCAAGGTGTATAAAATGCAGTAAACCTGTACAAAAAGAAGGCATATTGTGCAATGACTGTAAGGAAAGAAAGTTTGCATATGCACGCGGTTATGCATTGTGGGAATATAATCCTTCTACAAAAAAGATTATTGCGGAATTTAAGTATGGGGGCAGGAGGGATTATACTGATTTTCTTGTATCTGAGCTGGCATATCATATGTCTGATATGCTTAAAAATATAAAGCCGGACGTTATAGTTCCCGTGCCGCTTCATAAAAGCAGGCTAAGACGCAGGGGGTTTAACCAGGCGGAAATTATTGCGGAAGGTATAAGCAGAAAAACAGGAATACGCCTTATGAATGATGTGATTATAAGAAAGAAGAAAACGAGTCCGCAAAAAGAACTTGACGATAATGAGCGGAATAAAAATCTTAAAGACGCTTTCGTGATAGACGTAGATAACCTGAAAAAATATCAGTATATTAAATCGGCATTGATAATAGACGACATATATACTACCGGAAGCACGATTGACGCATGCGCAGCTCTTTTAAAAAAAGAAGGAATTGAAAGTTTCTTCGCTGTACTGTGTATAGGAAAAGGATATTAAATATAAAATTATTTAAGGTATATACCGTTTTCTTTAATAATGATTTTTCCGGACTTATACAGATGCCCTATGGCGCGTTTAAATTCAGCTTTGCTCATTTGAAATTCACGTTTTATGCTTTCAGGAGATGATTTATCGCCGAAAGGAAGAAACCCGCCGTGTTTTGTAAGATGTTCCATAACGATTTTCCCATTGGTTTCAATCTGTAAATGAGTTTTTTGACGGAGACTCAGCGTAAGACGCCCATCGTCAGTCACGGATTTTACGCGGGCATGTATTTTCTGTCCGATATATAGTTTTTGATATAATTCGTTAGCGGGGACAAGGGCGGAATATTTATCATCTACTGCAGCAAAGGCGCCAAAATTATCAGAAATTTCATATATGGTAGCATCTACCATATCGTTTTCCGAATATGGCGGGTTGTGTAAAAGCAGTTCATAAAGTTTCATGGTGGCGCAAAGCCGTTCGCTTTTATCAATATAAAGGCTTACAAGGATATTGTCGCCTTTTTTTACGCGGTATGTCTGTTCCTTAAAAGGCAGGAACAGGTCTTTAATAAGCCCCCAGTTAAGAAATGCCCCGATATCAGTCACGCTTACAACAGAAAGATGTGCAAATTCTCCGAGTGTAATATAAGGTTTAATAGTAGTTGCAATAAGCCTGTCCATTGAATCTTTATATACGAATACATTTAAAAGGTCATTTACCACGGTGTCTTTCGGGACTTCTTTTTTTGGAAGCAGTATAAGCTCTTTTGCTTCGTTTCCTTTGCGTATTGTTTCGGGAAGCGACATATATACACCCATGGGAACCTGTTTTATAACCTGAAGTTTTTGAAAAACGCCTAATTTGAATATGCTTTTCATAAATAAACATCCTTTTATGACAATAATAATGATTATTTTATCGCAAAAAAACTTAAAAAGCAATAAAATATGTTGACAAAGGGAATATATAATGATATACTATCGAAGTAGTCTATATTGTTAACAAATTAGAGGGCATTTTGAGAGGGGATATAAATGTTTAAAAAAATAGTTACAGGATTATGCCTGTGCGCTGTTTTTACGGTTGCAGGTACAGGAAGTCATCTGGATGCTTCGTCAGTAAACAGCGAAACCGAGATGGCAGGAATATCTGTAGTAATTGAACAGTATTATGAATCATGTAACGAAGATGAAATTGAAGAATCGCCTGAAACTGTAGTGCCTGTTGCTATATCCGGAGCGGCAGGAATGATTGACGATGCAGTTTTGGAGATAAATGAAGATGAATATAGTGAAGAATCTGAAAATAATTTGGATTTACAGGAAGCGTCGGTTGAACCCGACTCGGAACAGCCGGATGCACAGCCTGCCGCAGAATCCGATGTTCCTCAGGCAGCGGACCCGGCGGCACAACCTGTTATAGACCCGGCAGCAGACCCGGCGGCGCAGCCTGTTACGGACCCGGCAGCACAGCCGGCGGAAGTAACACCGGAGCCGGTATCGCCATATGCAAATAAAGGAAT
The DNA here is from genome assembly GCA_947588675.1 of uncultured Lachnospiraceae bacterium. Lineage (GTDB taxonomy): Bacteria > Bacillota > Clostridia > Lachnospirales > Lachnospiraceae > V9D3004. The sequence continues at coordinate 5,901 of CANPYY010000032.1, read as the reverse complement.
ATCAATAGCAGGTGAATATGTAAATATCAGGAAGAAACCAAGTATTGACAGTAAAATACTTGGAAAACTTTACAGAGGAAGTATAGCAAGGATTGTAAATACTCAGGGGGACTGGGTTGAGATTACGTCAGGAGGCGTAAACGGTTATATAAAATCTGAGTATCTTGCAATTGGAGCCGATGCTGAAAAGATAGCCGGTAAATTTGGAACAAAGATAGCAAAAGTCAATGTAACAACACTTAAAGTTCGTGAGGAAATGAATACGGAATGTACTATTCTTACACTGGTTCCGCAGGATGAAGAATTTGAAGTAGTCAGGGAATGTGATGAATGGGTAAAGATACTTGTGGATGATAATACCAGAGGGTATGTTGCAAAAGAGTATGTAACGCTTAAAATGGATTTCAAACATGCTGTTTCGATAGAGGCAGAAAGGGAAAAACTCAGGAAACAACGTGAACAGGAAGAACAGGCGGAACGTGAACGTCTTGCCAGGGAGGCGGCAGCCAGAGAAGCGGCTGAAAGAGAACAGGCCGCAAGGGAAGCCGCAGCCAGACAGGCAGAATCACAGAGTAAGAGCAGTTCTTCATCGAGAAGTTCTTCATCAGGAAGCTCGTCATCAGGAAGCAGTTCTTCGTCAGGAAGTTCATCTTCGAGAAGCAGTTCGTACTCAGGAAGTTCATCTTCCTCATCTAAGGGAACAGGCAGTGCGGCAGCTTCATATGCACAGAACTTTATAGGAAATCCGTATTCGTACGGCGGAACAAGTCTGACAAATGGTACTGACTGTTCGGGATTTGTGCAGTCCGTATATGCAAAATATGGAGTATCGCTTCCAAGAACTTCGTCTTCTCAGTCGGGTTCGGGAAGCAGCGTAAGTCTTTCGGATGTCCAGGCTGGAGATTTGATTTTCTATGCGTCGGGCGGAAGCGTAAACCATGTAGCCATATACATTGGCGGAGGCAAAGTTGTACATGCAAGCAACAGGCGTGATGGAATCAAGGTGTCTAACATAAATTACAGAACGCCTTGCAAAGCAAGAAGGGTAGCTAACTGACAGATTGTTTATATATAATATTATTTAAGAGGATTGTGCCTATGTGCAATCCTCTTGTTGTTTTTTCTTGGGAATATGTGCATAGTACAGGTGATAAAATCAAATAAATTGTAATTGAATATATACTTGCAGTGTGATATTATGTATATGTATGCTACACTATATTTAATATTTTTATGAGGAGGATAAAAATGAAAAGGAAAACAAGATGTATTGGGGCAGCTATTCTTTCGCTTGCAATGGTATGCTCATTGATTCCGGGAGATTACGTTGGGGCTGATGTTTCCGGGAATTATTCATACATGCAGGATTATACGCTTGGATGGTTAAACGGTATTGCTGTATATGACAGTGATGGAAACAGTAAGCCTATTGCAGAGACGGATGTACCAGTATATGATGCAGAAGATGCCAATCCATTTGCGCCCGAGGTTGAACAGGCGTGGGATGAACCGAATCTTATACTTACACAGCCAATACAGTTTACTACGAATGATGGAGAGGTTCATAATGTTGAAAGTATGCTTACCAACTTTGATTTCATAGCTGATCCTACGGCTATAGATAATTCGGATATAGACGGTAAGCTGTATGTATATGGAACTACTGAAGGAATAGATTACAGAAACGGCGTAATGAGCAGGAATGGTTATAATAACCATTCGCTTACGATACTTTCCACATCAGATATGGTAAACTGGACTGATGAAGGAACCTGTGATACGCGTAACCTTACTAACGAACCGTCATACAATGCTGACGTTATGGTAAAGAATAACTGGGCTGAGAAAGCATGGGCTCCATCAGGTCTTAAAATTGACGGAGACGGAGACGGTGAAATGGAATATTATCTTTTCCATACTAACAGCGGAGCTGTTGGATATGTAAGAGGAGATTCACCGACAGGTCCGTGGTATGACGACCTCGGAAAGACTTTATTTGCAGGAATAAACGGCGTAAAATGGTGCTTTGACCCGGCAGTGCTCGTTGATGATAAGGGCGATGCTTACTGTTACTTCGGCGGAGGCGTATGGGATGGAGACAATGAAGTGGCATCACATCCTAACGGAATTGCGCATCCTAAGACCGGACGCGTATGTAAGCTTGCATTTGAGGAAGGTACCGGAAAGGTTCTTATAGAGGGAGAACCTCAGGAAATGGATACATACTATATGTTTGAGGACAGCGAGATTAACCAGTTTAACGGTAAATATTATTATTCATACTGCGCTAACTTTAATGGCTCGCAGACTCTTACTAAGGCAGGAAGTATCCCTGTATATGTGTCTTCAGATCCTATGGATATAGTATTTGCTCCGGATGAGAGGGAAAACCCGTTTGAGGCATTTACCGAAAATGGTGTATACCATCATTTCCTTGGAACGGTTCTTGAAAATCCGAGTGTAATATATGGAGAGTCATATAATAACCATCATCATATGCAGTCATTCAAGGGACATAATTATATATTCTATCATTCTACAGTGCTTAATAACGCGTTATATCGTACAAATCAGCAGTATCGCTGTCTGCATGTAGATGAAATAGATGTAAATGAAGATACTGATGATATAACTATAGAACCGTCTTATGAAGGCGCTCAGCAGATAGAAAACTTTAATCCGTATACGGATTATGCCGGAAATAAAAAATATATCAATGCAACTACAACGTCATACAGTGCAGGAGTTAAATCCACAAGAGATGATGACATGGTAACTGATACAAAGAACGGTTCGCCAATGGTTCTGGATGAGATAGATACAGGCGACTGGACTAAAATACAGGGAGTTGATTTTGGTAAAAACGGAGCCGTAGAGGTTGCCGCAGAAATTAAATCAGCTACTGATGAAGGAGCTATAGAGGTATTTATAGATGATCCTACTGAAGCTTCTAATATGGTGGCTTCGATACCGGTAAGTACAAGCGACTGGTATAGTGAGGTAAGTACAGATATTGTGACTGATGTTGCCGGAGTACATGATGTATATTTTGTATTCAGGGGAAGTGATTATACTGTAGCATCATGGATGTTTACCGAAGGTGAAGCAGCAGATGATGAACCCGGAGTTGACCCGGAAAATCCGACGACGCCAAATACTAACAATAATACAAATACGAATACCAACACTAATACTAATACCAATACCGATACAAATACCGGAGCTTTGCCACAGCCTGAAGTTCCTCAGACCGTTAAGGAAGGAAATGTAGATTATAAGGTTGATGCGGCTGCGCAGACTGTAAAGGTATCGTCGGTAAACAAGAACGCTAAATCAGTGGTAGTACCGGCTTCGGTTACGGTAGCAGGAAAGCAGTATCCCGTAACGGAAATACCGGCAAAGGCATTTGCAGGTAATAAGAAACTTAAATCCGTAACGGTTGGTAAGAATATTAAGACGATTGGAGCAAAAGCATTCTATAAATGTTCATCGCTTAAAAAAATAACTATAAAATCTACAGCGCTTAAAAAAGTAGGCAAAAATGCCTTTAAGGGAATAAATGCAAAAGCTAAAATAAAAGTGCCTAAGAAGAAACTTAAAGCATATAAGAAGCTTCTTAAAGGCAAAGGACAGGGTAAAAAAGTTAAAATAAAATAATTTTGTGAGGAGGATAAAAATGAAGAAGAAAACCAGATGTATAGGCGCTGCTGTTCTTTCTCTTGCAATGGTTTGTTCATTGATACCGGGAAATTATGCAGATGCTTATGATACAGGCAATTATTCTTACATACAGGATTATACGCTTGGCTGGTCGGGCGGTCATATTTCCGTATATGAAGGAAATTCTACGAATGCAAAAACAGTCGAAAATGCAGGCATAAAAGTATACGATGAATATGAGTATGCCGATAATCCGTTTGAAGCTCAGATTGAGCAGGCATGGGATGAACCTGATCTGAAGCTTTCGCAGCCGGTTCAGTATAATACCGGCGATGGAGAAGTGCATCCTATAGAAAACATGCTTACCGGATTTGATTTTATAGCTGACCCTACGGCTATTGATAATTCGGATGTAGACGGAAAGCTTTATGTATATGGAACGACAGAAGGATTCTCATACGGCGATATGTCAAGGTCCAGACCGTCGGTTACGGCAAATCCGGGTGATAAACTTGTCAAAAACGATTATCAGAATCATTCGCTTACAATATTGTCAACGACTGATATGGTAAACTGGACTGACGAAGGATTTATGGATAGTCTGAATCTTACTAATCTGCCGTCATATGAAGAAGACAATTTTGTAAAAAGCGGAGTTACCGGAGATGCGTCATGGGCTCCGTCAGGGCTTAAATATAATTTAGACGGAGAAGGAAAATATAAATATTATCTTTTCTATACGAATGGCGGTAATACGGGATATGTTATGAGTGATTCGCCGACCGGTCCATGGGAAGAGCCGGAAGGCACTGCAATTTTCAATAAAGAACTTCCGAACTGTAATGACTGCAGCGTTTGCTTTGACCCTGCCGTTCTTGTAGATGATAAAGGCGACGGATATATTTATTTTGGCGGACTTTCAAGGACATCGGGACGTGCATGTAAAATAGTTTTTGACCCTGAAACAGGAAGGGTGTCAAGAGATGGAGACCCTGTAAAACTTCCTACATATGCAATGTTTGAGGATAATGAGATAAATCAGTTCGACGGCAAATATTATTATTCATATTGTACTGATTTTGGCAGCCAGAGCCTGACAAGCAATGCAAGTATTGCAGTATATGTGTCTTCTGACCCGCTTAATGTCAGTTTTGAACCGGAAACAGATAAAAACAAGGCGTTTGAGGCGTTTACCGATTCGGACGGGGTATACCGCCATTTCCTTGGAACAGTGCTGACTAATCCAAGTTCGATATTTGGAGAAGGTTATAATAACCATCACCATATGCAGGAGTTTAAAGGTCATAAGTACATATTTTATCATTCAACGGTATTGCATAATTCACTGCACCATGTTAACAAGCAGTACCGTAACCTTCATGTAGATGAGATTACTGTTGACCCTAATACAGACCTTATAGAGGGAGTTGCAACAGATAATAACGGAAATAAGACTATTGCAACTTACGAAGGTCCGGAGCAGATAGAGAACTTTAATCCGTACAGGGATTTTTCAGGTAAGGCAAAATATATCAATGCAACTACAACATCATACAGCGCGGGCGTTAAATCTACCAGAGATGATGATACAGTAGTTGCTTCAAAGAATGGTTCGCCAATGGTTCTTGATGAAATAGATACAGGCGACTGGACTAAAATACAGGGCGCTGACTTTGGCGACGACGGAGCTTTGAAGGTTACCGCAGAAATTAAATCAGGTACGGATGAAGGTGCAATTGAGGTATTTGTAGATGACCCTACTGACGCTTCAAATAAAGTGGCTTCCATACCTGTAACGGTTAATGACTGGTATACGGATGTAAGCGTTGATATGGATAAAACTGTTACCGGAGTACATGATGTATATTTTGTATTCAGGGGAAGTAATTATACCGTAGCATCATGGAAATTTGACAACGCTTCAACTTTAAATGAAGGAAAAGATGAGCCGGGTGAAAATCCGGGAAACAATGAAAATCCGGGTAATGTTACACCGCCGGCTACTAATACCAATACAAATACGGATACCAACACCAACACCGGAGCTTTGCCACAGCCTGAAGTTCCTCAGACCGTTAATGAGGGAAATGTAGATTATAAGGTTGATGCGGCTGCACAGACTGTAAAGGTATCGTCGGTAAACAAGAATGCTAAATCAGTAGTGGTACCGGCTTCGGTTACGGTAGCAGGAAAGCAGTATCCCGTAACGGAAATACCGGCAAAGGCATTTGCAGGTAATAA
>CANPYY010000031.1 GCA_947588675.1 uncultured Lachnospiraceae bacterium | reverse complement strand
TCCCGGTACTCCGTCAGTAACAGTGCTTACCTTACTGAGGTCTACTTCATATGGTTCAGCCAGATTCGGCTTCTGTGTTGCATCAGGGCTTGCTGATGCGTCAGGCTCAGGTCCATCTCCGCCCGGTTCAACATACTCAATCGGATCATATACCGTAATTACAACAGATTTGATAATTATATCGCCAATCATTCCGTCATAGCTTGGAGCTTTAATCATAAGCGCATCAGCTATTCCACGCGGCTCATAAACCACTGTTTCACCATTTTCATCTATCACTTCAGATGCTTTTTCCCCGCCGTCTGCTATCAGGGTAAAATCTATTGTAAAGTCGCCATTTTCATCCGCCTGACCTGTAAGCCAGCCTTTCGTAAGCTCATCTATTATCTTATTGGACTGTGTAATAGGTGAGTCTCCTTTAAGCGCCCTGTTATACGAGTCTGCCATCCACATTCTGAATAATATATCTCCATCTGCTTCTTCAGCCGGCGTATAAGTACCTTTAACTTTTACTTCAGCTTTCTCACCTTCCACAACAGTTCTTCCTTCAGGGAAATATACAGTCAGGTTATTTGCAGTATTACAATATACCCACTTATTCTCATCATCAATCCTTGATTTAGTATTCATATCAAGCCACTTTCCTTCAGGATCGGTTTTGAACTGGTCAGGTTTTTCCATATTGCAGTGTTCACTGTCTAAAGTAAGCTCTATTACTTTAGCTTCTCTCTTGATTACATACTGGCAATCGCCAAATACCGCCGTATTATCATACGGTATATCTCCGCCGTCCGCAGGATTTGCAAACAGATTCCACGTACCGTTTCTTTCACCGCCGGATGCATCATTAATCTGTATTTCAACACCCGCAAACTGGTTTTCTACAGGAGCTTCATTCAAAGGAATTGCAAATTCACAGGCATAACCTGTTTCTGTTTTTGAAACTGCATACTCAACATCTTCTCCATCCCAGTAACTTTTTTCAGTAAACTTACCTATAGGCTGTTCATCTTCAACAGGTTCAGGATTACATATAAGACGGTACTGGAACTCATTGTTTTTTCCATATTCCTGCTTATAGTTATGCTCGTCAAAGAATAACTCTATTGAATCCTGATAATAAGGCGCTTCATTACCAAAATCAAGTTCAGGGTCGTCTGCTGTTACAAGTACATAGAAATATTTGTCTGTCCACAGCATCTTGGCAGCGCTATTGCTGGTCTGCGCTTTCTTGGTATCGTCATCCGCCGTCCAGTTATTTATAGGCATAGCGTCCGCAAAATCCCATGCAGAATCGACAACACCGTCTATATCTATATCCTTATTTATTTTGTAGATTTGTGCGTCCGGTGACGGAACCGGTGTTGCCGTCGGTTTCGGCGAAGGCGAAGCTGTCGGTTTTCTTGTAGAAACAGGAGCCTTCGTTTCCTCAGCCGGCGCTGTGGTATTTGTTACAGGAGGCGTCGCAGTCTGTTTTATTTCTATAACAGTTCCGTTAGTTGGAGCCGGTGAATTTACAGGCTGTATTGAATCGCTTCCTTTTACGGTAACCTTGCACACAAGCTTCTTATTTTTCTTTCCTGCCTTATATACGGCTGTAATCTTAGCTTTTCCGGCAGCATTTCCCTTAACTGTTACACAGGCTTTCTTGCCCTTTGTCTTCTTCTTTACAATAGAAGCAACCGAAGCTTTACTTGTCTTCCATTTTACCTTTGTCTTCTTCTTTGCATTTTTAAGCTTAATCTTTACTGTCCGGCCTACTGTTACTGTTGCCGTCTTTTTGGAAAGTTTAAGCTTCTTTGCCGCATCTGATGATGAAGCAGGCGCAACTGTAATAACCATTGCTGCGGCAAGTACAATTGCAGTAATCTGTTTAATTTTCCTCATTTTTATTCCCTCCTAAAATTATTCGCAGCTATACAATATATTAGTATAACACATATATAACAATTTTTGTTTATTTATAACAAAAATTATTTTTGTACTATTTTAACGCTGCTGCACGATGAAAGAATTTCATCATTTTCCATTGTAACGGTTATTGTCCTGTCATATTTACCATCCATGTCATATATTACAATTTCTTTTTTCATTCCGTTATAAGGTTTATATACTTCAAGCGTAAGAGCCGACATATAGTCATAATCAGGTCTTTCCTCGCAGCAGCCTGTTGGTATAACAGCTCCCTCCCTTATAAAACACGGTATAGTAAGATAACTTACATTTGAAAATTTGTACCATTTTCCTCCCTGATACACTTCATTATCAAAATATCCCGTCCATTCTCCGTATGGAAGATATACATCCGCATTACCTTCCGGATTAAATACCGGCGCAACCAGAATATCAGGTCCAAGCATATACTGGCAATCCAGATACGCACAGTCCCTATCGTCAGGAAACTCCAACACCATACTTCTCATAAGCGGTATGCCTGTCTTTGACGCCAAACACGCATATGAATATATATACGGCATAAGCCGGTTCTTCAGTTTTGCAAACACTGACGCTGTCTTTACCGCTTCATCCCCATAATTCCATGGAACACGGTATGATGTGCTTCCGTGCATTCTGGAATGAGATGACATAAGACCGAAGGCTACCCATCTCTTATATACGTCATCCGTTGACGTATCCTCAAATCCGCCTATATCATGGCTCCAGAAACTAAACCCCGACATTGTAAGCGACAATCCGCCTCTTAAACTATCCGCCATTGATTCATAATCTGCCGTACAGTCCCCTCCCCAATGAACCGGAAACTTCTGTCCGCCGGCAGTAGCGCTCCTTGCAAACAATACCGCTTTGCCTTCGCCATACTTTCTATTAAGCACCTCATATACCGCTTCATTGTACAGGTACGAATAATAATTGTGCATAAGCATGGCGTCTGAACCGTCATAATATACTATATCGTCAACAGGAATCCTTTCTCCAAAATCAGTCTTAAAACAATCTATCCCCATATCAACAAGTTTTTCAAGTTCACCCTGATACCATTTTTTCGCAGCCGGATTGGTAAAATCAACTATCGCCATTCCCGACTGCCACATATCCCACTGCCATACATCGCCATTTGTCCTTTTAATAAAGTAACCTTTTTCACAGCCCGTCCTGAACAATTCAGAATTTTGTGCAATATACGGATTAATCCATACACATATATGAAGCCCTGCGTCTTTAATACGCTTAATCATTGCACCCGGGTCCGGAAACACCTCTTTATCCCATATAAAATTACACCACTTCATTCCCTGCATCCAAAAACAGTCAAAATGAAAAACACTAAGCGGTATATCTCTCTCCTTCATGCCGTTTATAAATTTCATTATCGTATCTTCATTATAATCAGTAGTAAACGACGTTGACAGCCACAGTCCAAATGTCCACGAAGGAAGTATCGGCGGTCTGCCCGTCATGCCGGTATATTTATATAGAACATTTTTCATACGTCCGTATTCATTATCTTCCCCGCATATCACGTAAAATCCAAGTTTTTCTCCGGTCACGCTAAACGAAGCTTTCCTTACATACTCGCTTCCTATCTCATATTCCACGGCTCCCGTATTGTCCACAAATACTCCGTATCCTCTGTCAGAAATAAAAAACGGAACATTCTTATACGCCTGCTCTGTAGATGTTCCTGCGTCAGCATTCCACATCTTTACCGTCTGTCCGTTTTTTACAAATTCCCCAAACCTTTCACCAAGTCCGTATATATGCTCTCCTACAGAAAGATTCACGGCTCCGTTCATATAATTGTGAATATTATTATCGCCTTCTGCGATTCCTCTGCTCTGAACATACGCCATATCTTTTGCAGTAATATAGGTAAGCTTTTTTTCATTACTATAAAAAGTAAGCGTAAGTGAAGGCTCAATTCTAAGCCTCGCGCTTCCGCTTACCATAATAATGTCTTCGCCCTCCGTATATACGTCCGGTTTCAAAGACTCCTTTATATTTATCTCAAACTGCGGCCTTTTATCCGCCGTTCCTTCAAAATGCGACAGTGAAATTTTAAACACGCCTTCCATTGGCGTACTTATCCTTATTGTTATAACCACTCCGCCCAAAGTGCATCCCCTGTTGTACACAACATAAGCAGGGGCATACATTTTATAAGTACATCCCTCGTTTTCCATTTCCGAATCATATACAGACGTCGGATAATAAACTGATATTCCTTCTCTTTTTAACCAGCATCCATTGGAAAATTTCATTCTTCGTTCCTTTTTTTCTCAAAATACGCATAGTGCGCATACGGTCCTTCCGCCGAAGCAGCCTTGTATCTATTCACAGCTCCATATATAAACCATGCGGCAAATAGTCCGCATACAAGCATAAACGCATTATATATTATCATTCCCGTACCTTTGCCCACAATGCCTATTTTATCTCCCGGAAGCGCGGAAAACAGCATTGTCAGGAAAGAAAATGCCACATTAACTCCTGCGCATATAAATGCAGCTTTCCATTTTTTATTCCTTATCAGTCCTTCATATACAAGCGTAATCATAGCAATTTCTATAATCACTACAAGTATTACGTTTATTCCGCTAAGCAGATTCTCAGTCACGGTTGATGAAGTAATAGGCTGTATAATCTTATCTATATCAGCATCCGACAGGTTTTGGTTTAACGCTCTTACGGTTTCTTTAAGCGTTTCGGTACCATTCGGTCCATTAAGTATTCCCGCATATTTAATATACGTAATATACGAACCGATTACGCTTAATACCTGAAATAGCGAAAAACCGATTCCCGAACATATTGCGCGGTAAAGCGACGGCGTGCGTTTGTTCATAAGCCACACGCACCACAGCCTTGCCAGCGCGCTGAAAACGCCCAGAATAACCGCTGTAATAAGCAGATATACTACATAATATTTATCGTTATTATATATTGTCATAAATCCTGTATAGTTTGTAAGCACAAACAATATTGGCAGCGGAAGCAGATACTGCGACCAGAAATATGCCAACACTCCCAGTCCCAATGAGCCAAACGAACCTGTTTCCTTTTTCCTTGCCACCAAAAATACCGCAAAAAACGGAACAAGCACTCCGGCTGCTGCCAGTATTACCGATATATACATTGATATAATTACAGAATTACTTACTACCATTACAACACTTCCGTTTCATTTTATATCAGTTGGCAAGCCCAAAAGCATCATGCACTGAATTAAGCGCACGTTCAGAATATTTTTCATCGATAAGCACAGTAACCCTTATCTCAGAAGTTGAAATCTGCATTATATTGATATTTGCATCATATATTGCTTCAAACATCTTAGCCGCAACGCCCGGATTACTCATCATTCCCGCGCCCACTATAGATACTTTTGCTACATCTCTTGTAACATTAAGCTCCTGATACTCAAGACTCTTTCCTTCATGCCTTTTAATTGTATCAATCGCCGTATCAGTCATGTCTTCAGTTACGGTAAAACTGATATCCTTTGTTCCGTCCCTTCCTACTGACTGCAATATCATATCAACATTAACGTTGTGATTTGCAAGATGATGGAACAGCTTAAACGCTATTCCGGGTTTGTCTTTAAGTCCCAATACTGCAATCTGTGTCACATTTTTATCACAGGCAACGCCGCTGACAAGCATTTTTTCCATTTTAACATCCTCCTTAACAATGGTTCCTTCATTTTCATTAAGACTTGAACGTACAACAAGCTGTACACCATATTTTTTTGCCATTTCAACAGAACGATTATGAAGCACTCCCGCTCCAAAGCTGGCAAGCTCCAGCATCTCGTCATATGTTATTTCATCCATCTTACGTGCATTCTTAACTATGCGCGGGTCTGCTGTATATACTCCGTCAACGTCTGTATATATTTCACACGCATCGGCATGAAGCGCCGCAGCAAGCGCGACAGCCGTTGTATCAGAGCCCCCGCGTCCGAGCGTAGTATAATCATTATACTGGTTAATTCCCTGAAATCCCGTTATAAGTACAATTTTATTATTTGAAAGCTCATATCTGATTCTTTCCGTATCTATTCTTTTCAGACGTGCATTTCCATATACTGCGGTCGTATTCATCGGTACCTGAAAGGCATTTAACGATATCGCAGGCACTCCCAGTTCATTAATAGCCATTGCAGCAAGTGCAACCGATGTCTGCTCACCCGTTGTAAAGAGCATATCCATTTCCCTTTTTGAAGGATTCGGAGTTATCTCCTTAGCCATACTTATAAGAACATCTGTCTGTTTTCCCATCGCAGACAACACAACAACGACCTGATTACCCTTTTTATATTCCTCTATACAACGCCTTGCTACATTGTATATCCTGTCTTTGTCGGCAACAGACGTGCCGCCGAACTTCTTAACTACAAGCATAACAGCCTCCTATTACTAAAATATCTTATTAATCCAACTATATAGTAAAGCATTCAAAACGTATTATGTCAAGTTATAAATATGCAGCCTGAAACCACAAACCTATCTCAGGAAATATTCCATAAGCCTGTAACCTTCTTTAAAATACTTCCCTGTCTTTTCTGCATCTTTCTCACAATAATGAATATTTACATGCTTAACATCCGCACTGTCATACAACATATATGGCACAGGATTCGCTGTATGCGTCCTTACCCTTATCGGAGTAGGATGGTCCGGAAGCACCAACATCCTGAAAGCCTCGCCCGAACTGCTAAGCGTTTCAAATACAGGCTTAATAATTCTTTCATCCAGATACTGTATTGCTTTAATTTTACGCTCTATACTTCCCTGATGTCCCATTTCATCCGGAGCTTCAAGATGCACATATACAAAATCAAATCCGTCTTTAAGAAGTGCGTCCGTACACGCCTGCGCTTTGCCCTCATAATTGGTTTCAAGCGTTCCATCCGCACCTTTTACATCAATATTTACCATATCGGTTCCTACTGCAATTCCTTTAAGCAAATCTACCGCCGATATCATAGCTCCTTTTTTATGGTATCTGCCTTCAAAGGAATCAAGCGCCGGTTTTGTTCCCGCTCCCCAGAACCATATCGAGTTAGCTTTATTAAGCCCTTTCTCTGCCCTGGCTATATTTACGGGATGGTTATTAAGGACTTCATACGAACGTTTCATGAAGTACCTCAACCTGTCGCATCCGGGAAGATAATCCCCTATAACTTTTCCAAGTATATCATGCGGCGGCGTAAGCTCTGCCACATATCCGTTTTTCCATATAGTAAGATGCCTGTAACTTATACCTGCATAAAACTGGTATTCCTCATCCTCAAATTCATCTTTTATTGCTTTTATAAGTTCTGCCGCCTCAGCCGTGGATATTTCTCCTGAGCTGTGGTCTATTATGGTTTTTTCCTCATAAGGGAGGTCATCGTCAGATACCGTAACTATATTACACCTTATTGCTATATCCGTATCTTCCATAGGCACTCCTATGCTTAATGCCTCAAGAGGCGACCTGCCGGTGTAATACTTCTCAGGGTTATAACCAAGTACCGCAAGATTTGCAGTATCGCTTCCGGGTTTCATCCCCTCGGGTATCATTGACGCAAGCCCTATTTCCGACATTGCTGCAATTTTATCCATCATGGGAGTAACTGCCGCCTCAAGAGGCGTTTCCCCATTAAGTTCTTCTACAGGCTCATCTGCCATACCATCTCCAAGAATAACAACATACTTCATGACTTCATATCCCTTCTGCGGCATTTACTTAAAATCCGTACGTATCATACTTATAATTTCCGAAATACCACCGCTTGCTTCCCTGTATTTCTTTTCAGACATCATTTCCGTAATAAAAGCGTATTCGCCATCAATCCCTGCATCAATCATTTCAATCTTTCCAAAAGCATTTTCAATCTTTTCCAATATACCGCCGGAATCCTTTACCCTTACAAAAAATCTGTGTTCGGCGTCATCAAAAGGAAGTATCTCCTGTTTTTCTCCGCTCCAGATTGTCATTATGCTCTTTCCTTTATGTTTAACCGCATCAACAACATCCGCCACAACAGCGCTTGCCGTCGGAAGCTTTCCTGCCCCCTTGCCGTAAAACATAACTTCACCAAGCATATTGCCGCGTACATATATGGCATTAAATACATCATCAACGGAATACAACGGATGACCGGATTTAATCATTACCGGAGCAACCATTGCAAGAACTTTTCCATTCACCATTTTGCTTGTTCCAAGCAATTTTATGGCAGCATTAATTTTTGCGGCATATTTAAAATCTTCAGATGTTATTTTTGTTATTCCTTCCGTATATATATCTTCAAAATCAACCTGCTGTCCATATGCAAGCGACGTAAGTATCGCAATTTTCCTACATGCGTCATATCCCTCTACGTCAGCCTCGGGATTACGTTCTGCATATCCAAGTTCCTGCGCCTTATGCAGGACATCAGAAAAGTCCGAACCTTCATCACGCATTTTAGTAAGTATATAGTTGGTAGTTCCATTAAGTATACCTGTAATTTCTTCTATTTCATCTGCCGTAAGCGACTGGTTTAACGGACGTATTATAGGTATTCCGCCTCCGACGCTTGCTTCAAACAGGAAATTAATATTCTTACTTCTTGCAATTTCAAGAAGTTCAGAACCGTATTTGGCTACAAGTTCTTTATTGGAAGTGCACACGCTTTTTCCTGCGCACAGACATGCCTTGACAAACTGGTATGCCGGATTTATTCCTCCCATCGTTTCAACAACAATATCTATTTCAGGATCATTTTTTATAATCTCAAAATCCTTAATAAGTCTGTCTTCTATGACTGAGCCCGGAAAATCACGCAAATCAAGCACATACTTAATCTCAACCGTTTCTCCTGCTCTCCTGGCTATAGACGCCTGGTTGGTAAGGAGCACTTCAACAACTCCCGAACCTACCGTTCCATATCCCATTACTGCAATTTTACTCATTGTGTATACCTCCAATATCTATTTTGTATTAATCCATTTCAGGTATGCGTTAATAAATATGTCTATATCACCATCCAGAACTGCATTTACATTACCCGTTTCTTCGTTTGTCCTGTGGTCCTTAACCATAGTATAAGGCTGCATTACATAAGAACGTATCTGGTTTCCCCAGCCTATTTCCGTCACATCTCCCCGTATATCATTCTGAAGCGCCTGATTTTCTTCCTGTTTTAAAATATACAGTTTTGCTTTAAGCATCTGCATTGCCTTATCTTTATTCATATGCTGCGAGCGCTCATTTTGGCATTGGACTACTATTCCCGTAGGATAGTGTGTAATCCTGATTGCCGACGATGTTTTATTAATATGCTGTCCGCCTGCTCCGCTTGAGCGGTATGTGTCAATTCTTATATCTTCATCCGCAATCTCTATATCGAGATCCTCCTCAATGTCAGGCATTACATCACACGAAACAAAAGAAGTCTGTCTTTTACCCGCCGCATTAAACGGAGATATTCTTACAAGCCTGTGTACGCCCTTTTCAGATTTCAGATAACCGTACGCATTATCTCCGTTTATCTGAAGCGTTATCGACTTTATACCCGCCTCATCGCCGTCAAGCGAATCCAGCACCGACACGGTAAATCCTCTTTTATCAGCCCATCTCTGATACATACGGCACAGCATTCCCGCCCAGTCGCAGCTTTCAGTGCCGCCTGCGCCTGCATGTAACGTAAGAATTGCATTATCCTTATCATACTCGCCGGAAAGCAGGGTAGTAAGCCTCATATTTACAAAATCCTTTATAAAAGAATCAAGTTCTTCCTGAACTTCACCGATAAGCGACTCGTCTTCTTCCTCATAACCCATTTCAATCAGTGTTTCAATGTCCTCAAAACGCTGTTCCAGTTTCTTATAACCTTCCACAACTGACTGCAGCGATTTAAGTTCCTTCATACATTCCTGGGATTTTTTCGGGTCATTCCAAAAACCTTCTTCCCTGCTAATAAGTTCAAGTTCTTCAATCCTCAGCTTTTTACCGGCCAGGTCAAAGTGAATCCCCCACTTCTAATAACGGCTGCCTGTAACCGGCAAGAGTTGCTTTCATATTATCAAACTCTACCATTTAATCACTTCCTTACAAATATATTTTATTTAATACTATGCTCTTTTTCCACAGCACTGTTTATATTTACGTCCGCTTCCGCATGGACATGGGTCGTTTGGCTGTATCTTCTTTCCTGTACGCCTTACAGGTCCTTTTTTAGCGGACTCATCTCTGTTAGTTCCCGTTACCTTTGCGACTTCCTCACGTTCTACTTTCTGTTCAATCTGCACGTGCATCAGCGCTCTTACCGTATCTTCCCTTATCGCATCGGTCATTTCTTCAAACATGTCAAAGCCCTGGAACTTATACTCCAGAAGCGGGTCTTTCTGTCCCAGCGACTGCAGTCCTATTCCCTGTCTGAGCTGATCCATATCGTCAATATGGTCCATCCACTTCCTGTCAATTACTTTAAGAAGTATAACCCTCTCAATCTCACGTATCTGCTCAGGTTCGGTAAACTCCGCCTCTTTCGCCTCATAAAGTTTAAACGCTTCCTCCTTTAACCTTTGCATAAGACCTTTCTTTCCAAGTCCTTCCATGTCTGTCTTGGAAAATTCTACCGGTTTAACAGGTATTATAGGAATAAGTATATCGTTAAGCTCTTTAAGATTCCAGTTTTCCGCCATCTGGTCGTCGCCTATAACGGTATTTACCGTACTTTCAACAATATCAGATATCATATTATATATGGTATCTCTCATACTTTCCCCGTCTAATACCCTTCTTCTTTCTTTGTAAATAATCTCCCTCTGGTCATTATTTACCTGGTCATACTCTAAAAGGTTTTTACGGATTCCATAGTTATTGCTCTCTATCTTCTTCTGCGCTCTTTCTATCGCATTGCTAAGCGACTTGTGATGAAGCTGTTCTCCCTCTCCTATTCCAAGGGAATTAAACAGTCCCATAAGCCTTTCAGAACCAAACAGCCTCATAAGGTCGTCCTCAAGCGATATATAAAACTTGGACTCGCCTGGGTCTCCCTGTCTTCCTGCACGTCCTCGCAACTGATTATCTATACGTCTTGACTCGTGTCTTTCCGTACCTATAATTTTAAGTCCTCCAAGTTCCGTAACACCCTCGCCAAGTTTGATATCTGTACCACGTCCTGCCATATTGGTTGCAATTGTAACTACGCCGGGTTGTCCTGCATCAGCTATAATTTCCGCCTCAAGCTCATGGAACTTTGCATTAAGCACTTTATGCGGAATCCCTTTCTTTTTAAGAAGACCGCTCAACTCCTCTGAAGCTTCTATTGTTATTGTACCTACAAGTACAGGCTGTCCGGCTCTGTGAGACTCGCATATCTCATCTACAACTGCATTCAGTTTTTCACGCCTTGTCTTAAATACTGCGTCATTATGGTCTATTCTGGCAACCGGAAGATTAGTCGGAACTTCTACAACATCCATTCCGTATATTTCACGAAATTCCTTTTCCTCAGTTACGGCAGTTCCCGTCATACCGCTCTTTTTATCATATTTATTAAAGAAATTCTGGAAAGTAATTGTTGCAAGTGTTTTACTTTCCCTTTTTACCTTAACATGCTCTTTGGCTTCAATAGCCTGATGAAGTCCGTCAGAGAAACGTCTTCCCGGCATAATACGTCCGGTAAATTCATCTACTATAAGCACCTCGTCGTCTTTAACGACATAATCTTTATCCCTGAACATAAGGTTATGCGCCCTGAGCGCCAAATCCATATTGTGCTGGATTTCAAGATTCTCCGGGTCAGCAAGGTTTGTTATTCCGAAAAATTTCTCAACCCTTTTAACGCCCTGCTCAGTAAGCGTAACTATCTTTTCTTTTTCATTAACAACGAAATCACCGGTTTCATTATTGTCTTCGCCCATCATGTAATCCATTTTGGTCATTTCTTTTGCGGTTCCGCGTTCCAGCTGCTTTGCCAGTATGTCACACGCTTCATACAGACGTGTGGACTTACCGCTCTGTCCCGATATTATAAGAGGAGTTCGCGCTTCATCAATAAGCACCGAGTCAACTTCGTCAATAATCGCATAATGAAGTCCCCTCTGCACAAGCCTTTCTTTATATATAACCATGTTGTCACGCAGATAATCAAATCCAAGTTCATTGTTTGTCGCATAAGTTATATCACAATTATATGCTTCTCTCCTGGTATCATTATCCATATCGCTTAATATGACGCCAACCGACAGGCCAAGAAACTCATGTATTTTTCCCATCCACTCGGCATCACGTTTTGCCAGATAATCATTAACCGTAACAATATGAACTCCTTTTCCCTCAAGCGCATTGAGATATGAAGGAAGCGTGGCAACAAGTGTTTTACCTTCACCTGTTCTCATCTCGGTTATTCTTCCCTGATGAAGAATAACGCCGCCAATAAGCTGTACCCTGAAATGTCTCATATTGAGCACTCTCTTTGATGCTTCCCTGACCGTCGCATATGCCTCCGGAAGGATATCATCAAGAGTTTCTCCGTCTTCCAGCCTCTTTTTAAATTCGTCTGTCTTTGCACGAAGCTGCCCGTCCGTCATTGCCTCATATTCAGGTTCAAGGCTTTCAATACGGTCTACTATTGGCAGAACTCTCTTTACTTCTCTTTCACTGTGGCTTTTAAATAATTTACTTAAATGCATTATATATACACTCCTGTTAATTATAATCATATAACAATAACAATTATTGTACCATTAGAACCGATTAAATTCAACTTATTTATTAGATATTGCAAAAAAGCTGCGGTGATGATA
Source organism: uncultured Lachnospiraceae bacterium (assembly GCA_947588675.1). GTDB lineage: Bacteria > Bacillota > Clostridia > Lachnospirales > Lachnospiraceae > V9D3004. The sequence goes on along the minus strand of CANPYY010000031.1, from coordinate 13,894 downwards.
TATCACTACAGCTTTTTGTTTCCTTTTAAATTAAGTCCGGATTAAAATTCAGGCTCAATAAGTCCGTATGTATTTCCTTTTCTCTTATATACTACATTCACTTCATCAGTATAAGCATTTCTGAATACAAAGAAATTATGTCCGAGAAGTTCCATCTGTACACATGCTTCCTCAGCATCCATAGGCTTAACTGCAAATCTCTTTGTTCTTATTATTTTGATTTCTTCCTCATCGTCAGCAGGCTCCTCATCAATAAACGCTTTATTCAGGCTTACTGCCGTCTGACGTTTTTCAATAAGTTTGGTCTTATATTTTCTAAGTTGCCTTTCAATAATTTCCTCAACCAGATCTATTGAAACATACATATCGCTGCTTTCCTGCTCTGCGCGTACGATATTCCCCTTCATAGGGATAGTTACTTCTATTTTCTGGCGTTCCTTTTCGGTGCTCAGAGTAACATATATTTCAGTATCCTCCGTAAAATATTTCTCAAGTTTACCAATTTTGTCATTGACAGCCGACCTCAGGCCCTCTGTTACATTAATATTTTTTCCACTTATAATAAATTTCATTGCTTATATCCTCCTTGGGAATATTGAACACAAACATCTCATTTATGTCCTGATTTAATTATACCATGTTTTCCTTTTTTTACAAGAAAAAAATACTTATTTTACAATCTCGTTATTTGTTTGTTAATTCTGACTATTGTTACATAATGTCACTACAATTCAAATGTCAAGTGTTTTTATTTTTTTATTACTTTTTATTTTTTGTTTATAAAGATAACTGTTTTACAAACTACTACACGGGTCTACGTAAACAGTGAATAACGTTAATAACTTCGTGAATAACTAAGAAATCTGCCTTAATTTTATCATATATTACCGTGGATAACTTTTTGGGAAACATATATTCTGTATACAAATTTTTAGTTATTTCCAAAAAATGTTATTTAGTGGAAATATTATACTGCAAAATTTATTTTTTATGAATTTTACAAATTTTGGATTTTTATGAATTGTCACACTATTTACACAAATTTGTATAATGAATAGATTATTTATCCCTTTACCACCCAGTATATTAATCCCAGAAACCAACTGGTACACATTCCATACAATATAACAGGTCCTGCTATCGTAAATATTTTACATCCGATACCAAACACCTGTCCTTCTTTTTTAAATTCTATAGCAGGCGACGCAACTGAATTTGCAAATCCGGTTATAGGCACCAGAACCCCCGCTCCTGCAAATTTGGCAATTTTATTAAAAATTCCAAACCCTGTAAGAATAACGCTTAACAAAATAAGTGATAATGTAGTATATGTTCCCGCCATTTCCTTATCGCTTCCCATACTCATATACCATGACGTCAGAGCCTGTCCTATCAGGCAGACTATTCCGCCCGAAAAAAAAGCCCGAAGCAGGTTTTTCAACCAGCTATGCTTTTTAGTAATATCACTTACGTAAGTATTGTATTTTTGTTCACGAAGTTTCTGATCCTTTTCATTAATAACATCTTTTATTGCCTCACTTTTATTCACACCGTATCTTCCTTTCATATATATTTATACCGCATGGTTACGCCCAGCCGAATATAAACTGTATTAATGAACCTATGGCTTTTCCTGCCGCCACCGACAACACAAGTATGGGCAGTCCCTCTACCAGTTTAATTCTTGATACAAGTATTGGAAACACTTTAAGAACCTCTGCAAGCGCTATTGCCAGACTCCCAACAAATATTCCCGAGAAACTCCCAAATATTATAAGCCCGATTTCATATAACGGCAGACGTATATTATATATAAACAAAATATTTCCGATAATGCCGCCAAGCACAACCGCATTTTCATATATGCCTATATAAGCCGAGGTATGCGTCCTGTCCGCCATTCTTGTAAATATTCCAATCATTACTATAAAAGCAAACGTTCCCGCCGCCACCATTCCTCCGGCGCATAAGCCGATAACACACATTGCCGCTCCTTTAAGAAACATCGATTGTCTTCCCCTCCCGTGAAGAATCCTCAATAAGCGCCTGATTTACCTGTTTTTCGTAGTTTCTCATTTCAACATGTATCGGAGTAGGGTCCACTGTAAGTTTCTTGCGCGAAAAATGATTGAAAAATACCACAATACCTACGGCAATACCGATACAGTACGAAAATTCAAGTATCGTAGGAGTCCCTGACTTTTCTATTCCAGTGAACATTTGATATATATTATCAAACAGGTCTCCGACGCTCACATCCAGATTAAAGGTCATAATAGTAAACGCAGAACCTACAAATGCTACCAGCGAAACAAATACCGCCTTCGCATATTCATAACCTTTATGTTTTGCTTCCCTGCCTTTTATTTTCCGGTCTTCCTGCGCGGTATATTCTATGACAAAATCCGACTCGCCCTCATTTATTACCGTAAGGTCAGGTTTTTTACGGTGAATCAGTTCAATAACTTTAAGCACGGTCATTGCATATATTCCGCTTTCATTTCCGGTAATGTTTAGAATCATACAGCCGGAAAGCTCTTTTACAATGTCATTATTAGCGCAATACAGGCTCGCTATATCGGAAAGCAATATTTTCTTTTTATTGACTTTTACATTCTGTTCAATCTTAATATATAATTCAGCGCTCATATATTCTCTCCACACGCAGACTGGAAGATATAAATACTCCCTTATTTATAATATCAGTATCTCTCTGCCAGTAAAAATACATAACAATTGCCGCCGCTGCAAATGCTACAACCATAAAAATAGCAACTGCCCTTTTCATTACAGCATTACCTCCTGATAAAATATTCAGGAATTATTATGCTCTGATATTATTTTTTTATTCACATGAGGCTTTTTTTCTCATTTTTAATAAAACCCGCTTTTCAAGCCTTGATACCTGAACCTGGCTTATGCCAAGAACCGATGCGACCTGCGACTGCGTCTTGTCCTGATAGTATCTTAATTCAATAAGTTTTCTTTCTTCCTCCGGAAGTTCAGAAAGAAGCTGCTTTAATAAAATTTTATTTAAAACCTGTTCCTTTTCCGTATCCACGGCCTCTGAATTTTCGTTCTCACTTAGTCCGTCAATGATATATATGTCGTCGCCATTTCCCGAATATACGGTATTGTATATTGATTCTACCGGAAGTCCTGCTTCCGTTGCCGTTACAATATCTTCAACAGATAATCCGGTACATGCCGACAATTCTTTTAACGTCGCCTCCCTTTGATTTTTTTGCGCCAGTTTTTCTGCCGCCTGTTTTATTTTCCATGCATTTTCCTTAATACTCCTGCTCACCTTCACAAGTCCGTCATCACGCAAAAATCTTTTTATTTCTCCCAAAATCATTGGAACTGCGTATGTTGAAAATTTTACGTCAAACGACAAATCAAACTTATCAACCGCTTTCATAAGACCTATACATCCTATCTGAAACAAATCTTCAGAATCGTAACCTCTGCCGGAAAATCTTCTGACAATGCTCCACACGAGCGCCATATTATTTACAATGAGCTCCTCCCTTGCTTTGGAATCTCCGGTGCGGGCTACTTTTATAAGCTCAATTGTATCCAACAGCCATACAGGTATCGTTATTTATCTGCTCATCACTCGTTATTCTCCTTGACATTTTTACAATAGTTCCTTCTCCCGCTGTGGATTCCACGGTAACCTCATCCATAAACGCCTCCATAAATACAAATCCCATGCCCGAACGTTCAAGCTCCGGTCTTGTCGTATACATAGGCTCCATAGCCTTATCAATATCTTCTATCCCTACCCCTCTGTCTGAAACCGATACGGTAAGCTTGTCCTCTTTTATCGTACATTCCACAATTATTCTTCCGTCCTTTCTGCCATAATACCCATGAATAATCGAATTGGTAACCGCCTCCGAAACCGCCGTCTTTATATCTGAAATCTCCTCTACCGTAGGGTTCAGCCTTGCCGCATATGCCGCCACAGCCACCCTTGCAAAGCTTTCATTCGCCGGCTCACAGCCAAATTCAATACTCATTTTCTGTATATCATCCATACTATCCCTCCTTAATCAACAGCTTCTGAGCGCCTGAAAAATATTATCACGTTTTGTCACTATCTTATAGATTCCCGACATTTTAAGAATCCTGTCAATATTATCAGGCACCCCTGTTACGAATACCTTTCCTCCCACATACCGCACCTTCATATATTTCCCTATTATCATGCCGATGCCTGAACTATCCATAAATTCTACTTCCGACATATCAAATATTACATTTTTAATATTTCTTCTCATGTAACATTCTTCAAAATCAGCCCTTATCCTTTCCGCTTCCATGTGGTCAATTTCCTTACCCACATGTATAATAAGATTCCTGTCCTCAATTTCCATAAAGCATCCTCCTTTTTATTTACCCGGCTTTCCGGGTATTGTCAGACAAAAGTTACAGGCTAAATAGGTTTCATGTTCATCTGCAACTAATCAATATAAAAAACGGCATACCGTATATTGCATAAACGGTATGCCGTCTGTCTTATCAGGCCTGTTTATTCATTATTAATATCTATACCCAGCTCTGAAAGCCTCGATTCGGCCTCAGAAGCCCTTGGCGAGTCAGGATAGTTATCAATAACTTGTCTATAGTACTGCTCGGCTTTTTCCTTATCTCCCTGCTTATGATAAAGCCTTCCCATAAAATATATTGCGTCATAATTATCTTTGTTAAGGTTAAGCGCCTCCGTAAGATACGTGAGCGCTTCTTCATATCTTCCGCTGTTATATGCAACCCTGCCCTGTTCAAACACTTCAGCCGACGCAGTATTTGCATCTTCACTCTGTATTTTTTTTAATATTTTCTTCGCAGCTTCGCTTTCAAGCGATGATTCATCAATATCCATAACCGCCGCAAGCGCCTTGGATTTACTGCCTTCATTATAATCTATATAAGCAGACAGGATTTTATCATATAATTCAGCCAGTGACAGCGAATCATCTTCGCCAAGCTCCTTTATCGTATTTTCAAGTTCACTTATCTGATTTTTAAGGTTATCATTTTCATACTGCAGACTTGAAATCGTACTTTCCTGCGATGCAAGCCTTTCTCCGTAATCTGTCACTTCTGAATTTTTTTCTTTATTCAGCCTTCCTGAAATAGTAGGCATTATCAGTACAATTCCCACAAACAGTCCGATTATTATACCTATAATAACATTGATAAAAGGAAACGCCCTTGCTGTTTCAGGCTTATATGAACCTACAGGCTTTACCTTAACATTGGCGTCACCGTGAAATACTTTCCTGTCCGCTGAAGCCGCAACCCCATATGAAGCAGCAACGCAAACTCCAAGTTCGTTCAGATATCTGAGCGTCGTCGTATTATTGATATCCGCAGACCTTATTTTTTTCAGGCACTTAATTGCAAGCTCATTCTGCCCCGTAGATATATAAAGCAGCGCAAGCAGTTGATGAGCTTTAATAAACTTACGGTTCTGTGAAACAACCTTTTTAAGCTGTATGATTGCAAGATCTTCACTTCCCTGCCTTGCCAGCTCAAGAGCGGTATTATATTTTTTTATTGAATGATTAATTTCATCCAGCTTAGCTCTGTTGGATTGTACGCTGTTAATATAATAGTCAGCCATATCATTATTTTTGTCAAAATTCTTGCTGCGAATCCACTGCGCCAGAGCCGTTACTGTTTCACCCATCTCATAATATATAAGACCGAGAAGATTTCTTGCATCAGTATTATATTTATAATATCTGAGACTAAGTTCAAGATCAGATATCGCGCCGCTCAAATCTCTTATTTTAGCCTTTTCAAGTCCGGAATTATACAATGTATTAGATATCCTTACAATCTTTTTATACACCTGTATACTAACTCCACAATGATTACACCTGTCTTTTCCCATATCAACAGGTCTTGTACATACTGGACAATTCATATATATTCGCTCCCAACTTACTCCGTCCGTATACTATACTGACCGAAATTCTTTCAGCAATTCCTTTACAACATCCGTTACATCATCATATTTTCTGTTGTACACGGCATCTTCTACCTGTTCAACTTCCAAGCTGGGTTCAAACTTTTTCAGTTCCTCGTCAAAATTAATCATTGGTTCCTCCTTTAAGCTTTCGACCTTATAATAACGATAACATTCCCGAAAATCAATAAATATTCACCGCACTAACCGACCTATTTTGACAACTGCTCAAGTCTTACGGTTACTGCCTCCATCATCTTTTCATATTTCTGCTGCTTGGCTTTTTCCTCGTCAATCTTACTTTGAGGCGCTTTCTCTATAAACCTGCTGTTCCCAAGCATCTTCTGCGAACGGGCAAGCTCGCCCTCCAGTTTCTTTTTCTCGTTTTTCAGACGTTCTATTTCTTTTCCTATATCCACAAGTTCAGCAAACGGAATATAAATTGCGGCATCAGGCACAAGAACAGATACGGAATCAGAATCAATACCTTCTTTGTTTTCAAGCACCTTTACTTCGCTTGCATATGCAAGAGTTGCAAAAAATACATTGCTTGCTTCAAATATGCTTCTTACCTTTTCGCTCTCCGACACTACATACACTACCGTCCTGCGTCCGGGCGCAACATTCATCTGCGACCTTATGTTCCTTATTGCTTTAACAGCCTCTTTAATCCTCTCCACGGCTTCTTCTTCAACACTGAAATTATAACCGGCAAGATACTCAGGCCATTTGCTTATCATAATTGAATCTTCTTCATTATCCATAAGCGTACAGAATATTTCTTCCGTTACAAACGGCATATAGGGGTGGAGCAGCTTCAGCGCATTTATAAGCACTTCCTTTAGTGTCCACAGCGCGGCATCCTTAGTAGTATCTTCTTCATTATAAAGACGCGGTTTTACCATTTCTATATACCAGTCACAAAATTCCTCCCAGATGAAATTATATATTTTATCCGCCGCAATTCCCAATTCATACTTATCAATATTTTCGGTAACATCCCTTACCACGTCATTCATTTTTGAAATAATCCACTTATCTGCATCGGTAAGTTCCGGCATTACGCCATGACCGGTATTATCGTCAGGAAGATTCATCATTATAAACCTTGAAGCATTCCATACTTTATTGGCAAAATTACGGCTTGCCTCAACACGTTCATAATAGAACCTCATATCGTTACCCGGCGCATTTCCGGTAATAAGCGTAAATCTGAGAGCGTCAGCCCCATACTTATCAATAATCTCCAGAGGGTCTATTCCGTTTCCAAGCGATTTACTCATCTTTCGTCCAAGCGAATCACGTACAAGCCCATGTATCAGCACCGTATCAAACGGAACTTTACCCGTCTGTTCAATTCCCGAGAACATCATTCTCATAACCCAGAACGGAATAATGTCATATCCGGTTACAAGGATACTTGTCGGATAAAAATAATCCATTTCTTCCGTTTCCTGCGGCCAACCCAGTGTTGAAAACGGCCATAGCGCTGAAGAAAACCATGTATCAAGCGTATCCTCATCCTGCCTCATCTTCTTATGGCACTTAGGGCATACCGGCGCTTCGTCCTTGGTTACTATCACCTCGCCACACTCATCACAGTAAAATGCCGGTATCTGATGTCCCCACCAGAGCTGTCTTGATATACACCAGTCACGTATATTTTCAAGCCAGTGGAAGTATGTCTTTTCAAAATATTCAGGCACAAATCTGGTATCGCCTTTTTTAACCGCCTCTATTGCAGGTTCTGCAAGCGGTTTCATCTTAACAAACCACTGCTCCGATACTCTCGGCTCTACAGTAGTTCCGCATCTGTAACATACACCCACATTATGGTCATGGTCTTCTATTTTAACAAGCGCGCCTTCTTCTTCCAAATCTTTTACGATTGCTTTTCTTGCATCATATCTGTCCATTCCGGCATATTTCGGATAATCCTCCGTAATCTTTGCATCATCCGTCATTACATTTATAACAGGAAGATTGTGCCTTAATCCCACCTCAAAATCATTAGGGTCGTGCGCAGGCGTAATCTTTACTACTCCGGTACCAAATTCCATATCAACATAGTCATCCGCAACTACAGGTATCTCTCTGTGTACAATAGGAAGTATTACGGTTTTTCCAACATAATCCTTATATCTTTCATCCTTAGGATTAACCGCAATCGCAGTATCGCCAAGCAGAGTTTCCGGCCGCGTAGTTGCAAGCTGTATTGAACCGCTTCCGTCGGAAAGCTCATATTTAAGATGCCAGAAATGTCCCGCCTGGTCTTCATGTTCAACTTCTGCATCAGATATTGAAGTAAGACAGTGCGGACACCAGTTAATAATCCTCTCTCCCCTGTATATAAGTCCTTTATCATAAAGTTTTACAAATACTTCTTTTACCGCATCATTACATCCTTTGTCCATGGTAAAACGTTCTCTGTCCCAGTCGCATGAAGAACCCATCTTTTTAAGTTGGGAAACAATACGTCCGCCATATTGCTTTTTCCAGTCCCATGCACGCTCAAGAAAACCTTCCCTTCCAAGCTCCTCTTTTGACAAGCCTTCCTTTCTCATTTCCTCAACAATTCTGGCTTCCGTAGCTATGGACGCATGGTCGGTTCCCGGAACCCAAAGCGCATTATAACCCTTCATTCTTTTATATCTGATAAGAATATCCTGAAGCGTATTATCAAGGGCATGTCCCATATGAAGCTGTCCTGTAATATTAGGAGGCGGCATGACGATAGTAAAAGGTTTTTTATTTCTGTCAACCTCTGCATGAAAATATTTTTTATCCATCCACTTCTTATAAAGCCTGTCCTCTATGTCGGACGGGTTATATGTTTTCTCAAGTTCTTTTTTCATAACTACCCTCATTTCTGCTTCGTGCTAAAAAATAATTATACTAATTTATAGTATGCTAAAAGAGTTACTCTGTCAAGATTAGTTTCTCCTAAAGTAAAAAAGAGCCTTTACTGTTTTTTGTAAAAGCTCTTTTTATTGCATGTTATAATTTAAGCATTAATAAACTTTATCTCCGCAATCTACGCCGCCGGCCTGAAGAATTGCAAAATATGCAGGCTTTGGTGCATACTCAAGTATATGTTCTTCCAGTCCGTCATCATACGGTTCAAAGATATAGTTGGCATCCCAACCGCCTCCGTCACCATCTCGTAATCCCCAGTTGGTAACAGAAGTAACGCCTATATAATCATCGCCCTGCTGTTTTCCGTAATCGCCGTTTTTGGAATAATTCATATATATCTGATACTGTTTTTTAAGTTTTGAAGCCTGTGAATCGCCTGTCAGACCTTCGTCAAGCTCTGTAATCTGTACTTCAAGTCCCGCATCTGCAATAGCCTTTATCATTCTTTCCTGTGTTGATTCGGCAACGCTGTGTGACTGAAGTCCTATACCGTTACAATATTTAACGCCTGACGTTCCGTTTTCAAGATTACATGCAAGGTTGATATATTTTGCAAGATTAATATGTTCTCCCTCTTTCTGGTTGTAATCATTATATATAAGCGATGGCTTTTCGGTATAACCAAACTGGCCCTTATACTGCTCATAATATTTTTCTACGGCATTATGCGCATAAAGGAATGAAAGATACAGATAATCGGTTCCCATCGTTGCATACCAGTAACTGTGGCTGCCGTCAGGTACCCTGCCTTCACTGTAGAACATATCCTCTACTTCCTCCGGACTGCTGTCTGCAGTAACAGACTTTCCTCCTCCGCCGGCTCCTCCGGTTGTAACTCCCGGATTAGTCTTAAACATATTACTGTTGTCGCCGCTTGATGCCAGAGCCTCGTCTGCTGATGTTGCATTTTCATTTACATAACATGAAATTCCGCCGTTATTGGCTTCATTTATTACATCGTAAGCATATACGACATCGCCGTATCCATGCGAATATATATACTCTATAACCTGGCTTATATAGTCGTTAAGACGTTTTTTCATCGTTTCCTTATCGGCAAGCTTGTGGTAGTTGCTTGTATCCCAGTTTTTTTCTTCATATTCGGATAACTCATAATCCTGCCAGTTATAATCCTGAAGGAAGAAATACGGCTGTACCTGCGAATGCCATACAAACGCATGGTAACGCATCTTAATTCCTTTTTCCTTACAATAGGAAAGAATCTTCTCAAGGTTCTCAAAATCAATAACTACATGTCCGTCTCCGTTTGTTGCATAGTAGTTATCAACATTCTTCTTGCTTACCTCGTCAGTAATCATACTTTCCAGTTTGGTTTCATTACCCATTGTAATACTTGCAAAATGATATCTTATAAGAGCTGCGCATTCACCGAACCTGAGATCTCCAAGTCCCGTACTCACACCAACTTTAAAATATTTGCTGAATACATCTTTAATATGATCTCCCGGCTGTTTCCAAAGACAATCCTCATAAGCATCATAGTCAAATGTAGGCGTCGGCTGCGGTGTTGCATTAGGATCCTCTGTAGGAACCGGCGCGTTCGTTGGCTGCTGCGGCTGTGGCTGTGGCGACTGCTGCGTATTTGTCTGTGGCGTAGGTGCAACAGCAGCATCCTTTACCGTAACCTTACATACAAGCTTCTTATTTTTACCGCCCTGTTTATATGTAGCAGTAACTTTTGCCGTACCTTTTTTCTTACCTGTTACCTTTACGGATGTTTTCTTTTTTGCTGACAGTTTTACTATTTTAGGCTTATCAGCTTTCCAGGTAACCTTTTTCTTATAATTCTTAACTGTAATTTTCTTGGACTTTCCGACCTCTACCGAAATCTTCTTTGGCTTTAATGCAGGTTTCTTTGCAGCGTCTGCACTAACCCCGTCCGACACGAATGGCAATGTTACAGCAACCGTAAGTACTACTGAAAGCGCTGCACATGTCTTACGCATTTTCATAATCTGCATACCTCCTCAATTTTATTTAAATAATATTAACTGATTCTAATACAGCTATCTTAGATTATAATATTTTTAAAAGATAAAATCAAGGTTTAAGCTGTTTTTTTTCACTTTTTAACAAACCCGATACTGTATGTGGAATCAGAAATGTACGTACAATTACAATAACCGCCGTATATATGGCAAACAGCAGCGTCGGATATAACTTAAACCCGTCGGATATAATCAGATAAATTACCGCTGCAAATGCGATTAATCCCGCTATAATTCCTGCTGTTTTAAGAACCGTATATTTTTTTTGCGATATATTCCTTAAAATCAGTATGAGCATGACTCCCTGTAAAACTATCGTAATAAGTTCAACCGCAAATAATATAACCTGCCAGCTCATTGACAAAGAAAATATAATCTCACCTTCCGTAGTCGTTACCGTATAGTATTCAAATATAAACGCCGCCATGGCGGTAAGAATAAAATATACGCTCAGCAATGCAATATAAAATATAATTTTCTTTTTAAGTTTTTCCTGTTTATTTTTATTATCAGCCATAATCCACTCTCCGATTACATAATCGCCTGTCCCTGCCAGAACCCAAGGGCAATAAAGACAGACGTAATTCCGAACAATATAAATACAATATGTTTTACATATTTATTATCAATTGCCGCATATATAATATACAGCGCTACACAACCCATCATATACCTCGGTCCGCTTATGAGCCATCCGTGAAGGTATGACAAAAATATATAAGCTCCCCCAAAGGCAATAACAGATGTGCTGATTTTCTTTTTAATACCATAAAACAGCGCCGCTAACGCTGCAAAATAAAGGATAAGCTGCACCCAGTATATAATCATGCTGAGTGAAAAATTATTTATTGCCATCGAATAGTGCTGCGTAAGATTTTCCGATATCCAATGCGATGTATTGTACCAGGGTTCCGCTGCCTCATGTTTAACGAACGACATCCAGTCACCCTGTACAATTTTATTTATCAGAAGATATATAAATGTACCAACCGGCGTTAAAAATACTGCAATTGATTTTACCGCAAATTTCCGGTTTTTTACCATATACACTACAGCCTCATAGACCGCAGGCACCAAAAGCGCTATACCCTGCGACCTGGAAAGCGCCGCAAGCATTCCTATTATTCCACCGGCAATCCATTTCTTTTCAGATATATAATAAAGCGCCATAAGCACAAGCATTATAAAAAGGCTTTCAGTAAATGCAAGTATGGTAAACATTCCGAACGGATAAAGAACGTATATAATCCATCCGTCATAAGCCTTTTTTCTTCCAAGCTCTTTTTCCGTAATCCTGTATAAATAATATCCTGATATTCCTAAGCATACATTAGATATGATTACTCCGGAAATGAAATAATCCCTTACCACAAATGAAAGTATCTTCATAAGAAACGGATATAGCGGATAAAAAACTATAAGATTTGCAAACTCACCATTCGCTGCATAACCGTTCTTTGCAATATTAATATAATGGGGAGTATCCCCTCCCGTTGAAAATTTCTGGTAAAAGTACGTAAAAAAACCTGTGTCAGCCTGTCCGTTCATATAAAAAACAACGTATCCAAGCACCAGAATTACCCAGTGTATCGCTATAGTAGATATAAATATTTTTATAAATAAAGAAGAATTACCGAACCTGTCTTTAATATTTAACTTACCCATATCCATCCTCCCATCAGATTAATTTATACATTTTTGCAGTAAGGTAAAATCCGCTTAAAAGAATTAAACCTACACTAACCGCCTTATAAGCCGTTTTATCTGAAATGGCAGGTCTGTCACCATATCCGCTCGCCATTATTACCGGGATGATAAATAAAAACCAATACTCAATATCGCTTACGTTTCCCATTGCGTAATATATTATGCACAATAGAGCCTGTGACGCCAAAATAACAGCCGCATACACAATATCGCTGTATTTTTTGCCCCATCCGTATACATAAACCGCAATAAACACAATAACCGCAACTATTCCTGACAAATGTGTAACCGCGCATAAAAGCGCAAATATAAGCATCGCCCACTTACATCTGTATTCAAAACATACAAGAAACGCCGCAAACAACGCCATAAACAACGCAAAGGACGAGGGCAGGAACAAAAAGAATATACCCGGCACGCAGGAAATAAGCATGATATACAGCTTAGACTGTTCATAACCAAACTTCTTATCAAGCCACATTCCCATACAGGTTATAGTTATAATTCCCGACAGGAAACTTATATAAAACGCACACTCTATATACATATTGTAAAGTACGCCTGAAAATAACGATACCAATAAAGGATACAGCAAAAATCTTCCGCTGCTTAACAGACTGACCACGGAAAAAATCCCCGTTCCGGCTTCATCCATAACCTCCAAAAGCCATTCAGAAGTATATTTTCCGTTATCAACAAACGCCATCTGCGCATCATTTCCGCTAAGTAAATCTATAATCTGTTCCGGAAAGAAAAATGAGGATATGGGCTTCATATTCCAGATAGTCTGAATATCAAAATATGAAACTCCCGTTTCCCCTTCATTTATAAAATTATACATATACCCGCCGATAAAGAGATATATAAAACCTGTAAATGCTGCAAATATGGCAAAGAAAAATATTTTTCTTATACCGGCCGCCGTACTGTCTTTTACAGGCAGCAAATCCGTAATAAATTTAAAAAGCAGCACCGCTACAAGAATTATCATAAGCAGTCCGCCAAAACTTCCAATAAACGCCGCCAAAATAATACTCCCTTCATATACTGTTTTATCCATAATAACATCATCATTATTTCTTGTCAAAAAAGTAATTATACTATATAATAAGTCCAGCCTAAATAAGCATGAAAGGATATATGACATGTACAACGAAATATTAAAAATCGGTCCCGTTACCATACATGGATACGGACTTATGATTGGAATAGGAATATTATGCGCTCTTTTCTCCGGACTCAGGCTTGCAAAGAAAAAAGGTCTGAGTGCTGACGAAATATA
>CANPYY010000030.1 GCA_947588675.1 uncultured Lachnospiraceae bacterium | reverse complement strand
CTTCAGCACCAAACATCTGTCTGAAAGCAAGACGTCCGATACGTCCAAAACCATTAATTGCAACTTTTACTGACATTTTGAAATTCCTCCTAAATATAGTGTTTTCATACATAGTTTGATAGGTTGCTAAATTTACCACAAACTGTAAATACCATTTTACATAACATGTCTGAAAATTTCAAGTATAAAATACGCTACAATTCGTATATTTACGTTAAATTCATAAAAAAATTATTATTTTTACCATCCGAGCAGTTCTCTGTACAGCTTTTCATACTCTCTCGCCGAAGACGTCCAGGAATAATCCTTTGCCATTCCCCTGTCAATTATTTTATTCCATTCCCTTTTTCTGTTATAATACACATCTTTTGCATATCTTATCGTACCAAGCATCTCATGTGCATTATAATTGTAGAAAGAAAATCCCGTGCCAAGGCTCTCGTACTCATTGTATGGTTCTACAGTATCTTTAAGTCCTCCCGTTTCACGTACTATAGGCACTGTACCATACCTTAAACTCATAAGCTGGCTTAAACCGCACGGTTCAAACAGCGACGGCATGAGAAAAGCGTCGCACGCTGCATATATACGGTGCGAGCGTTCATTATTATAATAAATGCTTGCCGACACCCTTCCATGGTATTTCCACTCATAATGCCTGAACAGGTTCTCATACTTTGGATCTCCCGTTCCAAGTATAACAAACTGTGTATCTTCAGAACATATTTCCTCAATCACACATTCAACAAGATCAAGCCCTTTCTGGTCAGTAAGCCTTGATACTATACCAAGCATAAACACCTTATCATTCTGTGCAAGGTCGAGTTCTTTCTGAAGACCACGCTTATTTTTAATCTTCTGCTTACGGAAATTCTGCGCGTCATAATTCTGATAAATATACGGGTCCGTCGCAGGATTATACTCATCATAATCAATACCATTCACAATACCCCTCAAAGCATTTGAACGCGCATTCATAAGTCCATCCAGTCCTTCACCGTAAAACTGGGTTTTAATTTCCTCTGCATAAGTTTTGCTGACCGTAGTTACATAATCAGCATACACTATACCGCCTTTCAGATAATTAGCGTCTCCGTACGCTTCGAGCTTATCAGGGGCGAAATAATATGCGCTAAGTCCCGTAATATCCCTTACTGTAGGAGCGTCCCACACTCCCTGGAATTTAAGATTGTGAATTGTCATTATTGATTTAATTCCCCGATAAAACTCTCCCTGGCTAAAAGTATCTTTAAGGTATACCGGCACAAGTCCCGTCTGCCAGTCATGGCAATGTATAATATCCGGTCTGAAATCAATAAGAGGAAGCGTTGAAAGCGCTGCTTTACAGAAAAAAGCAAACTTTTCAACATCTTCATAAATATTGCCATAAGGTTTGTTGCCTGCAAAATAAAACTCATTATCAATAAAGTAAAACGTCACCCCATTATATTGCATCTCAAGTACGCCTACATATTGTTTACGCCATGCAAGTTCAAGATAAAAATGTGTTCTGTACTTCATTTGATTACGGTATTCCTCAGGTATAGCCATATACTTGGGAATCATAACCCTTACATCAAATTCTTCTTTGTTAAACATCTTAGGAAGTGCACCGACTACATCTGCAAGACCCCCGGTCTTTATAAACGGCACTGCCTCAGATGCCAAAAATAGTATTTTCTTCATAATTACTTATACCTCCATAAGATTATCCCAAAATCCCATGATAAGTATAGCATAATTACAAGGCATCACACAATAGTTTAACTAAATAAATTTCTAAGTTTTTCTATGCCCGAAGCTTATATTCAAGTCTTATTTTATCAGCTATAAGCGCAACAAATTCAGAATTGGTAGGCTTACCTTTACCATTATTAACCGTATAACCAAACAGTTCATCAATTGTATCCATTTTCCCTCTGCTCCATGCCACTTCAATAGCATGTCTTATTGCACGTTCCACACGGCTTGGAGTTGTCTTATGCCTTTTTGCAACTTCCGGATACAAAAGTTTTGTTATTGAATTAAGCATCTCGCCGTCATTTACCGACATCATTATTGCATCCCTCAAATACTGATAGCCTTTAATATGCGCGGGCACACCTATTTCATGTATAATATCCGTTACATCAGATTCAAGGTCATGCTCCCTTTTTGCAAATACGTTTTCATATACGCCGTTTGATGATGCGATAAATTTACCTTTAAGCCTGGAACGCAGTTTTCTTATCCTTGACAGCACAACTTCATTGTCAAATGGTTTAAGTATATAATATGCTGCGCCCAGTTCAAAAGCATTTTCGGTAACCACATCCTGTCCTATTCCCGATATTACAATAAATTCGGGAATCTTTTCCTGATTATCCTGCGTACGTATGCGCTCAATGACTCCCAGGCCATCAAGCTTCGGCATTATAATATCCAAAAGTACCACGTCCGGCTTCAGCATATTAATTTTCTCAACTGCATCAATACCATCCGCTGCTGTAGCTACAACCTCCATATCATCCTGAGATGAAATAAGGTCTTTTAAAGTATTCGCCATTCTTTCATTATCATCTGCAATAAGTATCTTCGTCTTTGCCATAATGCTTGTCCTCCCATCAGCAAAAATATTTGGTAATATTTGGTAATTTATTATTCTTTTACACTATAACCAAAATTTACCAAAATTTCAAGTCTTTTTTTTCGCATATATCGACAAAAACCGTTCAAAAAAAAGCTGCCGCTTCACGAATCTTACTCCGTTAAAGCAACAGCCTCTAATCTATACTTTTATTAATATACTACTTTCTGCCGGTAGAACCGAATCCGCCTTCGCCTCTTACAGTATCCGACAGTTCCTCGGTTTCTTCATATACCGCAGGAATATAAGGTGCAACAACCATCTGCGCAACCCTCTCACCGGGTTCTATGTTTACGGAATGGTTGGAATGGTTATGAAGCGCCACCATAATTTCTCCGCGGTAATCGCAATCAATAACCCCGACTTTATTGGCAGGCGCAATACCCTTTTTACAGGCCAGACCGCTTCTCGCATATACAAGTCCCACCGTATATGCAGGGAGCTCGACCGCTATTCCCGTATGTATAAATTCCGTAGCGCCGGGATTTATCACGACTGTTTCTTCCATACATGCAAATAAATCTGCTCCTGCTGCATATTCGCTTCCATAACATGGCTGAACCGCATTCGCATTTAATTTTTTGAAATATACTTTACATGTATTCTTATCCATGTCTGTTTTCTCCTTTTATTTAGTACAGCTCCGGAAATTCATGAAGTATTGTTTTTCCGCTTTCAAGCGACTCCGGCACCCTTATTGTTCTTTGGTTTGCCGAACCTTTAAAAATAAGCTTCAGGCTTTTTTCATCCTCATGAAATTCACCGTCTACAAGTATATCAATATAAGACAGCATCTCTTTAGTTTCAGGCCACTTTCCGCACATATCTCCAAGTATATCCGTTTCAAATGTATATCCGCTGAAAGCCCATACATCGCGGTGATGCTCGTCATATTTTTCCCTTGGGTACTTTTCCCTGAATCTTCTTAAAAGCGGCAAAATACCTATCTGATTTGAATGTTCAAAAGGCTCTCCTCCAAGAAGCGTAAGTCCTGAATAATAACTCGGTTCAAGACACTTCATAATATAATCTATTGTATCCTCCGTAAATGGCTTACCATATTCAAAATCCCACGCTTCTTTATTAAAACAGCCTTTGCAGCCATGAGTACAACCGCTTACAAACAATGAAACCCTTATACCTGTTCCATTTGCAACATCATACTGTTTGATATCCGCATAATTCATAATACATCATTACTCCCTATGCATTATATATGAAGAACCCTTGCATTTATCTCTTTAGTCTTACCTACATTCCAGAAGTTTTCGCCCAGATATCCGCAAGTTCTTCTGGTAACATTCATCTTAGCATGATCTTTATTACCGCACTGAGGACATTCCCATTCAAGGTTATCATTTATTTTAATCTCGCCGTCATATCCGCAAACATGGCAGTAATCTGATTTAGTGTTAAACTCTGCATACTGTATATTATCATATATAAATTTTACAATATCCCTGAGCGCTTTCAGGTTATGCCTCATATTAGGTATCTCAACATATGAAATTGCCCCTCCGGAAGATATGTTCTGGAACTGGCTTTCAAATGTAAATTTGGAGAACGCATCTATCTTTTCTCTTACATCTACATGGTACGAATTAGTATAATAACCTTTATCAGTAACATCTTCAATATCGCCAAACTGCTCTTTATCGATTCTTGCAAATCTGTAGCAAAGCGATTCTGCAGGCGTTCCATAAAGTGCAAATCCGATACCGGTTTCTTCTTTCCATGTATCCGTCGCCGTTCTTAAACGTTTCATCAGCTTCAGTGCAAATTCCGTTCCTTCAGGTTCCGTATGTGAAACGCCCGTCATAAGTTTTGTAACCTCATACAGACCAATGTATCCAAGTGAAATTGAAGAATATCCGCCATGAAGAAGTTTATCTATCTTCTCTCCCTTATCAAGTCTTGCAATAGCTCCATACTGCCAGTGTATAGGACTTACATCTGACAATGTACCTTCCAGTGCGCGATGTCTGCACATAAGAGCTTCAAAGCATATTGAAAGTCTTTCCTCAAGAAGCTGCCAGAATTTTTCCATATTACCCTGCGCTATAATACCAATCTGAGGAAGGTTAATGCTTACAACACCCTGGTTAAATCTTCCTTCAAACTTATATTCGCCGTTTTCATCCTTCCACGGGCTCAAAAAGCTTCTGCAGCCCATACAGGAAAATACATTTCCCGCATAATTTTCACGCATCTTCTTAGCTGAAATATAATCAGGATACAGACGCTTCGCCGAACATTTAACTGCAAGCTCCGTAATATAATCATATTTGCCGCCTTTAAGACAGTTGTTCTCATCAAGCACGTATATAAGTTTTGGAAATGCGGGCGTAACATAAACGCCCTTCTCATTTTTAATTCCCTCAAGCCTCTGTCTGAGTATCTCCTCTATTATCATTGCATTTTCTTCAATATACTCATCATTATCATCAAGATACATAAATACCGTAACAAAAGGCGACTGACCATTGGTAGTCATAAGTGTATTAATCTGATACTGTATAGTCTGGACACCGGAACGAAGTTCATCATTAAGCCTGTCGTTTACAAGCTGTTCCATAACCGAAGGGTCCATACTGTCTCCGTATTTTTCCTTGTAACGGCTCATATATTTTTCCCTGCTGATTCTAAGATATTTGCCCAGATGCCTTATATCTACAGACTGTCCGCCATACTGGCTGCTGGCAACCGCGCTGATAATCTGTGTCATAACGGTACATGCCACCTGAAAACTTTTTGGCGTTTCAATAAGTTTTCCATTCATTACCGTTCCGTTTTCAAACATATCTTTTATATTAATAAGACAGCAGTTAAATATCGACTGTACAAAATAATCCATATCATGAAAATGTATTGCTCCCTTTTCATGAGCTTCAACTATATTTTCCGGCAAAAGTATTCTCTTTGTAAGGTCCTTTGACACTTCACCGGCAATAAGATCTCTCTGTGTAGATGCTATATAAGCATTTTTATTTGAATTTTCCTCCATGACGTCCTTATTACTGTTCTGTATAAGGCTCATAATTGATTCATCCGTAGTATTCGCTTTACGGACAAGTTCTCTTGTATATCTGTAAATAATATAAGTTTTTGCAAGTACATACTTTCCTTCCGCCATGATTTTCTGTTCAATTATATCCTGAATATTCTCAACATGCATTGTATCACGGTGAAGATTTTCAATACTTACGACTATCCCTTCTATTTTTTCATCCGTAAGTTTTTCATATCTGTCTACCTCTGCATTTGCCTTTTTAATTGCAGTAAGTATTTTATTGCGGTCATATTCTACAACCCTTCCGTCCCTTTTGATTACCTTCATATTATTACACTGTCCTTTCCTTAGTTACATATTATAACCTGTATAGCGGCTTTTCTATGACAGTATAACATAACAAATATTGTTTGTCCATATATATAGTTGATTATTTTTTTCAAACCGCAATATATTGTGTATTGGCCATATATTAGATAATTCTAAGAACCACTTATGTAGTATAAATTGCGGAAGCGTTGATTTTATATTTTTTTTATTATTATGTTATATTTTCTTTTCCATCTCCTGTAGATATCGTATATCCTGAAAATCTTATTATGTCCTCAATCTCATCTTCGGCAATATGGGTATACTCCGAAAGCTCATTTAACGACGCCACCCTGCCAAGTTCTTCCGCAAGATGTTTTGAAGCCTCATATATCAGGCTGGCTTTTGCAACGGCTGCAGAAAATTCACTGTCGCTTTTGCTCTCTCTGTCAATATATTTTACTATATATTCTCTTACCTTATCCCTGAAATACTTTTCACAGGCTTCCAATATATTTCCCGTATTAAAAGAATCTCCCGCCGCCCCGGAAAGCTCGGTAACCGCCGTAACAAGCGCAAGATTGCCTTCCTGTATAAGTTCATCCGAAGCAACTCCTCTGTTCGCATATCTGACGGACATATTTATAACCAGCGGCAGATAACTGTGTATAATATATTCTTTATCCGATACGTCAACATCTCCGGATATAAGCCTTTTTGACGCCTCTTTAAGTCTTTCCTTATCTTCCGGAACAATCTCCATTGCACTTTTTTTATACATTCCCATTCTATGAGAACTTTTTTCCGTTTCCACAGAATCCTCATATATACCGCCCGGCGGAATATATCCTTTTACCGTTATATTGTTTTTAGACATGTAATCATATATCGCATCAAACTGTTCTTTTGAAAATTCCCTGTCCTTAAAACACTTTTTAATATCTTCAGTCGTAATGGTATTTCCATTTGTTTTGGCAATATCAAGAATATCCTTTAAAAGATTTATAAACTGTTCCTTTTCAATCATCTGCGCACCTCCCGAATAAATAAAAGGGATTGTTATAAAATCCAACAACCCCTTTTATAATAACCATATATAACGGTTTTTAATTATTAATTATTAATAAGCTTATCTTCGCCATTCCAACTGTAAAGTTTGCGGATTTCCTCTCCAACTTTCTCTGAAGGATGCTCTGACGCAAGCTTCCTCATTGCATTGAAGTGAGCCTTTCCGCCTGCCGGCGACATATCCAAAAGGAACTCTTTTGCAAAAGAACCATCCTGTATGTCTTTAAGAATCTTCTTCATGGTCTTCTTGGTTTCGTCGGTAATAATCTTAGGTCCTGTAATATAATCGCCATATTCAGCCGTATTGGAAATCGAATATCTCATTCCTGCGAATCCGCTCTGATATATAAGGTCTACAATAAGTTTCATCTCATGGATACATTCAAAGTAAGCATTTCTGGGATCATATCCTGCTTCACACAGTGTTTCAAACCCGGCCTGCATAAGCGCGCAAACGCCGCCGCAAAGTACCGCCTGTTCACCAAAGAGGTCTGTTTCCGTTTCGGTCCTGAATGTAGTTTCAAGAACTCCTGCCCTTGCTCCGCCAATTGCAAGCGCATATGCAAGCGCCTTCTCCAGAGCCTGACCTGTTGCATCCTGATGAACTGCTACAAGACATGGAACTCCTTTTCCTGCCTGATATTCACTTCTTACCGTATGTCCCGGTCCTTTAGGAGCTATCATGGTTACATCCACATTTGCAGGCGGAACAATCTGTCCGAAATGAATATTAAAACCATGGGCAAACATAAGCATATTTCCTTCTTCAAGGTTCGGCTCAATGTCTTTCTTGTACATTGCAGCCTGCAGCTCGTCATTAATAAGAATCATTATGATGTCCGCCCTCTTTGCTGCTTCAGCGGCAGTATACACTTCAAATCCCTGTGCCTCAGCCTTAGCCCATGACTTAGAGCCTTCATAAAGTCCAATAATAACATTGCAGCCCGACTCTTTTGCGTTAAGCGCATGTGCATGTCCCTGGCTTCCGTAACCTATGACAGCAATAGTCTTTCCATCCAACATGGAGATATTGCAGTCGTCCTGATAAAATATCTTTGCCATTTTTGTATTCCTCCTAATAATTGTTTCATATATTTAGTCGTCTGTCGAAAGGAAACCTCTTGTCAGTCCGGTTACACCCGTACGGACAAGCTCGTCTATTTCGAAGCCGTCTAAAAGCTTGATAAATGCGTTTATTTTACTTACGGTTCCGGTAAGTTCCACCATCATGAAATCTGCAGATACATCCACTACATTCGCCCTGAATATACTGGCTATCGTATTCAGGCTCGTCCTTTCTTCCGGTCCCGCATATACTTTAATCAGAATAAGCTCCCTGCACACCGAAGATTCAGGTTTAAGTTCGACTATTTCCTTTACGTCCTCAAGTTTTGCAAGCTGTTTTCTTATCTGCTCAAGTATCCCCTCGTCGCCCGTAACGGCAACAGTCATTCTTGAAATAAGAGGATTTTCCGTTTCTCCAACCGTAAGGCTGTCAATATTATATCCTCTCCTGCTGAACAATCCTGATACCCGGCTTAAAACTCCCGCCGTATTATCAACAAGTATAGATAATACCATTCTCTTTGTGTTATTCTTATCCATAAGCAATCCCAACTTTCTGCTTTTGATATCAAACTTCATTGTAGCAATCCAAAAGTTCTTTGTCAACTATTCATTATTACAATTCCATGTACGGCGCGCCGCTCAGGCTTATTTAAAATATCTTACTCCCGATTCAAAAAGCCTCTGGTTCTGGTTTCCGTATATGTTTATTGCAACGCTGTCACCAATACGCTCCGAATGCGCCATCTTACCAAGCACCCGTCCGTCCGGACTCGTGATACCTTCTATTGAATAATAGGAGCCGTTCGGGTTAAACGCTTCATCCATAGTACTCTTTCCATCCAAATCCACATACTGCGTCGCAACCTGTCCATTATTAAAGAGCTTCTCAATCCATTCTTTCGACGCTACAAAACGTCCCTCTCCATGCGATGCAGGTATTGCAAATATTTCACCCGGTTCTACACATGAAAGCCATGGAGATTTATTTGATACAACTTTTGTATAGACAGATTTGGATATATGCCGTCCTATGCTGTTTGTAGTAAGCGTAGGCGAATCAGGTTTCTGCTCACATATCTTACCGTATGGAACAAGGCCAAGCTTAATAAGAGCCTGAAAACCGTTACATATACCCAGCACAAGTCCGTCCCTGTTATCTAAGAGGTCATGCACCGCGTCCGCAATACGCTCGTTTCTAAATACGGAAGCAATAAATTTGGCTGAACCATCCGGTTCATCTCCCGCGCTGAAGCCACCGGATATCATAAGGATTTGTGATGAACGTATAGCTTTTTCAAATGCAGCAACGGAATTTCTTATATCGCTTTCCGACATATTACAAAATACCTGGCTGTTTACATCTGCTCCCGCTTTCTCAAATGCAAGGGTTGTGTCATATTCGCAGTTAGTTCCCGGAAATACCGGAATAAATACTTCCGGTCGCGCAACTTTGTTTTTGGCAACATATATATCCTTTCTTATATACACGTCGTCACAGCTTCCTACATTCTCAGGCTCCGACTCAGTAGGAAATACCTTTTCAAGCGTAGCCGTCCATGCCGATACAGCGGAAGAAACAGGAATTACCATATCTCCATATACAAACTCTGCATTATCCGTAATCTTTCCGATATCCGTATACTCTACATCGACCTTATTAATATCCTCCTCTGAAACCTCCGCAACAAACCCGCCATACATACGCGCAAAAAGCAGATTTTTGTCAACCGAATCATTAATCTTTACCCCGAACATATTACCAAATGCCATTTTACTTACGGCTTCACATATTCCGCCATAACCGACAGCATATACCGATTTCAACACTCCGGATTTAATAAGCGCCTGTACTTTATCATAAAGAGCCGTAACATATTCATAATCCGGGATATCATATTTATCCTTTTTAATATCAATTGCAATGATTACGTTGCCTGCCTCTTTAAATTCCGGAGTTATAACATCCCCTGTTTTGGCAACATCCACGGCAAACGAGCACAGTGTAGGCGGTACATTTATATCATTAAATGTACCTGACATACTGTCTTTTCCACCTATTGACGGGAGTTTCAGTTTCATCTGCGCATCAAACGCGCCAAGCAGAGCCGACAAAGGCTCTCCCCAGTCGCATGGATTCTCACTAAGTCTTCTGAAATACTCCTGGAATGTAAATCTTATTTTATGGTAATCTCCACCGGCAGCAATTATCTTTGCAACCGAATTAAGTATCGCATATTCCGAACCATGATACGGACTCCAACTGGACAAATACGGGTCAAGACCGTAGCTCATCATGGTTACTGTATCACATGTGCCTGTAAAATCAGGAAGTTTGGCAACCATGGTCTGTATAGGAGTAAGCTGGTATCTGCCGCCATAAGGCATAAGTACCGTACCCGCGCCAATCGAGCTGTCAAACATTTCAACAAGCCCTTTCTGCGAGCATACATTCAAATCAGACAAAGTATTAAGCCATTCTTTCCTTACATCTCCGATTTTTTTATCCGCAAAATAACGATTATCCTTATCGGGCATCTTAACTTTTACATCCGCTTCCTGATGCGCTCCGTTAGTATCTAAGAATGCGCGCGACAGATTAACAATAGTCTTACCTCTCCATTTCATGACAAGCCTCGGCTCTTTTGTAACCACTGCAACCGCAACGGCTTCAAGGTTTTCCTCAGCGGCATAGGCAAGCATCTTATCTACATCTTTTTTATCTACGACAACAGCCATGCGTTCCTGCGATTCGGAAATTGCAAGCTCGGTACCGTCAAGTCCCGCATACTTTTTCGGCACCTTATCAAGATTGATGTCAAGTCCCGCAGCCAGTTCCCCTATTGCTACGGACACTCCGCCTGCGCCAAAGTCATTACATTTTTTAATAATAAGACTTACTTCCTTACGCCTGAAAAGCCTTTGTATTTTTCTTTCCGTAGGCGGATTGCCTTTCTGTACCTCCGCTCCGCACGTATCTATAGACTGCGTATTATGCGCCTTTGACGAGCCTGTTGCTCCTCCGCAGCCGTCACGCCCGGTGCGTCCTCCGAGAAGGATAATTATATCTCCCGGGTCTGAGTTCTTCCTTATTACATTTTTTCTTGGCGCCGCACCCATAACCGCGCCTATTTCCATACGCTTTGCAACATAATCAGGATGATATACCTCGTTTACAAGTCCCGTTGCAAGACCTATCTGATTACCATATGAGCTGTAGCCGCTTGCCGCCCCTGTAGTAATTTTCCTCTGGGAAAGTTTTCCCTCAAGCGTATCTTTAAGCGACACGGTAGGGTCTGCCGCTCCCGTCACCCTCATTGCCTGATATACATACCCACGTCCTGAAAGCGGGTCACGTATGGCTCCTCCAAGGCACGTTGCCGCGCCTCCGAAAGGTTCAATCTCGGTAGGATGGTTGTGTGTTTCATTCTTAAAGAATACAAGCCATTCTTCTTCCTGTCCGCATATGGTAACCGGAACAATTATAGAGCAGGCGTTAATCTCATCAGATTCTTCCATATCCGAAAGCCTGCCGTCGGCTTTAAGTTTTTTCATTGCCATAAGCGCTATATCCATAAGCGACACATACTTATCATTACGTCCCGCATATATTTCATTATACGCTTCCTTATATGCGCCAAACGTTTCTTCAAACGGCTTCTTATACTCCCCTTCTTCAAAAGATACATTTTTAAGTTCAGTAAGGAATGTGGTATGCCTACAATGGTCCGACCAGTATGTATCAAGCACCCGGATTTCCGTAAACGTCGGGTCGCGCCTTTCCTCATTTTTATAATAATTCTGAATATGCAGAAAATCTTTAAATGTCATGGCAAGGTTAAGGGAATCATAAAGAGCTTTAAGCTCAACTTCCGCCATATCCGCAAAGCCCTCAAATACTGAAATATCCGCCGGTTCCTCAAATACGGTTACAAGCGTATCCGGAACCTGTTCATCAGTAAGTCTTGAATCCACCGGATTAATACAGTACGCCTTAATCCTTTCCATTTCCTCATCAGTAATCTGCCCGCCCAGAACATAGGTTGTCGCAGAACGTATTACGGGTTCTTCAGATTCATTAAGAAGTTTTACGCACTGTTCGGCGGAATCTGCCCTCTGGTCAAACTGTCCCGGCAGATACTCTACTGAAAATATCCTGTCCGTCTTCTCATGCAAAAACATGCCCTCGTACACGTCATCTACAGGCGGCTCCGCAAATATAGTATTCAACGCCTTTTTATATGTATCATCAGAAATATTCTCGATATCATATCTGACAAGTATTCTCACATAGTCCAACGATTTTATATCAAGATACCTGTTAATTTCTTTCTTTAAATCTTTTGCAGCTATCCTGTATGCTTCCTTTTTTTCAACATATATACGTCTTACTCCGCTCACATACACCATCTCCTTATATTTTAAAATGGCTCCGGCATTTACACAAACAAGCCGGAGCCTTTATTTTTTTATTACATATTAATTTATAGTTGTCTTTCCAAATTCAACTTTATCCCATTCGGCGTCATTCAGCTCGATATAATACTTGTCAACTTCAAGTTTATCTATTTCTTCGTCAAATACCCTGCTTTCTTCTTCCGTTATCAAAGAATCACATTCTGATTCATACCTTTCGGGATTGTTGTTATTAACCATCTTTATAATATAACATCCGTTGGAATCCTCAACAACTCCATCCGTAATGCTTTCATTATCCATGGCCTTGATGGATGCAATAAGTGCATCGTCAAATCCTACGCTATCCGCTCCATCGGTTTCAATAAAGCTCTTTGAATTGTACTGTATATTAGTACCTTCCGGCGCTTTAGGTCCCGGCGCGGGAGTTGGCGTCGCGCTTTCTGCATCAGTTGTCTGTGCCGCCGTATCTGCGCTGTCAATATATGTGGTAAAATCAGCAAGACCCGCAATATCAGCATAGGAAGCAGAAAGTTCCTCTTTTGCGGCAGCTTTCTGTTCATCGCTTACAGGCACGCTCTCTCCGCTTTCGTCTGTCTGGGTATACGGAATGTAATAATACTGAATGTCATACTGCCTGTAATCCGCCTGGCTGACCCCTGCAGTAATTGCAGCATCATCAATATCAAAGGTATCAATCCATGCGCTCTTATAATTATTTGCAAGAGTCTGCATCTCATAATAGTCTATCAGGTCTTCTTTTGTAATGCCCGATTTATTTTTTGCTTTCGTATCCATCTGGTCGTAAGCATCTGAAGCCTGCTGTTCAATGGAAGTGTTATCTTCGTCTGAAAGAGTGTAACCATTAGCTTCCGCTTCATAATACATCATATATTTCTGCATTGAAGCCTCTAATGTATTATCCTTAATACGTTCAGCATTGGTCATTCCATCATCATCTTCTACCTGCCAGTAGTTTGAAGAGGAGCCATAATTCTGTTTATACATGGAATTCATATACTCGCCGGTTGCTTCGCTCATATATATATCCACCATCATATCGCTCAGATATACTTTATTGCCGTTAATAGTATATATAAGCCTCGGATGAAGGTTCTCCCAACATACCATTATTACAAGGAAAAGTACAATCAATGCTCCTATACCCGACATTATCATTATTTTCTTTTGATTATTCTGAGTCTGTCCCGAATTATTTTTCCTGTCACCACTTTTAATAGTCTGATTGGAAATATGCTTTGCTGAATTCATTATTACGTTCCTTTCTAGTATAAAACCACTTAATATTTTACAAATATATTCATAATAAGTCAAGCAGATATCAATATTATTCTGCTCCCCTTCCGAATATAACAATCCATATGGTTTTCAGGATAATCTTTATATCCTTCTTAACAGACCATGTATCAATGTACTCACAGTCCAGTCTTACAATATCGTCAAAGTCTGTTATACGGTTTCTTCCGCTTACCTGCCATACGCCGGTCATTCCCGGTTTTATGCTTACGCGTCTTCTCTGATAAGAATTATAACTTTTGTATTCTTCTTCTGTCGGCGGTCTTGTACCCACAAGGCTCATATCGCCTTTTAATACATTAATAAACTGCGGCAGTTCGTCTATACTTGTTTTTCTTAAAAACTTACCGATTTTGGTAATACGCGGGTCGTCTTTTATCTTAAATATAGGCCCTGTCATTTCATTTCTGGTCATAAGCTCAGTTTTCTTATCTTCCGCATCCTGACACATTGAACGGAATTTATATATATTAAACTTCCTTCCGTTCTTCCCGATACGCGTCTGTGTAAACAAAACCGGTCCTTTAGACTCCAGTTTAATAAGAGGTCCGAATATCAGCATGGCAATGCCGAAGAAGAACATACCCACAATACTGCCAACGATGTCCATGGCTCTTTTTAACGCAACCTGCCACAATGTATAATCCTGGCTCCTGTATGTTATTACGCCAAGTATTCCCATATTATCAAACTTCCTGTGGACTGCAACCGGCAGTTCGTACTCGGGAAGATTAATATGCACAATAATACCCATATCCACAAACTGTGAAACAACATTTTCAAGATGTTTATACATATAAGGCACAGTATTTATTATAACCGAGTCAATTGCATTATCTTTTACCGCCTCATAATAATCCGTAGCATCCGCTACAACTTCTATGCCCTCTATCTTTTCGCCCCGCATATCTTTGTCGAGTACCGCAATGACTTTAATACGGAAATGCCAGTTCCTGGTACTCTTTATCCTTCTAAGCACCGTCTCGGCATCATCGGCATATGTAACAAGCATTACCCTCTCACAATAACTCGTATGCCTGAAATGCTTTGTAATAAAATACTTAAACAAAAGGTGAACCAGCATCATAAGCGCAATGTCTATAACAAAGAACAATACAAATTGTATTCTTGAATACAATTCGCTGCTCTTAGTCACATACATATACGCAAGCGTAAACACAATTATATAAAAATGTTTTTCAAAAATCTTATATATTCCACGCCTGTACGACATGTACATAAAAATATCATTATGCTGTGACAACATGGTAATAATTATATAGGCAAATAATATAACCCATATAATATTTCCATCACCATTTTCTGCACCTGCAGTATTCAGGAAATTACTGATTCTTATCGTATTAGCAAGTGCATAAGATGCTGTTATAGTAATTAAATCCAGGATTACAACTACCAGTGAAAGCTGAGTATTAAACTTATTGTTCATTTGCATCCCTTATTTCAATAGTTTATAGTATTTCAACATTCCCACTATGATTCTGAATCAGGTTTCCCATATTCTCCGTACGCGCCATATTTTCCATAACCATAATAACGGTTATATGAGCGGTAACCATAAGACTTGTAGTAGCCCCTGTACTTGCCTTTATTATGGGTATCCACTTTATTAAGAATAGCTCCAAGTATCTGACAGTCAGCCATATCAAGCTGTTTCTTAACATCCTGCGCAAAACGGTAGCTTATTACATTACTCTCTATAACAAGTATTGCCCCATCGCATATTTTAGTAATGATAGCGGTATCGATAACAGAACCAAGCGGCGGTGTGTCAAGTATAATATAGTCATACTTCTGTCTCAGTACGGCAATCATCTTACCAAAATAATGATTTCCAAGCAACTCCGTAGGATTTGGCGTCACCGGACCCGAAAATATCGTATACATGTTTTCAATATCGGTTTCACATATTACATCATCCAGTTCGGCTTGTCCTGTAAGATAATGCGACAGACCTTTTATAGGTTTGTCGGATGTAACTCCATAACGTCCTACAAACACTGACTTTCTAAGGTCGGCGTCAATAAGGATAACTTTCTTTCCATCTTCGGCCAGAGCCTGCGCCAGCCTAAGGCTTACTACAGACTTACCTTCATTCGGGGTGCAGCTTGTAAGAAGTATTGTTTTAACATTATCACCGCAAAAGGACAGATTCGTCCTAAGCGTTTTATATGCTTCATTTATGCCATATTCAAGCTTTTTAAGCTTCTCAAATTTAACATTATTCATAACGAATCACCCCCCCCGATTCTCTTACGGCCATTTTTGTGTTTACTTTTTTTCCTGCCTAAACGTTTTCTCTCATCAATACGAATCTGTTCAGCGCTTCCCGATTCCATCGGAATAGCCGCAAGCGTATTAAGTTTGAGATATCTCTCAATATCTTCGGGAGTACATATACTGTCATCCTTGAGATAAAGAACAATAAATACTGCAGCGGCAAGCAATGCGCCAATCAAACCTGCTATCAGTGCATTTTTCTTCATGTTCGGACTCACCGGATTTTCACTCACCTGGCCGTATTCGTATATATTAGGCTGTTCTACAGCCATAATCTCGGCTATTCTTTCAACAGATACCGTGGCAAGCTCATCAACTATTTCTTTTGCAATCATCGGGTCATTATATCTCGCAGTAATATTAAGCATACGGGTATCAGTAGGGTTGGAAACGCTTATCATCCCATCAAGTTCCTCCACGGTAAGTTCCTCTTCCATTCCAAGATTATCAATAACCGTATCCAGAACCGTATACGATTTGACCATCTGCATATAGTCGCTCGTAAGAGATGTACCAACCATGAAATCTGAATAATTCAGATTCATCGTGCTACTCGTAAGCACATAGATGCTTGATGACGATGCGTACATCGGCGTAATAAGATAATGCGTATATGCCACCGCTCCCGCTGCAAAAATAACGGCGGTAAGTATAATTATAACTATTCTTTTACGCAAAACATAAAACAGTTCAAGCAAATCTATGGCAAATTCATCATTTTGCTGCTCCATAATAATCCTCCTAAATATTTTATAAAAATTGGTTTTTTCTCAGTATATCCGGATTAACGCATATAAGCCTTTCCAGATATTCCGGGGGCGTCTTTTTCTCAAGTACATCATACCCGTCTTTCATGACAGGGGGTCTCCAGCCGGCCCTGTGGCAATCGCTTGCCAGAAAGTGTATGTACCCGTTTCTTATAAGTTTTCTGCAAAATGACGCCTCAGAACTTATTTTAGCTATTACAGAATCTGCATTTATCTGCAATCCTATTCCCATCTCGCGAAGCGAAGCAATCTCAGAAAACCTTCTATAAAGACAATAGTATCTTTCAATATGGGCAAGAATCGGTACGTACCCCGCATTGACAAGCCGCTGAAGCGACCTGTACATTTCATTATAACTTATACCGTAAGCAAATTCCACAAGAATATATCTTGTGCCGCCCATAGTGAATATTTCTCCTTTTTCCAAAAGCTCTAATGTGCTGTGACGGTAATATATTTCATTTCCCAAAAGCAGCTCTATACCGTCGTCGCCCACGCCTTCAGCCATTTCTTTCAGCTTCTCAAACCGTTCAAGCAAAAGCGCTTTATCATACTTTTCTTTTCCGGAGCCAAAATGGGGAGTTGCATACATTGTCCTTACTCCCTGCTTATATGCCATATTCAACATATCAAGCGATTCCTCAAAACTCTGCGAGCCGTCATCAACTCCGGGTATTATATGGGAATGAATGTCAACATAACCCTCATACTCCATATAATATACCTCCTATATAGCCTTTTTCCTGCAATAATATGTCACAATGATGATTATACCAAATATCATGAAACCTGCCAAGGCGGAATATATTCCCTGCCTCATTGCACCTGATATATAATTACCTACAAACTCAAAATAAGCCCCTTCTTTGCCTGCCGCAATACTCATAAAACTACGTTTCATAAGCAGCGAAGTAATTATCTCAAGTATCGAAGCCGCACATACTCCATACCCAAAATACCTTATACCCCTGTACTTCATACGGTGCATTAAAATCAATACAATCAAACATACCAAAAGCAAAGGGATTGGTATTATAATAAGCATATTTGCGGCGCCCTTATAATTATTTACGCTCTCCATAAAGTAAGAAATAAAAGGAAACTTAATATTTGATTCATAATCCGCCACCGCCTTATCCGAAAGCAGTTCAACATATTCCGCAAGCTTATCGTCAGCAGTTACCCCTTTAGACGCCAGATATGAATTGATATGTTCAATGAGGGAAGTTTTTAACCCTTCGGTATCATACTCCGGCGCCTCGTTATTTATTGTACTGCTTATATAATTATTTGTATCAAGCACAATCATTCTGTCGGTAATGATACCTTCGGAAACATCTTCACTTATTCCTGAATCCTTAAACATATTTTTAAGGTTTGCCGTAAGCGATTCCGCTTTTTCCTCATAATAACCGCTTGAAACAAGGCTCTTTTCTACAATACCCGTGTTAAGCAGCCCGGTTTTTATCGTAACTCCCCAGAAACTTACGGTTATACAGAGCATAACAAACACGCTTATCACATAGCTGACAGCATTTTTATATTTACTTCTTATATGACGTCGTCTACGTTTACTGCCCAACTTCACTACCTCCTATCACCGGTCCGCTTACTTTATCGCATATATATACTATTTTCTCGGTTCTGTCTTTACCTACCTCGCCAAAAGGATAACATGTATATAACACAAGCTGTTCCTTATCATCTGATACGGTATAATCTGCTCCGTCTATAATGTCTATCTTTGATACCGTATATTCAAAAGTCCCATATGTGCAGGCAAGCACAATACTATCCCCTGCATGTACGTCTTTAAGCTGACCGAAATAAGTAGTGTCATGGGCTCCGACGAGTATCGTCTTTCCCTGTCCCGGAAGTCCTGAAAGAAGCGATTGTCCCGCGCCCTTTCCGGGATTTTCACCGGTTCCATCTCCAATTACATCATCGGTATCCCCATAATATAACGGCACTGCTTCGGAAAATGCGTCGCACCTTATTTCACCATACTGCTCTCCGGCAGACGGCATAATAATTTCAGCTTCATCGACATTTCCTTCCGAAACTTCTGAAAACTCAATACCGTTACTGCTTACATTCCGAGGTTCCCCCTGTACTGCGACATAAGAAATCTGCGCGGCAATATTACCGGCAAAAACACGTCCTGCAATAAAATACAACACAAGACCGATAGCAGCTATAGAAAGGGGAATCCATATATATCTGAATATTCTCTGTTCTTTATGCCCCATGTCTTCCCCTTCTTTCATATATAATACAACCTGCAGCTACTATCATGGTAAATACAAATATTCCTGCCAGTATCTTTAACACTGTCACTGCCAATCCGTATGAAAGCCCGGTATTTTTAAGTATTCCATCCAGTTTTACAACTTCAGCGCCTTCGTTATCATATCCGTGCGCCTTGCCGTCGTCACTGTAAACTACCGCGCCCGGCGCGGGCGTTGTTTTTGCTTCCTTTACTTCGGAAATATCAGTAATGCCTTTGCGTTTTTCTTCAGGAGATATCTCGCTTATTTCTACTTCTTCTTCAAGGTCAATATCATCCTCAGGCGAACCCTGTTTTACTATATATCCTTCATTTACGCCTGTTTCAATATTGGAATATATAGCGTTTATCGCCTTGTCAGCCTGACTTTCCGTCATATTTATATTCTCTCTTGACAGATATCCTATAAGCTGATCTACATATTCCTGTTTCGCAATATAAAGTTCATTATTGTATGCAAATCCACCTCTGGCAACTGAAATCACTCTTGCTTCATTACTGTTAATTCCGCCTTCCGCATGTATTCTGACACCTGCAGACAGGAATACAACAATACTTATTACAGCCGCTTTCCAAAAATATTTCATACAATTCTTAAACAATGCCGTTATCATCCTTTCAGATAATGTCTGTTTTAGTTCCCCTTAACAACTATACTTTTAAGCGTATTACCCTCTACAATCATAATTCCATATGGAGAATTATATATTGTATCCTGAACTTTTCCCGACACGTAATACACTGCCCCGTTTCCTAACGTAACCGTCCAACTGTCGCTCTTTTTCCTTCGCATAACACGTACCGTATCTGTTGAATTATTGGCAGCCCCGGTTTCATTCTCCAGACGGTCAAGAAAGTCTGATACATTTCCGCTTCTACTGTATGAATATCCATCTATAGATACACTTACATTACCTGTATAATTTTTATTAAGAAAATATACCGTTCTTTGCTGTCCCGCACTATTGGCAACAACTACTGAACCCGCAAGAGGTTCGGTATCGTCGGGCACGATTGACGCAATATAATCCTGTATAGATTCCGGCAATTTTCCCGGAGTTGGAGCCGCAGTGGGTACAGGGGCAGAAGTTGGAGCTACCGAAGCCGTACTTTCCGGTTCATGGGTCACTACGGGCTCTATGGTTGCCTTCGGCGGTGTCGTCGGCTTCTCAGAGTGAACCGGCGCAGACGTTTCTACTACAATAGTAAAATCATCCTTTAAATTTTCTCCCAAATCCTGTTTTCCCGGATTATCTTCTGAAGGCGCAACAATAACATTTACAACTGCGCTTACCTTTTTATTCTTTGATGAAGTTGCCTTTGAAACTACGGAAACACTTGTAGTTCCCGGATTTTTCGGTACCACCTGTCCATCAGCGCTTACTGATGCTATATTTGCATCGGCAACAATATATTCAACATCCTTATACAACACTTTGGCAGGCATAACCGTTGCCTGTATCTTCCACGTCTGACCCATTTTAAGGAAAATACTTAGCGCCCCATCAATTTTGACACCTGTCGCATGTTTTCCAACTTTTATATTAATTACAGCTTTTTTCCTGCTGTTGTTTTTTCTTACGGTAATCTTTGCTTTTCCGGCTTTCTTAGCCTTAATCTTTCCCTTTCTATTGACCTCTGCCACTTTCTTTTTCGAGGTATTAAATTTACATTTTTTAAGTTTTAACCTGTATGAATCCCCTACATACATTTTAAGCGCCTTTACAGGCAGTTTTAATTTACTCTTTGCCCTATTATCGGTAATGATCAGGCAGGATAATGCCAGCGCAAAACACATTACATAAGTCAGTACCATTTTAAGGGCTGATACGTGCTTTTTTTTCATACCTGCACATCCTTTCAATACAGTACCCTACATACCATATGGGTATATAGGGTACTGAAAATCAAATCATTATTTTTTTAACACACTATGTCTGTCATAAGCAGTACTTTCTCTGTTTATGCTTCTTCAAGATAGCTGAGAGATAATCCATACTTATCAATCATAGCTTTGGTTGCTTTAAGTGTATATTTGTTGCCAACTTTAGTAAGTTTGATGTAATCTCCGGTTGGCGCAAGATAGGTAACTGTATAGTCATCAGCTTCTTCTTCTACGATAAGCTTATAACCTTCTTCACCATTATCTGTAATGTTACATACATTACCTGCACTCTCAGTAACCTTTATTTCTCTTACTTTACCTTTGTCATCAGTAAATTTACCTGTGAAGGTACTTCCTTCCTTTGTAATCTCTACATCAAGGCTGCGGTCTACACTTCCGCCCTTGACTGTAAGAGTTCCTGTTGCTTTTCCGCCGTCACCTTCTAATTTTCCTTTTGATGTATATGTGATTTCCTCATCATCAGCAGTATACTTGGTTACATACTGACCAGCTTCTTTTCCACTAAGCTTATCAAATGCTGTGTATACATCTGAATAGTATTCAAGGAATTCCTGGAATTTCTCCTCATTGATTCTTACATCACCGTATCCGGTACTTGAATCAAGTGATACATTTCCGCTTGTTTCTTTCTCGAAGGTCTGAACCTCTGAAGACACAGGATTGGAAGCAATAAGCTTAACAGATTTAATTGTCAGGGTAGCTCTAGGACTTGTTTCTTCGCTACCATATGTGTTGTATTTAATCTGTATAGCTGCCGCCTTTTTACCTGATACATTTCCAAATCCTGATGTCAGGCTTTTTGTCCATGTACCATTATTAAGATTCGGCCAATATTCAGGACTACCTACTGCTGATGTACCATTGGCATCCTTCATCTCTATAGCCGGTCCATATCCTCCGTTTTGTCCAACATCTGCAACTTCAATCTGAACTTCTGTATACTTACTCAAATCAACAAGAGAATGATCATCCTTAAAGAATACAGTAATACCAGCTCCTGCAGCTTCATTTGTTAAATCGAGTTTTACAGAACCATCTCCAGGGAATTCTTTCTTTACAGCATCTGAACTATATCCAATATCTAAAATATTGTCCGCACAGATATTTGCCTCAACATCGCCGTCAATTATTTCCTCTGATTGAGTAGGTTCTACAGGTGTATAAACAGGTTCCTTTTTCTTTGATTCAACTACAACTTTGGTAATTGTGATTTCAGTGAAATTCTTTGAATTATAAGCAACCTTTTTAATCTGGACAGCATCAGCAGGTCCTTTTGCTGTATATTCATATGCTGTTTCCCACACTGCAGGATTAACCTGGGCTGACAACTCATCAGTATTCGCCATTGTTGACAACCATGCCCTAATCTGTGCATCGCCATCTTCAGTCTTTGCAGTTCCATATATAGTAACTTTAATTGTATCTCCCTCAGCAAGTGTTTCACCTAACGGAATCATAAGTCCCTGAACATTTGTTCCGGTAACTGACTTAGTAGCTTCATCATATTTTGCAGTTCCCTCACCATATGTGGCTGCTGTCTTACTAAGGTCAAGTTCTCTTTTTACTATACTAGGATCTACAGTTTCTTTCAGTGTAATTGTTCCAATCCAGTCAACATGATTATCCCAAAGCTGTGTCATGTCATTACCTGTATTGAGAAGCCATATCTCATTATTTCTCTTTCCGTCTGCACAGTCAAATACTGTAAGTTCAAATCCCATCTGCTGTTCAGCTTTTGCTTCTTTAAGAGGGATTGATGTTTCTATAACATATCCGCCGTCAACTACTTTATATGCAGATTTAATCTGGTCAAGCAGTTCAGCTGAACCACCATGGTCAAATACTCTGTTCTTGGCAGGTGTTTCTGCTTCTGAATTTCCTGTGAATCCTGAATAACGGTACTGGAGAGCATCCGTATTGGCATCCCATGCAGCTTCCTTACTGTTATCTTCATCAAGGAATACATCTATACCATCCTGCTCATAATTATTGTTTGATGTAGCATCAATTGAAGGATCCTTTACTTCAACCAGGATATTCAACTTGTCAGCTTTCCATGCAAGTTTTGCAGTTGCTGTTGTTTCGCCCTGTGCAGAGCTGTAGTTTGCTATAGGAAGACTTGGAACATTTGCCCATACATCTTCTATATCGCCATCAACCGTAATATCAGTATCAATCTGGGTTGCATCTGCTTCAGCTCCAAGCGGTTCTGTTGCAGAAGGCGTAGCTGATGGTTCAGGTGATGATGTCACATCAGTTCCCGGCTGATCTGAATATAACGTAATTGACTTAATTGTAATCTTACCGCCTGCGCTCTGTCCTCCTTCCACAGTAGGTGCATAGATATCAATCTGGGTTGCATAATCTGTCCAGTTTTCAATCTCATCAAGCGCAATAATCTTTACACAATCTCCTGCATACTCAGGAAGGAAGTCAGGTCCCATATCATGCTTGGTATCTGAATCACAAGCCCATGGGTCACCGTCATGATCCGGAAGCAGTCCCTTATCATATATTGAAAGACCTCTGTTTCCTTCATTTCCTGAATATTTTATCTCAACCCACTTATAATAGCCAGGCTTGTAATATTTGTCAGGAATCCTGAATGATATGTCAGGATAATTTACACTTGAATCAAATGTAACTGTTACGCTTCCA
This sequence comes from uncultured Lachnospiraceae bacterium, assembly GCA_947588675.1. Lineage (GTDB taxonomy): Bacteria > Bacillota > Clostridia > Lachnospirales > Lachnospiraceae > V9D3004. The sequence continues at coordinate 3,280 of CANPYY010000030.1, read as the reverse complement.
TCATCATTTGATTCCCATGTAGCGCTGTTCATTACAGAATAAATTCCGCCCTGCTCTCTCGGAGCATCAAGGTCAAATGAATATGAATCAGCATTTTCCGGCCATGGATTTGGTGATGATGGCGGCTGTGTTTCAGGGTTACGTGTTGGGGTAGCTGTAGGCACATCAGTAGGAGCCTTAGTAGGTCTTACTGTAGGAGTACCCTTAGGCGCATCCGTAGCATCATTATTGTCTGTAGGAGCAACTGTGTCCGTAGGATTAACTGCCGGGTTCTGTGTAGGTGTAACGTTAGTTCCCTGTGTAGGAGCTGTCGTCTGTCCGGCAGCATCGCCAGCAGGAATAACTGTTACCTTACATTTAAGCGTTGCCTTAACGCTCTTACGTTTGTAAACAGCTTTTACAACTGCTGTACCCGGAGCAACACCTGTTACTCTCGCATTGGCTTTTTTAACGAAAACCTTTTTCTTAACTACCTTTACGATATTCTTATTACTTGATTTCCATTTTACTTTAGCCCTTATCTTTTTCTTTGTTGAAGCAGCTTTGGATGCAGCAGCAGCTTTTCCCTTAGCTTTCTTCTTCGCAGGTACAATCTTAATCTTCTTGGTCTGTCCTACCATAACAGTAATCTTCTTCTTTGCCAATGACACCATTTTCTTCTTTGCAGCCCCAGCCTCTGCAGGAGTCACGGCCAATGAAGTTACTGTTAAAGCAGTAGCAAGCAGCAATGATAATACTCTGGCTTTTTTCATATTACATACGTATATTGCATCAATCAGGCATAATGCAGTATACTACACTCCTTTCCTTTTATAAATTTTATTTAATTGCATTTGTATAACAATTAATTTATACCAGATATATGTAAACACACGCCTGATAAGTTTACACACATACTTGTGGTATGCTATCTCATATAATACACAATCAAACAAAATAAGTCAATAGCTTTTATTTGTAGAAATCCTATTCTATACCTCTGTCTTTGAGGTAATTAATTACATCTGCAACCGTTTCCATATTTTCATAGTCGTCCATAGGAATTTCAAGGGAGTACTCCTCCTCCAATGCCATGACAAGCTCAAACAAGTCAAGTGAATCCGCCCCCAAATCGTCCTTAAACGACGCCGATTCAGTAATCTCATCTTCACTTACATTAAGCTGTGCAGATATTATTTCTTTCATTTTTTCAAGCATTAACCTCTCGCCTCCGCTACTTAATATATATAAATCATAACACAGAGTAATATAGTTCATACCGTTTGTCAAGTGATAAATACTGCCTTCCGTGGTTTATATTTCATTCATTTCCGTAACAACCGGTTCCGTCAATATATCCTTTAATTTTTAAGCGCTTTTCCACAGGTTTCCGAAACAATTTCTGTTTCCAAACTTTCTAATTATAATATATATTCACTTTCCGCTTCTCTGTCATGTCGGCGCATAATATCATTCAATTACAAAAAATTACAAAAAACTCAGTTTCTGCTCAATATGCAAATCCGGACCGTCCTCCCCCTCTAATTTTGTTCTACTATCGTATTCTTACCGTCCGTTATGTACATTTTCAAAATATATGCCAAACTTAAAAATACCGTATAGATGCGGATTACTAATGTAGTCTGATATATATATCAATTTTCCACACAATACGGTATTACGTCTTATTTTTATGATTACACGGATATTTGATGTTAAGAACAGTGTCAAAAATGTAATTGCGCACGTTATAAGATGACTTTTTTCTACAGGTATAGGCTGGTTTAGATAGGGAGCTAGAACAATAGATGCAACTTTTATTTAAATTTTATTAACAATACGCGCATATAAACATTTTGTTTCATCCAATTATGGCGACCTTTTAGCATTGGAGCAGGATAAACTGCACCCAATAACCGGGCAGATGTTTAAAATATTCTCAATGCTTATATATGGATAGATTAAATAATGTATGAATCCCTGTTGCCAGTTTATTTTATTTCGTTATTCAAATACTGCACAAACTTCTCTTTATTTTTCAAAGCTGTAGTCGGTCTTCCAAGGTCTGCCCTTGCACCAATTGAGCATTTCACCTCAATCAGGCTCAGTTCTTTTCTTAGCTTTGCTTTATTCAGCTCCTCGTCCAGTATTTCAAAGTCACTGACACTTACCACATGAGCATACCCACAGGCTTCGGCAATTTTGCATATAGACGACCGGAATTTTACCGGTTGCAAGGTAGTATCCTGCCGCAAGAGCTGTGCAGTTTTCCTCGTTTGCAGCAATTATATGATGCTTGGATCGATGCCGTATTCAGATATCAGATAATTGCAAAGTGCTTTTAACTGGCTATCAGGTATGCCGACATAAAAATCTGAATTTATGATTTCAATAAGTTTTTCAACTTTCATAACCTTTATCTTTTATACATTATTATCAAATCCTTATCCATTTAACAATTTCTGCACTATTAATACAGCCAATTGCATTATTAAGTCCGACTGTGCTTTCAACAGGCAATGCAAAAACTCTTTTTTTCTGCTCAATAAGAAGATTGGTAACAGTTGATACAGCTGCTTTTCCTAAGCCTTTTCCTCTGTACTCCGGACTCAGCCATGACAAACTCTGAATTGCAATTTTTTCATTTTGCGCAACCACACTACTTGTCCATATAATCTTGTTATTTTCCTTTTTATAATATGTACATCCAAATCCATCTTCCATTCTGGAGAACAACTGTTTCTCTAACTCCTTTGCAGACTTGTAAGACGGTTTAAATATTTCATCTGCCACTAACAATGATGCAATTTCAGGGATATCCTTCGAAGTTGCCAAATTAATGTCACTAATTGCATATTCAGGTTTATACTGTTTCTCTATAACAGGCATATTGTGAGGATTATAGTTCTTTTTGAGATAAACATCCAGTTTATCGTTAAAAGTTTTATTTACATATATTACACTTGGATTATGTTGCTTTATAAAATATATTAATTCATCTACATATAAGTTATTACTTTTTGAGAAAATATGCAGACAATCATAATACTTTAAAAGTACTCCGTTAAGGCAGTCATCTTCATCAGAAATCATAATATATGGCGTAACCTTATCATTACTATATTGATACTTGCAGAAATTTAAATATAAGTAAATACACTCATTGTATCTTTCACCAATATAGTCCAATATGGCTTGCTTATCCTTTGGAGTAGATATATTTATCATATTTATTACCCGTCTTTCCGCGAAAGACACCAATGCGTCATGAAACTGGTGCACCGACCTTTCGCTATCTAAT
>CANPYY010000029.1 GCA_947588675.1 uncultured Lachnospiraceae bacterium | reverse complement strand
CTGGGAATTGCGCAGGCGCTTATGGAAAATCCCGACATACTTATACTTGACGAGCCTTTTAACGGGCTTGATAAGAACATGTCGAATAAGATACGGGATATCCTTATGGATGAAAAAGACAGGGGCAAAACCATTCTTTTGGTATCGCATAATGAAAGCGATATCTCGTATTTATGCGACCGCACTTATGAGATAGATGGCGGGAGAATTGTATAAATTTATCTAAAAATGTTATTTTTTAGAGATTTTAAGAGCTTTTGCATATAAATTGTGTAGAAGCTCTTTTTTATAATGAAAAAATTGTTGCATTACAAAACAACGTGTGTTACAATAAGTGCATAAAGAATTTATGCATGGGATTCCCCAATTTCAAATACGAGAGGGGAATAGTGTATTGGCAGAAGAAAAGAAAGAGGAATGGAGGGCAGATATATGCTGCTTGAAGAGATGTTGAATGACGAGAGGACTGCCGGGATAAAGAAAGGCAGAAAAGAGCTCGGGTCGGAATATATACTTGATCTGCTTTCAGACCTTGGCAGTGTATCTGATGATCTTAAGGAAAAGATCAAGTCTGAGGATGATGAGATAACGCTTAAAGCCATGCACAGACTTGCAGCAAGGTCAGAATCCATTGAGATGTTTTTAAACGGTTTAAAGGATATGAAGCACTAACTAAGAATCTTTGTATTTTCGGTATTTTCAAATAAGGCGTAGCTGCGCCTTTCAGGATAAATGCTGACCGTATCGGTCAAAACTAAGATGATTTACAGGGGAATCCTGTGTAAAATTCTGTAAAAAAATAGTCGCAAAATGGATTAGTACACAGAAGATAGGGCTGTCTTTCGAGAGCCTTTATGATTACATTTTTTCTCTGCGCATTTATACTGCATGTTCGGGTCGGTCGGATCCCATGTATGCCATTTTGGAAGTTTTTCTAATTTTGGCTTTCCGAGTGGTCCGGGATTGCTGCTTTTATAAAATATTACTTTCGTACCGGCTTTACAGTTATCATAAATCCATTTCATTCCACTGCACTGAAGACGGATGCAACCGTGGGACGCCGATGTTCCAAGCTTATTGTATTCTTTAACGTCTAATGAATCAGGGTCACGGCTCTTTTTATATACCACGGTATGAAACAATATACTGTCATGAATACGCACTGTCCACTGTCCATATGTATTATAAAAAAGTGTTCTGTAACGGTATCTTGTTCCCAGAGAATATGTCCCCAGCGTATCATGTTTATTACCCGAACACAGAAAAACTTTTACCGGTATTGTATAGCCCTTTTTCCCATCCTTTGCATAAATAGTCGTAACGTTTTTTTGTATATTTACTTTAATCAGATAAGATTTCTTTTTTCCCGTAAATGGCAGTACGTCATCAATACGGTTTCCGTCCATATCATAGTAGTATTTATAACCTTTTTTATAAACGCTCTTAACTTTCAGTTTCTTTGCGTAACCTTCTTTATTGTAACTTCCCCGATATATTTTTCCATTATATTCTTTGTAGGCTCTGACCACATATTTATAAGTCTGCCCATAAGTCAATCCATTGTCGGTAAATACTGTCGTCGTATTATTTTTTATTTTCTTCAGTTTCTTTAATTTTCCAAAGTCCAAAATACGATATATATAATAACCGTCTGCCTCCGGAATTTTTTCCCAATTAATTTTAACAGATGTTTTTGTGACGGGAACAATATTTGTAATATTAACTGCCGGAAGGCTTTCTTTCATCTTGTCAGGAATATTAGTATCGTCCTGTTTCAGTGGCGCAGGCGTATCCTGTTCATATGGAACCGCAGAGGATTCCGGTGTATTAGTGGCATAGGGTTCTTCTGACGTTTTGGGTTCACCCGTTGCATATGGATTATCTGACGATTCCGGACTATTCGTAGTCCCCGGAATTTCTGTGGACGCCGCTTCTGCTGTTATGGAAAATGCCATAATACTGTTTATTATCATAGCGGCTGCAAAGAACATTACAGTTATCTGTCTGCGTATTTTAAGCATAATCATGAAGCTCCTCTATCTTTTTTTACTGAATATCCGAATTTCCCGAGCTTTTTTCCAAGCATAAAATATTCACCATGTGAATATGTAACAATTCCCGATGAATTTAACTCAAACTTGCCGGTTTCATTCATATATTGTTCATCCGCCCATACATTTACCACTTCCGCAATAAACATATCATGGCTTCCAAGCTTTTTTATCTCTTTCACTTTACATTCAATATTTACCGGACTTTCTTTTATCATCGGACAAGTTACATGTGAAGCTTTTATTTTAGTAAGCTTCATCTGCGCAAATTTATCATAATCACGTCCTGATTTTACTCCGCACCAGTCTGCCGCTCTCACAAGTTTATCCGTAACTATGTTTATAACAAATTCGCCTCTGTTTTTTATTATATCATATGAATAACGTTCTTTTCTAATGGAAATAGAAACCATTGCCGGATTGGTACATATCGTACCGGCCCATGCAATAGTAATAATATTTGAATTTTTTTCATAATCCCCGCAGCTTACCATGACCACGGGAAGCGGATACAACATATTGCCCGGTTTCCATTGTTGTTTTGACATTGCAGTATCCTCCGTTAAAACAATTTTTTATTTCTTCTTCGCCTTCTTTTACTTTTTACCGGTTTTTGCGAATATTTACTTAACATTTTTCTTCTGTTATACATACGTATATATCTTCTTCTTAATACGGTCCTTCTCAATATAATTAACACTATTAAAATGAGTATGGCTAAAGCTGCAATTATAGCAATAATTTTTATAATTGTTTCAGTCGTCCGATTTCCCTTTTCATTTTCTTTTTCCTGCGCTTCTGCTTCATTTTTATTTTTTTCATCCTCAGCCTCATTTACAATTTGTGTAATATTGCTATTCAGGTTCGTATCGGACACTTTTTCGGTATTATAATAGATATTGGCGCTTCCTGCAGTCTTACCCGCATATGTGTAAGTTACCTTTCCAATTATATTTTCGCCCTCCGTTACGGCTATATCATTATAGAACTCCACATTTTTTTCCGCCTGTGATATATCAACACCGTTTGGCAATACAATTCCTGCCTTTTTCTGTATATATAACGGCGAATCATCAGAGTCAAATAATTTATTATACCTTGTAAATAATGAATATTGTCCTTCTGTTTCTTCTTTATCTGAATCTGTAGACATAGAATAAACCGAATAATTATCAAATACGGAATTTAAAAGTTTAATCGTATCAGTATATTCATTAGGTTCCGCCGGCGGAGGTCCCGCAGTCTTCATAACAACGCATACAAGCTCCATATCGCCCTTTTTAGCAAATGTTACAAGCGTCCATCTTGCAATATTGGTATATCCCGTTTTACCGCCGATACAATAATCATACCCATATTGCGGATATGTTGTCGGATGCAGCATGTTATGTTTATTATACAGACCTCTTTTTTCATTTTTATTAGTCTTAGGAATTGTATAAGTTTTCGTACCTGTAATTTTCCTGAACATATTGTTCTTCATTGCCGCCCTCGATATAAGCGCCATATCATATGCGCTGGTATAATGATTTTTAAGATACAATCCGTTAGTATTGGCAAAATGCGTATCTTCGCATCCAAGTTCTTTTGCTTTGTTGTTCATCATATCAACAAAACTGTCAATATCGCCCGCTATATGTTCTGCAACCCCATTGCATACTTCATTTGCCGACATAAGCATTATTCCATACAGGCAGTCTTCCATTTTAATCTTTTCTCCCGGTACAACACCTATATGCGAACTTCCGTATTCAATACTGTTGACAGCATTACTTGAAAATGTAACCGTATCGGTCATAGAAGCATTTTCAAGACATAATAAAGTAGTCATTATCTTGGTTATACTTGCCGGATAATGTTTATCATGAATATTTTTCTCATATAATATCGCCCCTGTATTCAGTTCCATTACTATTGCAGATTCTGCCGTTATACTCTTTTTAGCCGGTCCTTTCGGCCATTTTCCCTCTGCAGCAGTCGCATTTATATTAATGCCGTTTATGTTTACAAGACCAATCATAAGTACAAATATTATTATTGTTTTAATATATTTTTTCATTTTTCGCTCCAATCTTACGCCAAAATAACCTAAGTATAGTATGCTTGATTTAATTTTTCCTGTCAAGACTACTTAAATATTATTAGAAAAATATTTGGGGATGATATATAAGAAAATTATAGAAATATATAATTGAGGAGTTAAAACAGGCAGTAACCTGTCTTAACTCCTCGCTTTTTTGTCTAATAAATAACATAACATAAGTATTATAGTACCAAGACCTATTGTCATTATAAATGATTTTAAAACATCCGGGACTGCAATGGTTATATCTTTCGCAGCAACTGATATTACCGACATTAACCCCAGCCCGACGCAGTAGCTTACACCGGCTGTCAGATAGAATTTTTTGGCTATCTCGGCAAACACGGAATATTCTTTATAACCGCACAACTTCCACGCAAAAAATAACCCTTTTCTGTGCCTGAACCATATAAATACTACTAACAGCGTACTTAATGAAAAACTTACCAGAACCATTATATAAAGCGTATCCATAATTCCTTTGCCCGACAGAAACTCCGCTATGCCTGAATTTCCATCCCCGCCTGAAAGAATAATGCCTACATCGGCAGGATAATCAAAATCATCACTAATCCTGCTGCCAATGTCCATAATATCTGATTCCTCTTTGGTATCCAGTATATATCCGGTATTAATTCCGGTTATTCCAACTGCCGACTTGAAATCTATGAAAGCCATGCTGTTTAAACGACTCTCCTCTTTTGTACCCATAATGCCCATAACCTCAAAAACCTGGCCGCAATACTTGTAATATTTTTTCCCATCGTTTTCATATATGTCATTTTCATAGTTTTTACCGAGAACGATTTTGGGTTCGTCTGTCCATGACGTTGCCTTATCAAAATATTTTCCGCTAATTATAGGAGGTTTCAGAACCTCGCCGTTTATGTACAGCCCTCTCATTAAAATTTCATCATCATGTACCGGTACATATACTGCAAAATTATCATATGCTTCAATAATATCCGGCATCACTTCCGTCCACTGCTCATCATCATCTGAGTTTATAATAGAAAAGCTCTTTTGATGGCCTGTGTACATATTTTTCATTTTAATATTATTTTCTTTTTCTGCGCGTATTGTCGAAAGAACCAATAAAAAACACAGCGATATTACGGTAAAGCTTAAAAACAAAAGGAAATTCCCTTTTGGAACTTTTTTCCCAAGAAATTTCATTTAGTCCCTCCTGCAACCCCGTTGCTTACTCATCTTCACTTTCATCGCCACTTTCTTCATCATCTTCATTAATCATATATGCGGGTGCAAAGTTATATTTATCAGCGTCTGTAATTTCCGCTTTTTCACCGTCCACATACTTAATCCGTCCAAGTTCTTCATCCGTATCGCCTTTATAAAACACGGCGTAACATGTGAACTTTCCTTTATAAGAATCATTAATTTTATACTTATCATCCGTAATCATCCTGTAATAATCCGTTACCTGAAGCATTTCATCTTCTGTCATATCTTTGTTTACATTTATTGACAGCATTGTAATAACGCCTTCCTCAAGCGTCCCATTTACTTTGTCCTTTTTATATCTTTCTTCCCACACACCCTGGCTTTTCAGTTCGGCAGCATTGCTGTTTTTTACCTCCTTTGGATATTCATCTTCTTTTTCCTCCTCCGGACTCATTGTAGTTTGCGACTCAGTAGGTTCTTTAGAACTGCATCCCGAAACACACAGTATCATAAGAAGAACTATTATGAGCATTCTTACATGTTTTAACATAGCTTTAATCTCCTTTCATTTTATTCTTTCCTTCTTATCATATGTTCCGTATCAATTTTGCAAAGCACATATGCCGTAAACGCTGCGCCAAGCAAAAATGCTGAGCCAAGATATATATACGCCGTACGCAGTAATATTTTTATATCAGGACCAAAGGCCCACAAATTATCATATATAAATATATTCTTGCATACAAAAACCGATGGAAGCAATATAATTGCGTTTTCCAGCAAAAACGACGTCAGTATGCACCAAAGCGGACATCCGTTCATCAGATATATGCCATATGTCGCTATATTTGACTGTATCTTATCATAAAAAGTAACAAAAAGGCTGTAAATGGAAAAACCTATAAGCGCAAGCGTCAGTATGAGTATAATCCTTACACTTGCTTCCGACTCATTTCTAAACATTTTAAGTCCTACCGAAGCTTCTCCAAGTATAATAGGCGGGAAAGAAAACTCCTGTGCCGTATCTTTAAAATTCATCATAATGTTTTTGGCATCCTTAGTATCTTTCAGATAAGCTGCGGAATTACTAAGCGCAATTATATCGCAATTTGCATATTTACTTAATTCTTTGACGGAAGTTACATTCTCCGACACTCTTACGCCAAATGGAAATATTATGTACGAGTCCAGTGTAACCATACTTTTTCCGGAATAGTCGGCAAATTCAGGCGCCTGGCTTCCTCTTTCCAAAATTCCTGTAACTTTGCAGTTGAATACATTTCCCCCTAAATCCATGTCAAATGTTTCACCTAAATTTATTATTCCTTTGTAATCATTACCAAGAAGAACAGGGACATTTTCGCCTTCACTTTCCATATATGTATTTTCTTCAGTGAAACCTTCTCCTTCGGATGTTTTGAGTCCGAAAAGACGGTATGCACCAAGGTTAAACTGAGCTGCTTTCATGGACATGACGCTACATGCCTCCCCACCGCCAAAATACGCCATAAGAATGGGGTCGTCTCTTTCGGTGTTTAAAAAAGCCGAACAGTCCTGATTGTCAAAATATTTTTTCATATCATCTTCACGAACATACATGCTTTGCGCTGTTGCTGATGAAATGACAGGATTATCTTCAGAATCACATAATCTGTTATAGTAATTTATCATATCCCGGCATCTCGTACCAGAACTGTCAAGATCATTTAATTCGGGCAAATCATCCCACAAAAAATATACCTGGTACCATGCGCCATCTTCCTCTTGCGATGCATACTCATTGTGTTGGGTTTCTCCCAAATCCAAATAATATGAACTTACGAAAACAGCCATGACAAGACTTATCGAAAACATAACCATCAATATTAAGTTTTTAAAAAGGCTTTTTCTGAAACTGCGGAAAAATTCCTCTGCCACGAATTTAATTTTTCCCATACTATCACCTTAGGAAAATAATATTAATTTTCTTTCCATTTAGTATTTGGGTCATACTTATTTTCACCATATCCATATCCATGATATGCAGGATAAGCTGTCGATACATATCCACTATTTGCTATTGTCTTACCATAATCCCATGTTGTTGCACTTTTGTTGTCGATTTGCGCATATGCAGTCATCATAATGCCTATTCCACGTTCATCATAACAAGTTATTTTTGTATGACTCCTGTATCCTTTTTCATTATATTGCCTTGAGCCATATAATGTTGGTGAATATGCCTGTACTCCTACTGTTACCATACAAACTGCAATCATAAGGAGAGCAAAAACTGCAAGTGCCTTTTTTGTGTTATTAAATACTTTTAACATATAAATCATTCCTTTCATATATTATTTATTTAATCATATCACACATTAATATAGTTGTCAACAAAACATAAAATATCAAAAATCATTTATATGCTTAAATACTATTAGAAAAAAATTGTCCGCTGTGTTATACTGTCGGTAAATATTATTTTGTATAGGAATGTTGATATGCGACTCAGAAACGTACCCGGTTCAAGGGAATATATTGAAAAAAATGATTACGCCATTAAAAATCCTGAGCAATATAAGGGAAAATGGAGAACTTTGTTCAATAAAGATATTAATTCAAAATTGTATATTGAAATAGGAATGGGCAAAGGCAAATTCCTAACTGAACATGCAGGCAATAATCCCGATATATCATATATAGGTATAGAGAAGTTTTCAAGCGTTATTGTGAGAGCTATAGAGAAATTAAATGAACTTGAATATAATAATATATATGTAATAAGGTTTGACGCCGAAAATATTACATCTATATTCGAGCAACATGAAGTAGACCGTATATACCTTAATTTTTCAGACCCGTGGCCAAAAGAACGCCACGCAAAAAGAAGGCTTACTTCTTCTAATTTTCTTGAAAAGTACAATAATATATTATCTGAAAACGGTGAGATAATATTTAAAACAGATAACAGAAACCTTTTTGATTTTTCATTACAACAGGCAGAAATTTCCGGATGGGATATATGCGACTTTACATATAATCTTCATGAAAGCAATCTTATAAAAGGTAATGTTATGACGGAATACGAAGAAAAATTTGTAGCGAAAGGACTTCCGATATGTGAAATGATTATCAGAAGATAAGCTGCATATGTCGTCATACTGCATATATTATAACAACCTCTTATTTTTATGTATGGTGATATAGCTATGGATATCAAATCCCATATAAGAAACTTTACCGCATGTAATACTTCTCTTGATAAACGGCTTCTTTGCATCAAAAAATCCCTTGATGAAATTTCAAATACGCTGAATCCATGCGGAAAGAAGAAAAAGAAACGTCATAAGTAAAATTATAAACACATTATTTATCTATTATTTATAAAATATTCCTTGATATATATGCAATAAAAATATATAATGTTTACTGTTGTAAATTTTACAGACATGCACCTTTAGCTCAGTTGGGAGAGCACCTGACTCTTAATCAGGGTGTCCAGGGTTCGAACCCCTGAAGGTGTACTAAGAAGTCTTAGGATTGGAGAAGTTTTTCCGGTTCTAGGGCTTTTATTTTTTATACCTATGTTATTCTTCATCCTGTTCATTTTCTTTTATCTCATAGTTCATTGCCTGTTTAAGCGCAACTTCTTCTTCTTTTGACAGCGCAGATTTAACATTTCCGGAAACAACGCGTTTTACATATGTATAGCACCCTTCCGAATTGCTATGCATACAGTTCATTATTATGCCGTTATTTTCTTTACTTAAAAGGACAAGAACAAAACTCATCCTTCCTCCAACCTCTTTAAAAGCATCATATTTTACAAGACCCATTTTTTGAAACGTAAGAAGCATATTTCTATCTATTTCTTTTAATTGTGCATAGATATCCTTAATTGATTCATTAAGAAGACTTATAATATCAAATTTTTTAAGAATCACCTGTTCAAGAGATTTACCATCGCTTCCTGCTAAAAAAGTATTATAATTTTTTCTCATTTTTCCTAACTTTACCAGCGCAGTTATCAAAAGTATTACAATAACTATCTGTATTACAACAACTCCGCATACTACGTAATCTACAGGTATTCCAATCGTTTCAAAAATATTTGTGGTCATTGCAAAAACTCCTCCTATTTCAATATAATATCTATAATTCTGTCTAATTCATCTTCAGAATAATACTCTATTTCTATCTTTCCTTTAGTATTTGATTTTCTGTTAATAGAAACTTTTGTCCCCATGGACTGTTTAAGTTTTTCTTCAAAATCCGCATATATTTCCTGATTATCAAACAACGGTTTTTTATCTTTAACAGCATCCTTCTTTTTTAATTTTTTAATAAGGCTTTCCGTTTCACGTACGCTCATTTTCTCATCAAATACTTTACATGCTATTTCATATTGTTCTTCCTTATCTTCCACTGCAAGTAAAGCCCTGGCATGTCCACTGGATATACATTCTTCTATAACCATACTCTGCACTCTGTCATCCAACTTTAAAAGTCTAAGAGCATTAGTTATCGTTGTTCTTGATTTGCTGACTTTTTCAGCTATATCATCCTGCCTTAATTTATAATCGTCGATAAGTTGTTTATAGGCCTTAGCTTCTTCAATAGGATTAAGGTCTTCTCTTTGCAGATTCTCAATCAAAGCTATTTCAACAACCTGTTCAGGCGTATAATCTTTAATTACAACCGGAACTTCCCTGAGTCCGGCAATTTTTGCGGCGCGCCACCGGCGTTCACCCGCAACAATCTCATAATAATCTTCACGTTTTACCACTATTAACGGTTCAACAACCCCATGTTGCTTAATCGACTCGGCAAGTTCATTTAATCTGTCTTCATTAAAAAGCTTACGCGGTTGTTCTCTGTTAGGCTCTATGTCGTTTAACTTAGCAAGTATAATTCCTTTTTCCTCTTTTGAATTTTTAGAAATATCACCGGCTGGAATCATTGAGTCAATTCCCTTACCTAAACCTCTTTTAGATGCCATGCTATTTTCTCCTTACTTTGTATTCTATTACTTCCTGTGCAAGATTTCTATATCCCGTTGCGCCTGCAGATTTGGAATCATAATAATTGATTGGCAGACCATGGCTTGGAGCTTCTGCAAGCCGCACATTACGTGGAATAATTGTATCATATATTTTTTCTTTCAAATTCGCTTTCACATTTTCAACTACTTGCGCCGACAAATTCGTTCTTGAATCATACATAGTAAATACAACGCCTTCAAGATGAAGTTCCGGATTTAATCTGTCATGTATAAGGTCTATCGTCTTCATAAGCTGAGTTATTCCTTCTAACGCATAAAATTCACATTGTATGGGTACAATAACTGAATTTGCTGAAGTCAACGCATTAACTGTTAATATACTAAGCGACGGCGGACAATCAATAATTATATAATCATATTTTTTACTTATACTCTTTAAGCAATTTCTCAATATATAACTTCGTTCCGTAGAATCAATAAGTTCTATTTCTGCGCCTGATAAATTCACATTCGCGGGAATAATATCAAGACCATCAAACATAGTGTGAATAATAGCCTTTTTAACATTACATTCCTCAATAAGAACTTCATAAATAGTGTCTTTTTCTCTGTTCTTATCAATACCCAATCCGCTTGTCGTATTTCCCTGCGGGTCCATATCAATAACCAGAACTTTATTCTTTTTCTCAGCTAAACATGCCGATAAGTTTATTGCCGTAGTTGATTTTCCTACGCCGCCTTTTTGATTTGCAATAGCAATAATTCTGCCCATTTTATCCTCCTAAAACTATTGTATATAATTATAACACTAATTGCCGTTATAATCTATAAATATCATAAGTAAATTATATAAAATGTTTCACGTGAAACATTTTATATAATCGGTTTTTTAGAGGGTATTCCATTTCTTCTTGGATATTTCTTCGGTGTACTTACATTTTTATATATTAATATAAGACTTCTGGCAATATCAGAATCCGGCAAATTAAACATTGCTACATCATCTATTGCCCCTCCAAATTCCTCTACTGCCATCTCATATTTATATATTTCTTCTTCTACATTATTAGCCTTATATGGTATAAAGTAACCGCCATTTTTTACAAGAGGCAGACAATATTCTGATATAACCGAAAGATTGGATACTGCTCTGGTCACGCATATATCATATGTTTCCCTGTATTTTGAATTGCCATATTCTTCTGCGCGGGAGTGAACGGCATTAATATTTTCAAGACCAAGTTCATCAATTACGTTATTTAAAAATGTAATTCTTTTGTCCAATGAATCAATAAGTGTAACTTTAAGTCGCGGAAAGGCTATTTTTAACGGAATACCCGGAAAGCCGGCGCCTGTTCCAACATCAATTAAGGCAGCCTCAATATTCATGTCATATATATACACTATTGATAAGCTATCTACAAAATGTTTTAAAACTACTTCTTCAAAATCAGTAATAGAAGTAAGATTTATTTTTTTATTCCATGAAACAAGCAAATCATAATATTTCAAAAACATTTCCGCCTGCTCATCACTTAAATTAATATGCAATTTCTTTATCGCGTTTTTAATATATTCTTTCAATAATATATCTCACTTTCCTTTTAAATATACAAGAAGAACCGATATGTCAGCAGGTGAAACTCCGGATATTCTCGAAGCCTGTCCTATTGAAGCGGGTCTTATACTGTCAAGTTTCTGCACCGCTTCTTTTCGCAGACTCCCTATTGTAAAATAGTTGATATTATCGGGTATACGTTTGTTTTCCAGTTTTTTATATTGTTCGACCTGCCTTTTCTGTCTTTCTATATAACCTTCGTATTTTATCATATTGTCAACCTGTTCTACAACTTCTTGCTCAAGAGGCTGTCTTTTTTTATCAAGTTCAGCCGTTTTATCATAATTAAGTTCAGGTCTTTTTATAAGTTCAGCAAGACTTATACTTGAACTTATTGCTGTCGTTCCGTATTTTTCAAGAATTTTATTAGTATTATCATCTGCATCTATATATGTATTTCTTATCCGTTCAATTTCCAATTCAATATTCTTCATTTTCTTTAAAAACTTTTGATATCTGTCTTCACTTATAAGTCCAACTTTATATCCTATAGGAGTTAATCTGTAATCTGCATTATCCTGTCTTAACAAAAGTCTGTATTCCGCGCGTGACGTCATCATTCGATATGGCTCGTTAGTCCCTTTTGTAACAAGGTCGTCTATTAATACGCCTATATATCCCTCTGAACGATCAATAATAACAGGTTCTTCATTTTCAATATATTTAACAGCATTTATTCCCGCTATTATTCCCTGCGCCGCAGCCTCTTCATAACCTGAACTGCCATTAATCTGTCCTGCTCCAAATAATCCGGATATATTTTTAAATTCAAGATTAAGTTTAAGCTGCAAAGGATTAATACAATCATATTCTATAGCATATCCGTTCCGCACAATATGCGCATTTTCAAGACCTTTTATTGAACGGTACATATTATATTGAACATCTTCCGGAAGCGAAGTAGACATTCCTCCAATGTACATTTCATTCGTATATTCACCCTCAGGCTCAATAAATATCTGATGACGCTCTTTATCTGCAAATCTCATAACTTTATCTTCTATAGACGGACAATACCTTGGTCCCGTACCCTCTATAATACCTGCAAATAATGGCGAACGGTCTATATTCTCCTTTATTATTTCATGTGTTGTTTCATTCGTATAAGTAAGCCAGCAGGATATCTGTTTACGCTCTATATCAGACGCCTTGTTTGTAAAGGAAAATGGTGTAATATGTTCGTCGCCTTTCTGCTCCTGCATCACACTAAAATCTATAGTCCTTTTATCTATACGCGCCGGAGTACCTGTTTTAAACCTTCTTATTTCAATACCATTATCAATCAATGACTGCGAAAGCTCATTTGCCGCTGAAAGTCCGTTTGGTCCGGTATTGGAAGATACATCTCCATATATACATTTAGCTTTAAGATATACTCCGGTACATAAAATAACTGTTTTAGCATAATATACAGTTCCAGATGAAGTTATTACCCCTTTAATACTATTATTTTCAACTATAATGTTTGTCACTTCTGCCTGTCTTATATCAAGATTATCTGTATTTTCAAGAGTCTTTCTCATTTCCGCAGAATAATTTTTTTTATCGGCCTGCGCCCTTAATGAATGTACTGCAGGACCTTTTGAACGGTTTAACATTTTTGATTGTATATATGTTTTATCTATATTAATACCAATTTCTCCGCCAAGAGCATCTATTTCCCTTACAAGATGTCCTTTTGACGTTCCGCCTATATTCGGGTTGCACGGCATCATCGCTATATTGTCAATGCTTACCGTAAATACTATAGTTTTATATCCAAGACGTGCAGTTGCAAGCGATGCCTCACATCCTGCATGACCTGCTCCTACAACCGCAACATCATAATTATATTCAATTATCCGTTTATTATTCATAAGGTACACCTCAAATACTATTTTCCCATACAAAATTCAGCAAAAATTTTGTCTATAAGCTGTTCGCCTATGGTATCGCCGGTTATTTCTCCAAGAAAATTATACGCATCCATCATATCAATAGTAATAATATCTTCCGGCATTTCTTCAGAAATACTATTTATTACAAGTTTTAACGATTGTATAGCATTATTTATTGCTTCTGCATGTCTTGCATTTGTTATAAAAATTTCATTTTCTACATCTATAATATCAGAATAGAACATATTTTCCAATTCTTTTACAAATAAGTCAAAGCCCTCTCCCGTCTGTGTAGAAAAGACAATGTATTTAATTTTCCTGCTTTTCAATTTATCAATATCCAGCTTACATTCCAAATCGCTCTTATTCAATAAAACAATACAATTTTTGCCCTCTATCTGCGACAATACATATTCATCTTCCTCATCAAATTCCCTCGACATATCAAATATACATATTATAAGCTGCGCCGCATTTATTGATTCAAGCGTTTTTTCAATTCCTATTTTTTCAATATAATCTTCGGTTTTATGTATTCCCGCAGTATCGGTAAGATTAAGACAAATATTTCCTATATTTATACTATACTCAATTATATCTCTTGTCGTACCCGGAATATCTGTAACTATCGCCTTATTTTCCTTTAACAGATAATTTAAAAAAGAAGATTTTCCAACGTTAGGTTTGCCTGCAATAACCGTATTTACACCTTCTGATATAATTCTTCCTTCTCTGTAACTTTTTTTAAGCATTTCCAGATTATCTATACATGGCAATATTTTTTCACGTAAAATGCTGCCATAATTATTTAATTCATAATGTTCAGGGTCATCAAGAGCCGCTTCCATATATGCGACTTCATTTAAAATATCTTCTCTTATTTTTTCAATATTTTTCTTTATATTCCCTCTTAAATGGTTCACTGAAGACTTTAATGCATAATCATTCTGTGATTTTATGATTTCCATTATTGCTTCCGCCTGGGAAAGGTCAATACGCCCGTTAAGAAAAGCCCTCTTTGAAAATTCTCCAGGTTCCGCCATACGTACGCCAAGTCCGGTAATAAGCATAAGAATATTTTTTGCAACATACGAACCACCGTGGCAGTTTATTTCTATAACATCTTCCTTTGTATATGAATTGGGAGCTTTATACACAGATACCATAACTTCATCTATACACTTATCTTTATCAAATATATACCCATAATGAATAGTGTGCGAATCATATTCACTTACCCTAAAAGGCTTTTGAGACTTTCCTTTTTTAAAAATCTTCTCTATTACGCAAAAAGCTTCGCCGCCACTTATTCTGATTATATGTATTCCGGCATTTCCAAAAGCCGTACATATTGCAGTTATGGTTTCATCACCGTGCATTTTTAGCCCTCCTTCACATTAATATATATTTCTAAAAAAGGCTGAATCATAAATGACTCAGCCTGCTGTAATTATTTTTCACTGCCGTCCTGCTCCATATCTTTCTGATACGAATTATGTTTGCTGTTATACTTGTTATATCCTGTTTTGTATCTTTTGCGTCCGTCTCCGTAACCGGGAGCATCATGCTTTAATGTTACAACAACTTTACGATAAGGTTCTTCTCCTTCACTATGCGTTTCAACATACTTGTCACATTGAAGCGCTGAATGTATTATTCTTCTTTCATACGGATTCATAGGTTCAAGAACAACTTTTCTTTTTGTTCTTTTTACCTTATGGGCAATATTATTTGCAAGGTTTTCAAGAGTCTCTTTTCTTCTTTCCCTGTAATTTTCAGTATCAAGTTTTATCTTAACGTAATTCTTCGCTTCTTTATTAACAACAAGGCTTGTCAAATACTGAAGGGAATCGAGAGTCTGACCTCTTTTTCCTATAAGTATTCCCATATCATCGCCTTTAATATTAATACCCATAGTTGAATCTTCTTCGTTATAATCTATATCGATATCAACTTTAATCTGCATTGCTTCAAATACTTCCGAAAGAAAATCTTTAGCAATAGTTACTGCATTTTTTTTAAGGCGTACTCTTATTTTTGCCTCTTTTTTTGAAAATATTCCTAATATACCATTTGATTCTTTTTCTATAACTTCCCAATCTACCTTATCACTTGTTGTTTCAAGTTTTATAAGGGCTTCCGTTAAAGCCTCGTCAACATTTTTACCTGTAAATTCTTTCCAGTCTGACATATTAAACCTCCTTATCATCATTATCTGATTCTTGATTTTTATTTTCATAATCTCTGTTTAACATATTTGCAAAATCAGAAATACTTCCACCTTTTATATCATGGTTTACATAAAAATCCTGCTTTGAATTTTTATATGAACGATTGTCATTATTTTTATTGATATATTTTGTATTACTTGTATTAATTGAACTTGTTCTTGTTTTTGCAAGCTGCTGCATTTTTGTGGAATTAGGGTCAATGCCTTTTTTCTCAAGTTTTCTATTACGTTTTTCCATATTCTTTTCAGCAATATATTCAATGCCTACTTTATTAAAATACATATTTATAAAAAGACTCTGAATAATTCTGAACAGGCTTCCTGCTACCCAGTAAAGTCCAACACCTATAGGAAACATAAAACAAAAAATACCGGATATAAAAGGCATAACATTATTCATCGTATTCATCGATGCCGCCATGGAATTATCGCTGTTATTTTGAGTCTGCGTATTACTCATTATTATCCTGTTATTAATAAACTGAGTTACAACTGCGAGAACAGGAACTAATATAGTAAAATTCCTCCATGAAGCGTTTTCCATAATATTCATTCCAAGAAAACTATATATTCCTTTTAATTCACTATAGGACGTTTTCATGGAATCCGTTATTTGGGGATAATTTTTGAATATATCCATATCCCACAATTCTTTCCAGTTAGTTTCTTTAAACTGACTGAGTATATCTACAATATAATTAGATGCAGAAGCGGTAAATGAACCGTTTGTATTAATTGAACTGATAGCAGCAACTATATCGTCTATTTTAGAAAGAGACTGTGAAGTAATCTGTCCGCTTCTTATAGTAATATCAGTAACTCCTCCATTTCTTACAAACGCGCCTATATGATGTGCAAACTCATCAATAGCAATTCCGGACGTTCCTATTACATTAATGATATTTTCATATATTTCCTTAATTTGAGGAACATAAGCAGGAACATTATATATAACCCTGTACAAAGCAAAGAATATAGGAAGCGTAATAAGCATAGGAAGGCATCCTGCAGTAGCGCTTACTCCATATTTGGAATATACCGCCTGCTGTTCCATCTGCATCTTTCTTATGGAATCCTGATCCTTTTTATCCTTATATTTTGCCTGAATTGCCTGAATTTCAGGAGCCATAACAGAATTAAGTTTTGAAAATTTCTGCTGCTTAATTGTAATAGGAATCATAAGAGCATTTACTATAAATGTAAATATAATAATACACAGACCTGTATTATGAATTCCAAATAAATCAAAAAAGGCATAAATTCCCTGAAGAATATATCCCAGAACCTTAGCAATAGGACCTAAAATAGCTCCATTATACTGAGTTAAAAAAACATACATCAGTTAAAAATCCTCCTTTATGGAACGGGGTCATACCCGCCCTTTGCAAAAGGATGACAACGCAATAATCTTTTAGTAGCCAAATAAGTCCCCTTAATAGAGCCATATTTATTTATAGCCTCCGCGGCGTATTCAGAACATGTTGGTATATAAATACACGTAGGTTGAATTTTCAATGGAGATAAAAATCTTCTATAAAATTTAATAACAACTAACAATATATTTTTCATATCATTCAACAATTATATTATGAATCTTTCCCAAATGAATTAAAGCGCTGCAAATATCATTATATGATTTTCCTTTTGCAGTAACTCTGGCAATTATTACAATATCATAGCCATTCTCAAATAAATTACTATTTAATCTGTAACTTTCTCTAATTAATCTGGTAACTCTGTGCCTTATTACACTGTTACCTACTTTTTTACTGACCGATATTCCCAAACGATTTTCCTTACTGTTATTTTTCATTACATACATTACCAGATACTTATTGGCAAGGGATATGCCATTCTTATATATTTTTTGAAAATCGCTGTTTTTCCTGATATGTGAATACAATTATTTTCTCCTCGGAATATCAGATACCTGACAACTACTATGCCGGTTTCTACTATTTAATATTATGCAGAAATTTTCTTTCTACCTTTTCTTCTTCTTCTTGATAATACTTTTCTTCCGTTAGCAGTACTCATTCTCTTTCTGAAGCCATGTTCTTTTTTTCTTGTTCTTTTCTTTGGCTGAAATGTCATTTTCATTCTATATACACCTCCTTAATCGCACGATATCCCTATTCTGATAACATATCAATCTGTATTATATTCAATAATGTAGTCTCCGTCAAGTAATAATTTTTCATTACTATTGAAAAAATTTGTATTTTGTACTAATATATATATGATAGTTTTATTTTGGGAAAGTAGCAATTTACAGAAAGCAGGTTAACGAATGGAACAATTAATAAGGTCAAAATGGCTTGAAATACTTGAACATGTGAAAAATGAATATTCTATAACTGAAGTATGTTATAAGACCTGGCTTCTTCCCCTCGAAATTTATTCAGTAAACGAATCTGAAGAATCCGCAATCATATGCGTAAATGATGAAGAACTCGGAGAAAACAGCAAAAATCATATTCAAAAGAAATATAATATTCTTCTTCAAATTGCTATCGAAGAAATCACCGGATATCATCTTACTCTTGAATATAAAAATAAAAGCGAGCTTGAAAAAAATAACGGCGGCGCGTCCAGAACAAAAACCAATACAAGAAAAAATTTATCATTTAACCTTAATGATAAATATACTTTTGATACCTTTGTAGTAGGCAATAATAACAATTTTGCGCATGCCGCCGCCCTTGCTGTTGCGGAATCACCCCTGCAAAGCGAATTTAATCCTCTTTTCATTTACGGAGGACCGGGACTTGGAAAAACCCACCTTATTCATTCAATTGCTCATTATATTATAGAAAATTCTCCTGAACTTCAGGTATTATATACAACAAGCGAACAATACATAAATGAAATAGTTAATGCAATTCGTAACAGTAAACAGGACAGAACTACTTTAAACAATATAAAAAGAAAATACAGGGAAGTAGACGTTCTTATGATAGATGACGTACAATTTATAATAGGTAAAGATATTACACAGGAAGAATTTTTCAATACTTTTAATACACTTTATGAACAGGGAAAACAAATCATACTTACAAGCGACAAACATCCAAATCAGATGGAAAAACTTGAGGAAAGATATAAATCACGTTTTAACTGGGGTCTTCCTGTTGATATAAAAGCTCCTGAATATGAAACAAGACTTGCTATATTGCGTAAAAAGGAAGAAAAAGAAGGAATTAAACTCGGCGAAGAAATATTAAAATTTATTGCCGAAAATATCAAAACAAATATACGTGACCTTGAAGGAGCATATAATAAACTTATATTAAGATCAAAATTGCAGCATTGTGACATTACTCTTGATACGGCAATTGAAGATATAAAAGACCTGATTCTTACAAATGAAAAAATGAAAATAACAAACGACTACATTATTAATATAGTAGTAGAACATTATGGACTTACATTAGAAGAAATCAATTCAAAAAACAGAAGTCAGAAAGTTGCAAACGTAAGACAAATATGTATGTATCTGTGCAGGAAAATAACCAATTCTTCTTATGAAGAAATAGGATCAAACCTTGGCAACAGAGATAGGACTACCGTAATGCACGGATATAATAAAATAGACGACGACTTAAAGAAAGACGCAGCGCTTCAAAATGAAATTGATATTCTTATGAAAATCATTAATCATCAATAACAGGCATACTTAAAAGTTATCCACTTTATTAAGTGAATTGTTGATATTTAATGTTAATAACATTTATACTCTTTCATACTTATTTTTACAATTAACCTTATTTACTTTTTATCAACATTCACGGGTTAAGGTTTAAACTCTTTTAAATTGAGGTTATTTTAATGATATTAACTTATTAACAGTACCTGTCGCTACTAATACTTATTATATTATATATATATTTATTTATAAGAAAGGAGCAGTATTAAGATGAAAATTATCTGCAATAAATCAGATTTGGTTAAAAGTACCAATATAGTTATGAAAGCTGTATCAAGTAAAACTACTATGCCAATACTTGAATCTATTCTTATAGAAGCTGAAAACGGATATATTAAATTTACCGGTAACGATATGGAAATGGCTATTGAAACTATAGTTAAGGGAGTAGTTGAAGAAGAAGGAACCATACTTGTAGACGCTAAAATGTTTTATGAATTTGTAAGAAAGATGCCTTCTGATGAGATAACTGTTAAAAGTGACGACAGTATAGTTACTCTTGTTTCCGGAAAATCAGAAATAAAACTTTCTTTAAAAGATAAAGATGAATTTCCTGCTATCAGGAAAATAGAAAAAAATAATAAAATCACTATTTCTCAGTTTACTTTGAGGGAAATGATAAGACAGACTATTATTTCAATAAGTAATAATGAAAGCAGCAGGCTTATGACGGGCGAACTTTTTGAGATAAATGATAATGAATTTAAGATTACTTCTCTTGACGGATTTAGAATATCCATAAGAAAGGTATATCTTAAAGAAAGTTATCAGCCGATAAAAGTAGTTATCCCCGGAAAAACCTTAAATGAAATCGTTAAAATAATAAACGGTGATATAGACGACATGGTAAATATCTATTTTGATGATAAACATGTTTTGTTTGAGTTTGATGATACGATAGTATTATCCAGACTTATAGAAGGCGAATATTACAAAATAGACCAGATGTTATCAGGAGATTATGAAACAAAAGTAACAATAAATAAAGCGCAGTTATTTGGAAGTATAGACAGAGCTTCACTTCTTATAAGAGATTCAGAAAAGAAACCTATCATTTTTAATGTGAATGAAGAAAACGTAAAAGTTGAAATAAATACTTCTCTTGGTTCAATGGATGAAAATATAGATATTTCAAAAGAAGGAACAGATATAATGATTGCTTTTAATCCGAAATTTTTAATGGATGCTTTAAGAGTAATTGACGATGAAGAAATAAATATGTATTTTATTAATTCAAAAGCTCCTTTCTTTATAAAAAATGACGAAGGAAGTTATATATATCTGATAGTACCTGTAAAACTTAATGCTGTAATGTAAAGGGATGTATGATATGCAGGAAATATATATAAAAGATGAATATATAAGACTTGGACAGGCATTGAAACTCGCAGGTTTTTCAGGTTCAGGAACAGACGCCAAATTTGTTATAAAAGAAGGATTAGTAAAAGTTAATGGAGAAACGGCATATGAAAGAGGAAAAAAATGCCGTAAAGGTGATATTATCGAGTATGATGGCGAAAAGGTTATGGTAAATAATGTACATTAAAAAAATAAAATTATGTGATTACCGTAATTATGAAGAAGTTGAATTATCTTTAGATAAAAAAGTAAATATTCTTTATGGAGATAATGCGCAGGGAAAAACTAATATACTTGAGAGTATTTATTTATGCGGAACTACTAAATCCCACAGAGGAAGTAAAGATAAGGATATAATAAGGATAGGCTGCGATGAAGCGCATATTAAAATGTATGTGGAAAAAGAGGGTCTTGAACATTATATAGATATGCACCTGAAAAAAAATAAGTCCAAGGGAATAGCTATTAACGGGATTCCCATTAAAAAATCTTCAGAACTTATGGGATTTATGAATATAATATTTTTTTCGCCTGAAGATTTAAATATTATAAAAAACGGACCGTCAGAAAGAAGAAAATTTATAGATATGGAACTTTGTCAGCTTAGCAGTATTTATCTTGATAATCTCAGCAGATATAATAAAGTTCTTAATCAGAGAAATCATCTTCTCAGACAAATTAAAAGTAATGAAAAACTTATAGATACTTTGTCCGTATGGGATGAACAGCTTGTAAAATATGGAATTGAAATTATAAAAGCAAGAAAAAATTTTGTAATGCAGATAAAAGATATGGCGGATGGTATACATAACAGGCTTACCGGAGGGAAAGAAAGACTTTCTATTATATATGAACCTGATACGGATACAGATTTATTTGCGGATAAAATGAAAAAAAATATTGAGAGGGATATGTATCATCAATATACACATTGCGGTCCTCACAGGGATGATTTAAAGTTTGTTGCTAATGGAATGGATTTAAGAACATTTGGGTCGCAGGGGCAAAAAAGAACTGCGGCGTTATCTTTAAAACTTTCCGAGATAGAAATAGTAAAAAATAAGAGTGACGACGTACCTGTACTGCTTTTAGATGACGTATTATCAGAACTTGACAGAAAAAGGCAGAATTATATATTAAAATGTATTGAAAATGTACAGACAATAATTACATGTACGGGACTTGAAGAATTTATTAATTATAGAATGGATGTTAATAGAATATATAGGGTTGAAAATGGAAATATAATAGATGAAAACAGAAGCGAGGTAAATTATGGATACTGAAACGACACAAACAAATAATGAATATGGAGCTGACCAGATTCAAATATTGGAAGGTCTTGAGGCTGTAAGGAAAAGACCGGGTATGTATATAGGAAGTACCTCTGAAAGAGGACTTCATCATCTTGTCTATGAAATAGTTGATAATTCGATAGATGAAGCTCTGGCCGGTTATTGTAAAAATATAGATGTTACAATAAATGAAGATAATTCAATAACCGTAATTGATGACGGAAGAGGTATACCCGTCGGAATCAATCATAAAGCAGGTATACCTGCCGTTGAAGTTGTTTTTACTATACTTCATGCAGGCGGAAAATTTGGCGGCGGAGGATATAAAGTATCGGGCGGACTTCACGGAGTAGGAGCGTCGGTAGTAAATGCCCTTTCAGACTGGCTTGAAGTTATTATACACTCGGATGACGGAAAAAAATATATACAGCGTTATGAAAGAGGAAAAGTTATGTATCCTCTTAAAGAGGTAGGCAAAACCGACCATACGGGAACAGAAGTTACATTTAAACCCGACGGTACAATTTTTACCGAAACGCTGGAATATGATTATAATGTACTGAAAACAAGACTTCGTGAAATGGCTTTTCTTACAAAAGGAGTAAAAATTACTCTTGAAGATAAGAGAAAAGATAAAGAGCAGAAAAAATCCTTCTGTTATGAGGGAGGAATAAAGGAATATGTCGAATATCTGAACAGGACAAACGAAACGTTATATGATGAAGTTGTATATTGCGAAGGAATGAAAAACAGCGTATATGTGGAAGTTGCCTTCCAACATAATAAAGCATATAACGAAAGTTGTTATAGTTTTGTAAATAATATAACTACGCCTGAAGGCGGAACGCATATGACAGGTTTTAGAAATGCAATTACGAAAACTTTTAATGATTATGCAAGAAATCAGAAAATATTAAAAGAGAAAGATGGAAATTTAAGCGGTGAAGATATAAGAGAAGGATTGACAGCAATCATAAGCGTTAAGATTGAAGAACCGCAGTTTGAAGGTCAGACAAAACAAAAGCTTGGTAACAGCGAAGCAAGAGGAGCGGTAGAAAGCGTAGTAAGCGAACAGCTTACATATTTTCTTGAACAAAACCCTCAGGTTGCAAAAATTATATGTGAAAAAGCTCTTTTAGCGCAAAGAGCGAGAGAGGTTGCGCGAAGGGCAAAAGAAACGGCAAGGAAAGGTGCGCTTGAAGGAATGAGCCTTCCGGGAAAACTTGCTGACTGCAGCGATAAAAACCCTGAAAACTGTGAAATTTATATAGTAGAGGGAGATTCTGCCGGCGGTAGTGCAAAAACTGCAAGAGACAGGGCAACACAGGCAATACTTCCTTTAAGGGGAAAGATTCTTAATGTTGAAAAATCAAGGCTTGATAAAATACTTGTAAATAATGAAATAAGAGCTATGATAACTGCATTTGGTACAGGAATATCAGATGAGTTTGATATATCAAAATTAAGATATCATAAAATAATAATTATGACGGATGCGGATGTGGATGGTGCGCATATAAGTACACTCTTACTTACATTCTTATACAGATTTATGCCCGAACTTATAAAACAGGGATATGTATATCTGGCGCAGCCGCCGCTTTATAAACTTGAGAAGAATAAAAAAGTGTGGTATGCGTATACGGATGATGAACTTGATGCCATACTTTCTGAAGTAGGAAGGGATAATAACAATTCAATTCAAAGATATAAAGGTCTTGGTGAAATGGATGCGGAACAATTATGGGATACAACCATGGACCCGGAAAAGAGAATACTTCATAGAGTAACTATTAATGAAGAAGAAGCTTCAGATATTGATGTTACATTTATGACCCTTATGGGGGATAAGGTTGAACCAAGGCGTGAATTTATAGAAGCAAATGCCAGGTTTGTTAAAAACCTTGATATTTAGTCTGGAGGATAAGAATGGAAGAGAATATTTTTGATAAAGTAAATGATGTTGATATTAAAAAAACAATGGAGAAATCCTATATAGAGTATGCCATGTCAGTCATTGCATCAAGAGCGTTGCCTGATGTAAGGGATGGTCTGAAGCCTGTTCAAAGAAGAATTATGTACTCAATGATAGAGCTTAATAACGGACCGGACAAGCCTCACAGAAAATGCGCCCGTATCGTCGGTGATACAATGGGAAAATATCATCCGCATGGAGATAGTTCAATATATGGAGCCCTTGTTAATCTTGCTCAGGAATGGTCTACAAGATATCCGTTGGTTGACGGTCACGGAAATTTTGGTTCTGTAGACGGCGATTCAGCGGCAGCTATGCGATACACGGAAGCAAGACTTAGTAAAATATCAATGGAAATGCTTGCTGATATTGGAAAAAATACTGTTGAATTTACGCCAAACTTCGACGAAACGGAAAAAGAACCTACAGTGCTTCCTGCCAGGATACCTAATCTTCTGGTAAACGGAACTTCCGGTATTGCAGTCGGTATGGCGACCAATATACCGCCGCACAATTTGAGAGAAGTTATCAATGCAGTATTACATATAATTGAAAATGAAAAGAATGATGAAGAAACTACAGTTGATGAAATTCTTCAAATAATAAAAGGTCCGGATTTTCCAACCGGAGCAACTATTCTCGGAACAAGAGGGATAGAAGAATCATATCGCACCGGACGTGGAAAAATAAGGGTACGCGCAGTTTCTGATATTGAAACCATGCCAAATGGAAAAAACAGAATAGTTATTACCGAAATTCCATATATGGTAAATAAAGCTAAACTTATCGAGAAAATTGCTGAATTGCATAAAGATAAAAAAGTTGACGGCATAACGGATTTGAGAGATGAATCAAACCGTGAAGGTATGCGTATCGTAATTGAAATCCGTAAAGATGCAAATCCTAATGTTGTTTTAAATCAATTATATAAACATAGCCAGCTTCAGGATACGTTTGGAGTTATTATGCTTGCGCTTGTTAATAATGAACCAAAGATAATGAATATCCTGCAGATGCTTAAATATTATCTTGAACATCAGGAAGATGTCGTTACAAGACGGACAAAATATGATTTGAATAAAGCTTCTGAAAGAGCCCATATATTAGAAGGTCTTCTTATTGCGCTTGATCATATTGATGAAGTTATATCAATAATACGCGCTTCAAAGACTGCTAATGAGGCTAAAGAAAATCTTATTGAGAGATTTTCTTTTTCTGAGGCTCAGGCACAAAGTATTATAGATATGCGGTTAAGGAAACTTACCGGACTGGAAAGAGAATCAACAGAAAATGAATATAAAGAACTGCAGATTAAAATAGAAGAATATAAAAAGATTTTAAGTGACAGAAACGAGCTTCTTACCGTTATTTCAAATGAGCTTATTATAATAAGGGATAAATATGGCGACGACAGAAGAACATCTATCGATTATGATGAATTTGATATATCCATGGAAGATATGATACCTCGAGAAAATACTGTTATTGCCATGACAAGGCTTGGATATATAAAGAGAATGACTGTCGATAATTTCAGAAGTCAGCACAGGGGCGGTAAAGGCATAAAGGGAATGCAGACTATAGAAAATGATTATATAGAAAGATTGTTTATGACAACTTCCCATCATTATATTATGTTCTTTACTGATAAAGGCCGCGTTTTCAGAATGAAGGCATATGAAATTCCCGAAGCGGGAAGAACGGCAAGAGGAATTGCTATAGTTAATCTTCTTCAGTACATGACGAGCGAAGAAAAGATTACCGCCGTTATTCCGGTAAATGAATATGAAGAAGGCAAATATCTGTTTATGGCAACCAAAAAGGGAATTGTAAAGAAGACAAAAGTAGATGATTTTGCAAATATAAGAAAAACAGGTATAAGGGCAATAAATCTTAAAGATGACGATGAACTGATAGAAGTAAAAATAACGGATAATACAAAAGAAATACTTTTGGTTACGAAACACGGATTGTGTATAAGATTTTCTGAAAAAGACGTAAGACATACCGGAAGATCCTCAATGGGAGTAATTGGCATTAACCTTTCATATGATGATGAGGTTATAGGTATGCAGCTTGATACCCAGGGAAAAGATATGCTTATTGTATCAGCAAACGGCCTTGGAAAACGTACCGATATAGATGAGTTTAATACACAAAGACGAGGCGGTAAAGGTGTTAAGTGTTATAAGATTACCGAAAAGAGCGGATATGTTGTCGGAGCCAAAATAGTGGATGAAAGCCGCGAAATACTTCTTATAACTAATGAAGGCATAATAATAAGAATAAGCGTAGATGATATATCACGGCTTGGACGTAACACTTCCGGAGTTAAACTTATGAATATTGATACCGAAAGCGATATTGTAGTAGCCGGTATTGCAAAGGTCAGGGATGAAAATCCGGAAGAAGAATATAATGAAGAAAGTGAAGAATCAGAAAAACAATGAGAACAGTACATACTGATATAATTGTAAAAACAATAAAAGAAATGTGCATAGAAGCGAATTATATTCTGTCAGAAGATATATCTGACAGGATAATTCAGGCTGAATGTGAAGAAACTAATATAATAGGAAAAGAAATTCTGGGACAGCTTGTTAAAAATATGGAAATAGCAAAAAATGACATGATACCAATATGTCAGGATACAGGAATGACGACAGTATTTATGAAGATAGGTCAGGATGTCCATATAGAAGGAATGCCTCTTGAAGAAGCTATAAATGAAGGAATAAGACAGGGATATGACGAGGGATATCTTAGAAAATCTGTTGTTGGCGACCCGATAAAAAGGGTTAATACAAAGGATAATACGCCGGGTATAATTCATTACGAAATAATAAGCGGCGAAGATATAATAATAACGGTAGCTCCAAAGGGGTTTGGTTCTGAAAATATGAGCAGGGTATATATGTTAAAGCCTGCCGATGGAATCGAGGGAGTTAAAGAAGCTGTTATTGAAACGGTAAAGCTTGCGGGTCCGAATGCGTGTCCGCCGTTAGTAGTAGGGGTAGGAATCGGCGGTAATTTTGAAAAATGCGCATATCTTGCCAAAAAAGCTCTTACCAGAAATATTAATATTCCTTCGGATATAGAATATGTTGCAAAACTTGAACGGGAACTTCTGGACAAGATAAATTCACTTGATATAGGACCCGGAGGACTTGGAGGAAAAACAACAGCGCTTGCAGTTAATATAGAAACATATCCGACGCATATAGCGGGACTTCCGGTTGCGGTAAACATATGCTGCCATGTAAACAGACATGTAAGCAGGACAATATAATTAATACGGAGGAATTTAATGGAACGCCATATAAATACACCACTTACAAAAGAAAAAGTTAAGGAAATAAATGCAGGAGATTATATATATATAACGGGAAATATATATACTGCGAGAGATGCCGCTCATCTTCGTATGTATGATTCAATTAATAATAAGAAAGAATTGCCGGTCGCTCTTGACAACCAGATAATATATTATCTTGGACCAACGCCCGCGAGAGACGGACAGGTAATAGGCTCTGCAGGACCTACGACAAGCAGCCGTATGGATAAATATACCCCGGCGTTAATAGAGCGTGGAATGACAGGAATGATAGGTAAAGGTAAAAGAAGCCGGGAAGTTATAGAAGCAATGAAAAAAAATACTGCAGTGTATTTTGCCGCTGTGGGAGGCGCAGGCGCCCTTTTATCAAAGTGCATCAAATCTGCCGAAGTCATAGCATATGATGATCTTGGGACGGAAGCCATAAGAAAGTTATATGTTGAAAATCTGCCGGTTATAGCCGTAATTGATTGTAAAGGAAATAATATATACGAAAGAGGATAATATGTAAAAGATGATGTTGACAAATAAAGTTGTGTTTGTTAAACTATCTAATTGTGAAGCTCAGAGATATGGGCTATTAATATAGTATTTTTATTCAGTTATGGAGAAGTACTCAAGTGGCTGAAGAGGTGCCCCTGCTAAGGGTATAGGTCGTTTACGCGGCGCGAGG